>NZ_CP117025.1:2410000-3010000 GCF_028551275.1 Sphingomonas hankookensis
TGGAGGATCAGGCGAACAACTATAACTTCTACGCGACCTCGGTCGACGGCACGTACCCCGAAGGGCGCTGGACCGCCGGCCCGACGATGGACGGCCGCGACGAATTCACCGTGTTCCAGAACAAGCCGCTCGGCCAGGAACCGGTGCTGGGTCCCGCGCGCCCTGACAGCGGCGCACAGGACCAGCAGATCGGCTGACGCGACCGGCGGGGATGCCTCACCATCCCCGCCCCTTTGCCAAGGACCGCGTCCATGCGAATCCATCACCTGAACTGCGGCAGCGACTGCCCCCTGGGCGGGGCGCTGTTCGACGGGCGCAGCCACGGGCTGCTCGGCCATCTCGTCTGCCATTGCCTGTTGATCGAAACCGACGCGCACGGGCTGGTACTGGTCGATACCGGCTATGGCCTGCGCGACGTCGCCCATGCCCATGCCCGCCCCGATCCGCGCATCACCCTGCCATGGCGGATGCTGCTCAACATCCGCCTGCGCGAGGAAGAAACCGCCATTCGCCAGATCGAGGCGCTCGGCTTTCGCGCACAGGACGTGCGGCACATCGTGCTGACCCATCTCGATTTCGATCACGCCGGCGGGCTGGAGGATTTCCCGCACGCGACCGTCCACGTCATGCAGCGTGAATATGACGACGCGACCAGACCCAAGACCGGCATCGTCGCGCGCAATCGCTGGCGCACGCGCCAGTTCGACGACGTCCGTCATTGGCGCGGCTATGGTGCGCCGGGCGAGCCGTGGTTCGGTTTCGACGCGGTCCGCGATCTCGACGGGTTACCGTCCGACATCCTCCTCGTCCCCTTACCCGGGCATAGCTGGGGCCATGCCGGGGTGGCCGTACGCGGCGATGACGGCCGGTGGCTGCTCCACGCCGGCGACGCCTATTTCTACCGGGGCGAGATGCGTCGGGCGCGCCGCCGCTGCACCCCCGGGCTGCGCGCCTATCAGCGCTTGATGCAGGTCGATGCCGATCGCCGCATGGCGAACCAGGAGCGCCTGCGCGCCCTGTCCGTCGACCAACGGGGCGACTTCAGCATCGTGTGTGCCCATGATCCGGTCGAGCTGGAGCACTGTCAGGCCGGAACGCCGCTCTGATCCTGCGCTGGGTCGTGACGGGGCAGGCCACACCGACGGCCCGACCCCGCGGGTAACCGGCCGTCCGTTTCGATAACGATATCCCCTTGCCGCCCCGGAAAGGGTGTGGTGTACTGGCAATACACTACATAACGGGGGGACAAGGCCATGCGTACGTCAATTCTGCTGGGATCGTTGAGCGGGGCGGCACTGCTGTCGATCGCGGGCGCGGCCTATGCCGCCCCGACGGGCGACGTGCCGCTGATCGAGCGTACCAAGCTCTTCGGCAACCCCACGCGCACCAACGGCCGGCTGTCGCCCGATGGCAAATGGCTCGCCTTCATCGCGCCGCAGGGGGGCGTGCAGAACATCTGGGTCGCGCCGGTCGACCGCCCGAACGAAGCCCGCGCCCTGACCGCCGAGACGAAGCGCCCGATCCGATCCTATTTCTGGTCGCCGGATTCGCGGCAGATCCTGTTCGTGAACGACAAGGGCGGCGACGAGAATTTCCTGCTCTACGGCGTCGACCTGACGACCGGCCGGCAACGGGCGCTGACTCCGTTCGAAAAGACGACCGTGCAGGTCATCGGCATGTCCGACACGATCAAGGACCGTATCCTCCTCGGCGTCAACAATCGCGACCCGCGCTGGCACGACGTACAGGAACTGAACCTGGCCACCGGCAAGTTGACGCCGGTGCTTCAGAATGACGGCTATGCCGGCTTCATCACCGACGACCAGCTGCGCGTGCGCATCGCCGTAAAGCCGCGCGCCGACAGCGGCATGGACTATTACCGGGTGACCGACAACAAGGTGGAGGCGACCCCCTTCACCCGCGTCGATTATGAAGATGCCTCGACGACCATCCCCTATGGTTTCACCACCGATGGCAAGACGCTCTATTGGGGCGACGCCCGCGGCCGCGATACCGTCGCGCTGCTGGCGCAGGACATGGCGACCGGGAAGTTCACCACCATCGGCGCGAGCGACCGGGCCGATGTCGGCGCCGGGCTGACCAATCCGAAGACCGGCGTCGTGGAGGCGTATTCCGTCAACTTCCACCGCAATGAATATGTCCCGGTCGGCGAAGCGGTGAAGGCGGACCTCGCCTTCCTGAAGGCGCAGAACAAGGGCGAATTCTATATCGGCACCCGCACCGATGCCGACGACAAATGGCTCGTCACCTTCGATCCGGTCAGCGCGCCGTCGTCCACCTGGCTCTACGACCGTCGCGCCCGCAAACTGACCGCGCTCTACACCCCGCGTCCCGAACTGGTCGGCGCACCGCTGGTCGGCATGGAACCGGTCGACATTCCGACCCGCGACGGGCTGTCGATGGTCAGCTATCTGACCCGGCCCAAAGGCGCGACCGGCGCCACGCCGATGGTGCTGCTCGTCCATGGCGGACCCTGGGGCCGCGACAGCTATGGCTATAACGGCTATCACCAATGGCTCGCCAATCGCGGCTATGCGGTGCTGTCGGTCAACTTCCGTGCCTCGACCGGGTTCGGGAAGAAATTCGTGCAGGCCGGCGACCGGCAATGGGGCCGCAAGATGCACGACGACCTGATCGACGCCGTCGACTGGGCGGTGAAGCGCGGTGTCACGACCAGCGACAAGGTCGCGATCATGGGCGGTTCCTATGGCGGCTATGCGACGCTCGCCGGGCTGACGATGACGCCCGACAAGTTCGCCTGCGGCGTCGATATCGTCGGCCCGTCGAACCTGTTCACCCTGCTCAAGACCATTCCGCCCTATTGGGAGGCGGGCAAGCAGCAGATGTACCGCCGCATGGGCGATCCGACCACGCCGGAGGGTCAGGCGCTGCTGAAGGAACGCAGCCCGCTGACCTATGCCGATGCGATCAAGCGGCCGCTGCTGATCGGACAGGGCGCCAACGATCCCCGCGTCAACGTGGCCGAAAGCGACCAGATCGTCGCCGCGATGCAGGCGAAGAAGATTCCGGTCACCTATGTCGTCTTTCCCGACGAAGGCCATGGCTTCGCCCGCCCGGCGAACAACATCGCCTTCAACGCGGTGGCGGAGAATTTCCTCGCCAAATGCCTCGGCGGCCGCGCCGAACCGATCGGCGGCGCGCTGGCCGCCTCGACCGCGCAGGTGAAGGCCGGCAGTGTAGAGGGCGCGGTAGCGCCGGGCGCCAAGGGCAACTGACCTGCGCAGCACCGCCATGCCCTTCGGCATGGCGGTGCCCCCTTCCCGCCAAACGTCACCCCGGGCTTGACCCGGGGTCCCGCTTTTCCAGCGAAATGCTCCGCGAGCAACGGATCCTCCCCGGCACGGGGAAGGGGACCATGCGCAGCATGGTGGAGGGGGCGTCCGCATACGGCACCGTTGCTTTGCGCAATGAATCCCCTCCACCATCGCCTCCGGCGACGGTCCCCCTCCCCGTACCGGGGAGGATACTTGCTAGCCCGCTCTATCCGACGACCGAAAGTGCCGTCCCCCGCGCGACCCTCGACGGCGCGCCCCCGCCACCGCCTCCCCACGATCAACACCGCCGGATCACTCGCACTGATCGCCTCGACCAGAAACGCCAGCGCCGACAGCCGCCCGCGAATGATCCGTTCATCCGGCAACGACGCATTGACCACCACCAGCACCGGCGTCTCCGCCGCGCGCCCGGCCGCGATCAGTTGCTGCGCCACCGTCGCCGCCGCCGCCCGCCCCATATAGATCGCCAGCGTCGCATCGGGTGCGGCCAGCACGTCCCAGTCGAGATCGATCGGCTGTCCCGCCTGCGCATGCGCCGTGACCAGCGTCAGCCGCCGCGCGATCCCGCGCAGCGTCAGGCTGGTGCCCGCCGACGCCACCGCCGCGCTCGCCGCCGTAATCCCCGGACAGATGCGGACCGCGACGCCGGCGGCGTTGCAGGCGGCAACCTCCTCCGCCGTCCGGCCGAAGATCGCCGGATCGCCGCCCTTCAACCGCACGATCCGCTTGCCCGACAGCGCGGCGGCGACGATCAGCGCATCGATCGTTCCCTGATCCTTCGAATGCCGCCCGGACCGCTTGCCGACGCTGACCCGCTCGGCACCCGGCGCGATCAGGTCGAGCACGCCCGGCCCGACCAATGCGTCGTAGAACACGACCTCGGCCGCGCCGATCAGCCGCGCCGCCTTGCGCGTCAACAGGTCGGGATCGCCCGGCCCCGCCCCCACCAGCCACACCGACCCGGCGGGAAAATCGTCATGCGGCATGGGTCTTCTCCTCGGTAAGCAGGCGGGCGAGTGCCGGGCGACACGATCCACAATTGGTCCCGGCGCCGATCGCCGCGCCGATCGCGGCGACATCGGCCAGCCGTTGATCCCGGATCGCTGCGACGATGGTCCGCATGCCGATATCGAAACAGGAACAGATGATCGGCCCACGATCGACCGCCGCGCCCGGCGCACGTCCGGCCAGCACCGTCGGCGCGGCCTGCGCCTCGCTCAGTTGCCCGATCAGCCAGTCGCGGCTCGGCAGCTCCCCGCGCTCGGTCACGAACAGCGCGGCGACCAGCCGCCCTTCGGCCAGCACCGCGATCCGCCGCGTGCCCCGCGCCCGGTCGACCGCCTCGATCCGCTCGCCGGCCGGCAGGCACGCCTCCAGCCGCGCGGCATCGCCATTGCCGGCCAGCTCCCACAGGCTCCCCGCCGGCACCGCCACCCGCGTCGCCCACAGGCAGTCGGGACGGCGCACCGGCTCGCCCGCGACGATCAGGAAGCCGCGCCATTCGGTGGCAACCGCGCCGATGTTGGCGGGGGTCGACTTGAACCCCGGCTGGCCGGAAACCGGATCGGTCAACGGCCGCGGCAGCAACCCCGTGCGCCCGCCGCTCGACGTCCGGTCGGTCCAATGGATCGGGGTGAACAGCTCGCCCGGCCGCTGGCTGTCGGTGACCTGCACCCGGTACAGGCTCTCCCCCTGCGGCGTCGCCAACCGCGCCAGGCCGCCATCGACCAGTTCCAGCCGGCGGGCGTCGTCCGGATGCACCTCGACCAGCGGCTCCTCGCGATGCCGTGCCAACTTCGGCGCCAATCCGGTCCGCGTCATCGTATGCCACTGATCCCGGTACCGCCCGGTGTTCAGCGTCAGCGGCCAGTCCTTGAGCGGCTCCGAAATCGCCTTCTGCGTAACCTTCACCAACTTCGCCCGCCCGTCCCCGGTCGGGAAGCGCCCATCCGCAAACGGCTTGCCCCCCCACCGGAACGGCGTCATCGCATCATACTCGGCATTGCCGCCCGCACCGTGCCCGGCCAGCGAAAACAGCCGCTTACCGTCATTGCGATAGGTCGACAGCCGGACATGCTCGCGCCAGATCTCCGCCGGCCGGTCGTAGGCGAAGGCGGTCTTCCACCCCATGCGCCGGGCGACTTCCTTGATGATCCACCAGTCGGGCTTCGCTTCGCCCGGCAGCGGGAACAGCGCCCGCTGGCGACTGACCGTCCGGTCGCTGTTGGTGACCGTCCCGTCCTTCTCCCCCCACGCCGCCGCCGGCAGCCGGACATGGGCAAAGGCCGACGTATCGGTGTCGGCGATCACGTCGCTCACCACCACGAACGGACACCCCGCCAGCGCTTCGCGCACCCGCCCCGCATCGGGCATCGACACGGCGGGGTTGGTCGCCATCACCCACAACGCCTTGATCCGGCCATGGCCCAGCTCGCGGAACAGGTCGACCGCCTTCAGCCCCGGCTTGGTCGCCATGGTCGGCGACGCCCAGAAGCGTTGGACGAGCGCCCGGTTTTCCTCGGCAAAATCCATGTGCGCCGCCAGCGTCGAGGCGAGCCCGCCGACCTCGCGCCCACCCATTGCATTGGGCTGCCCCGTGATCGAAAAGGGCTGCGCGCCGGGCTTGCCGATACGCCCGGTCGCGAGGTGGACGTTGATGATCGCGTTCACCTGGTCGGTGCCGGTCAGCGACTGGTTCACCCCCTGGCTGAACATGGTCACGGTCCGCGGAGTCGCCGCGAACCATTCGTAGAAGCGGCGCAGATCGGCGGCAGGCACATCGCAGGCCCGGGCAACCGACCACAGGTCGCTGCCCTCACCCACCTGCTCCCAAAAGCCGTCGGGCGTCATCACATGCCGGTCGAGGAAATCGGTATCGAGCGCCCCCGCCTCGCGACACCACGCCAGCAGCCCATTCATCAACGCCACATCGCTGCCCGGCCGGATGGCGAGGTCCAGGTCGGCCTGCTCGGCGGTCTCGGTGCGGCGCGGATCGATCACGACCAGCCTGGCGCCCGCATCGCAGCGCGCCCGGATCCGTTGATAGACGATCGGATGGCACCATGCGGTGTTCGACCCGATGAGCACGATCAGGTCGGCGACGTCGAGATCGTCATAGGATGCCGGAACGACATCCTCGCCGAATGCCCGCATGTGCCCGGCCACCGCGCTCGACATGCACAGCCGCGAATTGGTGTCGATATGCGCCGACCCGATGAACCCCTTCATCAGCTTGTTGGCGACGTAATAATCCTCGGTCAGCAGCTGGCCCGAGACATAGAAGGCGACGCTGCCCGGCCCATGCCGCTCGATCGTCTCGCGGAACCGGCGCGCGACCTGATCGAGCGCCTTGTCCCAACTCGCCCGCCGCTTACCGATCATCGGATGGAGCAACCGCCCCTCCAGCCCGACCGTCTCGCCCAGGTGCGTGCCCTTGGAACAAAGCTTCCCGCGATTGGCCGGGTGGTCCAGATCGCCCTCGATCCGCACGCTGCGCTCACCGGTGACGGTCGCGCGAATGCCGCAGCCGACGCCGCAATAGGCGCAGGTGGTGCGTACAGTCATCTAGCCCTCTCCCAGAAGGGGAGAGGGTTGGGAGAGGGGCGTTCCCGCAAGCGCTTGCCTCGGTGAGACACCCGCCCCCCTCCCCTTCCGGGTGAGGGCTTTTCCAATCCCGCTCACGCCGCCGCCTGCAACGTGGAAGCCCGACAGATCAGCACCCGTCCACCGCTCACCTTGACCGGCACGGTCGGCGTACACCCGCGATCCTCGCCCAGCGCTTCGCCGGTCGTCAGTGAAATCCTCCAGTTATGCAGCGGGCACGCCACCGCGCCGCCATGGACGATCCCCTGCGACAGCTTGCCATGCTTGTGCGGGCAACGGTCGCGCAGCGCGAACACCTTGCCCTCGCCGGTGCGGAACACCGCGATATCGTCGCCGCCATCAACCTGCACCGTGCGGCTGCCGCGCAGGGGGATTTCCTCGACCCAGCCGATATCGAGCCACTCGCCGATCATGCCATCTCTCCCACGGGCTGAAAGCGCGCCATCGGCGTATGGATTTCGCGCTCCTCGCCCGCGACGCGCGCCGCCCACGGATCGTCCTGCGAGAATTGCTGCGAATGGACGAATCGCCGCGCCAGTTCGGCCCGCGCATCCGCATCGGGCAGCAGCCGCGACTGGATGTAGGTCAGCCCGACCCGCTCGATCCAAGGTGCGGTCCGCTCAAGATAGCGTGCCTCCTCGCGATAGAGCTGGATGAAGGCAGCGCACATCTCCATCGCCTCCGCCTCGGTCGCGACCTTGCAGAGCAGGTCAGTGGCACGGACCTTGATCCCGCCATTGCCGCCGACATGCAGCTCATAGCCGCTGTCGACACACACGATGCCGAAATCCTTGATCGTCGCCTCGGCGCAATTGCGGGGGCAGCCCGACACGGCGATCTTGAACTTGTGCGGCATCCACGACCCCCAGGTCGCGCGCTCGATCTTGACGCCCAAGCCAGTCGAATCCTGCGTGCCGAAGCGGCACCATTCGCTGCCGACACAGGTCTTCACCGTGCGCAGCGACTTGCCATAGGCATGGCCGCTGACCATCCCGGCGGCGTTCAGATCGGCCCAGACGGCAGGCAGGTCCTCCTTCTTGATCCCGAAGATGTCGAGCCGCTGGCCGCCGGTGACCTTCACCATCGGCGCGTTGAACTTCTCGACCACATCGGCGATCGCGCGCAGTTCGGTCGGGTTGGTCAGGCCACCCCACATGCGCGGCACGACCGAATAGGTCCCGTCCTTCTGGATGTTGGCGTGCATCCGCTCGTTGACGAAGCGGCTCTGCTGATCGTCCTTATACTCGCCCGGCAGCGCGCAAAGCAGATAATAGTTGAGCGCCGGACGGCACGACGAACAGCCGTCGGGCGTCGACCAGTGCAGCTTCTGCATCACCTCGGGGATCGAGCGCATGTCCTGCGCGACGATCTCCCGACGCACGTCGTCATGGCCGAAGCTGGTGCATTTGCACATGGTCTTCGGCCCTGCCTCGACCTCGCCGCCCAGCCTGAGCGCCAGCAGGCTCTCGACGATACCGGTGCACGACCCGCAACTCGCCGACGCCTTGCACCCCGATCGCACCGCGTCGAGGCTGTGCGCGCCGCCATCGATGCACGCGAAGACCTTGCCCTTGGACACGCCGTTGCAGCCGCAGATTTCCGCATCGTCGGAAAGCGCCGCAACGGCCGCCTTAGGGTCCGCCTGCCCCCCTCCCGAGGCGAAGGCCTGACCGAAGATCAGGGCGTCGCGGATATCGGCAACGCTCTCGCCCTTCTTGAGCAAGTCGAAATACCAGTTGCCATCGGCGGTATCGCCATAGAGCACCGCACCGACGATCCGGTCGTCCCTGACCACCACCCGCTTGTAGATGCCGCGCGAGGCGTCGCGCAGCACGATGTCCTCCGCGCCGTCGCCGCCCGAAAAATCACCTGCGGAGAACACATCCAGCCCGGCTACCTTGAGCTTGGTCGAGGTGGCAGCAGGCTTGTAGCCGCTGGGTGCCTCGACCAGCCCGTCGGCCAGCGCGCGACACATGTCCCACAGCGGCGCAACGAGGCCATAGACCTGTCCGTCATGCTCGACACATTCGCCGACCGCCAGAACGTTAGGATCGCTCGTCACCATATGGTCGTCGACCTTGATCCCGCGCCCGACGTCCAGCCCCGTCTCGCGCGCCAGTGCGACCGAGGGGCGGATACCGACCGCCATCACCACCAGATCGGCGGGGATGACCGTCCCGTCCTTCAGGTGCACCGCCTCGACCCTGCCGTCGCCAACGATTGCGGCGGTGTCGGCCCCCGTCAGGATCGTCTGCCCGCGCGCCTCCAGCGCGGTCTTCAGCAACCAGCCGGCGGCTTCGTCCAGTTGCCGCTCCATCAGCGTCGGCATGATGTGCAGCACGGTCACCTTCATGCCGCGCAAGCTGAGCCCGTGTGCAGCCTCCAGCCCAAGCAGCCCACCGCCGATCACCACCGCGCTGCCGCCCCGGTCGGCCGCCGCCAGCATATGCTCGACATCCTTCATATCGCGAAAGCTGATGACGCCGGGCAGGTCCTTGCCGGGCACCGGGATGATGAACGGATCGGACCCGGTCGCGATCAGCAGCCGGTCATAGTCGAGCGTCAGGCCGCTGCGGCTGGTCACCGTCCGCGCGGCGCGGTCGATGGCGATCACCGGATCGCCGCTCAGCAGCGTGATCCCATTGTCGGCATACCAGTCGAGGCCGTTGATGACGATCTCGTCAAACGTCTTCTCGCCGGCCAGCACCGGCGACAGCATGATGCGGTTATAGTTCACCAGCGGTTCGGCACCGAAGATCGTTACCCGGTACCGGTTCGGATCGCGCGCCAGCAATTCCTCGACCGCGCGGCATCCCGCCATGCCGTTGCCGATGACGATCAAGTGCTCGCGGGTGTCGCCTTGCGGGCTTTGGATGGGTTCGTGTTGCATGACTATCATCCGGTGAAGAGGGATCAGATCCGCACGCCGTCGGCGGTCGCCCAGCGGCGGCGCCAGCCGGCCTTGACCAGCGTCAGTCCGCCCAGCGCGAGGACCGACAGCGCGGCGAAGATCAGGAAGCCGGGCGCAAAGCTCCCCGTCCATTGCTTGGCGAGGCCGAGCGACGAGGCGAGGTAGAAGCCACCGACCCCGCCGGCCATGCCGACCAGTCCGGTCATTACGCCGATCTCGGCGGCAAAACGCTGCGGCACCAGCTGGAACACCGCGCCGTTGCCGGTGCCGAGCGCCAGCATGGCCAGCACGAACAGCGCCAGTGCCGCCTCGACGCTGCCCGCCGCACTCACTCCCACCAGCGCCAGCGCAGCGACCGCGAACACGGCGGTCAGCGCCTTCACGCCGCCGACCTTGTCGGCCAGCGCCCCGCCCATCGGCCGCACCAGCGACCCGGCAAAGACGCAGGCGGCGGTGCAATAGCCGGCCGCGATCGTCGAGAGCCCGAATTGATCGGTGAAGTAGACCGGCAGGCTGGCCGCCAACCCGACGAACCCGCCGAAGGTCACGGCATAGAAGCCCATCAGCCACCAGGCGTCGGCCTGCTTCAGGGGGCTGAGATAGGCGGTCAGCGAACGCGGCGCGGGTGCATTCGGCGCGTCCTTCGCCATCACCATATAGGCGAAGAAGACGAGGGTCAGCGGAATGCAGGCCAGGCCCAGCACGGTGTTCCAGCCGAACAGCTTGGCGAGCGCAGGCGCAAACAATGCGGCCAGCACCGTGCCCGAATTGCCCATGCCGGCGAGGCCCATCGCCTTGCCCTGATGCTCCGGCGGATACCAGCGGCTCGCAAGCGGCAGGGCGATAGCGAAGGACGCGCCGGCAAAGCCGAGGATCACGCCCAGCGCCAGCGTGCCGCCAAAGCTGTTTACGCCCAGCAGCCACGCGACGAACAGGCCGGCGATGACGATGATCTGGCTGATCGCCCCGGCGCGCTTCGGCCCGATCCGATCGACCGCAAGGCCATTGACGACCCGCAGCACCGCGCCCGCCAGCGTAGGCACCGCGACCATCAGCCCCTTCTGCGCGGGCGACAGCCCCAGCGTCAGTGCGATGTCGGGCGCGAGCGGCCCGAGCAACACCCACACCATGAACGCGAGGTCGAAGTACAGGAACGCGGCGATCAGCGTCGGCTTGTGCCCGCTGTTCCAGAAACTGTCGCTGCCTTCGCGCTCAACCTGCGTGTCTTGCCAATATGCCGTTGCCATTCCTGCCTCCCAGAGCCGGAAACGAAAAAAGCCGCCAGAACGGCGGCCCTAGTCGGGCGCGTTCTGGCGGCTTCGTTGCCTGTGTCGGATGACGGGCCGATGCCCGTACTCCGTCAGCGGGAACCTCCCCGGCGCTGGAGAGGCTTGTCGCTGCTATTGCGTGCCCGACGCCATTGCCGGGCTGCGATCAAGCTGCCCGATTCGCGGATCGGATACAAGAGGCTTTCGCAGACGCAGCAAAATTGCGTTGGTAACAGCGCGAAACCAAAGCCTTCATCGCCACGCCGGGCTTGCCCCGAGGCGACGGCTAGAGGCACCGACTTATGGCAAACCAGCCAAATACCCCGGAATGTCATCCGGATCGAACGACCGCTCGTCGAAGAACCGATCGCTGCCGAGCATCAACCGACCCTGCGTCGAGCCCGCCCCGATCGGCCCACCCAGCGCCCCTTCCAGCTTCGAACTGGCGCCTGGCAACGGCGCGCCCGATCCGGCCAGCGCGGCTCGATACAGGTCCGGCCGGAATGTTGCCGCCGCGATCGCCGCGTCCCCGGCATCAAAACCCCGCCCGTCCCAGCGAACCATCTGTGCATAAAGCCACGCCGCCTGACTGCGCCACGGGAAGTTCGCTGCCTCGCGATACTGGAACATGAAGTCCGGATAGTGAACGGGCGCCCCGCCCGGCACCACCCGGATGCGGTCGGTGATCGCCCGCAGGATCGCGTCGACCGGCGCGTCGAGATAGGCGTCGCGGGCAAGGATCGCAGCACTCTGTTCGACCGTCGCGGGATCGACGAAATGCGCAGCGGCAGCGTGCAATGCGCGGATCAGCCGCAACGTCGCGTCGCCCCGCCCGGCAGCGGTATCAGCCCGCATCGCCAGCACCTTCTCGACGCCCCGCCGCCATATCTGCGCGGTCGCCAGCGCGATCCTCCCGACGCCGAGATCCACCGCGATGGAATTCCACGGCTCGCCCACGCAGATGCCGTCCACCTCGCCCGCCGCCAGCGCATCGGCGGCGAAGGGCGGGCTGGTCACGACGATCTCGACATCGATATCCGGTCGGATGCCGACTCCCGCCAGCCAGTAGCGCAGCATATAGTTGTGGCTGGAATAGCGATGGACGACACCGAAGCGCAGCCTTCGCCCCGCCGACGCACGCGCTTCCGCCACAGCCTTCAGCGCCGCACCCACGGCGACCGGATCGCCCAGTTCGTCACCCAGCCCGCACGCCTCGCCCAACGCGGTCGAAAAGGTGATGGCATTGCCGTTCAGCCCCAGCACGAACGGCACCGCCATCGGCACCGCCGGCCGGTCGCGGCCCAGGCTGGACGCGATGGCGAGCGGCGCGACCATATGCGCCGCATCGGTATGGCCATAGAGCAGCCGGTCGCGCACCGCCGCCCAGGTCACGTCACGGACGAGATCGATCGCGACGCCCTGTTCCTCGGCAAAGCCCAGTTCGTGCGCCAGGATCGGCAGCGCGGCGTCGACGAGCGGCAGGAAGCCGATACGGAAACGCTCGGTCGTCATGGCAAATCCCCCATCAGCGCATCGCTGGTGACGATCGCCTCCGCCACTTCGGCAATGCGGCGGTTCGACTGCATCGCGTGGCCGCGCAGCAGCGCATAGGCGGCGGGTTCGTCGATCCCGCGCCGCCGCATCAGAATCGCCTTGGCCTTATCGATCGTCTGCCGATCGGCCAGCGCTGTCTTCGCTTCGGCCAGCTCGGCCTGCAACCGCGAAAAGGCTTCAAACCTGCGGATGGCGACATCGAGGACCGGCTTGATCCGCTGCTTGGCAAGCCCGTCCACGACATAGGCGGACACTCCGGCATCGACCGCCGCCAGCGCGCTGTCCGCATCGGACTGATCGACGAACATCGCGATCGGCCGGTCGAGCGCGCGCGACATGGCGAAGAAATCCTCAAGCAGGTCGCGGCCCGGATTTTCGAGGTTGATCAGCACGACTTCGGGCGAACATGCCTCGATCTGGCGGACGATCGGTCCGGCGGGATCGATCACCACCTGATCGTCCAGCCCCGCTTCCGCCAGGCCCTCGGCGATGATCGCCGCGCGCGTGCTGCTGGTGTCGATGATTGCGATCCTCACGGATGCCTCGACTACCGCGATCGGCCGGATGCGGCAACTATACGCCAGCACTATGCGATCGAACGGAATCGCTCTCGAATTGATACGCCCCATGCGCCTAATCGCGCACCCCGTAAGGCGCCGTCGCGTGACGGACGCCTCGACATAGGGGTAACATCCATGACGTTCCGTCCCGCCGCCATCGCCTTGGCGCTGGCCGCATTTCCCACCACCACCTACGCCCAGGCCGCGCCCGAACCGACCGAACCGCCGGCCAGCGTCACCGTCAGCGGATCGGCGGCCGTCGCTTCCGACTATCGTTTCCGGGGCGTCTCGCAGTCGGATCAGGAAATGGCGGTACAGGGCGGCATTACCATCGCACACGACAGCGGCGCGTATATCGGCACCTGGGCATCGAACCTTGCCGGATGGGGCACGTTCGGCGGCGCCAACATGGAACTGGACCTGATCGCCGGCTACAAGACGGCGATCGCCGACGGTGCGACGCTCGACGTCGGCCTGACCTGGTATGTCTATCCCGGCGGGGCGGACAAGACCGACTTCGCCGAACCCTATGCCAGGCTGACCGGCACCGCCGGCCCCGCGACGCTGACCGCGGGTGCCGCCTATGCGCCGAAGCAGGAGGCGATCGGGAAATGGTATGCAACCGGCGCCGATGCGGCACGCGGGGTCTATACCCGCCCGGGCGCGAAGGACGACAATCTCTACCTGTGGGGCGACGCCGCCCTCCCCGTCACCGGCATCCCGATCACCGCCAAGGCGCATATCGGCCACAGCTGGGGTCAGGACGGGCTTGGCCCCAACGCGACCGCTGTGTCACCGACCGGCAGCTATTGGGACTGGTCGCTGGGCGCGGACGCGACCTGGCGCACCCTTACCCTGAACGTCAGCTATGTCGACACCGACCTCTCCGACCGTGACGCCGCCTATCTCCGCCCGAGCTTCAGCCGCGGACAGGACGGCAGCGGCAACATCGCCGGCGGGACGGTCGTCGTCGCGCTGACGGCCGCCTTCTGAATCGGGAGCGACCATCATGCAGGATATTCTCTGGCTCGCCGTCATGGTCGGACTGGTCGCGCTGACGCTCGCCTATGTCCGCCTGTGCGACAACGCGTGAGGGGGCGGCGATGACCCTCGACCTCTGGCTCGCCGCGATCACCGCGCTCGGGCTGCTCGTCTATCTGGTGGCGGTGCTGATCCGCCCCGAACGCTTCTGAAGGGGCGGTTCCATGACATTTCAGGGCTGGCTCCTGATTCTTGGCTTCGTTGGCATCCTGCTGGCGCTGGCCAAGCCGATGGGCCTGTGGCTGCACGCGCTCTACGAAGGCCGTCGTACGCCGCTCCATCTCCTCCTCGGCCCCGTCGAGCGGGGCCTCTACCGTCTTTCCGGCATCGATCCGAGCCAGGAACAGGGCTGGCGGCGCTATGCCGTGCACATGCTCGTGTTCAACGCCGTGTTGATGTTCTTAACCTATGCCGTGCTGCGGTTGCAGGCGGTACTGCCGGGCAATCCGCAGGGGTTGGCGGCGGTCGGTGAGCATCTGTCGTTCAATACCGCGATCAGTTTCACCGCCAACACCAATTGGCAGAGCTATGGCGGTGAGAGCACCATGTCGAACCTCAGCCAGATGCTGGGGCTGACGATCCACAATTTCCTGTCGGCGGCGACCGGCATCGCGCTGGCGTTCGCGCTGTTCCGCGGCTTTGCCCGGCGGGAAGCGAAGGCGATCGGCAATTTCTGGGCCGACATCACCCGCATCACGCTCTACCTGCTGCTCCCGCTCTGTGTCGTGCTGACGGTCTTCTACATCGCCAGCGGCGTGCCGCAGACGCTGGCCGGCGTCGTCGACGTCCAGACGCTGGAGGGCGCACGTCAGTCGATCCTGCTGGGTCCGGTCGCATCCCAGGAAGCGATCAAGATGCTCGGCACCAATGGCGGCGGCTTCTTCAACGCCAATTCGGCGCACCCGTTCGAAAACCCGACCGCACTGACCAACTTCATCCAAATACTGTCGATCTTCGTGATCGGCGTCGGGCTGACCTGGACCTTCGGCAAGGCGGTCGGCAACCCGCGTCAGGGTTGGGCGATCCTCGCCGCGATGATGATCCTGTTCCTGGCCGGCACGACCGTCACCTACTGGCAGGAAGCCGCAGGCAACCCGATGCTGCACAGCCTTGGTGTCGCAGGCGGCAATATGGAGGGCAAGGAAGTCCGCTTCGGGATCGCCGCCAGCGCACTCTTCTCGGTGGTCACGACGGCGGCATCGTGCGGTGCGGTCAATGCGATGCACGACAGCTTCACCGCGCTGGGCGGCCTGATCCCGCTGTTCAACATGCAACTGGGGGAGGTCGTGATCGGCGGCGTGGGCGCCGGCATCTACGGCTTCCTGCTGTTCGCGATCCTCGCCGTGTTCGTCGCCGGACTGATGGTCGGACGCACGCCCGAATATGTCGGCAAGAAGATCGAGGCGCGCGAAGTGAAGCTGGCGGTGCTGGCCATCGCCGTCCTCCCGCTCGCCATTCTCGGCCTCACTGCGCTGTCGTCGGTGCTGGAACAGGGGCTGGCCGGGCCGCTCAACAAGGGGCCGCACGGGTTCAGCGAAATCCTCTACGCCTTCACCAGCGCGGTCGCGAACAACGGATCGGCCTTCGCCGGCCTCACCGCCAACACGCCCTGGTACAACGGGATGCTGGGCGTCGCGATGTGGCTCGGCCGCTTCTTCGTCATCGTGCCGATGCTGGCCATCGCCGGCAGCCTCGCCGCCAAGAAGCATACGCCGGAAAGCACCGGGTCCTTCCCGACCACCGGCGGCCTGTGGGTGGGGCTGCTGGTCGGCATCATCCTGGTGCTGGGCGGCCTGACCTTCTTGCCGAGCCTCGCGCTCGGTCCCATCGCCGATCATCTCGCGATGATCCGCGGTCAATCCTTCTAAGGGGAGCCATGGTGGCACAATCCCAAGGCAAGAGCCTGTTCACCGCCGATCTGATCGTGCCGGCGTGTCGGGCTTCGTTCGTTAAGCTGCACCCGGCCGAACTGGTGCGCAATCCGGTCATGTTCGTGACCGCGACCGTCGCGGCGCTGCTCACCATCCTGCTCGTCGTCGGCAATGACGGCCTGACCGCCGGCTTCAAGCTGCAACTGGTCGTGTGGCTGTGGCTGACCGTCCTGTTCGGCACCTTTGCCGAGGCACTGGCCGAAGGGCGCGGCAAGGCGCAGGCGGCATCGCTGCGCGCGACCAAGGCGGAACTGACCGCAAAGCGGCTGCGTGGCGATGGACGCAATTATGACGCCGTTCCGGCAAGCGCGCTGACCGTCGGCGACGTCGTACTGGTCGAAACCAACGACCTGATCCCGTCGGACGGCGAGGTCGTGTCGGGCGTCGCCTCGGTCAACGAAGCGGCGATCACCGGCGAGAGCGCGCCGGTGATCCGCGAGGCGGGCGGCGACCGTTCCGCCGTCACCGCCGGGACCCGCGTCATCTCCGACGAAATCCGCGTCCGCGTGACCGTCGAGCCGGGCAAGGGCTTTCTCGACCGCATGATCGCGCTGGTCGAGGGAGCGGAGCGGCAGAAGACCCCGAACGAGATCGCACTGACGCTGCTGCTCGTCGGCCTCACCATCATCTTCCTGATCGCGGTCGCGACCATTCCGGGGTTCGCCAGCTATGCCGGCGGCAACATCCCCGTCGCGATCCTCGCCGCGCTGCTCATCACGCTGATCCCGACGACCATCGCCGCGCTCCTGTCGGCGATCGGCATCGCCGGCATGGACCGGCTGGTCCGTTTCAACGTGCTCGCCAAATCGGGCCGCGCGGTGGAAGCGGCGGGCGATGTCGACGTGCTGCTGCTCGACAAGACCGGCACGATCACCATCGGCGACCGTCAGGCATCCGAGTTCCGCGCGGTCGGCGGCACCAGCGAGGCCGAACTGGCCGAGGCGGCGCTGCTCGCCAGCCTCGCCGACGAGACGCCCGAGGGCCGCTCGATCGTCGTCCTCGCCCGCGACCGGTTCGACCTGAGACTGACGATGCCGTCGGGCGCGGAGGTCATTCCCTTCACCGCACAGACCCGCGTGTCGGGCATCCGGGACGGCGAGACCGTGATCCAGAAGGGCGCGGTCGATTCGATCCTGAAGGTGAGCGGCGGTGCCGGCGCCACCGCAGCCGCCACCGAACTGCGCCGCATCACCGATGAGATTGCGCGGGCCGGCGGCACGCCACTGGCGGTGGTGAAGGACGGCCGGCTGCTCGGCGCGATCTTCCTGAAGGACGTGGTGAAGGCCGGCATCCGCGAACGCTTCGGCGAACTGCGCGCCATGGGGATTCGTACGGTGATGATCACCGGCGACAACCCGCTGACCGCCGCCGCCATCGCTGCGGAAGCCGGGGTCGACGACTTCCTCGCCGAAGCGACGCCGGAGGACAAGCTGGCGCTGATCCGCAAGGAACAACAGGGCGGCAAGCTGGTCGCGATGTGCGGCGACGGCACCAACGACGCCCCCGCCCTTGCCCAAGCGGATGTCGGCGTGGCGATGAATACGGGCACGCAGGCCGCACGCGAAGCGGGCAACATGGTCGATCTCGACAGCGATCCGACCAAGCTGATCGAGGTCGTGGGGCTGGGCAAGCAGTTGCTGATGACCCGCGGGGCGCTGACGACCTTCTCGGTCGCCAACGACGTCGCGAAATATTTCGCGATCATCCCGGCGATGTTCGTCGCGCTCTACCCGACGCTCGGCGTGCTCAACGTCATGGGGCTGGCCTCGCCGCAATCGGCGATCCTGTCGGCGATCATCTTCAATGCGGTCATCATCCCGATGCTGGTGCCGCTGGCGCTGAAGGGTGTCACCTACAAGCCGATGGCGGCGGGGCCGCTGCTGTCGCGCAACCTCGCCATCTACGGTCTGGGGGGGCTGGTCGCGCCGTTTTTCGGCATCAAGCTCATCGATATCGTCGTCAGCGGCCTCGGCCTCGCGTAAGGAAGACGGACATGAACAAGGATTTCTCCTCCGCGCTGCGGCCGGCCATCGTGATGACGCTACTGTTCGCCACGCTGCTCGGCCTCGGCTATCCGCTGGCGATGACCGGGATTGGACAGGCGCTCTTCCCGGCGCAGGCCAATGGCAGCCTGGTCCGCGACGACGCCGGCCGCGTGATCGGGTCGAGTGTCGTCGGACAGGCCTTCACCACCGACCGCTATTTCCAGACCCGTCCATCGGCGGCAGGCAAGGGCTATGACGGACTCGCCTCGTCCGGCTCCAACCTCGGCCCGACGTCCAAGGCGCTGATGGAACGCGTAACGACAGACGTGGCGAAGCAGCGCGCGGAAGCGGTGAACGGCCCCCTGCCAGCCGACCTCGTGACCACCAGCGGATCGGGGCTCGACCCCGACCTGTCGCCAACCGCCGCGCTGGCACAGGCGCCCCGGGTCGCGCGGGTACGCGGGATCGGCGTCGATGCGGTCCGCCGCCTCGTGACGGAGACCACCGAAACCTCCGTCCTCGGCGACCCGACTGTCAATGTCCTCGCGCTCAACCGCGCACTCGACCGGCTGGCCCCCGCCCCGCGCTGATGCCGCCAGCCGACCCGCACCGTCCCGACCCCGACGCCCTGCTGCGCACCGCCGCGCAGGAGGGGCGCGGGCGGCTGAAGATCTTCCTCGGCGCGGCGCCGGGGGTCGGCAAGACCTATGAGATGCTGTCCGAAGGGGCGGCGCGCAAACGCGACGGCGTCGACGTGGTGGTCGGAGTCGTCGAGACGCACGGCCGGGTCGAGACCGAGGCGCTGACCCGTGGGCACGAAATCGTCCCCCGTCGCGACGTCGCCTATGAAGGCCGCACGCTGGGCGAGATGGACATCGACGCCATCCTGGCCCGTACCCCCCGCCTCGTCCTCGTGGACGAACTGGCGCACACCAACGCACCGGGCAGCCGCCATCCCAAACGCTATCAGGATGTCGAAGAACTGCTGGCCGCCGGCATCTCGGTCTATTCGACGCTCAACATCCAGCATGTCGAAAGCCTCAACGACGTCGTCGCCAGCTTCACCCGGGTCCGCGTCCGCGAAACCGTGCCCGACAGCATCCTCGAAGCCGCCGAGATCGAGGTCGTCGATATCCCTCCCGACGAGCTGATCGACCGGCTGAAGGCGGGCAAGGTCTATCTGCCGCAGGAGGCCACCCGCGCGCTCGACCATTTCTTTTCCAAATCGAACCTCTCGGCGCTGCGCGAACTGGCGCTGCGCCGCGCCGCACAGGCGGTCGACGCCCGAATGCTCGACGATGTTCGCGCGCTGGGGCTGGGCGGGACCTGGGCGGGCAGCGACCGGATCGTCGTCGCGATCAACGAACTGCCCGGCGCCGACAATCTGGTCCGCGCGGCCAAGCGCGTTGCCGACGGCCTGCGCGGCCCCTGGACCGCGCTGTTCGTCGAAACCCCGCGCACCGCCGCCTTCACGCCGGCGCAGCACGCCCGCGTCGCTGCGACGATGACCCTCGCGACTCAACTCGGCGCAGCGGTCGCGACCGTGCCGGCGCCCAATGTGGTGGACGGCATCCGCGGCTTTCTCTCCGATGCCCGCGCGACCCAGCTGGTGCTGGGCAAGTCGCGCCGGTCGCGCTGGTTCGAATTGCGGCATGGATCGGTCGTCGACCGGCTGGTGCGCGACACGCCGGGCGTGACGATCCACGTCCTGCCGGTCGAAGGCGAAGCGCCGCCCGACAGCCGCCGACAGCGCCCGATACATCCCTGGGGTACGGCCACCGGCTACGCGCTGACTACCGCGATGGTCGCCGGCATCACCGCGATCGCCAGCGCGCTGTTCCACATCCTCGAACTCGGCAATATCGGGATGCTGTATCTGCTCCCGGTGATGGTCGCCGCCAGCCTGCATGGGCTTCGCACCGGCCTGTTCGCCGGACTGGCCTCCAGCCTCGCCTACAACTTCTTCTTCCTGCCACCGGTCGGCACGCTCAGCATCAGCAATCCCGAAAATATCGTGTCGGTCGTGGTGCTGTTCGGTGTCGCCGTCGCGACCAGCCAGCTGACCGCGCGCGTGCGGGCGCAGGCCGATCTTGCCGCCGCCAGCGCGCGGACCAACGCGACGCTCGCCGGCTTCCTGCGCCAGATCGCGAGCGTAAACGACATCGACACCGCCGCGCGGATGATCTGCGACGATGTTCGACGGCTGCTCGGCGTACAGGTGCTGCTGCTGGGACCGGATCGCGCCAGCAACGTCGCAATCCTTGCCGCGACCGACCCGGCCTATCGGCTCGACACCATGGACCACGCCGCCGCAAACTGGGCCTATGAAACCGGCACGCCTGCCGGCAAGGGATCGGGCACGCTCACCGCCTCCGAATGGCTGTTCCACCCGCTGAAGGCCGGCGAACGGAGGGTCGGTGTACTGGCCATCGCCAATGAAAGTGGCGGCAATCCGGTCCGCCCCGACCAGCTTCCCCTGCTCTCCAGCCTCGCCGACCAATCCGCGCTCGTCCTCGAACGGCTGCGCCTGCAGGCCGAGATGCGCGACGTCGACGCCGTCCGTACCCGCGACCGGCTGCGCGCCGCACTGCTGTCGTCGGTCAGCCACGACCTGCGCACCCCGCTGACCGCCGTGATGGTCGCCGCCGACCAGCTGGGCCACGGCGTCACGCCCGAACTGGTCGGCACGATCCGGTCGGAAGCGGCGCGGCTGAACCGCTTCGTCGCCAACCTGCTCGACATGGCGCGGGTGGAGGCCGGCGCGATCCGGCTGAAGGTCGAGGCGACCGACCTCAGCGATGCTGTCGCCGGGGCCGCGCACGACGCGCGCGATGCGCTGGCGGGGCATGACGTCCGCCTCGACGTGCCGCCCGATCTGCCGCTGGTGCGCGTCGATCCGCAATTACTGCACCATTGCCTGCTCAATCTGCTCGACAATGCCGGGCGTTACGCCGATCCGGGCACCGAAATCGTGATCGAAGGGCGCAACCGCTATGGCGAGATCAGCCTGTCGGTCCGCGATCAGGGGCCGGGCCTTCCCCCCGGACAGGAGGCGCGCGTGTTCGAAACCTTTACCCGGCTGGAGGGGACCGATCGCTCGGCCGGCGGCACCGGGCTGGGCCTTGCCATCGTCAAGGCCTTTGCCGAAGCGATGGGGATGACCGTCACCGCCGCGAACCGACCCGATGGCGCCGGCGCTATCTTCTCACTGATCCTCCCGCCCGCCCTGCTGCTGCGCGACGTCGCGGGGAGCGCCGACTGATGCCCGCGAAAATTCTCGTCGTCGACGACGAAGCCGCCATCCGCCGTCTACTCCGCAACACCCTGGTCCGCGCAGGTTATGACGTCGTCGACGCCTGTAACGGTCGGGATGCCTTGCACGAAGCTGCAGCCGAACGCCCCGACGCGGTCCTGCTCGACCTCGGCCTGCCCGACCGCGACGGACTGAGCCTGATCCCGCTGCTGCGTGCGCAGGGCGACGCGGTCGTGCTGGTCGTCTCCGCGCGCGATGCCGTGGAGGAAAAGGTATCCGCGCTCGACCTCGGCGCCGACGACTTCGTCACCAAGCCGTTCGATACCGAGGAACTGCTCGCGCGCCTCCGGGTCGCGCTGCGGCATCGCCGCGCCAACGACCCCGCACGGCAGATCGTCGAGCGCGGCGACCTGCGCATCGACCTGGATCGTCGCACCGTATTCCGCGCCGGGGTCGAGCTCCACCTGACCCGCAAGGAACATGACGTGCTGGCGCAACTCGCCCGCCACATCGGCCGCATCGTGACGCACGAACGGCTGCTGACGACCTGCTGGGGTGGCGACGAGGACCCCCGCATCGAATATCTGCGCATCATCATCCGCAACCTGCGCCAGAAGCTCGAAGCCCCCGACCCGGTCGGCAGCGTCATCGCCAATGAACTGGGCGTCGGCTATCGGCTGCGGTCTGACAGCTGACCGCGATTTTGCCGCTTCGGCATCCGGCGGTATAGGCCGCACATGCACCGCCCGCCGAGTGAACCCGATATCGAAACCATGCTGCTCGGCCCGGTCCTGCCGGAGCGCGACTGCGGCGACTGCACTGCCTGCTGCACCCATCTGACGGTCAATTCGCCGGATTTCGCCAAGCCGGCCGGCATCGCCTGTTCGCACCTGACGCCAGGCGGATGCGGCATCCACGCAGTACGCCCGCATATCTGCCGGACCTGGTTCTGTGTCTGGCGCCGCCGCGCCGACCTGCCCGACGCCGCCCGGCCCGACCGCTCCGGCCTGCTCGTCTCGCTGAATTTCGTCGACCAGGCGCAGAATTGTCTGGAGGCGGTGTCGATCAATATCCGCATGCTGCCGGGCAGCGACGCAATCCGCAACGGGCTGGCCGCCGCGACGCTCGACCGCCTGTGCCGGGACCTGGTGCCGGTCTGGTTCAGCGACGGCGAGGAAAAGATGCTGATGCACCCGGCGGCCGACGTCGCCCGTCACGTCCTGTCCGACACCCCGCCGCCCGCCGCGCTCGCGCCAGAGGTAGCCGCTTGGCGCGAACGCTACGCCCTGTTCGGCGCCGATCGGACCGATGCCGACTGACGCAGACCGTCTGGGCTGACAACGTTATCATCCTGCAGTAAGTCGGGCGCGAACAGCGAACAGGAAACGGCTGGGGGACGATGATGCCAGTATCGACAAACGGACTGAATAGAACCATTGTGAACGTTCACTCGACTTCGATCGGAAAGCACCGCATGCCCGCCACTTCCCGCAC
The DNA here is from genome assembly GCF_028551275.1 of Sphingomonas hankookensis. Classification (NCBI taxonomy): domain Bacteria; kingdom Pseudomonadati; phylum Pseudomonadota; class Alphaproteobacteria; order Sphingomonadales; family Sphingomonadaceae; genus Sphingomonas; species Sphingomonas hankookensis. Next base: position 2,432,918 of record NZ_CP117025.1, read on the forward strand.
CACCCTGCTGCGCCTGCTCGGCGGCACGTTGCTCGCCGGCAGCATCCTGTCGTCGCCCGCTTTGGCGCAGACGACCAACAACGCACCCAAGGCCGCTAGTGCGCCGACCGAAGGCCCGCAGCAGCGCCCATGGATGAACACCGCGCTCGACGCCGCGGCGCGGACCGAATTGCTGCTGAAGGAAATGACGCTCGACGAAAAGCTCCAGCTGACCTTCGGCTATTTCTCGACCAAGGCGGAATGGCAACGCTCGCCGATCAAGAACTGGCAGATGCCGAAGGACGGCCTGCCCGATTCCGCCGGCATCGTCCCGGGCATCCCGCGCCTCGGCATCCCGAACCAGTGGCAGACCGATGCCGGTGTCGGCGTCGCCAGCCAGCGTACGCAGACCCCGCGTCTGCGCACGTCGCTCCCCTCGGGCATCGCCACCGCCGCGACCTGGAACCCCGAACTCGCGCAGGCGGGCGGTGCGATGATCGGGAACGAGGCGTTTCTGTCGGGCTTCAACGTGCAGCTGGCCGGCGGCATGAACCTGATGCGCGAACCGCGCAACGGGCGGAATTTCGAATATGGCGGCGAAGACCCGCTGCTCGCGGGCATCATCACCGGCCACGAGATCAAGGGCATCCAGTCGCAGAACGTCGTTTCGACGATGAAGCATTTCGCCTTCAACGGGCAGGAAACGAACCGCTTCAACATCGACCACAGGATCGGCGAACAGGCCGCCCGCCAGTCCGACCTGCTCGCTTTCGAATTCGCGCTGGAGGTCGGCGATCCCGGATCAGTCATGTGCGCCTACAACCGCGTCAACGGCTTCTATGCGTGCGAGAATGACTGGCTGCTCAACAAGACGCTGAAGCAGGACTGGGGCTACAAGGGCTTCGTCATGTCCGACTGGGGCGCAACCCATTCGACGACGCAGGCGGCCAATGCCGGGTTGGACCAGCAATCGGGCTGGGCGTTCGACCGCTCGCCCTATTTCGCCGATGCGCTGCGCGAAGCGGTCAACAACGGCTATGTGCCCGAAGCCCGCGCGACCGACATGGCCCGCCGCATTCTGTGGGCGATGTTCGACAACGGCCTGTTCGACAAGCCGGTGGCCGGCGACCGCGCGACCACGATCGACTATGCCGCCCACGCCGCCGTCACCCGCGCCGATGCGGAAGAAGGCATCGTCCTGCTCAAGAACACGCCGGGCCTGCTGCCGTTGTCGCGCACGGCAAAGTCGATCCTCGTCATCGGTGCCCATGCCGATGTCGGCGTCCTGTCGGGCGGCGGGTCGAGCCAGGTCTATCCCTATGGCGGTCCGGTCAACGGCTTGGCCGTGCCGGACGAATTCCCCAGCGGCTTCCCCGGCCCCAAGCTCTACCACCCGTCCTCACCAGTGAAGGCGTTGCAGGCCCGCACCCGCGCCACCGTTACCTATCTCGACGGCAAGGACGTTCGCGCCGCCGCGGCCGCCGCGCGCAAGGCCGATGTCGTCATCGTGTTCGGTGAACAATGGACTGGCGAATCGATCGACGCGCCGAACCTGAACCTGCCCGACAATCAGGATGCGCTGATCGACGCGGTCGCGCGCGCCAACAAGCGCACCGTCGTCGTGCTCGAAACCGGCGGTCCGGTGCTGATGCCGTGGCTGCCAAAGGTCGGCTCAGTGCTCGAGGCATGGTATTCCGGCACCTCGGGCGGCGAAGCGATCGCCCGCGTCCTGACCGGCGAGGTCAACCCGTCGGGTCACCTGCCCGCAACCTTCCCCGCTTCGCTCGCCCAGCTGCCGCGTCCGGTGATCGAGGGCGATCCCAAGCTCGACCGCGATTCACACCCGATGGGCAATTACGATATCGAAGGCGCTGCGGTCGGCTACAAATGGTTCGACAAGACCGGCGCCAGGCCGCTGTTCCCGTTCGGCTACGGCCTCTCCTACACCAATTTCACGCTCGGCAAGCTGACCGCCACGCCGCAGGGCAAGAGCGTGTCGGCGAGCTTCACCATCACCAACAGCGGCAAGGTCCGGGGCAAGGGGCTGGCCCAGCTCTATGTCGCCGGCAACGGCTGGGAAGCACCCAAGCGGCTCGGCGGCTTCACCAAGGTCGATCTGGCCCCGGGTGAAAGCCGGTCGGTCACGCTGACCGTCGATCCGCGCCTGCTAGCGACCTTCGACAGCAAGACCCGCGGCTGGAACATCGCCGGCGGCGACTATCAGCTGCTGCTGGCCCATTCCGCGACCGACATCGCCGAACGGGCAACGGTGCGGCTGGCGCCCGCTACGCTCGACAATCGCGGGCGGTGATGGGACGTCCGGGGATCGGTCTCGATCCCCGGATCGTCCAACCAGACCACGCCATCTCCGTCACCCCGGGCTTGACCCGGGATGACGAGCTGGTGGATCGGTCCTGTCGCGCTCAAATTCGTCGTCCGCCGGACAAGCCGAGCCGGCCGGGTTTTACGCCATGAAGTGGGGAAGGTGACGCTCTCCGCAAAACAAAAAGGGCCGCGGTAGCATCTGCCACCGCGGCCCTTTTCGCAGCAATCGACGCGGCATCCCGCCGCGTGCGACTTACTTCTTGCCGAGCGTGAGACCGCCGAAGCGCTTGTTGAAGCGCGCGACCTGGCCGCCCGAATCCAGCATCTGGCCACGGCCGCCGGTCCATGCCGGGTGCGCCAGCGGGTCGATGTCCAGCTGCATCGTGTCGCCTTCCTTGCCCCAGGTGGAGCGGGTTTCGAACACCGTGCCGTCGGTCATCTGGACCTTGATCATGTGGTAGTCGGGGTGCGTGTCTTTCTTCATCGACTGTCTCCGCAAGCGGCTGGTTCCGACCAGCCCTGGAAAGGGGAAGGCGCGCCCGTACACGGACGCGCCCATAATAGCAATGATCGGTATCCGCCTACGCCTTGGGCGGGTCGGCGATCATCGCGGTGAATTCGCATTCGGCGGCCAGTTCGCCATCGATCCGCGCCTTGCCCGCGAACTTGCAGACCCGCGCGCGCTTCTGCACGAACTCCGCCTCCAGCGTCAGCAGCACGCCCGGCTCGACCGGCTTGCGGAACTTCACGCCGTCGATCGACATGAAATAGACCAGCTTGCCCGAGCCGGCGAGGCCGAGGCTTTCGACCGCGAGGATGCCGGCGGCCTGCGCCAGCGCCTCGACGATCAGCACGCCCGGCATGATCGGACGGCCGGGGAAATGCCCCTGGAAAAAGCCTTCGTTGATCGTCACCGCCTTGATCGCGGTGATCGACCGGTCGGGGATCAGCTCCGCGACACGGTCGACCAGCAACATGGGATAGCGATGCGGGATCGCCGCCATCACGCGCGTGATGTCGAGCGGTCCGATCGAGGTCGCTTCCCCTTCCATCGATCAGCGGCCTGCCGGGGCCGGACGTGCGCCGGCGGCGGGCGCGGTCGGGGCGGCCTGTGCCGGGGCGGTCACGCTGACGCTCGGCAGCTGCGCGTTGAGGGCGGCGAGCACCGCGTCGGTGATCTCGGTCGCCGGTGCGTTGTAGAAGCTGCTGCCCTTGTCGACGGCCAGCGTCGCGCCGCGCTGCTGCGCGACCTGGGTAATGATCGGGCCCAGCTTCGTGCCGATCTGTTCGCGGACATAGGCGATGTTGCGCTGGACCTGCTGTTCCTGCTGGCCGATCTGCTGCTGCGCCTGCTGCTGGCGCTGCTCGAAGGTGCGGATGCGGGTCTGGAGCGCGGCGTCCGGGTTGCCCTTGGCGGCGGTCACGGCGGTCTGCAGCGACTGCGCTTCGGTCTGCAGCGGCTGGCCGAGCGAGGTCGCGAGCGACTGGAGCTGGGTGCGCTGCGTCTGGAGCTGCGCGGTTGCCGCCTTGCACGCGGTGCAGTCGCGGAAGATCCGCTCCGAATCCACGACGGCGATCTTCGCGTCGGGCAGCGCCTGGGCGAACGCCGGGGCGGTCGGAAGGGCGAAAACGAATGCGGCGACAGCCGCCTTGGTGAAGCTACGCATCAGAATTGGGTTCCTACGTTGAAAGTAATGAGTTTCTTGTCGTCGCCCGGCTGGCTCAGCAACGCCTTGGCAAGGTCGATGCGCAGCGGCCCGAACGGCGAGTTCCAGTTCACCCCGATACCGATCGACAGGCGCGGGCGAGCCGAATCGCCAAGGAACTGTTCGAGGAAGGGATCGGTGGTCGACACGGCAAGCGTGTTCGCTTCACCGCCGGCGCACGTGCCACCGATCGTCGCCGAGTAACCGACCGCACAGGTGGTCTGGCGGAATGCCGTTGCGCCCGACGCGTCGGTGAACTGGTTGTTGTAGACCTGCTGACCGTTGATCTTGGTCGGCTGGCTGAACGGCAGCAACGACGGCGACCCGTCCTTGTTGAACCGCAACGTGCCATCGGCATTCTTCGCCTGCTCGAACTGAACGGTCGGCAGCGGACGGGTGACGCCGAACAGCGCACCGGCCTGGATGAAGATCGACGGACGCAGCCCCAGCTCGGCGATGCCCGATCCCAACGGCGGCTCGAGTTCGAGCTTGCCGAGATAATAGGCCTTGCCGCCCAGCGGGTCGTTCAGCACCTGATCGCGTGCGGTGATCAGCGCCTGATCGCCCCCGGCGACCGACCCGGTGTAACGCTGCCGCTGGATGCGCGGGCCGACGCCGCGAATGTCGAAGCCGCGGAACTGCGGTTCACCCAGATAGAAGCGATCGACGATGCGGACCGGATCGATTCCCTCGCCCGGGCTCTTCTGGAGCGCGTGGATATAGCCGCCCTCGATACCGGCCGACAGGACGAACCCGCCGAGATTCCAGTATTTGTCGAAGTCGCCGCGCACGCGGGCATAGCGCACGTCGCCGCCCAGACCGGCAAAGTCGACGCCGGTCACCAGCCGCTGGCCACGCGACGGGCGCAGGCGGTTGTTGAGATTGTCGAAGATCAGATTCGCGCCGACGATGCTCGACAAACGGTTGCCGATTGAATCGCACAGATAGCGCCCGGCCTTCAACGGGTCGCAGACGCCGTCGGTGAAATAGGTCGCCTCGTCCAGCCCGACATTGTCCTGGCTCAACTGATAGCGGCCCGACAGCGTCCAGAACTCGGTCAGCGGCACGCTCGCCACGACCTGTCCGCCGGTCGAAATCTGCGAATAGAGCGAGTTGCGGCCGGTGCCGAGGAAGTTGAACGAATTGAAATCGCGGCGGAACAGCGTACCGCCCAGCGCGATATTCTTGTCGAACAGATAGGGTTCGGTGAAGCCCAGCTCGATCGACTTCTGATAGGTCGAATAATTGACCGACGCCTGAAGGTCCTGCCCCTTGCCCCGGAAATTCCGTTGGCGGATCGACGCCTGGATGATGAAGCGTTCGAGGCTGGAGAAGCCGGCCGACAGCGTCAGTTCGCCGGTCGACTTTTCCTCGACATTCGCCGCCAGGATGATCCGGTCGGGCGAGGACCCTTCCTTGCGCTCGATTTCGAACTTGTCCTGGAAATATCCCAGCGAATTGATGCGGTCCTGCGAACGCTTGATCAGGAACGCGTTGAACGCGTCCCCTTCGGCCACGCGGAATTCGCGACGGATCACGCGGTCCTGCGTCTGCGTATTGCCGGTGATGTCGATCTTCTCGACATAGGTGCGGTTGGCTTCGTTCAGGAAGAACGTGATCGCCATGGTCAGGTTTTCGCGGTCCGGCTGATATTCCGGGCGCACGTCGGTGAACGCATAGCCGAACAGCCCGGCATATTCGCTCAGTTGGTCGATCGCGTCTTCGGTCAGCTTCGCGTTGTACCAGTCGCCCTTCTTCATCGGCAGCGACTTGGTCAACGATGCGTTGTCGAAGTCGCGGATCGCGCTTTCGACCGCCACATCGCCGAATTTGTACCGCTTCCCTTCCTCCACCACGTAGGTGATGATGAAGTCTTCCTTGTCCGGCGTCAGTTCGGCAACGGCCGAGATGACGCGGAAATCGGCATAGCCGTTGGTCAGGTAGAATTGGCGCAGCTTCTGCTGGTCGTAGGCGAGGCGATCCTGATCATAGCTCGTGTTCGAGCTGAAGATGCGCCACGGCCGCGACTCCTTGGTCGCCATCTCGCCGCGCAGCTCGCTGTCGCTGAACACCTCGTTGCCGAGGATGTTGATCTGGCGGACCTTGGACTTCGGCCCTTCCTGGATTTCGAAGATTACGTCGACGCGGTTCTGGTCGAGCATGACCATCTTCGGCTCGACATTCGCCGCGAACCGGCCCTGACGGCGATACAGCTCGACGATCCGCGCCACGTCGGCACGGACGGCGGTACGGGTGAAGATCTGCCGCGGGGCGAGCTTGATCTCCTTGGTGATCTTGTCGTCCTTCAGCCGCTTGTTGCCTTCCAGCACGACGCGGTTGATGATCGGGTTCTCGCGCACCCGGACGATGATGTCGCTGGTCTCGGCGCCCTCGATCTCGACATTGGCGAGCAGGTCCGACGCGTACAGGTCCTTGATCGCCTGATCGAGCGTTTCCGCGGTGTACGGAATGCCGACGCGCAGCTTGGTATAGGACAGCACCGTGTCCGGTTCGATACGCTGTGCGCCTTCGACCCGGAGCGAGCGGATGGTACGGGTCGGCGCGACGGGCGCCGCCGGCGCCTGCGCGGTGGGCGGCTGGACTGCCGGGGCAGCAGCGGCCGGGCGCGTCTGGGCCGAGGCGGCCGTGCCCGAGAGCATCGTGCTCGCGAGCAGCGCGACGCCATGCGCGCCGTAAATCGAAAACTTGCTTGCCGTCACCAAACCCACCCCAACCGGAGGAACTTTCCAAACAGGACGATTGCGCCCTGCCCTAACCGCGTCAGCCGATCAAGCCGGCCAGCCCACGCCACACGCCGAACGCCCCCAGATCGTTCACCGTGACGAAAATCATCAATGCAAGCAACAGCGCCAATCCGCCGCGGAACGCCCACTCCATCGTCTGCGGGCTGACCGGCCCGCGCTTCACCGCTTCGATGGCGTAGAAGAACAGGTGGCCGCCATCCAGCATCGGAACTGGCAACAAGTTGATGAACCCCAAGTTAATGGATACGAACGCCACGAACGTCACCAGCGCCGGCCAACCGAGCGACAGCTGTTCGCCCGACGTCTTGGCAATGCGCAAGGGGCCGCCCATTTCGTCCATCGAACGCCGCCCGGTGATGATCTGCCACAGCCCGTCGACGGTCCCGCGCAGGATCGCACCGACCATCCGCGTGCCTTCGGCTGGCGCCTGCCAGAGCGGCAGCGGGGCATAGACCGGAGGCCCACGCTCGATGCCGAACCGGCCGATCTTCGCTTCGTTGCCGAACCGGTCGCGCTGTACCACCGAACCGATGACGGCATCGGTCTTCTGCGCCGCTCCGCCGCGCAGATACTCCACCGTCACCCGTTCGCCCGGATGCATCGCGGTATAGAAGGACAGGTCCGAAAAGGTTTCGATCGTCCGCCCGTCCAGCGCCGCGATCCGGTCCCCCGGCTGCAATCCGGCGCGGTCCGCAGCACTGCCCTGCACCACACCGCCGACTGTGGCCGGCGTGCGATCCACGCCATAGGCTGCGGCAAAGCCACCCAGGATCAGGACTGCGAGCAACAGGTTCACCGCCGGCCCCGCCGCAACGATGATCGCCCGCTGCCATACCGGCTTGGCCTGAAACGTGCGAGCGCGCTCATGGGCCGGCAGTTGCAGCCATTCCGCATCCGGCTGCGACGCCGGGTTCATGTCGCCGGCAAAGCGGACATAGCCCCCCAGCGGTAGCCATCCGAACTTCCACCGGGTGCCGTGCCGGTCGGTAAAGCCGGCAATCTCCCGGCCGAACCCGACCGAAAACGCATCGACCTTCACACCGAACCAGCGTCCGGCGGCATAATGGCCAAGCTCGTGCAGGAACACCAACGGCCCCAGCACCAGCAGGAACGCGATGATGGTCATCAACAGTCCGGGGGATTCGATCAAGCGACGCCGTCCTTCACACGCTCGCCCGCCAACACCCTTGCCTCCGCATCGATCGTCAGCACGGCGTCGAGCGTCTGCGGCTTCGGCGGATCGAAGCGATCCAGAACATCCGCGACGATTGCGGCAATTTCGAGGAAGCCGATCCGCCGGTCGAGAAACGCCGCCACCGCGACTTCATTCGCCGCGTTCAGGATCGCCGGCCGCGCCCCGCCCGCCGACAGCGCGGCACGGGCCAGCGCGAGAGCGGAGAAGCGCACCATGTCGGGCGCCTCGAAATCCAGCCGCCCGATCCGGGCAAGATCGAGCCGTTCGCACGGCGTATCCATCCGGTCGGGCCAGGCGAGCGCGTGCGCGATCGGCACGCGCATGTCCGGCGACCCCAGTTGCGCCAGTGTCGACCCGTCGACATATTCGACCATCGAATGGATCACCGACTGGCGATGGACCAGCACGTCGAGCTGTTCGGGGCTGACGGGGAACAGGTGATACGCCTCGATCAGTTCGAGGCCCTTGTTCATCATCGTCGCCGAATCGACCGAAATCTTGGCGCCCATCGACCAATTGGGATGCGCCACCGCCTGTTCGGGCGTGATGGCGCGCATCTCTTCCAGTGATCGCTCGCGGAACGGCCCGCCGCTCGCGGTCAGGATGATGCGGCGGATGCGCTCGGGCGGGCAATCGTCGAGGCACTGGAAGACCGCATTATGCTCGCTGTCGACCGGCAGCAGCGTGGTGCCCGCCCGGCGCGCCGCCGCCATCATCACATCGCCGGCCGAAACCAGGGCTTCCTTGTTGGCAAGCGCCACCGCGCCACCGCGCGCCAACGCTGCCATGACCGGCTTCAGCCCCGCGGTGCCGACGATCGCCGCCATGGTCCAGTCGACCGGCCGCGCCGCCGCTTCGACCACCGCCTGCGCGCCGCCCGCCGCCTCGATCCCGCTGCCGTCCAGCGCGTCGCGCAACGCCGGCAGACAGGCTTCGTCGCCGACCACCGCCAGCGCCGCGCCGACCCGGCGTGCAGCGGCTGCCAGCTTGCCGACGTCACGATGTGCCGTCAGCGCCTCGACCGCGAAATCATCGGGATTGCGCTCGATCAGGTCGAGCGTCGACGACCCGACCGATCCGGTCGCGCCCAATATGGTAACCCGCTTCATGCCAGATACAGCCCCGCCAATACCATCAGCGCCGCAGCCGGCGCGACGGGAACCAGTCCGTCCAAACGATCCAAGACGCCGCCATGGCCGGGCAGGACGTTGCCCGAATCCTTGACCCCGGCCTTGCGCTTCAGCTGGCTCTCATACAGGTCGCCCATCTGCGCCAGTACCGCCAGCAGCGGCGTCGCCAGCACCAGATGCAGCGGCAGTCCGGCATATTGCAGCACGCCCGCCAGCACCGACGCGGCGATTACGCCGCCGATCAGTCCGGCCCAGGTCTTGTTCGGGCTGATCGTCGGCGCAAGCTTCGGCCCGCCGATCGACCGGCCCGCGAAATAGGCGCCGATGTCGCATGCCCAGACCAGCGCCATCGCCCAGAAGGCGAGCAGCAGCCCGTCGCCCTGCCCGCGCAGGAACACGACCGCCAGCGCCGGCGCCCCGCAATAGACGATGCCACGCGCCAGCCCCGGCAGGCGGGTCGTGATGACGACGAAGAACGCAGCGCCAATAATCAGCCCCAGCGCCAGGAAACTCGCTCCCGCCGCCAGCGGCGACAGGATCGCCAGCGGCACGGTCAGCGCGAACTGCGCCAGCCGCTTATGCTCGCGCGAGACTTTGTGCAGGTCGGCCCATTCGGCCATCATGAACAGGGTGCCGATCGCGACCAGCAGCCAGAACACGAAACCGCCCAGCCACAAGGCGGTCGCCGCCACCGCAATCATGCCGACACTGGCCAGCGTCCGCGTGGCAAGGTCGGATTTGCGCCGCGCAACCGGATCGGCGGCGGGATCGGGAATCACAGGCCCCCGAACCGGCGCTGCCGCTGGCCATAGGCGGCGATCGCCTGCGCCAGGCACTCGCCGTCGAAATCGGGCCACAGCGTGTCGACGAACAACAGCTCGGCATAAGCCGCCTGCCACAACAGGAAGTTCGACAGGCGCTGTTCCCCCGACGTGCGGATCATCAGGTCGAGCGGCGGCAGGCCATCGGTATCGAGTTCACGGTCGATCGCCGCCTCGTCGATCGCCGACACGGGCATCCCGGCCGCAACCTTTTCCGCCAGCCGCCGCGCCGCCGCGACCAATTCGGCCTGCGCGCCATAGTTCAGCGCGATGGCCAGGATCGGCCCGGTGTTGGTCGCCGTCCGCGCCACCGCGTCGTCGATCAACTCGACCAAGTCGGCCTTGAGCGCGCGGTAATTCCCAAGGATGCGCAGCCGCACGCCCTCGCGCGTCAGTTCCTTGATCTCGTTCTTCAGGAAATGGCGCAGCAACCCCATCAGGTCGCCGATTTCCTCTTCCGGCCGGCGCCAATTCTCCGACGAGAAGGCATAGAGCGTCAGCGCCTCGATGCCCTGTTCGCGCGCGGCCCGGGTGATGCGACGCACCGCCTCCACGCCCTGCCGATGGCCCGCCACGCGCGGCAGGCGCCGGGCCTTCGCCCAGCGGCCGTTGCCGTCCATGATGATCGCCACATGACGCGGAATGGATGCGGAGGAATGCAGGCCCGGTTCGTCGGCATGGGCCGGAACCGGAGCACGCGCGGCGAACGACGTCACTTGCCGAGGATTTCCTTTTCCTTGGCATCGGCCGCCGCATCGATCTCGGCGATCGTGGCGTCGGTCAGCTTCTGGACCTCGGTCTCGTGGCGCTTGCGCTCGTCTTCCGAATAGACGCCCTTCTTCTCGTCGGTCTTCAGGCTTTCCATGCCGTCGCGACGGACGTTGCGCACGGCGATACGCGCCGATTCCGCATATTTGCCGGCCAGCTTCGCCAGTTCCTTGCGACGCTCCTCGGTCAGGTCGGGGATCGGCAGGCGCAGCGTCTGGCCGTCGACGATCGGGTTGAGGCCGAGACCGGCCGAACGGATCGCCTTGTCGGCCGGGCCGACATTCGACTTGTCCCACACCTGGACCGACAGCATGCGCGGCTCGGGCGCCGACACGGTCGCGACCTGGTTCAGCGGCATGTGCGCGCCGTACACCTCGACCATCACCGGATCGAGCAGCGATACCGCCGCCCGCCCGGTGCGCAGACCGCTCAGGTCGCCCTTCAGCGATTCCACGGCACCGGCCATCCGGCGCTCCAGATCGGCCTTGTTATATGCGGCCATAACCGACTTCCTTCTGAATCAAGCGTTGTTCTGGACGATCGTCGACACACCTTCGCCCGCCAGCACGGCGGCAAGGTTGCCTTCGTCGCGAATGTTGAAGACGACGATCGGGATATTGTTGTCGCGGCACAGCGCCACCGCCGACGCGTCCATCACCTTCAGGTCGTCGGCCAGCACGCGCCCGAAGCCCAGCGTGTCGTAGCGCTTGGCGGTCGGCACCTTCTTCGGGTCCGCGTCATAGACGCCGTCGACACTGGTGCCCTTGAACAGCGCCTCGCAACCCATTTCGGCGGCGCGCAGCGCGGCGGTGGTATCGGTGGTGAAGAACGGGCTGCCAGTGCCGGCGGCGAAGATCACGACGCGCCCCTTCTCCATGTGGCGCACCGCGCGACGGCGGATATAGGGCTCGCACACCGACGCCATCGGGATCGCCGACTGGACGCGGGTTTCGACGCCGATCTGTTCCAGTGCGTTCTGCATGGCGAGCGCGTTCATCACGGTCGCGAGCATGCCCATATAATCGGCGCTCGCGCGCTCGAAGCCCGCCGCAGCCCCGGCGACACCGCGGAAGATGTTACCGCCGCCGACCACGACGCACACCTCATGCCCTTCGCCCCGCGCGGCCTTGATCTCGCGGGCGACGCGGTCGCACATCGCGGGGTCGATGCCGAACTGGCCCGATCCCATCAGCACTTCGCCGGACAGTTTCAGGAGGATACGATTGAAGCGGGGACGGGTCATGAAACCTGCAAAGTTGGCTGGATTGGAGCGCGGCGGACCCTAGCCGCGACCGCCCGCAAAGCCAAGCGGCCATTGGCCGATACGACAAGGGCCGCAGGTGCATATCACACCTGCGGCCCCTGCCTTTGCCGGATCGGCGGGTAGGACCTTACTTGGTCAGGCCGGCCGTGGCGGCGACTTCGGCGGCGAAGTCGCTCTCTTCCTTCTCGATGCCTTCGCCGAGCTGGAAGCGGACATAGTCCTTCAGCACGATGGTCGTGCCCGCGTCCTTGGCCGCCTTGGCGACGACGTCCGCGACCGGCGTCTTGCCGTCCATCACGATCGGCTGGCTCAGCAGCGCGTTTTCCTTGGCGAACTTCTTCACCGAACCTTCGACCATCTTGGCGATGATGTCGGCCGGCTTACCCGATTCGGCGGCCTTTTCGGTCGCGATCTGGCGCTCACGCTCCAGGATGTCCTGGTCCAGACCGCTCTCGTCCAGCGCCAGCGGGAAGGCAGCGGCGATGTGCATCGCGATCTGCTTGCCCAGCGGTTCGAGGACGTCGACGCCGGCGTCCGATTCCAGCGCGACCAGCACGCCGATCTTGCCCAGGCCGGGGGCGGCGGCGTTGTGGACATACGGGATCACCGCGCCCTTGGCGACTTCGACGGCCTTCGCGCGACGCAGCACCTGGTTTTCGCCGATGGTCGAGATGTTGGCGACCAGCGCGTCCTCGACGGTGCCGCCGTTCGGCATCGCCTGGCCCTTCAGCGCCTCGATATCGTCGCCCTTTTCCAGCGCGATCGCGACGACGTCACGAACGAAGCTCTGGAACTGGTCGTTCTTGGCGACGAAGTCGGTCTGGCTGTTGACTTCGATCGCAACGCCCTTGGTGCCGGCGACGGCAACGCCGACCAGACCTTCGGCCGCGGTGCGGCTCGACTTCTTGGCGACGGCGGCAAGGCCCTTGGTACGCAGCCAGTCGACGGCGGCTTCCATGTCGCCATTATTCTCGGACAGCGCCTTCTTGCAGTCCATCATGCCTGCGCCCGAGCGCTCACGCAGTTCCTTGACGGCGGCGGCGGTAACTTCTGCCATGATCAGGCTCCTGATTGGTGTTCGATATGCTTGCGGGCGAGGCAGCGCGTGTTCCGCCCTGCCCCGCCCGCACGTCAGTTCCGTGACAGCTTACGCTTCGACAGCGGCTTCCGGCTCGGCGGTCAGCACTTCCTCTGCCGGCGGCTCGTCCATCGCGCCCAGGTCGCGGCCCGAATGGGCCATCGCCTGCTGCCCGCCACGGGTCGCGGCGATCGCCACGGCTTCGCAGTACAGGCGGATCGCACGGCTCGCGTCATCGTTCGCGGGCACCGGGAAGGCGATGCCGTCCGGCGACACGTTCGAATCGAGGATCGCGACGACCGGGATACCTAGCGTGTTGGCTTCCTTGATCGCCAGCTCTTCCTTGTTCGCGTCGATCACGAACATGATGTCGGGAATGCCGCCCAGATCGCGGATACCGCCGAGCGACAGCTCCAGCTTGTCCTTCTCGCGGGTCAGGTTCAGCACTTCCTTCTTGGTCAGGCCGTGCGTGTCACCCGACAGCTGCTCTTCGAGCGCCTTGAGACGCTTGATCGAGTTGCTGATCGTCTTCCAGTTGGTGAGCATGCCGCCCAGCCAGCGATGGTTGACGAAATGCTGGCCCGACTTGCGCGCTGCTTCGGCGATCGGCTCCTGCGCCTGGCGCTTGGTGCCGACGAACAGGACCTTGCCGCCCGACGCGACGGTCGACGACACGAATTCGAGCGCGCGTGCGAACAGCGGCACGGTCTGCGACAGGTCGAGGATGTGGACGCCGTTACGATCGCCAAAGATGTACGGCTTCATCTTCGGGTTCCAGCGGTGGGTCTGGTGGCCGAAGTGCGCGCCCGATTCGAGCAGCGCCTGCATGGTGACGACGGGTGCCGCCATAGGATAATTCCTTCCGGTTGATCCTCTGGGAAGCAGGAACCCTTGTTTGGGCCTTAGGCCCGGGCACCGGTATATGCGCTTCCCATGTGGGGTTGAGACGGCGGCCCTTAGCGGAACATCGGCGGGCGATCAAGACTTGACGATGGAACGATATGAGAACATACAGGGTTCAGACACGGACCATGGAACAAGAACTCAACTAACCTGTTGAGGGGGCTTGCGATTTCATGGTCGCATGATCGGGGAGTTTCGAGATGGCCCTGTTGGTTTCTGCGTTGTTCGCTTTCGGTTTCATCGTCGCGGTGGCGACGATCTTCGCCACCATCGTTCCGGCAAAGGACCGCATCCTTCGCCTGCTGCTGCGTGGCCCGGAATGGACGATCGACCCACTGCCCCCGGTACGGCTGACATCGCGCCGTGGCGTTATCCGCCAGCGCGCCGCTACGGCCGCTGCGCAGCCGCTTCGCGTAGCCGCCTGACCCGCGCATAGCTGCGAATGCTGAACGGCAGCGTCACCAGATAGGCGACGCATACTGCCGTGAGCGTTTCCCACGCGGCGGACACCAACGCAGCCGCAACGATCACCACGCCGACAATCGCTTCGAACCGGATGTTCGGACGCAGCTTGAGCGACGACCAGCTATAGGTGGCGAGGCTCGACACCATCAGGAAGGCGACGAACGCCACCCAGGGGGCGACCAGCCACGGCGACCGGAACAGGTCCTCGCCTGACCAGATCCAGATGTATAGCGGCAGCATGGCCAGCCCGGCACCCGCCGGGGCAGGAATGCCGGTCAGGAATCCGGCGGACTTGTGCGGCTGATCGGCCACGTCGATCCGCGCGTTGAATCGGGCGAGGCGGAGCGCGGTGAATACCGCATAGACCAAAGATACGATCCATCCGATCCGCGGCTCGGTCAGCAGCGACCAGAGGTACAGGATCAGCGCCGGCGACACACCGAACGAGATCGCGTCGGACAGCGAATCGAGCTCCGCGCCGAACTTGCTCTCGCCGCGCACCAGTCGCGCGACCCTGCCGTCCAGCCCGTCGAGCACCCCGGCGAGCAGCACCATCAGCACGGCGCGCTCCCACTCGCCGCCAATGGCGAAACGGATGCCGGTCAGGCCGGAACACAGCGCCAGCGCGGTGATGGCATTGGGCGCGAAGGCACGCAGCGGAATACCGCGCACGGGAAGCTGGCGACGCATCCTCACTGTGCCACACCGACGGGGGCGGCAAGTCCCGGTCGTCCCAGTACCGTTTCACCGGCAACGCTGCGCTGGCCCAGCGCAACCTGCGGCTCGATCCCTTCGGGCAGGAACACGTCGACGCGGCTGCCGAAGCGGATCAGGCCGATCCGCTGTCCTGCCGCGACGAAATCCCCCGGCTTCACGAAGCCGACGATCCGCCGCGCGACCAGCCCGGCAATCTGGGTGAAGCCGACCCGCTGCCCATCCAGTCCCTCGACCACGATATGCTGGCGCTCATTCTCGTCGCTTGCCTTGTCGAGATCGGCGTTCAGGAACTTGCCGGAAATATAGACGACCTGCCGCACCGTGCCCGCGATCGGCGTACGGTTGATGTGCACGTCGAACACCGACATGAAGATCGACACCCGCACCAGCGGCTGATCGCCAAGACCGTTGGGGCCGCGCAACTCCGGCGGCAGTTCGACCCGCTGGATCATCGTGACCATGCCATCGGCCGGCGCGACGATCAGGCCTTCGCCCTGCGGCGTCGTGCGGATCGGATCGCGAAAGAAGGAGGCGACCCACAAGGTCACCAGCCCCATCGGCCATGCCAGCGTCTCCCATGCCATGAAGGCGAAGAAGGCGGTGATGACGGCGGCGATGAGGACGTATTTGCGCCCTTCGGGATGAACCGAGGGCCAGCGCCACTTGACGGTCGTGGTGCCGACCGCGGGCTTTTCGAGCGATGCCATGAAGCGTGGTGTAGCCAAGGCGGGTCGTGCTGACAACCGCCCCGCTCCGCCCGCCCGGTTGATCCCGCGCCAACGACCCCCTAAGGCCCTCGCAACCGCAACAATATCGAGAGCAGGCGCATGGCGAAGATCAAGGTCAAAACCCCGGTCGTGGAGATCGACGGCGACGAAATGACCCGCATCATCTGGGCATGGATTCGCGAACGGCTGATCCTCCCCTATCTCGATATCGACCTCGAATATTATGACCTGGGCATCGAGAGGCGCGACGAGACCGACGACAAGATCACGGTCGACAGCGCCAAGGCGATCCAGAAGTATGGCGTCGGCGTGAAGTGCGCCACGATCACCCCCGACGAAGCCCGCGTCGAGGAATTCGGCCTGAAGAAGATGTGGCGCTCGCCCAACGGCACGATCCGCAACATCCTGGGCGGCGTGGTCTTCCGCGAACCGATCGTCATCTCGAACGTGCCGCGCCTGATCCCGGGCTGGACCAAGCCGATCGTCGTCGGCCGCCATGCATTCGGCGACCAGTATAAGGCGACCGATTTCAAGGTGCCGGGTGCGGGCAAGCTCACCATGAAGTGGGAAGGCACCGACGGGCAGGTGATCGAGGAGGAAGTGTTCGACTTCCCCGCCGCCGGCGTCGCCATGGGCATGTACAATCTCGACGAATCGATCCGTGACTTTGCCCGCGCGTCGATGAACTACGGCCTCGGCCGTGGCTGGCCGGTGTATCTGTCGACCAAGAATACGATCCTGAAAGCGTATGACGGCCGCTTCAAGGATATCTTCGAGGAAGTATTCGCGACCGAATTCAAGGATCAGTTCCAGGCCGCCGGCATCGAATATCAGCATCGCCTAATCGACGACATGGTTGCATCGGCGCTGAAGTGGCACGGCGAGTTCGTCTGGGCCTGCAAGAACTATGACGGCGACGTGCAGTCTGACCAGGTCGCGCAGGGTTTCGGTTCGCTCGGCCTGATGACTTCGGTTCTGATGTCGCCGGACGGCAAGACGATCGAAGCCGAAGCCGCCCACGGCACCGTTACGCGACACTATCGCCAACATCAGCAGGGCAAGGCGACCTCGACCAACCCGATCGCGTCGATCTTCGCCTGGACCGGCGGCCTGAAGTATCGCGGCAAGTTCGACGGCACGCCGGAAGTCACCAAGTTCGCCGAGACGCTGGAAAAGGTCTGCATCGAAACCGTCGAAGCCGGCCACATGACCAAGGATCTCGCGATCCTGATCGGCCCGAACCAGCCGTGGATGACCACCGAACAGTTCTTCGAACAGGTTCGCGTCAACCTCGAATCGGCGATGGGCGCGCAGAGCTGATCCGTCCCCATCATCGGTAGAGGCGAACGGCGTTCATCCCCGCGGATGGGCGCCGTTCGTGCGTTAGCGGTTGCCGCGTCCGTGCCGCATCCGCAACAATGCCGCCATGCCATTGCCGATTGATTCGACGCCGTTCAGCGATTCGCTGGTCATTCTGGGGGCCGCCGGCCTCGTCATTCCCGCGTTTGCCCGCTTTCGGGTCAACCCGGTCATCGGGTTCATTCTGGTCGGCGTGCTCGTCGGCCCCTTCGGCCTCGGCGCGCTGGTCGACCGTGCGCCCTGGCTGTTCCACATCACCATCACCGACCGACATTCGATCGAACCCTTCGCCGAATTCGGCATCGTCCTCCTGTTGTTTTCGATCGGCCTCGAACTGTCGTTCAAGCGCCTCTGGGCGATGCGCCGGCAGGTGTTCGGACTGGGCGCCGCCGAACTGTTCGGATCGGCGCTGCTGATTGGCATCGCGCTGATGGTACTGGGTCAGGCAACCGCGGGTGCGATCGGGCTCGGCCTCGCCCTCGCACTTTCATCGACCGCGTTGGTGCTGCCGATGGCAGGCACGACCGGACCGGTCGGCCGCACCGCCTTCTCCATGCTGCTGTTCGAGGATCTGGCGCTCGTCCCGATCATCTTTGCGCTCGGCGCGCTCGCTCCGACCGCGACCGATGACGGCTGGGTCGGCCTTGCCAATACCGCGATGTGGGGCGGCTTGAGCGTCGTCGGCCTCTATGCCGCCGGCCGCCTGTTCCTGCCACGCCTGTTCGCGCAGGCAGCCCGGACCAAGAGCCCCGAGCTGTTCCTGTCCGCCAGCCTGCTCGTCGTCATCGTCGCCAGCCTCGTCACGACCGCAGCCGGCCTGTCGCCGATCGTCGGAGCGCTGCTCGCCGGCCTGCTGATCGCCGAAACCGAATATCATAGCGAGGTCGAGGTCATCACCGCGCCATTCAAGGGACTGGCGCTGGGCGTGTTCCTGATCACCGTCGGCATGAGCCTCGACCTCGCGACTATCGCCGACAACTGGCCCGAACTGCTTGGCGCCATCGCCGGCGTGGTCGTGCTGAAGGCGGTCGTTACCAGCGGGCTGCTGTGGTTCAACGGCGTGCGCCCTGGCACCGCAACCGAAACCGGCCTGCTGATGTCGAGCCCGTCGGAAACGACGCTGATCGTGCTGGCCGCCGCGACGCAGGCGCAGCTGATCCAGTCGTCGACTGCCGCCTTCTGGCAGACGGTCACTGCCATCGGTCTGACCATCACGCCGCTGCTGGCGACGCTGGGCAAGCGGGTGTCACGCCGGATCGAGCATCGCACGGGTACGCCGGAGGAAGCCCCGGTCGAAACCGCCGCCGCACGCGTCGTGATCATCGGGTTCGGGCGTGTGGGTCGGCTGGTCGCCGAAATGCTCAAGACCCACGGCAAGAGCTATATCGCGGTCGATTCAGACATCGACAACGTCGCGGCGGCACGCGCGGAAGGGCATCCGATCCTGTTCGGCGACGTATCGCGTTCCGAACTGGTCGATCGCCTGGACCTCGGCCGTGCGTCTGCCCTGGTGCTGACGATGGACGATCCCGTGCTGACCGTGCGGTTGACGCGCCGGGTTCGCGGCTGGGTGCCGAACCTGACGATCCTCGCCCGCGCTCGGGACGCGACCCATGCCGCCGAACTCTATGCAGCCGGGGTCAGCGACGCGGTGCCCGAAACGCTCGAAAGCTCGCTGCAATTGTCTGAAGCGGTGCTGGTCGATCTCGGCGTCGCGATGGGACCGGTGATCGCCTCGATCCACGAAAAGCGTGACGAATTGCGCCAGACGATCCGCGAGCAGGCCGATCTGGAACGCGAACCCCGTATCCGCCGCCTGCGCCGGATCGACGATCCTGTGTGACTTAAGAGAAGGTCGCCAGTCCTGCCGATGCGGGACTGGCGACGAAGGATCAGCCGCGGCCGATCAGCCGGCGGGCAATGGCATCCGCGACGTCCGAATGCGGCTTGCCGCTGGCTTCGCTCTCGTCCCACACCTGCACCAGCCGGTCGGGGATGCGCGCAATGCGGGCCTCGACCTCGGCACGGTTGCCCTGGCCGAGATATTCCAGCGCGACGTTGATGATCCCGCCCGCGTTGATGACGTAATCGGGCGCGTAGAGGATCCCGCGATCCTGCAGGCGCGCACCGTCCGCAGCCGTCGCCAACTGGTTGTTGGCGCCGCCCGCCACCGCGCGGCACCGCAGCGCCGCAATAGTTGCTTCATCCAGCACCGCCCCCAGCGCATTGGGGCTGACGATATCGGCCTCCAGCGTCAGGACCGTTGCCGGATCGGCGGTCGTCGCGCCCAGCTCGCTCGCCAGCGCTTCGGCCCGTGCTTCGTTGACGTCGGCCAGCGTCAGCACGGCACCGTCCTTGGCCAGCAGGCGCGCAAGCCCGCCACCGACCGAGCCGACACCCTGCACCGCGACGCGAACGCCGCGCATGTCGTCGCTGCCCAGCGCTCGCCTGGCCGCCGCACGGACGCCCAGATACACGCCCATCGCGGTGAAGGGCCCCGGATCGCCGCCGGCATTGCCCGCCGCGACGGGCAGGCCGGACACATATTTGGTCGAACCGGAGATCGTGATCATGTCGGCTTCCGACATGCCGACATCTTCGGCCGTAACGTAGCGCCCGCCGAGCGATTCGACCGCACGACCGAAAGCCGCCAGCAGTTCGGGCGTCTTGGCGCCGCCCTCAGGCGCCAGCACCACGCCCTTGCCGCCGCCCATCGGCAGGCCGGCCATCGCGTTCTTGAAGCTCATGCCGCGCGACAGGCGCAGCGCGTCGGTCACCGCCGCGTCACTGGTCGCATAGCGCCAGAAGCGCACGCCGCCCGCCGCCGGGCCCAGCGCGGTCGAATGGACCGCGATGACGCAGCGCAGGCCGGTCTGGTGATCAGAAAAGAGGTGGATGCCCTCGTGATCGTCGAAGTCGGGATAACCCCAATCGGTCTGCACGGCGGCGGCTCCAGCGCTGTAAGGGATGGGGCGACCGACGGGACTTGAACCCGCAACTTCCGGCATCACAAGCCGGCGCTCTAACCAATTGAACTACGGTCGCCGTGGAGTGGCGCGCTTAGCCGTGCGTCGCGCGTCGGTCAAGCAGTGGCGCAACGATAATCGTTCTGGCAGGAAAATCTCCATGCAAACGCACGCCACCCCCGCCCGCCCGTCGCTCGGTTCCGGCTATCCATCGGAACCGGTCGTCGAGCACATCATGGCCCAACCGGGCGTGCAACGCGTACCCAGCGCCAAACTGTCGCTGTTCATCCGTCGGGCGCTGATCCCCGCCAATCTGTGCGCCGCGCTGATCGAGCGGATCGATGCCAAGCGCCGGCCGTCGACCATCGCCGACGCCAATGGCGACCCGACCTTTCGGACCAGCGAAACGTGTGACCTCGATTCGACCGATCCGGTGGTCGCTGCGGCAGAGGCGTTGATCTTCGACTTCTGCGCGCTCGACCCGGCCCATGGCGAGCCGTTGCAGGGACAACGCTATGCCGTGGGGCAAGAGTTCAAGGCGCACACCGACTATTTCGATCCGCATGGCGGCGACTTCGCGAAATATTGCTCGGTCGCCGGCAACCGGACCTGGACGGTCATGCTTTACCTCAACGAACCGGGTGCCGGTGGCGCCACGCGCTTCAAGGCGATCGACAAGATCGTCCAGCCCGAGACCGGCAAGCTGCTCGCCTGGAACAATTTGCGCGCGGACGGCACGCCGAACCCCGCGACGCTCCACCACGGGATGAAGGTGCGCGAGGGCACGAAATACGTCCTGACCAAATGGTTTCGCGAACGCCCGTGGGGATAAGCGAACGGGCCGCCGGCATCGCTGCCGACGGCCCGTCCTGCCGCGTTACGCCGGATCAGAACTGGGCGGTGATGCCCAGCGAGAACATCCGGCCGAGGTCGTAGCGGTTGATATAGACCGGGTTGCCGCCGAAATTCTGGCTTTCCGAATAACGCTGGCCGGTCAGGTTGCGGGCCTCCGCCTTCACCTCCAGATTGGCGCCGGCCACTTCGAACCCCTGCCGCGCGACGAGGTCGAGGCGGATGCCCGGACGCTCGACGATATCGGGCTGGAACCCCTGCCCCGACAGGTTCGACGGACCACGGTTCGTCACACGGTCGCTGGCATAGTTGAATAGCAAGGTCAGCTGCGACAGGTTGGCGGTATCCTCCAGCCCGACCTGCACGTTGACCAGATGGTCCGACTGGCCGGTCAGCGGCGCGCCGTCGCGGAACAGCAGATTGGCACGACCGAAGCCCGCCGCACAGCCACCGATGCCGGGCGAACCCAATGCCGCCGCCGGATTGGGCACGCAGCTGCCATCCGCCGTGATCTGCGACTGGGTATAGGTATAGTTCGCCAGCAGCAGCAGGCGCCGCGTCGCGAAGAAATTGCCGAGGCTTTCGAGCGGAACATATTTCTGCGCCTCGACCTCGCCGCCCCACAACGTCGCCTTGGGCAGATAGGTAAAGCCGGTTTGCAGCGTCGCGTCGGGGCTGGGATAGAAGCCGGCCTGTTCGATCGGGCGATCGATCCGCTTGTAGAAACCGGCGGCGGTGAAGCGCTGGTCGCGGCCGAAGAACCATTCGTAGCGCGCTTCGAGATTCCACAATTCGGAATCGCGCAGGTTCGGGTTACCGAAGAACAGGCGGTCCGAGTCGGGATCGCGGAACTGCTGGGGGGCAAGCTCGCGGAATTGCGGGCGCGAGATCGTCTTCGCGCCGCTCAACCGCGCCTGCATGTCCGACGCGAAATTCCACGTCAGCGTGCCCGCCGGCAGCCAATAGCCGTTCTTCAGGATGGTCGACGGATTGCCGATCGGCGTCACTTCCTCGCGCGCCGTTTCGTAACGCACGCCGGCGACCGCGCGCAGGCCGTCGCTAACCTCGGCCTCGGCCTGGACATAGCCGGCATGGATTTCGAGGCCGGCATCATAGGCATAGGCGCCGTTCTGCGTATTGAACTGCAGCTGGATCGTGCAGGCCCCGGTCCCGCGCTGCGGACAGGCGTTGAACAGCGAGTCGGGCGACAGCAGATAGTCCGGACGCAGCAGGTTGTTGGGGAAACCCGGCGCCGTGCCTGCGCCATCGCTGGTCTGGTAGTTGAACTGCAACCGGCGCGAATTGCGGTCGGTGTTCGAATAGAAATAGCCGGTCGACAGCGTGATCGGTCGATCGGTCGCCAGCTTGTACGACAGGTCGGCCTGACCGGTGTACAGATTCTCGTCCAGCTCGCTGAACACGACGCTGGCAAAGGGCGAGAAGCGCTGCGTCACCTGATAGGCGCCGTTGCAATTGAACCCGCGCGAGAAGGGCGCACCGTCAGTCGTAATCGGATAGCCGTTGGTCGTACGGTTCGAGCAGAGATAGTCGAACTGCCGCTCATAGGGCGCGTTGCGCTTCGAATTGGCGAAGGCGCCGCGCGCGTCGAACTTCAGCGCATCGGTCAGCTTGAATTCGCCGACCAGTTGCGTCTCGATCAGCTGGCGTTCGAACCAGTTGGTGTTCTGTTGCAGGCGCAGGCCGCTGAAATTGTTGTACGCTTCCGACCCGGCCAGACGGCCCTGCTTCAGCGTGTCGTGGATATAGACGTTGGTCCAGCGGATCGTATTGTCGTTGAACTCGTAGCCCAGCCCGACCAGCGCATTGGCCACAATCCGGTTGTCGGTCAGCACGGTGCGGAAATCGTTGCGGACCGTGCCGTCCTCGCTGACGCTGTCCTGCTGGATCGCGTCGCGGGTGCGGAAGGTGTTGGACAGGCCGAGCGACGCGATGACGCCCAGCCGGTCGCTGCCGATATCGAACACCGAACCGCCGGCGATCTCACCCGACAGGTTGGCCGGCAGCTGGTTGTTGACCTGCAACAGCGTCGTGCGTGCGTTGTTCAGCTGCGCCACCTGATCGGCGGTGAAGATGCCCGATCCCTGGTCGGCGTTGCGGATGAAGGCGGGAACGCCGCGCGTCCCATCGTCATAGCCGATCCAGTCGGACTTGCCGCCGGCATAGACATAGCCGAGCTCGCTGGTCGTCACCGTGTCCGCAGCTATCGACCCGCCGATTGACAGGAAGTTCTTCTTCGGGATCGCCTTCGACGTCAGGTTGATGACGCCGCCGCCGAATTCACCGGGGAAGTTGACCGAATAGGTCTTTTGCACCAGCGCCGATCCGACGATCGAGGTCGGGAAGATGTCGAGCGGGACCGAACGGCGCAGCGGCTCAGGGCTGGGCAGCGGCGATCCGTTGAGCAGCGACGACGAATAGCGATCGCCGAGACCTCGGACATAGACGAAGCCGCCGCCGACAACCGACAGGCCGGTGACACGGGTCAGCGCGCCGGCGATGTCGCCGTCACCGGTGCGCGCGATGTCGGCTTCCGACAGCACCGACACGATCTGCGGCGTGGCACGCACCACGTTCGGGATGTTGCGGCCGACGACGACGATTTCCTCCGCCGTCGATTCGTCGAAGCCCGGCGAGGAGACTTCGGCCGGGGTGTCGGTCGTGGTCGTGCCGTCCTGCGGCGTGGCGACCGGGTCCGGCTGGGTGCCGGTCTGCACGACCGGCGGAGTGGCCGCGGTCGGTGCCGGCGCGGTCTGCGCCAGTACGGCCGGCGCGACCAGTTGCGATGTCAGGAGAAGGAGCGTTGCATAGGCGCGGCGGTGCTGCATGACCGGGGATCCACCTGTTCAAGTCGTAAAGAGCGAATGCCGGGACGGGCGTATCGGCCCGCCCCGGCATCGGCGTGTCATCGCTTGGGCGCGATGGTGTCGCGGATCAGCGCCCGTTGCAGGCGAAGTAGATCGAGCTGAACACCGGCGGGCCGAATTCCTGCGGGCCGCCATTGTCGGTCGGACCAGTGTTCGCCGCGCGGATCGTCGAGCGATCGCTGGTGCCCGCCACCAGGTTGAGGCACGGGACGCTCGACACCGACTTCACGATGCCGTTGACATAGCGCATGTCCGACCCGCCGCGCTGACGGATCGCGGCCGGCGCCAGCGCCGTCTGGATGAAGGTGAAGTTGGCATAGGTCGAGAAGGTCCGCGGCAGCAGGTCCTCGGCGTTATTAGAGTCGATCTCGGTCGAGAAGGAGTCGGCGGTCGCGCCCAGCGTGCGCTGCGCGGCGATCATGAACTGCATGAACCCGCGATAGCCATTGTCGATGTCGAAGCCGTCATCGTCAGCACCGGTGATCGCGATGTACTTCAGATTGGTCGTGCCACCGAAGATTTCGATGCCGTCATCGGCCGAATTGTGGCTCTGGATATGGTCCAGAACGGTGCCGGTCCCGGTGCCGCCCAGCGTCAGGCCCTGCAGTTCGTTGCCGTCGCTGATCGCGATACCCGAATAGCGGATCTGGACGTACGACATCTGGCCGGAGCTGTCGGCGACGTTCGGACCGCCATAGAAGCGTCCCGTCACGCCTTCGATCGCCTGCTGGCAGGTGGTCGACGAACCGGCGGCGTTGTTCGGGCCGGTGCCGGTCGCGCAGACGGCGGTCGGCGCACGGCCGAGCAGGATGATGCCGCCCCACTGACCCTGAGTCGCGTCCGATACGCCGTTGCTGACGGTGTTCTGCTGCGAGGTGAAGATGATCGGCGCGTCGCGCGTGCCGATCGCCGAAATCTTCGAACCGCGGTTGACCAGCAGCAGGTCGTTGGTTGCTTCGGTCGAGTCGGCGGCGATGACGACGCCGGCGGCGATCGTCAGTGTGGCGCCGGTGCCGCCCGTGGTGCCGAGGTCGGTGCCGACTTCGGTCTGGCCGCGCAGGCGATAGACGACGCCGGCGATCTTGGGCAGCGACAGGTCGGTGGTGATGTTCTGCGGCAGGCGGCAATAGCGGATCGTCGGGCTCGACGAGCTGTTGGTGCCGTCATCCAGCGTGCCGGTCGGGCAGACCGAGGTCGCCGCGGCATAGGTGCCGATCGACGGGACCGCGGTGCAGCGCGCGCCCGAACCGCCGAATTCGGCCGAGGTCGAGTTGCAGGTCCAGCCCTGGAACGCGGTATCGGTCGGACCGTTCAGCGCGCCGACATAGTTGGTGCTGGTGAAGAAGCTGTTGATCGTCGACGGATCGGTCGCGGTGGCCAGCGAGGCGCTGCCGACCGGATAGACGCCGTTCATCGTCGAACCGACGCCGTTCACATTGTTGTTGGTGCCGGCATTGACGATGGCGAGCTGTTCTTCCGGCGTGATCGAGACGCCGTTGACGGTGGTCGAGGCCGCGAACTGCGCCGCGGTGATCGCGCTCGGGGTGGCCGAGGGCGTCGGGGTCGGCGTCGGGGCCGGCGCGGGGACGGTCACGTTGATGCTGCCCGCACCCGGCGAGGCGACGCCATCGGCGCCGCTGCACCCCGCGAGCGCGGCGCAGGCCGTCGACGCCATGAGAATAAAGCCGATGCGCTTGCTGCTGGCCATCACCGAAGAACTCCCGAAACCTGGTTGTCGTTATGCGGGCGCATTGACCCGGCGATCGACCAAGGTTCCCCCGTCGGCCGATCCACACCCGCCCGTTAGGCGCGCTGGATGACGGGACCGTGCGATTTGGATGAAGTTTCGGAGACGTTACGGTTTCGGTTTTGTGACAGCGTTCCAGATCGAACCATGTTGCCCGGAATCAGAAACGGCCGCCCCGCACAACGCCTCTGTTCAGAGGTCGCAGTGCCGGACGGCCGTTGATCTGGTGGGCGCGACAGGGATTGAACCTGTGACCCCACCCGTGTGAAGGGTGTGCTCTACCGCTGAGCTACGCGCCCGGAAACCCGGAGGACGGCTCCCTAAATGGGTCCGGCCACCGTGTCCAGAACTTAATTCACCGAATCCTTCAGGCCCTTGCCGGCCTTGAACTTCGGCTGCGACGACGCCTTGATCGTCATCGGTTCGCCGGTCCGCGGGTTGCGGCCGGTCGACGCCTTGCGCTTCGACACCGAAAACGTGCCGAATCCGACGAGACGAACCTCGTCACCCTTTTTGAGCGCCGCCGAGATGACGTCGAACACCGCTTCGACCGCCTTCATCGCATCGCCGCGGGTAAGCCCCGAATGGTCGGCGACCTGCCCGATCAGCTCCTGCTTGTTCATCCCGTGGAACCCCCTTCAGCCTAATAACAATATGGAAAACTCGAAAGCGGCAATAAGGCCGCTCGAACGCGGGCTGTCAAAGCAAATTGGACGCATTAGTGCAATCCGGTGCTTTGCACGCCATCGTCCGCCAAACGTACATCAGGATCGGACGGGGGCGGCCATTGGCCACCCCCATCCTCATCAATGTGGGCGCGACTCGCCGATGCCCGGTACCGGGACCGGCGGTTGTGCCGCCAGATCGTCTGCCTCGGTCCAGTCGATCGCGGTCAGCGGCTCGGTCAGCGCCAGGCGCAGCACCTCGTCGACATGCGCGACCGGAATGATCTCCAGCCCCGAACGGATGTTGGCCGGGATTTCCGCCAGATCCTTTTCGTTCTCGACCGGGATCAGCACCGTGGTGATCCCGCCGCGCAGCGCCGCGAGCAGCTTTTCCTTGAGACCGCCGATCGGCAGTACCCGACCGCGCAACGTCACCTCGCCGGTCATCGCCACCTCCCGCCGCACCGGCACGCCGGTCAGCGTGGACACGATCGACGTGACCAGCCCGATGCCGGCCGACGGGCCGTCCTTCGGCACCGCGCCCTCGGGCAGGTGGATATGGACATCCTTGCGGTGGAACAGGCTGGGCTTGATGCCATAGCCAGGCGAGCGCGCCTTGACGTAGCTCCACGCCGCCTCGACCGATTCCTTCATCACGTCGCCTAGCTTGCCGGTCGTCTTGACCGACCCCTTGCCCGGCACCGTGACGCTTTCGATGGTCAGCAGTTCGCCACCGACCTCGGTCCAGGCGAGACCGGTGACCGCACCGATCTGATGCTCTTCCTCGCCCACGCCGAAGCGATATTTGCGGACGCCGGCGAACTCGGACAGGTTGTCCGGGGTGACCGTGACCGACGTCGCCTTGCCTTCGAGAATGCGGCGCAGCGCCTTGCGGGCGAGTTTCGCAATCTCGCGCTCCAGCGTGCGGACACCGGCTTCGCGGGTGTAGAAACGGATCAGATCGCGCAGGCCGTCCTGCGTCAGTTCGAACTCGCCCGGTTTCAACCCATGCGCATCGACCTGCTTGGCGACCAGGTGCCGCTCGGCGATCTCGACCTTCTCGTCCTCGGTATAGCCTTCCAGCCGGATGATCTCCATCCGGTCGAGCAGCGGCTGCGGCAGGTTCAGCGTGTTCGCGGTGCACACGAACATCACGTCCGACAGATCGATGTCGATCTCCAGATAATGATCGTTGAACTTCGCATTCTGTTCGGGGTCGAGCACCTCGAGCAGCGCCGATGCCGGATCGCCGCGGAAATCCTGACCCAGCTTGTCGATCTCATCGAGCAGGAACAGCGGGTTCGACGCGCCGGCCTTTTTCAGGTTGGTGACGATCTTGCCCGGCAGCGACCCGATATAGGTGCGGCGATGGCCCCGAATCTCCGCTTCGTCGCGCACGCCGCCCAAAGACTGGCGGATGAACTCCCGCCCCGTCGCCTTCGCGATCGACTTGCCCAAGCTGGTCTTGCCGACCCCCGGCGGGCCGATGAGGCACAGTATCGGCCCCTTCAGCTTGTTGGTCCGGGCCTGCACCGCCAGATATTCGACGATGCGGTCCTTGACCTTTTCCAGCGCGTAATGGTCGTGGTCGAGCACGTCCTGCGCGACCGCGATATCCTTCTTCAGCTTCGACTTCTTGCCCCAGGGCAGGCCCAGCAGGACGTCGAGATAGTTGCGCACGACGGTCGCCTCGGCACTCATCGGCGCCATCGTCTTGAGCTTCTTCAGCTCCGACGTCGCCTTGGTCCGCGCTTCCTTGCTGAGCTTCAGCGTCGCGATCTTCTGCGTCAGCTCGGCGATCTCGTCGCCGTCGCCATCCTCGCCCTCGTTGCCGAGTTCGCGCTGGATCGCCTTCAACTGCTCGTTCAGATAATATTCGCGCTGCGTCTTCTCCATCTGGCGCTTCACGCGGCTGCGGATTTTCTTCTCGACCTGCAACACGCCCAGTTCGCCCTCCATGAAGGCGAACACCATCTCCAGCCGCTTGTGCGGATCGGATTCGACCAGCAGTGCCTGCTTGTCGGCGACCTTGACCGCGATGTTACCGGCAATCGCATCGGCAAGGCGCGAGGGATCGTCCAGCTCGGACAGCTGCACCGCGGTTTCCGCCGGCAGCTTCTTGTTGAGCTTGGCGTAATTCTCGAACTGGTCGACCACCGACCGCATCAGCGCCTTCAGCTCGGCACTCGGCTGAGCAACCGATTCGGCGACGCGCTCCTCCATGCCCTCATCTGCATCTTCCAGCGTCGTGTCGTCCGCTTCGGCCGGCGTGACTGTCGCGACCAGATAATTGTCGACCGATTCGAGCTCGGTCAGGGTCGCGCGCGCCTTGCCCGACACCAACACACGAACCGTGCCGTCGGGCAGTTTCAGCATCTGCATGACTTCGGCAGACACGCCGACATCATACAGGTCCTCGCGCGCCGGATCGTCATCACCGGGATCGAGCTGCGCCACGAGGAAGATTTCCTTCGATCCCGCCATCGCGGCCTCAAGCGCCGCGACCGACTTGTCGCGCCCGACGAACAGGGGCACGATCATGTGCGGAAACACGACAATATCACGCAGCGGCAATACCGGCAGCTTCAGCGGCTCGGACGAAACGGAATTGGTAATCTCGGACATGGACACTCCACGACCCGGCCGAAGCGCCGGACCCACGACCTTATATGGTGGCAATTGCCGCGCCATCAATCTCCGTTCGCAGGCACACTGACCCATGACGGTATCGCTTGCGCTGGCGCTGGCCGCCGCGTTGCAGGTGGCGCCGACCGAAACGGTGCCGCCGGTCCATCCGATGACCTTGCGATCGGGCGGCCCCATCGCCGCCGATCGCGCCGCACTGCGGCTGGCGCATGCCGATCTGGCGATCGAGGCGTTGCCGGCGCGGCGGATGTTGTCGGCACGGGCGACGCTGACCCTCGCCGCCAATGCCGCGGTGCCTCGCATTCCGATCGACCTCGACGATGTGCTGACCGTCCGGTCGATTCGCGTCGACGGCCGCCCGCTCGATCGCGCCCGCTGGCGCCAAGCGGGCGGACAGGTGGTGATCGACACCCCGCTTGTCGCCGGACAACGCACCACGATCGAGATCAGCTATGCCGGTAGTCCGCGGGTTGCGAAGCGCGCGCCATGGGATGACGGCTTCGTCTGGAGCGAATGGAAGGGCAAGCCCTGGTTCGGCACCACCGCGCAGGATACCGGCTGCGACCTGTGGTGGCCATGCCTCGACTTTCCCGCCGGTGAACCCGCCGCCGTTGACCTGCACCTGACCGTCCCGGCCGGTCTGTCCGCCCCGGCCAATGGCGTGCTCCGCGGGATCGACCGGCTGCCCGATGGCCGGACCACCTGGCACTGGCATGCCGGTTCGACCAATCCCTATGCGCTGGCGATCAGCGTCGGCCCGTATCGCGAGATCAAGGGCGAGTATCGCAGCCGCTTCGGCAACGTCATCCCGCTGCATTTCTGGCATTTGGAAGGGAAGGACGAGCAGGCGAAGCAGCTGTTCGCCGAGTTCGCCCCGACGCTCGACTTCTTCGAATCGACCATCGGCCCCTACCCGTTCGGCGACGAGAAGGTCGGCGTGGTCGAAACGCCCTATCTCGGCATGGAGCATCAGACGATCAACGCATACGGCAACGGCTACAAACCGGCGCCCGAAGGCTTCGACTGGCTGTTCCAGCACGAATTCAGCCACGAATGGTTCGGCAACCAGATGACCGCCGCCGACTGGGACGATTTCTGGCTGCACGAGGCATTCGCGTCCTACATGCAGCCGCTCTACGGCAAATGGCGGGAAGGCGACGCGCGCTATTTGTCGATGCTGCTGATCCAGCGGCAACGCGTCGCCAATCGCGCGCCGATCGTATCGGGCAGTTCACGGACCACGCGTGAGGTCAACGGCGAGACCGGCCCCGGCACCGACGTCTATTTCAAGGGCGCGTGGATGCTGCACAGCCTGCGCCACCTGATCGGCGACCGCGCTTTCTTCGCGGCGACGCGTCGGCTGGTCTATGGCCGCCCCGATCCGAAACCGGGCAATTTCACGCCCCGTTTTGCCACGACGCGCGAATTTGAAACGGCGGTGGCGGAGGAAACGGGGAAGGATTTCGGCTGGTTCTTCGAC
This sequence comes from Sphingomonas hankookensis, assembly GCF_028551275.1. Taxonomy (NCBI): domain Bacteria; kingdom Pseudomonadati; phylum Pseudomonadota; class Alphaproteobacteria; order Sphingomonadales; family Sphingomonadaceae; genus Sphingomonas; species Sphingomonas hankookensis. The sequence goes on from NZ_CP117025.1 coordinate 2,463,362, forward strand.
GTCTATCTGCGACAGGCCGCCCTGCCCGATCTGATCGAGCAGCGCAGCGAGACCGCGCTGATGCTGCGCTGGCAGGTGCCGGGCGACGGCCCCTTCCCGCTGCCGGTCGAGGTCGAAGTCGATGGCGTCCGCCACACCCTGCCGATGACCGGCGGCTCGGGCGCTATCGCGGTGCCGCAGGACGCCCATGTCGTGATCGACCCTATGGCTTGGTTGTTGCGGCGTTCCCCGGCGATCGAACGGATGCAGGCGCCGCGCGTTGCCACCCCATGACCCAGCTATCCAGACGCGCTGCCGAAATGGCCGCGACCTTCATGATCGGCGACGGGCTGCTCGGCCTGTTGCAGCCCAGTCGCCATATCGCGCTGTGGCAGGAACGCGCCGGCGGTGCGCAGTGGCTGGTGCGCCCCTTTATCGGTCGCCCCACCCTGCGCCGGGCCTATGGCGTCGCACAGATCGCTGCCGGGCTGGCCCTCGCCGCCCGGCAGCGGGCGATCACGGAACGATCGTGATGAACAGATAGGCGGCGAAAATTGTCAGGTGGACGATGCCGGACAGCACCGTCGTCCGCCCGTTCCCGAGCGTCAGCGTCGACACCAGCAACGATAGCGCGAACAGCACCATCGACTTGGCATCGATGCCCAGCGACAACGGCCAGCCCATCACCAGCGACACGATCGCGACGCTGGGGATGGTCAGCCCGATGGTCGCCAGAGCCGATCCCATGGCGAGGTTGAGACTGGTCTGAAGCCGGTCCTTACGCGCGGCCTTCACCGCCGCCAGGCTCTCGGGCGCGAGCACCAGCGCCGCGATCAGAATGCCGACGACCGCCAGCGGCAACCCCGCCCCCAGCACCGCCGCTTCGATCGTCGGCGACAAATCCTTCGCCAGCAGCACCACCCCCACCAGCGCGATCAGCAACGCGCCGAACGCGATCCAGGCGGTTCCGGCGCTCGGCGGCTCGGCGTGGGCGTCCTTGGGCAGCGAACCATCGGTCGCCGGCAGGAAATAGTCGCGGTGCCGCACCGTCTGCACCATCACGAACGTGGCATAGAGAATGACCGAGATGATCGCGACGAAGGTAAGCTGCGACGGCGACAGTGTCGGCCCAGGCACGCTCGACGTATAATTGGGCAGGACGAGCGACATCACCGCCATCGCCGCCAGCACCGACAGCGCGGCGCTGACCCCGCGCAGCACGAACCGCTGCTCGTGGTGACGAATACCGCCGACCAGCAGGCAGATTCCGACGATGAAGTTCAGGATGATCATGATCGCGGCGAACACCGTATCGCGCGCCAGCGTCGCAACGTCCCCCGAGCCGGACAACATCAAAGATACGATCAGCGAAACCTCGATCACCGTCACCGCGACCGCCAGCACCAGCGTTCCGAACGGTTCGCCGACCTTGTGGGCGACCACCTCGGCGTGATGGACGGCAGCGATCACGCAACCGATCATGATCGCTGCCGCAAGACCGGCACCGATCCCGCCCACTTTCGCCAGGTTCAGCAGGATCGCAACCAGCCCCAGCACCGGAATGACCGTCGACCACCATGGCAGCGCGGTACGGTCGAGCAGCGCACGTTTGGTCGCCGGACTGACCAGCGTTTCCTCGAATTCCGCCGCCATCGCCGCTTCATGGTCTCGTGCCGCCGACATCATCGCTCCCTGATCGTTACGCAAAGCCAATGCTTCGGGCGCGCGATGTTTCCATCGGGCGCAGGCATTTAGCGGCCGATCGAGTCGATCCAGTCGGGCAGCGCCGCCAGATCGGGCAACTGGCGAAAGCGGGGATGGTCGATCGGCGGCTCACCCGCCTCGTGCGCCCAGGCCAGCGGCTGCGGAACATACGCGGCCCATGCCCCGGCCGACAGGGCGGGCAGAACGTCGGAGCGCATCGAATCGCCTGCCATGACCGCTGCCTCGGGTGTCGCGCCATAGCGGTCGAACAGCCGCGTAAACGTCTCGGTCGTCTTGTCGCTGACGATCTCGATCCCGGCAAAGCGGTCGCCAAGGCCCGATGCGGCGAGCTTCGCTTCCTGGTGCAGCAGGTCGCCCTTAGTGACCAACACCAGTCGTCCGCGCTGCGACAGCGCATCCAGCGTCGCCTCGATCCCGTGCAGTAACTCGACAGGATGCGCCAGCAACCGGCGTCCGGCGGCCAGTATGTTGGCGATCACGCCGCTCGGCAAACGATCCCCGCCCAGTTCGAGGGCCGTTTCGATCATCGATAGCGTGAATCCCTTGGCACCATAGCCATAGAGTTTTAGGTTGCGCGCCTCGCAGGCGTCGAGCGTTTCGAGCGCGACATCGGCGGCCGCGAACGGGCGAAGCATTGCGGTGAAGGCGTGATGCGCCTCCTCGAAATGGCGCATATTGTGCCAGAGCGTGTCGTCGGCATCGAGGCAGATAAGATCGATCGGCATGGACGCTGGATAGCGGGCGGAGGGTGGCGAGGAAAGTCATAGCACCTCCCCATCGTCATTCCGGCGTAGGCCGGAATCCATGGACGCGGCGACGTCGCAAGCAGATCGTAAACGCCCGACACAATGGATTCCGGCCGACGCCGGAATGACGATGGCCGGCTGGCTGGCTGGCGAACCAGAACGCAAAACGGGCGCCGGTTTCCCGACGCCCGCCCTACAAACCGGCTGATCGCAGCTTACGCGGCGTCGCCCGCCTTCTTCTTTTCGGCATAGACACGAACCGGTTCCTTCCGGCCCTCGATCACGTCCTTGTCGACGACGACCTCGTCCACCCCGTCCATCGACGGCAGGTCGAACATCGTGTCCAGCAATATGCCTTCGAGGATGGAACGAAGCCCGCGCGCGCCGGTCTTGCGTTCGATCGCCCGCTTGGACACCGACACCAGCGCTTCCTCGTTGAAGCCGAGCTTCACGCCCTCCATGTCGAACAGCTTCTGATACTGTTTGACCAGTGCGTTCTTCGGCTCCGTCAGGATTTTGATGAGCGCCGCGACATCGAGGTCTTCGAGCGTCGCGATCACCGGCAAGCGGCCGACGAATTCAGGGATCAGGCCGAACTTCAGCAGATCTTCGGGCTCGGTCTGACGCAGCACCTCACCGGTACGGCGTTCCTCCGGCGCCGCGACATAGGCACCGAAGCCGATCGACTTGCCCTGCAGACGATCGGCGATGATCTTTTCAAGACCCGCGAACGCGCCACCGCAGATGAACAGGATGTTCGTCGTGTCGACCTGAAGGAATTCCTGCTGCGGATGCTTGCGCCCACCCTGCGGCGGCACCGACGCGGTGGTACCTTCCATCAACTTGAGCAGCGCCTGCTGCACGCCCTCGCCCGACACGTCGCGCGTGATCGACGGATTCTCGGCCTTGCGGCTGATCTTGTCGATCTCGTCGATATAGACGATTCCGCGCTGCGCCCGCTCGACATTATAGTCGGATGCCTGGAGCAACTTCAGGATGATGTTCTCGACATCCTCACCGACATAGCCCGCTTCGGTCAGCGTCGTTGCATCGGCCATGGTGAACGGCACGTCGAGGATGCGCGCCAGCGTCTGTGCGAGCAGCGTCTTGCCGCAACCGGTCGGCCCGACGAGCAGGATGTTCGACTTCGCCAGTTCGACGTCGGCGCCCTTCTGACCGTGGTTCAACCGCTTATAGTGGTTGTGCACCGCGACCGACAGCACGCGCTTCGCCTGCTTCTGCCCGATGACGTAATCGTCGAGCACGTTGCAGATTTCCTGCGGCGTCGGGACCCCGCCATCCTTCTTGGCGACCAGTGCCGACTTCGTTTCCTCGCGGATGATGTCGTTGCACAGTTCGACGCATTCGTCGCAGATGAACACGGTCGGACCCGCGATCAGCTTGCGCACCTCGTGCTGCGACTTGCCGCAGAACGAGCAGTACAGGGTGCTCTTGGAGTCGCCGCCGCTGAGCTTCGTCATTCAAATCATCTCCCGCGCCGCTGTGACGCGTCTTTCCGCCCGTCAGGATACACACAGGCTTGTATCCGGCAATGCATTAAAAGTTTACCCGCCCGAGCCGCCGGATAGGCCGTCGGGCGGGGCAACCGCTTATGCGGCCGGGGTCGCCTCTTCCGGCGCGCCCGGACGCTTGTCGAACACTTGGTCGACCAGACCGAACGCCTTGGCTTCCTCCGCTTCGAGGAAGGTGTCGCGGTCCATCGCACGCTCGATCTCTTCCAGCGGCTTGCCGGTGTACTTCACATACAGCGCGTTCATCCGGTCCTTGATGCGCTGGATTTCCTTCGCCTGGATCTGGATGTCCGACGCCATGCCCTGCGCCCCGCCCGAAGGCTGGTGGATCATGATGCGGGCGTTGGTCAGCGCCACGCGCATCCCGGGCTCACCGGCGGCTAGCAGGAAGCTGCCCATCGACGCTGCCTGCCCGATGCAGACCGTGCCGACGCGCGGGCGGATATACTGCATCGTATCGTGGATCGCCATGCCGGCCGTCACCACCCCGCCCGGCGAGTTGATGTACATCCAGATGTCCTTCTTCGGATTTTCCGATTCGAGGAACAGCAGCTGGGCGGTGATGAGCGAAGCCATGTGGTCCTCGACGCCGCCGGTCACGAACACGATCCGTTCACGCAGCAGGCGCGAGTAAATGTCGAAGCTGCGCTCCCCGCGGCTCGACTGTTCGATGACGATGGGGACGAGGCCGTCGTGAATATCTAGCATTGGGTTCCCGCTGAGTAGGTTTCGACGCCCTACATCGGCGCTCCCGACTGAGCGCGCAAGGGGCCAGCGCATCGCTACGCCCCCGGAATGATGGTTAGCGTGCGATCCACCCGCTGCCCGGTGCCGGATGCGCCAGATAGGCCAGCCGCCGCACCTCCCGCCGCCCCCGCACAACCGTGTCGAGAATCAGGCCGGAAAAGAGGCACAGTGAGGCAAGGATGACCAGCCCGGTCGCGAGAATCGCCGTCGGGAATCGCGGCACTAAACCGGTATGCAGATAGGTAATGACGATCGGCACCGCGAGCACGACCGCGATCAGCGCCAGCAACAGGCCAATCGCGCCGAAGAACCACAAGGGCCGCTCGATCCGGTACAGGGTCGCGATGGTCCGCGCGATGCGGAACCCGTCGCCATAGGTCGACAGCTTCGACGCGGACCCTTCCGGCCGGGCGAAATAGCGGGTCGTCACCTCCGCCACCGGCATCCGCAGTTCGAGCGCGTGGACGCTGATCTCGGTCTCGATCTCGAAGCCGGCCGACAGCGACGGAAAGCTCTTCACGAATCGCCGCGAGAAGACGCGATATCCCGACAGGATGTCGGTGAAGCTGCGCCCGAACAACCGCGCCAGCATCCCGGTCAGCATCGCATTGCCGAAACGATGGCCCCGCCGGTACGCCAGCGCAGCCTCACTCACCCGCTGCCCGACCACCATGTCGAGCTGCTCGTCGAGCAGTCTAGCGACCAGTTCCGGCGCGGCGGCCGCGTCATAGGTCGCATCGCCATCGGCCATGACATAGATATCGGCATCGACATCGGCGAACATCCGCCGCACGACCGCGCCCTTGCCTTGGATACGCTCGCTGCGCACGACCGCCCCGGCGGCACGGGCGACCTCGATCGTGCGGTCCGAAGAGTTGTTGTCATACACATAGATGGTCGCATCTGGCAGCGCCGCGCGAAACCCCGCGACCGTCGCGCCGATCGCGGCTTCTTCGTTGTAGCAGGGCAGCAGGACGGCAACGGTCGTGGACATGGCCCTGCGTACAACACCGGACGCCGCCGAAAGCAAGCGCCCGACATGCAAAGGCCGCCCGCTCCTCGTGGGAGTGGACGGCCCTTTCGCATCAGGATCGACCGATCAGTCTTCGCTGGCTTCGGTTTCGACCTTCTTCTTGGCGCGTGGCTTCTTGGCCGGGGCCGGAGCGGCCTCGCCCTCGGCGGCTTCGGCCGGAGCGGCTTCCGCCTTCTTGGCCGGAGCCTTCTTCGCCGGAGCCTTCTTCTTCGGCGCTTCCGCGTCGGTGGCAGCTTCGCCTTCCGCCGATGCTTCGGCGGCCGGCTTGGCCTTGGCAGCCTTCTTCACCGGCTTCGCATGGTCATGATCGTGATCGTGGTTGCAGTCCGGGCCGTGCACATGCGGCACCGCGCCTTCCTCGCTCTCGATCGCGGCTTCCAGTTCCTCGCGCGTCACTTCGCGGTCGGTGATCTCAGCCTTGCCGAACAGGAAGTCGACGACTTTGTCCTCGTACAGCGGGGCACGCAGCTGCGCGGCGGCCATCGGCTCCTGCTGCACATACTGGATGAAGCGCTGGCGATCTTCCGGGCCGTACTGCTGCGCGGCCTGCATGATCAGGCGCTGCATTTCCTGCTGGCTGACCTCAATGCCGTTCTTCTGGCCGATTTCGGACAGGAGCAGGCCGAGGCGAACGCGGCGCACCGCGATCTGGCGATAATCGTCACGCTCGGCTTCCAGCTCGGCACGGGCCGCTTCCGGATCGGCTTCGTGGCCGGCTTCGTGCTGCAGCTGGGCCCAGATCTGGTCGAACTCGGCTTCGACCATCGACGGCGGAACGTCGAAGTCGTGGCCGGCGGCCAGCTGGTCGAGCAGCTTGCGCTTCATGTGGGTGCGGGTCAGGCCGTTCAGTTCCTGCTCGACCTGCCCCTTGATGAGCCCGCGCAGCTGTTCGAGGCTTTCGAGGCCCAGCGACTTGGCGAACTCGTCGTCCGGGCCACCTTCTGCGGGCACCTTCACGTCGGTGATCTTCAGGTCGAAGGTCGCCGCCTTGCCCTTCAGGTTTTCGGCCTGATAATCGTCGGGGAAGGTGACGTTGATCGTCTTCTCGTCGCCCTTCTTCACGCCGATCAGCTGGTCTTCGAAGCCGGGGATCAGACGACCCGAACCGATTTCGATCGCCATGCCTTCGCCGGTGCCACCGTCGAACGCCACGCCGTCAACCTTGCCGACGAAATCCATCACGACCAGATCGCCAGTGGCGGCTTCATGGCCTTCCTCGGCGTCGTTGTGGCGCTTGTTGTTGCTGGCGAGCTGCTCGAGCTGCTGGTCGACCACGGCTTCGTCAGCGGGAACGGTCAGGCGCTCCAGCTTGATCTCATCGATCGCCGGGGCCGGCACGTCGGGCAGCACTTCGAGCGACACGGTTACGGCCGCATCCTTGCCCGGTGCATAGTCGCCTTCCAGCGAGACCTGCGGCGCGGTGGCGGGGCGCAGCTTCTGCTCGGCGATCAGCGTCTGGATACCGTCCTGGATCGAGCTGTTCAGCGCGTCCTGCGACAGCGCTTCGCCGTGCATCTTACGGATCAGGTTCGCGGGCACCTTGCCGGGGCGGAAGCCGGGCATCTTCACGGTCGGCGCGACGCGCTTCACTTCGGCATCGACCTTCGCGTCGATATCGGCAGCGGTGATGGTCAGCGTGTAGGCGCGCTTGAGGCCCTCGTTCAACGTCTCGACAGTCTGCATTCTCACGGCTTTCGTCAAAAGAATCGAATGGAGCGGCTCCAGCTTCGACAGGCGCTGGCGGCGTCACTGGTGCGGGCGAAGGGAGTCGAACCCCCACATCTTTCGATACTGGAACCTAAATCCAGCGCGTCTACCAGTTCCGCCACGCCCGCCGAGCGGACGCCGCCGGCACGGGCGCGTCTATAGCAGCCATGCGCGTCGGGGCAAGTCGCCACGCTTCGCAGAGTTGTATGAGCACCGCAACCCGTCCGCGCGGCGGACGTTGGAGTGCGAGAAGGAGAGACTTTCCATGCCCGTCGAACCGCCGATCCCCGCCGAAACGCCCGCCCCCGAACCGGGCGTAGCGCCGACCACCCCGCCGCCCGAACAGCCGGCGCCGCAGACCGAACCCGGCCAACCGACCGCCCCGCCGCCGGAAATCGACGTACCCGGTCCCGATATCGACGTGCCCAGCCCGCTGCCCGGCGGCGATCCGGGCGTGACGCCCGTTCCCGGCCAGCCGGTCATGGGAGGAAACTGACATGAGCGACCGCGATCGCAGCATTCACCCCGACAGCGCCCCGCAGGACGATACCGATCGTCGCAGCGATATCGAAAAGGCGGTCGATGCCGTCAATGGCGATGTCGAACGCGGCGGAACCGACAGCGGGGCGACCTCGCCGACCGAACCCACCGTGTCGCCCGATACGGCCGGCGGGTCGGGCGGGGTCGTCCGCAATCAGGAGGGCGACGGACAGTAACGCCCGTACTGATCGACAAGGGTCGATCGTTCCAGCGCAATCGTAACCCCGGACTTGCTCCCGGGTCCCGCTTCTACTGCAAACGGCGAACGAAGCGGGACCCCGGCTCAGGGCCGGGATGACGCGTACAAGAAGACAGGCCTACTTCAGCACCCGCCGCGCGGTGATGACCTTCACCGGCGCAGCGGGCATTTCGCCCTTGAACGCACCGTTGCTCGCCTTGGTCGGATCTACCGGAGTATCGAGGATCTTCACGAGCACGTCGCGCCCGTCGACGACCCGGGCAAAGGCGGCATAGCCCTGCCCGTCCGCCGGCACGCCCGGCGCGGCATCCAACGCGCGGCGCTGATCCCCGACCGAAATGGTGAATTCGCCGCGCGCCGTTCCCAGCCCTAGACGGGCGACCGACAGCGTGCCGTCGGTATGCGACAGCCCGGTCAGCGTCGTCGGCTCATGCTTGATCGGCGGCAGATACTTCTTCGCATCGGTATGCGGCCCGAACTGGACGAAGCCGAACTCCGGTCCGACCTTCACGATGCGATAGAAGCTGACGCCATCGAGCCGCTTCTGGTCGACATAGCGCAGGAAATTGGCCGCCGTGATCGGCGCGCGCTTCACCTCGACCTCGACGGTCAGGGTGCCGGCGGTGGTAACGATCGCGACGCGCGGCAGCGGCGGTTCGGCGCCCGGTTGCGGCGCCGGCGTCTGTGCCAACGCCGGCCCGGCCCAAGCCAGCACCACCAGCAGCGCGCGCCTCGTCGTCTGCATCATCCCAGCGCCTTCTTCAGCAGGTCGTTGACGACGCCGGGATTGGCCTTCCCGCCCATCGCCTTCATCGTCTGCCCGACGAAGAAGCCGAACAGCTTGTCCTTGCCGCCGCGATAGTCGGCGACCTTGTCGGCGTTCTTTTCCATGACCGCGGCGATCACCGCCTCGATCGCGCCGGTGTCGCTGGTCTGCTTGAGCCCGCGTTCCTCGACGATCGCATTCGCCCCCTGCCCGGTTTCGAGCATGATCTCGAACACCTGCTTCGACAGCGTACCCGACAGCGTACCGTCGGCCACCAGCTTGAGCAGTTCCGCGCCCTGCGCCGGCGACACCGGGCTGTCGCCGATGCCCTTGCCCAGCCGATTGAGCGCGCCATACAGGTCAGAAATCAACCAGTTGGCGGCCGACTTTGCCGGCACGTCCGAACCGCCTTCGGCCAGCAGCGCCTCGAACCAGCGCGCCGTTTCGACCTCGGCGGTCAGCACCGCGGCATTATACGCCGACAGGCCGAGCTCGCTCTCATAGCGCTTGCGCTTGGCATCGGGCAGCTCGGGGAGCGACGCACGACATTCCTCGAGAAACGCATCGTCCAGTTCGAGCGGCAGCAGATCGGGATCGGGGAAGTAGCGATAGTCGTGCGCGTCTTCCTTCGACCGCATCGACCGGGTCACGCCCTTGTCGGGATCGAACAGGCGCGTTTCCTGCACGATGCGGCCGCCATCCTCCAACACCGCCACCTGCCGGTTCGCTTCATATTCGATCGCGGCCATGACGAAGCGTACCGAGTTGACGTTCTTCGTCTCGGTCCGCGTGCCGAATTCCTCGCCCGGACGGCGGACCGACACGTTGACGTCGGCGCGCATCGACCCCTGGTCCATATTGCCGTCGCACGACCCGACATAGCGGAGAATCGTGCGCAGCTTCGACAAATAAGCGCCTGCTTCGGCAGGCGAACGCATGTCCGGCCGGCTGACGATCTCCATCAGCGCCACGCCCGATCGGTTCAGGTCGACATAGGACCGCGTCGGATGCTGGTCGTGCATCAGCTTGCCGGCATCCTGCTCGACATGGATGCGCTCGACGCCGATCGCCTTGGGCACGCTATTCGGGTCTTTCTCGTCCAGCACGATCTCGACCACGCCTTCGCCGACCAACGGATGATAGAGCTGGCTGATCTGATAGCCCTGCGGCAGATCGGCGTAGAAATAATTCTTGCGGTCGAAGCGCGACCATTTGTTGATGACCGCATCGATCGCCATGCCGGTCCGCACCGCCTGCCGGATGCATTCGCGGTTCGGGGTCGGCAGCATGCCGGGCATCGCCGCGTCGACAAGGCTTACCTGCGTATTCGGCTCGGCACCGAAGGCGGTCGCCGCGCCGGAGAACAGCTTCGCGTTCGACGTGACCTGCGCATGGACTTCGAGGCCGATCACGACCTCCCAGTCGCCGGTGGCACCACGGATGCGGTAATCGCTCATGTCATCGCTCTTCATACGGGCCGGTCGGCGGCCGCTGTTCCATTTCGCTCCTCGGGACCGGTGTCGGCCCGTCGGAGATCGTGTGCTTCGTCTTCGACTTCCCATCGGGGATCAGATCGATGGCAGTTTCCACCACCGCTCCGATCGCCTCGATCAGCAGTTCGACAACTACCACCATTTGTCCGCACGGGCGACGAAGCCGGCGCGCTGCTCGATCGCAAGGCCTGCGTTCAGCACGCCCTGTTCGTCCAGTGGCTTGCCGATGATCTGCAACCCCAGCGGCAGTCCGTCCTTGTCGACGCCGCCCGGCACGCTCATCGCCGGCAGGCCTGCCAGCGACGACGGCACGGTGAAGACGTCGTTCAGATACATCGCGATCGGATCGGCGCTCTTTTCCCCCAGCGCGAACGCCGCCGATGGCGCGGTCGGGGTCAGTAGCACGTCGCACTGTTCCCACGCCTGTTCGAAATCGCGCGCGATCAGCGTCCGCACCTTCTGCGCCTGCGTGTAGTAGGCGTCGTAGAAGCCAGCCGAGAGCACATAGGTGCCGATCATGATCCGGCGCTTCACCTCGTCGCCGAAACCGGCGGCGCGGGTGGCGGCGTACATGTCCTGCAGGCCGGCGCCATCAGGCAGCACGCGTTGACCGAACCGCACACCGTCATAGCGGGCAAGGTTCGACGACGCTTCGGCCGGCGCGATGATGTAATAGGCCGGCAGCGCATATTTGGTGTGCGGCAGCGAGACCTCGACGATCTCCGCCCCCGCATCCTTCAGCCATTCGATGCCCTGCTGCCACAGCGCCTCGATCTCCGCCGGCATGCCATCGACGCGATATTCCTTGGGGATGCCGACCCGCTTGCCGCGCAGGTCGGCGTTCAGCCCCGCTTCCCACGCCGGCACGGGCAGGTCGAGCGAGGTCGAGTCCTTCGGATCGAACCCGGCCATCGCCTCCAGCATGATCGCACAGTCGCGGACGTCGCGCGCCATCGGCCCGGCCTGATCGAGCGAGGAGGCGAACGCGACGACGCCATAGCGCGAGCAGCGGCCATAGGTCGGCTTGATGCCCGTGATGCCGACGAACGCGGCGGGCTGGCGGATCGAACCGCCGGTATCGGTGCCGGTCGCCGCCGGGCACAGCCGCGCCGCGATCGCCGCGGATGACCCGCCCGACGATCCGCCCGGCGCCATCGGCGCGGTGTCGCCCGGACGCCGCCACGGCGAGATGACGTTGCCGAACGCGCTGGTTTCGTTGGACGATCCCATCGCGAACTGGTCGAGGTTCAGCTTGCCCAGCATCCCCGCCCCGGCATTCCACAAGTTACCGGAAACCGTCGATTCATACTGAGGCACGAAGCCTTTTAAGATACCACTTGCCGCCGTCGTCTCGACGCCCTGCGTGCAGAACAAGTCCTTCATGCCGATCGGCACGCCGGCCAGCGGCTTGAGCGTCTCGCCAGCGGCGCGGGCATCGTCGGCCACCTTCGCGGCGGCACGGGCATGGTCGGGGGTTTCGACGAGAAAGGCGTTGAGCGGCTTCGCAGCGGCGACCGCGTCGATGAACGCGTCGGCGACATCGCGGGCGGAAAAATCGCCGCTGCGCACGCCGTCGCGGATCGCGGCGACGCCAAGGTCGGTCAGGTTCGACACTATTCGATCACTTTCGGAACGGTGAAAAAGCCATGCTCGCCCTGCGGCGCATTGGCGAGTACCTTGTCGCGGACGTCGCCATCGGTCACGACATCGTCGCGCAGGCGCAGATGGTTGGGGATGACCGCGGTCATCGGCTCGACGCCCTGGGTATCGACCTCGCCCAGTTGCTCGATCCAGCCGAGAATGTTGCCGAGTTCAGGTGCGAGCTTTTCGGCTTCGGCATCGGTGATCGCGATACGGGCAAGGCCGGCCACGCGTTTGACGGTTGCAGGTTCGACGGACATGGGAAGGGCGGCTAGCATCCCGGCACGCCCCCCACAAGCACCCGCAAAGCAGTTGCACCCGGCCGCGCCATCCCGCATCGGTGCGCCGACTGACGGTGGAGTTCGGATTGGCGCGCAAATTTCTGTACATTGTGGCGACGCTGATCGTCCTCGTCATCGCCGGCGCCGTAGCCTATCGCATGTTCGGCAACGACCTGCTGCGCCGCGCGCTGGTGCCGAGCGTTGCGTTCCGGACCGAACCGACCATTCCGTCGCGACTCTATGCCGACAAGACGATGTGGTTCGCACGGCCAGGGCTGACCAATACGCCGGTCGACTGGTTGCCGCCGGGGGTGCAGCCGACGCCGCCGGGCCGGGCCGAGATTTTCTTCATCCACCCGACATCGTTCGTCGGCACCGACCGCTGGAATGCGGTGCTGGACGACGCCGAGACCAACGACCGCGCGCGCATCTTCCTGCGCGGGCAGGCCAGCGCCTTCACCGCCGCCGGACGCGTCTGGGCGCCGCGCTATCGCCAGGCGACCTTCGGCGCGTTCCTGACCAGCGAAGATGCGGCGGAACAGGCACTCGACCTCGCCTATCACGACATCGAATCGGCGTTCGACCGGTTCGTCGAGGAAATCGATCCGAAGCGGCCGATCATCCTCGCCGGCCATAGCCAGGGCGGGCTGCACCTGACCCGGCTGCTGCGAGAAAAGGTCGCCGGCACGCTGCTCGCCCGACGGATCGTCGCGGCCTATGTCGTTGGCTGGCCGGTATCGAAGGTGACGGATATCGTCGCGCTCGGCCTTCCCGAATGCACGACCGCCGATCAGGCCCGGTGCCTGCTGTCGTGGCAGAGCTTCGCCGAACCGGCCGATCCGTCGCTGATCCTTGAACAATATGACGCATCGACCGGGTTCGACGGCCGCCCGCGAGCGAAAACGCCGATGGTCTGTACCAATCCGCTGACCGGCACCGCCGATGCGCAGGCGCCGGCCAGCGCCAATCTCGGCACGCTGATCCCGGATAAGTCGCTGCAGAACGCGACGATGACGCCGGGGCTGGTGCCCGCAGCCTGCGGGCCGCGCGGATTCCTGTCGATCGGTGACAACCCGCCCGACCTCGGCCCCTATGTGCTGCCGGGTAACAACTGGCACGTCTACGACTACAGCCTGTTCTGGGCGAATGTCCGCGCCGACGCGTTGCGCCGGCTCGCGGCGTGGAGGGTAAAATGATTACCGAAGACCGCGCCGTCTTTCGCGACGCGCTGCCCGAAGGCGGTCGGCTGATCGGGCTGGATGTCGGCACGAAAACGATCGGCACCGCGCTGTGCGATGCCGGGTGGAGCTTCGCCAGCCCGGCTATTTTGGTGAACCGAACCAAATTCACCGCCGACAAGGCACAACTGGCCACGCTGATCCGCCAGCAATCGGTGCGCGGCATCGTCATCGGCCTGCCGCTCAACATGGACGGCAGCGATTCGCCGCGTACACAGTCGGTCCGCGCCTTCGCCCGCAACCTCGACGATTTGAATCTGCCGATCTTTCTGTGGGACGAACGCTGGTCGACGGTCGCGGTCGAGCGGCAGATGATCGCCGAGGACCTCAGCCGCGCAAAACGCGCGGAGCGGGTAGACAAGCTCGCCGCCGCCTACATCCTGCAAGGCGCGATCGACGCTCTGGTGAATGTCCCGCTAGCCTGAGCTTGCAAGGGCGCGCGGCGCGGCCTAACCGGTCGCCTCGATGCCTATTTCAGACCACCGCCCCGCCGCCATGATTGATGGCGGCGCCGTTTTCCCGCATCGGCACCTGACCGGGATCGAGGGATTGCAGCCCCATGAAATCCTGTTCCTGCTCGACGAGGCGGAGCAATGGATCGACGCCAATCGCAGCCGGGCACCCGGCGACCAGCGACTGAAGGGCGTGACGCAGATCAACGCCTTCTTCGAAAACAGCACCCGCACCCTTTTGTCTTTCGAGATCGCGGGTAAGCGGCTGGGCGCGGACGTGGTCAACATGCATGCCGGCCAGTCGAGCGTGAAGAAGGGCGAGACGCTGATCGACACCGCCGTCACGCTGAACGCGATGCGCGCGGACGTCATCGTCATCCGTCACAGTTCGTCCGGCGCCGTGCAGTTGATCGCCGACAAAGTCGACTGCCCGGTGCTGAACGCCGGTGACGGCTGGCACGAACATCCGACGCAGGCGCTGCTCGACGCGTTGACCATCCGGCGCCGGCTGGGCGAAATCGCGCACAAGCGGGTCGTGATCTGCGGTGACATCCTCCACAGTCGCGTCGCGCGCTCCAACATCCTGGCGCTGACGACGCTGGCTGCCGAGGTGCGCGTCGTGGCGCCAGCCACGCTGATGCCGCACGCGATCGAATCGATGGGCGTAACCCCGTTCACCGATTTCGATGCCGCACTCGAAGGTGCCGACGTGGTAATGATGCTGCGGTTGCAGAATGAGCGGATGAACGGAGGCTTCATCCCGTCGACCCGCGAATATCATCTGCGCTACGGCCTGACCCGCGAGCGGCTGAAACGCGCCGAACCGCATGCGATCGTGATGCATCCGGGGCCGATGAACCGGGGGATCGAGATTAACAGCGACGTCGCCGACGATTCCGAGCGGTCGACGATCACCGAGCAGGTGGAAATGGGCGTGGCGGTCCGCATGGCCTGTCTCGACGTACTGACCCGGCGTAGCCGTGGCGTGGAGGGCTGGGCATGAGCAAGCAGTTCACTGGCGGCACGCTCGTCTGTCCGGTCGACGGGATCGCCGCGCGCGACCTGCTGGTCGCCGGCGAGAACATCGTCGCCGATGCGAACGGTGCCGAGACGATCGACGTGTCGGGCAAGCTGATCGCGCCCGCCATCGTCGATCTGGGCGTATTCGGAATCGACACTGCCGCGTTTCGCGCCGGCGGCATCGTCCGCGTCGGGTTGATGCCGGATCAGGCGCCGGTGCTCGACGATCCGGGCATCGTCGCGCGCGCGGCCTATATGGGCAAGCCCGACCTGTGGATTCACCCGATCTCCGCCGCGACGCAGGGGCTGCGCGGGACGGACCTTGCCGAAATGGCGATCAATGCCGAAGCGGGCGCGGGCGCGGTCGCGACCGGCCGGCGCTGGATCGGCGACAGCGGCGTCATGCGCAAGGTGCTGGCCTATGCCCGCGATTGCGGTCTGGTCGTCATCGCCCATGCCGAGGATGGCGGACTGGCCGGGGATGCGGTCGCCACCGCGGGTGAGACCGCGACGCGGCTCGGCCTGCCCGCGGCACCGGCGATGGCCGAAGCGCTGGCGATCGCGCGTGACGTGATGCTGGCCGAGGAGACCGGCGCGCGGCTGCATTTCCGGCAGGTGACGACGGCGGCCGGGTTCGACCTGGTCCGCGCGGCCAAGCGGCGCGGGGTGCGGGTTACCTGCGGCATCACTCCGGCGCACCTCTATCTGTCCGACATCGCGATGAGCGATTTCCGCACCTTCGCCCACCTCTCCCCGCCCCTGCGCAGCGAGAGCGACCGGCAGGCGGCGGGCGCCGCGCTGGCCGATGGGACGATCGACGTGCTGTGTTCGGGCCATGATCCGCGCGGACCGGAGGCAAAGCGCCTGCCCTTCGCCGATTCGGAGCCGGGCATGGCCGGTGCGGAGACTCTGTTGCCGCTGGGGCTCGGGCTGGTGCGCGATGGACTGATCGGGCTCGACCGGTTGTTCGCCCTGTTGTCGTACAACCCCGCCAAGCTTCTGGGCCTCGACTCGGGCACGCTCGCCATCGGTGCGCCGGCGGACCTGATCGTCGTCGATCAGGATGCCCCGTGGCAGGTCCGTGCCGACGCATTGGCAGGCAAGGCCGCGAACACGCCGTTCGACGGCCTGCCGGTGCAGGGCCGCGCAGTACGCGTGATGAAAGGCGGCGCGTTCCTGTAACGGAACGCGCCGCCTCCTCCTGGGAGAGGCTTGGAAAGGGTTAGCGCGAGGCCAGCCGCTCGGGGCGGGCCCAGCTGGCCAGCTGTTCGCCGGCATGGGTCCGCACGAAGCAGCGGTCGCCCTTGGCGCGTATGCTGCCGCACAGCGCCGTGGCGTCGTTGCGGGCAAGGCCACCGACCGACAGGCGGTAGAAGCTCGCCCCGCGAACGCTGGCCTGCATCCCCTGCGGCGCCAGCGCAGCGAGACGGGGGACGTTGCGGCTCATCCGCTTCCACGCGTTGCGCGCGACGCCGGCATTGTCGAATGCCCCCAGCTGCACATAATAGTTGCCGGTGGCCGTCGCGGGCGCGGAGGCCCGGACCGGTCGCGGCGTCGAGCGCGCTGCCATCCGAACCGGCTGCTCCTGCCGCCGATAGCTACCGGGCAGCGCCTGCACGATCTCGCGACGCGGGGCGAAGGTGATGGCCGGACGGGCGACCGCCGCGACCTGCACCGGTGCCGCGACGGCGGGCACGATCGGGGTATCGCCGACCGGCTCGACCGCGACGACTGCCGCCGGGACTTCGGGCACGGGATCGGCCTGCGCCAGCGCGACCGACGCCGCAGCCGCAGGTTCAACCAGTGCCAGCTGCACCGGCTGGCCCCGGTCCGGCGACGGCGTCACGCCCAGCAGCGCCGCAACCTGTTGCGCCGCATGTTCGGGCCGGGCGAATGCCGCCCATTCCATCAGCCGCTGATCGACCTGCGCCGGCGGCATATCGACCGAGGCCACGGTGCGCGCATCGACCCAGCGCCCGTCGAGCGCGAGCGCCAGCGCCAGATTCTGCCGCACGGTCGCCGTCGCCGCCGGGTCGCGCGCCGCTTCGCTGAGCAACGCGATGCCGCCTGCCGGATCGCCCGCCAGTGCCAGCGCCAGGCCGCGATCGGCCGGCGAAATCCGCGCGGCATGGGCGGTCAGCGTCTCGCGCGCCGCGACCCATTCGCCGGTCGCCGTCTGCGCCAGCGCCAGATTGAGCGCGGCCTTCGCATCGGCGGGGTTGAGCGTCAGGACGTCGGTAAATGCCTGGGTGGCCGATGCGAACCGGCCGGCGGCCAGATAGGCGCGACCGAGCAACGCGCGATAAGCCGCATCGCGCGGCGCGAACGCCACCGCCTGTTCGGCGAAGGTGACCGCATCGGCCGCGCGACGCTTGGTCAACGCCTTGGTCGCCTTCACTGCGAACTTGCGTGCCGGGCCGTCCTCCGACGACGCGACCGCGATGGTGCCGCCGCCGACCAGCGCCAGCGATCCGCCCAGCATGGCCGTGGCGAGGCCGATCGATACCAGGAGATGCGTCTTCATGGCTTGCCCTTTGTTGCCCCATCGGGGGCGAGGCGCTGCACCAGCGCCGCGATGTCGGATGCCGACGGGAGGGAGCGATCGAGCGCATCGCGCACGAAGGCTTCCGGGGTAACGTTGCGCACCGTCGCCGCCAGCTTCAGCCGGAGCATCCGGTCGGGGTCGAGGTCGAGCATGATCGATTCGGTGGCCGGTGCGGGGGGTGTCGGCAGCGCGTGCAGCTTCGAACGCTCGCGCAGCACCGGAGGCAACGCCTCTCCCAGATCGTTCCAGCCCAGATCGTCGCCATCGCGGCTGTCCGGACCGGTGCCGTGCGGCCGCATGGCCGGGCGTGCCTCGCCCTTGCGCGCCAGCAGCGACGAGTTAATCTGGGCGGGGGGGCGCGGCGTCGTCATCCGCTCACCCCTGCCCCCGCCGCCCGAACCCGCGGGCGGGTACGCGCATCGCGGTCGGCATCGTCGGCACGGCGAAGACCGTCCGGCGGAAATTCTTCTCTAAGCGATCCTGGATATAGAGCCACAGGGCCTCAATCTCGGCGCTCGACTTCGATGCCGGATCGATCTCCATCACCGTACGGCCATCGACCATCGACGATGCGAAATCGACGCGGTGATGAATCGTCACCGGCGCGACCGTGCCGTGCTGCGACAGTGCCATCGTCGCTTCGGTCGTGATCCGCGCACCAGGCGTCGCAGCATTGACGACGAAGACCAGCGGCTTTCCCGCGCGGTCGCACAGGTCGACGGTTGCCCCCACCGCGCGCAGGTCGTGCGGGCTGGGCCTAGTCGGCACAACGATCAACTCGGCGACCGCAATCACGCTCTGGATCGCCATGGTGATGGCGGGCGGTGTATCGATCACCGCCAGCTTGAACCCGTGCGACCGCAGCGTTTCGAGGTCGGCGGCAAGGCGCGCAACCATGGTCTGCGCAAAGGCCGGTTCGTCGGTGACGCGTTCGTTCCACCATGCCGCCAGCGACCCCTGCGGATCGATGTCGATCATCACCACCGGCCCGGCGCCCGCGCGTTGGGCCTGCACGGCCAGATGCCCGGACAAGGTCGTCTTGCCCGAACCACCCTTTTGCGAAGCCACCGCCAATACGCGCATCGCGCCACCGTCTCCCCGTAATCTCCGCACCCCGATGCCATGGCGGCGGATAAGAACCGGTTAACGCGCCGCTTCCCATGCCACCGATGCGAAAGGCATTCCGATCATGGTAAACCGCTGATAGGGAATGGCGGACGGACGCAGAGGGGATCGTGATGCGCGTGATGGTTGGGCTGGCACTGGCAGGTGCGCTGCTGTCGACGGCGGCGGGAGCGGATGTGAAGGCCGGAGTCGATGCCTGGGCCCGTGGCGACTGGGCGACGGCGGTCCGCGAATGGCAGCAGCCGGCCGCCGCCGGCGATGCCGATGCGCAGTTCAACTTGGGCCAGGCGTACAAGCTCGGCCGCGGCGTGCCGATGGACATGGCGCAGGCCGAACGCTGGTACGCGCTCGCCGCGCAGCAGGGGCACCGCCAGGCGGAGGATAATTACGGCCTGATCCTGTTCCAGAACGGCAAGCGCGCCGATGCCGTCAAATGGCTCGAAAAATCGTCGCAGCGGGGGGAGGCGCGGAGTCAGTTCGTGCTGGGGACGATGCTGTTCAACGGCGATGCCGTGAAGAAGGACTGGCGGCGCGCCTACGCATTGATGACGCGGGCGTCGTCGGCCGGCCTGCCGCAGGCCGCAGCGACGCTGGCGGAGATGGATCGCTATGTGCCGCTGCCCGACCGGCAGGCGGCGCTGGCGATGGCCCGTGATCTGGAGCGTAATGCCGGGCGGCCGAGGCTGACTGCCGTCCAGCCACAACCGACCACGCCGGCCGCTCGCCCGACGCCCGCCCCCACGCCGCGCGCAGCGCCTGTAGCCAAGGCACCGCCCGCCCCCGTCGCCAAGCCGACAGCGATCCGCGATGGCGGCTGGCGGGTGCAGCTCGGCGCGTTCAAGGATGCCGGCAATGCCCGCCGCCTGTGGAGCAGCGTGTCGGACAAGTTCGCCGGTCGCCAGCCCTATTATGAAGCGGCCGGCGCCAATACTCGGCTGCAGGTCGGCCCGTTCGCCAGCAGCGCGGAGGCGACCCGCGCTTGCGCCGCGATCCGCCCGACGCCCTGCGTGGCCGTGAAGCGCTGAGCGGTCAGCCCGCCGCCCAGTCGGCGGGTGCGATCCCCTGGATATAGAGCAGCGCGGTCAGGTCGTTATGATCGATCCGCACGCCCGCCTCCGCCGCGACGATCGGCTTGGCATGATAGGCGACGCCCAGCCCGGCGCGGCGGATCATCGGCAGATCGTTGGCGCCATCGCCTACCGCCAGTGTCGCGGCCGGATCGATGCCGAGTTCGTCGATCGCGGCGAGCAGTGTCACTTCCTTGGTCGTCGCATCGACGATCGGCTTGCGCACCTTGCCGGTCAGCTTTCCGTCCTCGATCAGCAGGCGGTTGGCGATCATGCGGTGAAAGCCCAGTTCGGTTCCGACCGGCTCGGCAAAGCGGGTGAAGCCGCCCGACACGAGGATCGTCGTCGCTCCCCGCGCGCGCATCGTCTGAATCAAGGTCCTCGCGCCGGGCATCAGCTTGACCCGTTCGTCGAGGCACCGCTGGATCGCCGCTTCCTCCAGCCCCTCCAGCAACGCCACCCGCGCGTCCAGCGCGGAGGCGAAGTCGAGTTCGCCGCGCATCGCCCGCTCGGTCACCTCGGCGATTTCCGCCTTGATCCCGGCATAATCGGCGAGTTCGTCGATGCATTCGACGGTGATAATCGTCGAGTCCATGTCGGCGACCAGCAGAGACTTTTCGCGGTTGGCGGCCGCCTGAACCGCCACATCGGTCCGGTTGAACACGCCCTCCAGCGCAGGGCGCGCTGCGGCGACCTCGCTCGCAAAACGAATGTCGGCGGCGCGACCCTCGTCGATCCAGCTCCAGCCCTCGACATGACACCCGACCATGTCAAGCCGGTCCGCCGCTGCGGAAACATCGCCCGCGGCGAGTTCGGCTGCTATCAGCGTGGCGATGAACATGGCGAAGTCTCCTGAACGTCCGAGGGTCGCGCTCATCGCAGGCCCGACCGCCAGCGGCAAGTCCGCGCTGGCGATCGAGATCGCACGGCGACACGACGGCGTGGTCATCAACGCCGACAGCGCGCAGGTCTATCGCGACCTGCGTATCTTGTCCGCCCGTCCCTCAACCGACGAGGAGGCGCAGGTGCCGCACCGCCTGTTCGGCCATATCGACGGTGCCGCGCCCTATTCCGCCGCCTTATGGTCGCAGCAGGCGACCACCGAGATCGAGGCCGCCCATGAAGCCGGCAAGTTGCCGGTGCTGGTCGGCGGCACCGGCCTGTATCTGCGTACGTTGATCGACGGCATCGCCCCGGTGCCCGATATCGACCCGGCGATCCGGCAGGCGGTTCGCGCACTGCCGACCGATCAGGCGGCGCAGGCCTTGCAGCGCGAGGACTCGGCAGCGGCGGCCCGGCTGAACCCGACCGACACGACCCGGATCGCGCGCGCCCTCGAAGTCGTCCGCTCGACCGGCCGGACGCTGGCCGACTGGCAGCGCGACCGTATCGGCGGCATCGGGCACCGGATCGCGCTGTCGGCGATGCTGCTGCTGCCCGACCGCGACTGGCTGACCGAACGCTGCGACCGCAGACTGGCGCAGATGTTCGATGGCGGCGCGGTCGAGGAGGTCACAGCGCTGCTGGCCCGCAGCGATATCGCGCCGGACGCGCCGGTCCGCCGGGCGATCGGCGTGGCGGAAATCGCCCGCTGGCAAAGGGGCGGGTCCACCCGCGACGAAGCGCTCACCGCCGCCCGCTTCGCGACGCGGCAATATGCGAAACGGCAATATACCTGGTTCCGGAACCAGCCACCCGCCGACTGGCTTCGCACGAGCGAAACCGAAAAATACGCACTTGCCGGTCATTTAGACACTTTATTACGTAATTGATGGTTGACACGAATATTTCATGCGGCTAGCGACGCCGCTCCAACGGTGCTATTGCGCCCGCGAAATAGTGAGGAGTTGAAGACCCATGCCTGAGAAGAGTGGAGCCGCCATTTTGGTCGAGGCCCTCGTCGACCTCGGCGTGGAAGTCGTATTCGGCTATCCCGGCGGCGCGGTGCTGCCGATCTATGACGCGTTGTTCGAACATAGCCGGATCAAGCACATCCTCGTCCGTCACGAACAGGCAGCGACCCATGCGGCGGAGGGCTATGCCCGCTCCACCGGCAAGCCCGGCGTCGTGCTCGTCACCTCCGGTCCGGGCGCGACCAACGCGATCACCGGCATCACTGACGCGCTGCTCGATTCGATCCCGATGGTCGTCATCACCGGGCAGGTGCCCACCGGCCTGATCGGCACCGACGCGTTTCAGGAGGCCGATACCGTCGGCATCACGCGCCACTGCTGCAAGCATAACTACCTGGTGAAGGACCCGGCCAAGCTCGGCCATGTCATCCACGAGGCGTTCCATATCGCCACCGCCGGCCGTCCCGGTCCGGTCGTGATCGACATCCCGAAGGACGTGCAGGTCGCGACCGCGCGCTATACCAAGCCCGGCCCGATCCAGCACAAGACCTATCGCCCGAAGGTGAAGGCCGACCGCGCGCAGATCGAACAGGTCGTCGACATGCTCGCCGCGGCGGAGCGGCCGGTGCTCTATACCGGCGGCGGCATCATCAATTCGGGGCCGGCGGCGTCACAGCTGCTGCGCGAACTTGCCCGGATCAGCGGTGCCCCGGTCACCTCGACGCTGATGGGTCTGGGCGCCCTGCCCGCCTCCAGCCCGCAATGGCTGGGGATGCTCGGCATGCACGGCACCTATGAAGCCAATATGGCGATGAACGAGGCCGATCTGGTCGTCGCCATCGGCGCGCGCTTCGACGACCGGGTGACGGGACGGCTCGACGCCTTTTCCCCGCGCAGCCGCAAGGTCCATATCGATATCGATCGTTCCAGCGTGAACAAGATCGTCCGCGCCGACCTTGGCATCATCGCCGATGCGGGCCATGCGATGGAGGACATGATCCGCGTCTGGAAGTCGCGCCAGCATCCCAAGCCCGACCTGTCGGCATGGTGGGCGAAGATCGACGGCTGGCGCGCCAAGCGTTGCCTCGATTTCCCGGAATCGACCAGGGAAATCATGCCGCAGCGGGCGATCCGGGCGCTGTACGAGGCGACCAAGCATCGCGCGCCGATCGTGTCGACCGAGGTCGGCCAGCACCAGATGTGGGCCGCGCAGCATTTCGGTTTCGAAGCGCCCAACAAGTGGCTGACCAGCGGCGGTCTCGGCACGATGGGCTATGGCCTGCCCGCGGCGATCGGCGCTCAGCTCGGCAATCCGGGGGCACTGTGCATCGACATTGCCGGCGAGGCGTCGATCCAGATGAATATTCAGGAGCTGGCGACCGCGACGCAGTATCGCCTGCCGGTCAAGATCTTCATCCTGAACAACGAATATATGGGCATGGTCCGCCAGTGGCAGGAGCTGACCTATAGCTCGCGCTATTCGAACAGCTATTCGGACTCGCTGCCCGATTTCGTGAAGCTGGGCGAGGCCTATGGCTGGAAGGGCATTCGCATCGAGCATCCGGACGAGTTGGAAGCCGGTATCCAGGCGATGCTCGACCATGACGGCCCGGTGATCGTCGACTGCATGGTGGCGAAGCTCGCTAACTGCTTCCCGATGATCCCCAGCGGGGCGGCGCATACCGACATGATCCTGCAGGCGAACGAAGTCTCGGGCGAAATGGACGACGAGGCCAAGGCGCTGGTGTAACCCTTCAAGATCCTCCCCGCTCCGCGGGGAGGGGGACCGCTCGCAGAGCGGTGGAGGGGGATCGCCACAAGCGGAACGCTGCTCTCGGCAACGCCCGAGGAACAGGGACGAACATGCACATCAAGACCGAACAGACCGAACGGCACACGCTGGCCGTGCTCGTCGACAACGAACCCGGCATCCTGGCGCGCATCGCCGGGCTGTTCTCCGGCCGTGGCTACAACATCGAAAGCCTTACCGTGTCGGAGATCACCGTCGACAAGGCGGTCAGCCGCATCACCATCGTCACCAGCGCGTCGCCGTCGGTGATGGAACAGATCATCGCGCAGCTCGATCGGCTGGTCCCGGTGCACAAGGTCGTCGACCTGACCGTGCAGGGTGCGCATGTCGAACGCGAGCTGGCGCTGGTCAAGGTCGTCGGCACCGGCGAGCATCGGATCGAGGCGCTGCGCCTCGCCGAGGTCTATCGCGCCCGCGTGGTCGATGCGACGGTATCGAGTTTCGTGTTCGAGGTGACGGGATCGATCGAAAAGATCGACAAGTTCACCGAATTGATAGCCGAGGTCGGTCTGGTCGAGGTCGCTCGCACCGGCATCGCCGCCATCGCCCGCGGACGAGAGGCCGCCTGAATCCATTCGCGTCGCCGAACCGGACGACGCCAACCTATCGAAAGGGAACCCACATGCGTGTCTATTATGATCGCGACGCCGATCTGAACCTGATCTCGGACAAGAAGATCGCGATCCTCGGTTACGGTTCGCAGGGCCATGCCCATGCGCAGAACCTGCGCGATTCGGGCGTGAAGAACGTCGCCATCGCGCTGCGTCCCGGTTCGGCGAGCGCCGCCAAGGCCGAAGGTGCGGGCTTCAAGGTGCTGCCGAACGCGGAAGCCGCCGCATGGGCCGACATCCTCATGATCCTCGCGCCCGACGAGCATCAGGCCGCGATCTATGCCGACGACATCCATGCGAACCTGAAGCCCGGTTCGGCGTTGGCCTTCGCGCACGGCCTCAACGTCCATTTCGGGCTGATCGAGCCGCGTGCCGATGTCGACGTCATCATGATCGCGCCCAAGGGACCAGGCCATACGGTGCGCAGCGAATATGTGAAGGGTGGCGGCGTGCCCTGCCTCGTCGCGATCCATCAGGACGCGTCGGGCAACGCGCACGACATCGCGCTCGCCTATGCATCGGGTGTCGGCGGCGGCCGTTCGGGTATCATCGAGACGAACTTCCGCGAGGAATGCGAAACCGACCTGTTCGGTGAGCAGGCCGTGCTGTGCGGCGGCGTGACCCACCTGATCCAGGCCGGGTTCGAAACGCTGGTCGAGGCGGGCTACGCCCCCGAAATGGCCTATTTCGAATGCCTCCACGAAACCAAGCTGATCGTCGACCTGCTGTATGAGGGCGGCATCGCCAACATGCGCTATTCGATCTCGAACACCGCCGAATATGGCGACATCGTCACCGGCCCGCGGATCATCACCGACGAAACGAAGAAGGAAATGAAGCGCGTGCTGGCCGACATCCAGTCGGGCCGCTTCGTGAAGAACTTCGTGCTCGACAACCGCGCCGGCCAGCCCGAGCTGAAGGCCGCGCGCAAGCAGGCGGCGGCGCATCCGATCGAGAAGACTGGTGCCGAACTGCGCGCGATGATGCCATGGATTGGCGCGAACAAGTTGGTCGATCAGACCAAGAACTAGTCGCAGCGCGCCCTGACCGTAGCACTGCTACGGTCGGCACGCGCCAGACCGGCCGGTGCGACAAAGCCCGCCCTTCGGAGCGCGGCTTTGCCGCGACCGACGGGCGGGCGGCGATCTTGCCCCAACGTCATCCCGGCGAAGGCCGGAATCCATGGTGTCGGGTGGTATCGATAAATCCCGACTGTCCCGCGTCCGTGGATCCCGGCCTTCGCCGGGATGACGGCAACCAACGTACCCACCGCCCAACCCACGGCACCCAAACCGAAACCGATCGTTTCGCATCCGGTATTTGACCCGAAGCCCGGCCCGCCCGACAACGGCGGCATTCCGACTTCGCCTCAACCGGAGAGCTTTCCATGCGCACCCCCCTGATCCTCGCCGCCGCCCTGTTCGCGGTCGCTGCCCCGACCGTCGCCCAGATGCCGGGCGCCCCCGACAAGTCGCGCGTGACTGCCGGCAACTACACCGTCGACACCGCGCACACCCAGGTCGCGTGGCGCGTGAACCATATGGGCTTCACCATGCTCGACGGCCTGTTCGGCGCGACCGGCGGCACCGCGACCTTCGACCCGAAGAACCCGGCCGCGACCAAGGTGTCGATCGATTTCGACATCGCCAAGTCGCTGACCGTCACCAGCCCGCAATTCGCCGAGCACCTGAAGTCGAAGGACTTCTTCGACGTCGCCAACCACCCGACCGCGAAGTTCGTGTCGACCCGCGTCCAGCCGATGGGCGACCATTGGATGCTGGCCGGCAACCTGACGATCAAGGGCCAGACCAAGCCAGTCCAGCTGACCGTCCGCTTCATGGGCGCCGGTGAGAACCCGATGAACAAGAAGAAGAATGTCGGCTTCACTGCGACCGGCTCGATCAACCGCAGCGACTTCGGCCTCGGCATGGCTGCCCCGGTCGTGTCGGACAAGGTCGACCTGACGATCAACGCCGCGTTCGTCGCCGCCTGACCTTCGTGCGGGTTGCGGGCAATCGCCTGCGGCCCGCATCGGCTCTGGACATTTGCGCGGGGCCACGCCACACAGCCGCCATGTTCGGACGCCGCATCCTTCTGCGACTTAGCCGCCCTTAGGGCAGGATCGCACCGGCGTGCGCCTGCCCTGAGGGAGTATCACACCCTTTCCGGCAGATACTGGCGCGCAATCACCGCGCGCCCAAGACAGGCTGAGACGTCATGTTGCGCGATCCTTCGACCAAATACCGCCCCTTTCCGACCGTGAACCTGCCCGACCGCCAATGGCCGTCGCGCACGATCACCGCCGCCCCGCGCTGGCTGTCGACCGACCTGCGCGACGGCAATCAGGCGCTGATCGACCCGATGGGCGCGGAGAAGAAGAACCGCTTCTTCGATCTGCTGGTAAAGGTCGGGTTGAAGGAGATCGAGGTCGGGTTCCCATCGGCCGGTGCCACCGAGTTCGACTTCATCTCGGGCCTCGTCCAGCAGGATCGCATCCCCGACGACGTCTGGGTGCAGGTCCTGACGCAATCGCGCCGCGACCTGATCGAGCGCAGCTTCGAAAGCCTCGACGGCGCGAAACAGGCGATCGTCCACCTCTACAACGCGGTCAGCCCGGCGTGGCGGCGGATCGTGTTCGGCATGGAACGCTCAGAAGTCCGCGAGATCGCGGTGAACGGTGCGAAGGTGCTGCGCGACGAAGCGTCCAAGCGTCCTAACACCGACTGGCGCTTCGAATATAGCCCGGAAACCTTCTCGACCGCCGAACTGGATTTCTCGGTCGAGGTTTGCGCGGCGGTCATGGACGTGCTGCAGCCGACCCCGGACAAACCACTTATCCTGAACCTGCCCGCCACCGTCGAGGCGGCGACGCCCAACGTCTATGCCGACCAGATCGAATGGTTCTGCCGCAACGTGCCGAACCGCGACAGCGTCGTCATCTCGCTCCACACCCACAACGACCGCGGCACCGGCGTTGCGGCGGCGGAACTCGGGTTGATGGCGGGCGCCGACCGGGTCGAGGGCTGCCTGCTCGGCAACGGCGAACGCACCGGCAATTGCGACCTCGTGACCGTCGCGCTGAACCTCTACACCCAGGGCGTCGATCCGCAGCTCGACCTCTCGGACATCGACGAGGTCGTGAACACGGTGAATTACTGCACCCAGCTGCCGGTCCATCCGCGCACGCCCTATGCCGGTGATCTGGTGTTCACCGCATTCTCGGGCAGCCACCAGGACGCGATCAAGAAGGGCATGGCGGCGCAGGCGGTGCGCAACGACGGGCTGTGGGAAGTCCCCTATCTGCCGATCGACCCCGCCGATCTCGGCCGCAGCTATGAAGCGGTCATCCGCGTCAATTCGCAGTCGGGCAAGGGCGGCGTGGCGTGGGTGCTGGAACAGGACAAGGGCCTGAAACTGCCCAAGCGGTTGCAGGCGGATTTCAGCCGCCATGTGCAGGCGATGGCCGACCGGCTGGGCCGCGAGCTCAACGCCGCCGACATCTGGTCCGCGTTCCACGACGCCTATCTGCCGCAGGGTAAGGATCGCTATGCGCTGATCGACTATGCCGAAACCCATGCGCCCGGGGGTGGCCCGCCGCGTACCTTCGTCGGTCGTGTCCGGCTGGATGGTGAGGAACGTTCGATCTCGGGCAAGGGCAACGGGCTGTTGTCGGGCCTGCTCGCCGCGCTGCGCGAGGAGGGCGGCATCGACATGGATGTGGTCGATTACAGCGAGCACGCTATCGGCCATGGCGCCGATGCGCAGGCGGCGGCCTATCTCGAATGCAGCCTGTCTGATGGACGGCGGTTATTCGGGGTCGGCATCGATGGCGACGTCGCCACCGCCACCGTCCGCGCCGCTTTGAGTGCCGCCAACGCGACAATGCGGGACTGAGTCTCCGTCCATCGTCGTATCCCCGCGCAGGCGGGGATCCAGGGTCACAAACACGACCTTCTGCGACCTTGGCTCTGGATCCCCGCCTGCGCGGGGATACGGTTACTTGGTCGAGCGCGACGTGGTAGTGGTCAGTAACCCCGGCGAGTACTTGTCGGTGGTCGCCCGACATGAGGTTCGCGACACCAGTAAAACCCCACACCGTCACCCCGGACTTGATCCGGGGTCCCGCTTTCTTATCAACCGCCGAAGAAGAAGAGGGACCCCGGATCAAGTCCGGGGTGACGATGCGGTCTGGATCGGCCCAGCGCTATCACAAGCTCAAAACGCGAACCGCGCCCGTCCCAGAATCCGGTCGCCGCTATGCGGTCGATCGCCGATCGACGTCACCCCGCGATCGTCGTTCAGGTCGGTCCCGACATAATCGAGCGCCAGCGTCAGCGGACCGGTCGTGTGCTCCACGCCCAGCCGCCAATCGACATAGGTCCCGCCCGGCCGCAACCGGTCAGCGCGCAGCGCATCATCGACCGCACCGGATGACCGTCCGATCCCGCCGACCAACGTGAACGGCGTCATCGGAATGCCCGCCACCGCCTGTGCTGACAGATACAGGTTGCTGCCCCCGATCGCACGCTGCGGCGGGGCGTAGAGCGCGCCGGCAGTCAGTTCGACCGGCCCCAGCGTGTAGCGCGCGTCGCCGCCGAACTCGGCATAATCCATACCCTGCTCCGCGCCGGCAAAGACGTGGCCGATCGCCCGCCCGCGCAATTGGAACGGCCCGACATCGGTGACGATCGCCGCACCCAGATCGGCGACCGCATCGGCGCCATCATGCCGCACCGACCCGCGCAGCGCCGACACGCGGGCATCGAGTTCGATCATGCCCAAAGTCAGCGCGGCATCGCCCGAAATCGACGCCTTGCCCTCGCTCCAGCTCAAGCCGCGACGCCGTTCGTCGGTCGTCGCCTCGACGCCGACCGACGGCAGCGATTGCGCCTGCGCCGCTGCCGTCACCAGCAGCGACGCGACGCCCCATCCGATCCGTCCGATCATCCGGCCTGCATCGTCCCGTGCATCCGGTCGATCTCGGCATGGAGCACCGGATGGTCTTCCTGTGCCAGCTGGACCAGTCGCGCCTGCAACGCATCGTTGCGGCTCGCGACTTCCTGCGCGATCGCCGTCTTCTGTGCGCTGCACCAGCCCGGCCGGCTGCCTTCGATCACCTTGTCATGGGTGAACGATCGCGCCAGCGTCGATCCCGACTCATGGCGCGCCTGCCGCTCGACGACCAGCCCCGCGCGCCACAGGCAGCGCAGAGTCGACGGACGACCGCCGACCCCGACCGTGCCGATCTGCTGATGGGTCACCTGCACATCGGCGGTATAGTCGGAATGTACCGCACCGGTGCGGTGATCGATCCGTGCGCTGTGCGCAATGTCACCATTCGGTGCCGCCATCGCCGCTCCCAGCAACAGCCCGACCAACCCGAACGTCATGTCCTATCTCCTTGTCCTGCTGCGGATGGCCTCGGCCTATGGTGGCCGATGACCGTTTCGGACTTTCGTCCGATACGTACATAACCGATGACACGGCAAGCGCGTTCCGGTTTTCGTGCCGGCAACGCTTTGTTACGAAACGAAAACGCCGTCCGAAGGCGTTCCTTCGGACGGCGTATCGCTGAACAGGCGGCGCCGGGTCCGGCGCCAACCGGTCACTTCATGTGCGCGCTGAGGAGCTTGTTCATTTCGAACATCGAGCACGACTTCTTGCCGAACAGCTTTTCCAGCGTTTCGTCCGCCAGGATCTCGCGCTTGTCCTTCGGATTCTGCAGGTCGTGCTTCTTGATGTATTCCCACATCTTGCTGACGACTTCGCTGCGGGGCAGCGGGTCGGAACCGGTGATCTTCGCCAGATCGGCCGACGGCGTCACCGGCTTCGCGATTCCGCCCCGGGCGCCGCCGGTCGTCGTGGTTTCCTTGGCCATAATATTCCTCCTAATCCCCCTGCAAACCGCGCCTCGCGGGCGCGGCAGGTCGATGGTTATGCAAGGTTCCGAACCGCTTGTCGCGGGGGAATTGCGACAAACCGTACCGTCAACCGCACGAAATTTCCTCCGCGACCGTCCTTTTCCGTCCCGACCGGCTCAGAAGCCGAACCGGGCGCGCACCCCGTAGAAGCGCGGCATGGCGGGATAGACGCCATAGGTGCCGGTCTGTTCGGGGATCGCGAAGCCGGAAATGTTGAAATACTGGTTGGTGATATTCTCCACGAAGAATTCCAGCTGCTTGCTGCGATCGTCGGTCGCAACGCCGATCTTGCCGTTCAGCAGCGGATAGCCGTCATTGCCGACCGTCGTCGCACCGGTGCCGTCGCGGACGATCGACACGTCGCTGTTGTAGCGCATGTCGACATGGAACAGCGCGTTGAGGTTGTCGGTCAGGCGCGGGGTCCACGTCGCCGCGACCGTCACGACGTTGCGCGGCTGGTTCAGGAACTGGCGGCCATTCTGGTTCTGGAGCGGCGTGCCGGCGAAATTGTTGTCGGCATCATAGGACGCATCGAGCAGCGTATAGCCCAGGCGGAAGCTCAACTCGCGGATCGGCTGGATCAGCGATTCCAGCTCGACGCCCTTCGCCGTCGACTTGGGCACGTTCTGCACGACGAAGCTGTTGCCCGCGAAAATCAGCGACTGCAGCCCCTTGAACTTCTGGTAGAAGAACGCCGCGTTGAACGAGAATTGCCGCGTCACGCTGGTCTTCAGGCCCAGTTCGTAGCTGTCGACCGTTTCCGCGCCGAACTCCAGATCGGTCGCCTGTGCGCCGTCACCGCCCAGGACGCGAGTGTTGAAGCTCGCCTGGTCGAGATTGTAGCCGCCCGACTTGAAGCCGCGATCATAGCTGGCATAGCCCAGCACGTCGGGCGTGAACTTGTAGGCGAGCTTGGCGGTGCCGGTCAGGCGGCTTTCCGACCGGTCATGGCTGTAATTGCCGTTGAACTCGCTCGACACCGCCGGATTGCAGCTGAGCAGAAACAGGTTCTGGAACAGCGCCGGGCTCGCCTGACGGATCAGGTTGCGATAGGTCACCGCTCGCGGATCGTTGCCGAGGAAGAAGCCGCACGCCGCCGGATTGCTGTTGATCGACGCGGCCAGCTCCTTGCGCTCGTAATTGTAGCGCAGGCCCAGCGTCAGCGAGAGCTTGTCGTTGACGTTGATGATGTTGTGCGTGAACAGCGCGAAGGCGTTGGTATCGACCTGGAAATCGTCGTTATTGTTGCCTTGTCCCGCGACGTTCGGGGTCAGCGGCGTGTTCAGATAGTTGAACAGTGCCGATCCCGGAGGCGCCGCCTGCTGCAACGCCGCGCTCTGGGCATAGAGCAGTTGCCCGAACAGCGGCACGGTCCCGGTCGGCAGGGCCGCCCCGCCACGCAGCGACGTCACCAGCTGGGTAAAGGTCGGCACGTTGAAGCTGCCGTAGAACTGCGCCTGCCGCCCGATACCGCCGGCCGACGGCGGCGCGCCGAGCACACCCGCCAGCAGCGTGTCGACATAGCGGTTGGCATCGTTGCCCAGCCGCACCGTGTCGCGCAGGTTCAGCTTTTCGTTCAGGTAAAAGCCGCCGACGAGGAAATCGAGCTTCCCGTCGAATAGCTGCCCCTGTAACCGCAGTTCCTGCGTGATATCGCGCAGCGACGACTTGTACCCATCGCGATAGGCGCGATCGATGCCCGAATAATCGATGTCTTGGTTCCGTAGCACGCGGAAGTCGCGATAGGCGCTGATCGAGGTGAGCTTCAACTCACCGATATCGGCGTTGATCTCACCCGACACGCCCCAGTCGCGCACCGCTTCCTTATAGTCGCGGTTGGGCGAGGCGGCCATCTTCCGCTCGGACGGGGCGCCGGTGTAGATGCCGGTGCGACCCTGCTGCGCGGCGATCGCCTGGATCGCGGCGGCCGTCGGCCCCCGCGTGCCGCTGACCACGCCGCAGCATTGCTCGTCGGTCTTGTAGTAATCGCCGATCAGGCGGAAGCTGAACGCCGAGGTGTCGTACAGCGCCTGACCGCGGACATACCAGCGGTTGATGTCGTTGAACGCGCGGTCCGAATTGACGTCCTCGATATAGCCGTCGCGCTTGCGATAGCCGCCGTCGACGCGCAGCGCGAGCTGTTCGCTGACCGGCCCGGTCAGCGCGCCCTTCAGCTCATAGGCGTTGAAATTGCCATACTCGCCCTCGACATAGCCGCCCAGGTCGAACTTCGGCATGGCGGTCGTCACCGACAGCGCGCCGGCCGAGGTGTTCCGGCCGAACAGCGTTCCCTGCGGCCCGCGCAGCACCTCGACTCGTTCGACTTCGGGCAGCTCGGCGATGGCGATGCCGGCGCGCGACCGGAACACGCCGTCGATGAACACGCCGACCGCCGGTTCGAAGCCGGGATTGTCGCCTGCCGTGCCGACGCCGCGAATCGACAGCGAGGTCGCGGTCGCCGACGACTGGCCGGTCGTCGTCTGAAGCGAGGGAGCGAGCTGTTCGAGGCCGCGGATATCGCGCACGCCGGCATCGTCGAGCAGCTGCGCATTGACCGCGGTGACCGCGATCGGCACGTCCTGGATCGGTTCGGCGCGGCGGTTGGCGGTCACGATGATCTCGTTCCCCCAATCGTCATCGGCCTGTGCCGTAGCGTCACCGGGCGCAGCCGGCGCGGTCGGCGTCTCGACCGGCGCGGTCGGCGTCGTCTGCGCCAGCGCGGGCGCGGCGCCCGCGACCAGGGACAGGGCTGTCGCGGTCAGCAGATGGAACTTCTTCATGGCATCCCCTCTTCCTCAGCTGCCGATATCGTCCGGCTATGCATGTTGCATTTGGTGACGAAGCATCTAAGCCGCGTCAACGGGCAACCTGCATCCGACCTACGCTTTCATCGGCGAACGGGTATGGAAGCCACAGTACGGCGCCGCAGGGGATCGCCCCGGTCGGCTGCAAAAAGTCGAAGATCGGGAATGGAACAGAACCATGTGTGACGCGAACGACGATGCCGATGGCGGCGAACTGGTCGGCCCCGCGCCCAAAATTCCCGTTCCCGATCATGTCGCTGACGCGATCCGCACCCTGATCCGCTGGACCGGCGACGATCCCGATCGCGAAGGATTGCTCGACACGCCGCTGCGCGTCGCGCGCGCGTGGAAGGAATATACGCAGGGCTATGCGGAGGACCCCGCACACCATCTCGAACGCGTGTTCGAGGAAGTGGGCGGCTATGACGAGATCGTGCTGCTGCGCGACATTCCGTTCCAGTCGCACTGCGAACATCATATGGCGCCGATCGTCGGCAAGGCGCACATCGCCTATCTGCCCAAGGACCATGTCGTCGGCATTTCGAA
The DNA here is from genome assembly GCF_028551275.1 of Sphingomonas hankookensis. NCBI lineage: Bacteria > Pseudomonadati > Pseudomonadota > Alphaproteobacteria > Sphingomonadales > Sphingomonadaceae > Sphingomonas > Sphingomonas hankookensis. The sequence goes on from NZ_CP117025.1 coordinate 2,496,743, forward strand.
GCTTGCCCGCGTACTCCACGGCTATGCCCGGCGGTTGCAGGTGCAGGAACGGCTGACGGCGGAAGTCGCCGACTGCATCTGGAACGGCCTGCGCCCGCGCGGTGTCGCGGTGGTGATCGAGGCGACGCATGGCTGCATGACCTCGCGCGGGGTGCGCACGCCGGGTGTCACCATGACGACCAGCCGGATGATGGGCGTGTTCCGCGACGACGAACGCAGCCGCAAGGAAGTGCTGGCGCTGATCGGGCGCGGCTGACGGAACGCCCGCGCCGCGCGGGACGTTGCAACGCGATGATCCGCCCCCTCGCCTTCCTGCTTGGCCTAGCGTCGCTTGCCGCCTGCTCGGCCGACCCGCCCGCCGCTGCCAATGCGGCCGATGGCGTGCTTCCGGTCGGATCGGTAGGAGGCGTCGATCCGGCGACGAACGCCCAGTTCGCGGCGGCGCCGCCTCCGGCACGGGGGCTGCCCGATACGCCGGCGCCCCACGCAGCACCGGAATTGCAGCCGATGGTCTATGCCGACTTCGCCGAAAAGGAGTTGCTCGGCTCTGGCTGTTCGTTCCGCACCGTGCCGCGCGGCCCGGTCCTGCTGTTCGTCCGCGACCAGGGCGACGGACTGGTCAGGTTCGACAAACGCCTGCGTCGGATCACCGCCGCAACGCCGGGCCGCGAGGCGGTCGAGGACGGCGGCATCCTTGCCGGCGACCAAGTGTCGTTCACGGTCGAACGCCCCGCCGACCGGGCTGATCCGGCGGCGGATTCGACCCGGCAATGGCCCGCGACGCTGACCATGCGGACCGCCGATGGCGGCGAACGCGTCTATCGCGGCGGGCGCTGGGAATGCGGCAGCTGATCGACCCGATTGCGTCGCGGCCAAGGGCATTCTACAGCGACCGCCTGGCCTCGTAGCTCAGCTGGACAGAGCGCCGCTTTCCTAAAGCGGGCGTCGGGGGTTCGAGTCCCTCCGAGGCCACCAGATTTACCGTTGCCACCGTCCCTCGGGGAATCCGTTCCGTTCGAGCAGCTTCGAGCCTGTCGAAGCAAACGCGTGGCGGGCGGATACAAGCTAAACCGCCCGCGCCAACGACGTGATCCGCCCGCCAATAAGTCCGTTCGGTTCGAGCAGCTTCGAGCTTGTCGAGAAGCGTCCGTCGAGAACTTCATGTCTGGGGCACCCCCTTCTCGACTACGGTTCTCGACAGGCTCGAACCTTCGCTCGAAGCAAACGGATGGACTTTCGGGGCGACGGTTTGGCGGAAAATGGCCTAATTTGCCCGCTCGGGCGGCACCACCGGCAGCGGCAGCGGCGCGATCGGCACGCCTTCCTCCGCCAGCGCCTTCGCCTCTTCCCGCGTCGCCTGGCCATGGATCGGTGCCGGATCGGCGTCGCCGACATGCATCGCCCGCGCCCGGTCGGCAAAGGCGGTGCCGACCCATTCGCTTCCCGCCAGAACCTCGCGCTGCGCCTTCGCCAGTGCCGCCAGCGCGGCTTTCATCGCTTCGGGCGGCGGCCCCGCCGGCCGGTCGCCCTTGGGCGCGATGTTCGGCGCCATCACCGCTTTCTCGATTCGGGCGTCGTCGCACATCGGGCAATGGATCAGCCCGCGTTCGCGCTGCCCGGCATAGGCGTCGCTCGACGCGAACCACGCCTCGAACACATGCGCGTTGCCGCACCGCAGGTCGAAAACGATCACTTGGCGATCTCGACCGGCGGGATCGCCCGGCGATGGTCGAGCACCGGCACCCGCGCCCGCACCGCTGTCACCTGCTCCGGATCGACGTCGACATAACCGATCCCGGCCGCCTGGCCCATGTCGAGCAGCACCTTGCCCCACGGGTCGATGACCAGCGAATGGCCATAGGTCGCGCGGCCGTCCTGATGGAGGCCGGTCTGCGCCGCGGCGACCACGAACGCCCCCGCCTCGATCGCTCGCGCACGCAGCAGCACATGCCAATGCGCCTGTCCGGTCGGTACGGTGAACGCGGCGGGCACCGACAGGATCGTCGCCCCGACATCGCTCATCGCCCGGAACAGGTCGGGAAAGCGCATGTCGTAGCAGATCGACAGTCCCATCGCCCCTGCCGGCGTCGCGACCACACAGGCGCGCTCGCCCGGCGCATAACTCGCCGACTCGCGCCAGCTTTCGCCGCTGGGCAACGTCACGTCGAACAGATGCAGCTTGTCATAGGTCGCGCGTATCGCGCCGCTGCCGTCGATCACATAGGCGCGATTGGCCAGCCGACCATCCTCGCGCCGGATCGCGAGCGACCCCAGATGCACCCATAGGCCGGTCCGCGCCGCCGCATCGCAGACCGCGTGCAACACCCGGTCCTCACCTTCGGTGGCGATCGACCCCGCTGCCCGTTCGCGGTCGCGGTCGATCAGCCCGGACATTTCGGGCGTGAACAGCATCACCGCCCCCTCGCCCGCCGCCTGTTCGATCGCATCGACCAGCACCGCCGCATTGGCATCGGGATCGATGCCGGCGGTCATCTGCAGCAGGGCGAGCTTCGTCACGCCAGCAGCGCGTCCAGCTTGCCTTCCCGCTCCAGCGCGGCAAGGTCGTCCGATCCGCCGACATGGGTGTCGCCGATGAAGATCTGCGGCACGGTCGTCCGGCCGTTCGACTTTGCCAGCATTTCCTGCCGCTTGGCCCCGCCCATGGTAATATCGATCTCGTCATAGGCGGCGCCCTTCTCATCGAGCAGCCGCTTGGCGCGCGTGCAATAGGGGCAGAACGCCTTGGTATAGATGATGATGCTTGCCATGCGTCCCAGTTGTGGTCGCACCGCCGCCTTGTCAATCATCCGCTCCGACGACCCGTGCCCAGCACAGCGCCGTGACGCGCGCCGCGCCGGCCCGCCGCAGCGCCAGCGCACAGGCATCGATCGTCGCTCCGCTGGTATGGACATCGTCGATCAGCACGATTCGCTTTCCCGCCACGACCGCCGGATCGGCCACGACGAAGGCACCGCGCACCATTTTCGCCCGCGCCCGCCCGTTCATGCCCCGCAGCGGCGGCGTGGCGCGGGTCCGCCGCAGCGTATCGCGCAGTACTGGTACGCCGCGCATCCCCGCCAGCGCGGTCGCGATCAGCACCGACTGGTTATAGCCGCGCGTCCACAGCCGCCGCCGGTGCAGCGGCACCGGGATCAGGCAATCGGCATCGTCGGGCAGGTGCCGGCACATCAGCCGCGCCATCGTCGTCGCCAATGCCAGCCGCCCGCCATATTTCAGCTTCAGCGCAACGTCGCGCGCCACCGGGCCATAGGCGACCGCCGCCCGCACTCCGTCATGCACCGGCGGTTGGCTCAGGCATGGCGCACAGCGCATTCCCGGCCCCTGGTCGATCGGCAGCGGCGTCCCGCAAGCCGCGCACGCCGGATCGCCCAGGAACCGCAGCCCCGACCAGCAGCCTGCACAGAAACGATGGTCCGCCTCCACCACCACCCCGCACCCCGGACAACGCGGCGGCAGTGCCAGGGCGACCAGTTGCGCGATCGCAGCGACGGGTATGGTGGCAAGGCGCATCGCTTGCCCTTGTCGCCGCGCCCGCCGCCCGGCACAAGGCGCCGCGTGAGTGCCCCCGATCTTTTCGCCCGCCCGCGCCGCCGCCTCCACCGCGACCGCGCCCAGCCCGGTTTCGCCCGCGCCGACTTCCTCCACCGCTATATGCTGGAGGGGGTCGAGGACCGGTTGCAGGCGGTGACGCGCAGCTTTTCGGACGTGCTCGACCTGGGATGCGCCGACGCCGCCTTCACCCCGCCGCCCGGCGCGCGCGTGGTGCGGTTCGATCCCGGTTTCGCCTTCGCCCGTGCGGCGGGCGGCGTGCAGGGTGATGAGGATCGCCTGCCCTTCGCCGATGGCGCGTTCGACCTCGTGGTCTCGGTCGGCGTGCTCGACAGCGTCAACGACCTGCCCGGCGCGCTGACGCTGATCCGCCGCAGCCTGCGCCCCGACGGCCTGTTCCTCGCCGCCTTTACCGGGGGCCACAGCCTCGCCACCCTGCGCCAGTCACTGCTGGCCGCAGAGGCGGATCGCCCGGCGGCCCGGGTCCATCCGCAAATCGACCTGCGATCGGCCGGCGACCTGCTGGTCCGCGCCGGCTTCGCGCTGCCGGTCGCCGATTCGGAGACGCTGACCGTACGCTATTCGGGACTGGGCAAGCTGGTCGACGACCTGCGCGGCATGGGGGCGACCGGGCTGCTGGAGCCGGCCCCGCTCGGCCGGGCGGGCCTCATGGGCGCCGCATCCGCCTTTGCCGAGCGTGCCGATGCCGATGGCCGTACGGCGGAACAATTCGAGGTCATCTACCTGACCGGTTGGGCACCCGCCCCCAGCCAGCCGCAACCCGCCCGTCGCGGCAGCGCCACTGCCTCGCTCGCCGACACGCTCCGCCCGCCGGAACCGCGCTAGACCAACGCCTCCAGCAGGCCGATCAGCGGACGGTCGGCCGGCGGCATCGGCAGCGCGTGCAGCTGCACCGGGCGCAGCCATTGCAGCGCGGTCGCATGGCGCGCGACCGGCCTGCCGTTCCATTTGCGCAGCGCATAGAGCAGCAGCAACAAATGCCGCTCGCCCAGCGCTTCGCTGGCAAAGGCGGCGGGGGCGAGGCACTGGTGATCGACGACGATCCCCAGTTCCTCGTCCAGTTCGCGGACCAGTGCCGCCTCCGGCGTCTCGCCCGGTTCGACCTTGCCGCCGGGAAATTCCCACAGCCCCGCCATCGCCGTGCCCGGCGGACGCTGCTGCACCAGCACGCGCCCGTCGGCGTCGATCATCGCGGCGGCGGTTACCAGTAATATCGGGGCCGGGTTGGACGACACTTTCTTAACCTCGTCGGGCTTAGGGATGGGGGCGACGTTCAACAGGAGTCATCCGTCATGCGTTCAACTCTGCGCTCGTTGCGCAGCCTGTGGCGGGACCGGCGCGGTGCGACCGCCGTGGAATATGGCATGATCCTCGCGCTGATCGTAATCGGCCTTATCGCCGTCGTCGCCCAATTGGGAAAGACGACCAGCGCCATGTGGAACGGCGTGGCACACAACGTTACCGAAACCGGACCGCGCGGTTAACCATCATAGTGATTCCGCAAGGATTCCTTTAAACTTTTGTCAACCGCGCTCCCGTTACTCTGCTCCTGTCGAACGGAACCTGGTTTCGAACGACCGGGAATTGAAGCACGCAGAACCATGGAGCAGATTATGCAGAAGATCCGTACCTTCCTGAAGAACAGCAAGGGCGCGACCGCCATCGAATACGGCCTGATCGCAGCGCTGATCGCCGTCGCCGCCATCGCCGCGATGCAGGGCCTCGGCAACCAGCTGAAGCTGACCTTCGGCAACGTCACGTCGAACATGAAGGCGTCGTAAGACACTTCACAATCGCGAAGAGGGCGGCGGGACGGGGGTCCCGCCGCCCTTTTTGTTTGCCCGCGTAACTGGCGACAAACGCCGTTACAGCCGCCCCATCGCCAGGAACTTCTGCCGCCGCGACTGCCTGAGCGCGACCGCCGGCTGCGCGGCCAGTTCGCTCAGCTCGCCATCGATCGCATCGCCCAGCGCCGCGATCGCTGCGGCAGGATCGCGATGCGCCGCACCTAGCGGTTCGGCCACGATCCGGTCGATCACGCCCAGCGTCTTCAAGTCCTGCGCCGTCACCCGCATCGCCTCGGCCGCTTCAGGTGCCTTGTCGGCAGTGCGCCACAGGATCGACGCACAGCCTTCGGGCGAAATCACCGAATAGACCGCGTGCTCCATCATCAGCACGCGATTGCCCGCCGCCAGCGCGATCGCGCCGCCCGATCCACCCTCGCCCAAAATCGCCGATACCATCGGTACGCCCAGGTTCAGCGCCGCTTCGGTCGAGCGCGCGATCGCTTCGGCCTGCCCGCGCTCCTCGGCCTGGATGCCGGGAAACGCGCCCGACGTATCGACCAGCGTGACGACCGGCAGACCGAACCGGTCGGCCAGCTGCATCAGGCGGATCGCCTTGCGATAGCCCTCGGGCTTGCCCATGCCGAAATTGTGGCGCAGCCGGGTCGCGGTGTCGTCGCCCTTTTCATGGCCGATCACCATCACCTTACGGCCCCGAAACCGGCCGATCCCGCCCAGGATCGCCTGATCGTCGGCAAAGGCGCGGTCGCCGCCCAGCGGCATGAAATCCTCGACCAGCGCCGCCACATAATGCTTGAAATGCGGGCGTTCGGGATGCCGCGCGACCTGCGTCTTCTGCCACGGGGTCAGCTTCGCATAGGTTTCGCGCAGCAGCCGGTCGGACTTGGTCTGCAACCGCCCGATCTCGGTCGCGATGTCCAGCTCGCCATCGGCGGCGGTATCGCGCAGTTCGTCGATGCGCGCCTGCAGCTCGGCGATGGGTTTTTCGAAATCAAGGAAGGTAGCCATGGTTCCGCGCCCTATGGCCGTGTCCGCCCGGCGTCAATCAGCGGGTGGAGTTCGCCGACCAGCTGCACCAGCCGCGAAGCATCGACATGGGTGTAGATTTCGGTCGTGGCAATATCGGCATGGCCCAGCATCGCCTGTAGCGCGCGCAGGTCCGCCCCGCCCTCCAGCAAATGGGTGGCAAAGGCATGGCGCAGCACGTGGGGGCTGATCCGGTCGGGGGCGATCCCTGCCTCCCCGGCCAGCGCGCGGACGATCTGGTAGAGCCGCATCCGCGACAGATGCCCCTTGCCCGACGGGAACAGCCACGGGCTGTCCGCCGGGACATGCGCCCGCCACCGCGCCACGGCGGCACGCGCCCGGTCCGACAGCGGCACCATCCGCTCGCGCCCGCCCTTGCCCTTCAGGATCATGTACGGCCGGTCGGGCGCAATGATCCCGCGCGGCAGGGACACCAGCTCGGTCGCGCGCAAGCCCGATCCATAGAGCAGCTCGAACAGGGCCGAGAGGCGCAGGTCGTTACGGTCGGGCGGCACCCGCGCGATCCGCGCGTCGATCGCGGCGAACATCGCATCGATGTCGCGGCTCGACAGCGTCTTGGGCAATCCGCGCGACGTGCCCGGCCGGGGCAAGGCCGCCCCCGGATCGTCCGCCCGCAGCCCCTCCTCCGCCAGAAACGCGAAGAACCGCCGGAGCGCCGCCGATTTCCGCGCGACCGTCGCCTTGGCAAGGCTCGCCCAGCCATCGGCCAGCCGCCCGATCGCTTGCGTATCCGCCCCCGACAGCCGCCCGCCCAACACCTCGGACGCCAGCGACAGGTCGGTGCGATAGGCGGACAGCGTGTTGCGCGCCGCTCCCGCCTCCGCCGCCATCATCTCCAGAAAGCGGTCGATCAGCACCCGGTCGCTGCCGGGCGCCATCACGACCGCGCGATCGCTTCCGCCGCGATCATCCGCGCCTCGCCCTCGCGCCCCGCCGCACGCAGTGCCGCGACGATATGGAACAGCGCCTCGGCCGGCACCCCGCGCCAGTCGCGGGTCTGCATGCCGGTCGCGGCGAGGAGCAGCACCGTGCCGCCCTCGCCATTCACGCCCGCCCGGTCGATCGCATCGGTCCACGCGTTGCGCGCCCCGACCGCGACGTTCAGGTCGCGCGCCATCGCCGCCACCTGGTCGCGCGGCAGGCGCCCCAGCCCGGCCAGCGCCGCGAACAGCAACTGCCCCTTGCGGGCATTTTGCCCCGCATAGTCCGACACCGTACCCGGCGCGACCGACCGGCCCATCGGATCGGCGACCGTCAGCATCGCCCAGCCGTCGCTGCCGACGGGAACGATCCCGCGCCACCGCAGCGCTGGCAGATCCAGTCCGGCGGTCAGCATCGACGCAATCAGCTGATCGGCATCGCCCGCATGATCCGCGACCGGCGCGATCATGGCCGCCGCCCGCGCGGTCAGCACCCGGCGCGCATAGCCCAGCTCGGTGGTGATTGCCGGTTCCCAGAACTGCCGCAGCATCGCCAGCCGCCCCGCATCGTTCCCGGTAAAGGCGGTGCGAAGGTCGGTGGCGAGCGCGGTCTGCGTGCTCGTCGCATCCTCGTCGCTCGACAGCTGGGCATAGAGGTCGACCAGCGCCTCGCTGGACAACACGCCCTGCGCAGCGGCCAGATCGGCATCCGCCAGCCGGACGTTCGGCGCGAATTGCGGCGCGGTGGCATGCCAGTAGCGGACCTGCGGCCCGACCCCGCCGAACAGCCCGGCGGGCACCGGCGTCGCGCTGGCGGCGGCCATGCCGTATCGCCATGCGGTCAGACGGTCGATGCCATCCCATTCGATCGTCGCGGCGCGGCGGCCCTGCGCGCCCTTGCCGACCAGCTTTTCCGCCAGCGCCACGTCGATCGCGCCGCCACCGGGCGCCTGCCGCCTTGCCTGATCGACGATCCGCCCGGCCTCGCGCGCTTCGCCCTTCAGGCCGAGGCAGATGGCATTGGCCAGTCGCCAGCCGCGTTCGTTCGACACCTGCATCGCCGGTGCGGTGAGCGGACACAGCCCGCCCGGATCGCCGGTCGCCAGCATCGCCTGCATCGCGATCTGGAACAGCTTGGGGGTATAGTTGTCGATATCGACCGACTGCACCAGCGCGCGGGCCGGTGCCGCCTCGCCCATCCGCACCAGCAGCCATGCCCGCTCGGCGGCGAAGTCCGCGCCATCGACGCCCGCCGGGGTGGCGGTGTCGGACACCAGCGCGCGACGCAGCCCGATCGAGACCCAGCGCGAGACGACCGGCGCATCGAGCGAGCGCATGATCCGTTGCAGCCACGGCCCGTCGCCGGTGCCGAAGGCCTTGCCGTCGAACGCCCCGCCCCGTCCGGCGATGCCGATGCTGGCGGTCGAACGGCGCGCATAATCCGGCAGTTCATATTGCCGAAGCGCCTCTGGGCTGATCGGGCTCGGCGTCGCGGACGCGCTGGGCTGCGGCGTCGGGGTCCCCCCCGGGACGCCGGGCACGCCCGGCAAGGGCTGCACGATCGGCGCGGCCGGCGCGAAGTTCGGCGCGCCGGGCGCGGTCGGGCGCGGGCTGGCGCGCGGGGTCGGCGTGGGTGCAGGGGCCGGCGCATCGCCGAAGCCGGGCGGCAACAGCGATTCGGGCACGTCCTGTCCGATCGCCGGCACCGCGACCGCGATCAGCGCGGCAGCGGCGATCCCGACGCGCAACCGGTCAGTTGGCGAGGTTTTCAAGCGAGACCGCCTTTTCGATCTGGGTCGGCTGCTGCTCGGTCGAACGTCCCGCCAGAACGAACATGCCCGCGACCAGCGCGACGAGGACGACGAGAAGAATGACAAGCGAACGCGACATGGATCAAATCGTCCCGAATATTTTGGCCAGGAAAAAGACGGCGACGCGCCTTTTGCCCGATCGGCGGGGCGGCTGTATAGCCCCTCCCGCAATGCTGCAAATTCAAGACTCCCTGCCCCACCCCGCCCCTCGCTGGACCGGCCGCCCGATCGTGCTGGTCGGGTTGATGGGCGTGGGCAAATCCACCGTCGGCCGCCGCCTGGCGCAGCGGATGAAGCTCGATTTCGTCGATGCCGACAACGAAATCGAACATGCCGCCGGCATGACCATCGCCGAAATCTTCGAACGCTTCGGCGAGGATCATTTCCGCGACGGCGAACGGCGGGTCATCGCCCGGCTGATCGATGGCTCGCCCAAGGTGATCGCGACCGGCGGCGGCGCGTTCATGCAGCCCGAAACCCGCGAACTGATCCTGGGACAGGCGCTGGCGATCTGGCTCGACGCCTCGCCCGCCGTGCTTGCCGAACGGGTCCGCCGCCGCGACACCCGCCCGTTGCTGCGCGGCAAGGACCCGCAAAAGGTACTGACCGAACTCGCCCGCGTCCGGAACCCCGTCTACGCCCTTGCGCCGATCCATATCGTCAGCCAGCACGCGCCGCACGACGCCACCGTCTCCGCCATCCTGAAAGCCATCGGCCAATGACCGTCATCACCGTTCCCTTGAGCGACCGCAGCTACGACATCGTGATCGAGGACGGCGTGCTGGCGCGGGCCGGGGACTATCTGGGGCCGATCGCGCGCGGAAGGCGGATGGTGATCGTCGCCGATGCGCAGGTGCCGATGCACCTCGCCACGCTGCGCACGTCGCTGACAGCCTCCGGCATCGCCAGCGAAGCGATCGAGATTCCGGCGGGCGAAGGCTCGAAGAGCTGGGCGACCTTGGAACTGCTGCTCGATTCGCTGCTGGCGCTGGGTGTCGAGCGCGGCGACCATATCGTCGCGCTGGGCGGCGGCGTGATCGGTGATCTGGTCGGGTTCGCCGCATCGATCCTGAAACGCGGCTGCGGCTTCGTACAGGTGCCGACGACCCTGCTGGCACAGGTCGATTCGTCGGTCGGCGGCAAGACCGGGATCAACACCCGCGCCGGAAAGAACCTGGTCGGCGCGTTCCATCAGCCCGCACTGGTGCTGATCGACCCGACCACGCTCGACACGCTGCCGCCCCGCGAAGTCCGCGCCGGCTATGCCGAGGTCGTGAAATACGGCCTGATCGACGATCCCGACTTCTTCGCGTGGTGCGAATCGAACGGCACCGTGCTGCTGCTCGGCGATCCGCTGGCCCGCGCCCATGCCATCGCCCGTTCCGTGTCGGCCAAGGCAAGGATCGTCGGCGCCGACGAGCGCGAGACGACCGGCACCCGAGCGCTGCTCAACCTCGGCCACACCTTCGGCCATGCGCTGGAGGCCGAAGCCGGCTTCGACGGATCGCTGCTGCATGGTGAGGGGGTCGCCGCCGGCATGGCGCTCGCCTTCGCCTTCTCCGCCGAACAGGGCCTGTGCCGCGCCGAGGATGCGGATCGGGTCGCGCGGCATCTGCGCGACGCCGGCCTGCCCGACGGGATTGCCGCCGCCGGTATCACTGCCTCTGGCGAAACGCTGGTCGGCCACATGCTGCACGACAAGAAGCGGGAGGGCGGCACGCTGCCGTTCCTGCTCGCGCGCGGCATCGGTCAGACCTATCTCGACCGCTCGGTCGACCTGCAACAGGTCGCCACCTTCCTCGACCGCTGCCCCCGCTGATGCCGCAGGGTGTCGCCAAGCGCGACCTTCCCACCAAAGTCTGTCCGGTGTGCGAACGCCCGTTCGCATGGCGCAAGAAATGGGCGCGCGACTGGGACAATGTCGTCTATTGTTCCGACCGCTGCCGCCGGACGGGCAAGGCGAATTAACGAAATTACAGTTAATTACCGGCTATCCCGTCTGATCGACCGCGTTCGGGATCAACGGCATGAACCATCAGCGACAGGCGCGCCTCGCCGGCGGTAACCCGGCGCTCGCATGGCTTGGCGATCCCGTCGTGCCGGTTCCCGACGCGGCGCGGCCCTCCGTCTATGCCGCCGTGCTGGCCACGCCGTCGGTCGTCGTCATGGCCGCGCTGGCCAGCCTGATGGTCAGCGTCACTGCTGCACTGCGCACCGGGCAGTCGATCTTCTGGATATTGGTGCTGTGCGAAATCGTCGTGCTCGGCGTGCGGCTGCGCACCATCTTTCGCGCCCGCCGCGCCGATAGCGCGGGACACGTGCCTGCGATCGATCCGGCGATCCGCTGGTCGATCGCCTGGGCGGCGTTGCAGGGGGTAATGGCGTTCACCATCGCCCTGACCGACGACAAACCGTTGCTGATCGTCACCATGGCCTTCATCCTCGGCCTGACCGCACCGATCTGCGCGCGCAACTATGCCATGCCGCGCCTCGCCACCCTGATGGTGATGCTGTGCGATCTGCCGTTCAAGCTCGGCCTCGCGATGTCCGGCGATCCATTGCTGTGGCTGCTGCTGCCGATGACCATTCCGTTCTTCATCGGCGTGCGGGCGCTGCTGGGCAGTTTCGGGCGGATGCTTTCGCTGTCGCTGCAGGTCGCGGAACAGCATCGCCACCTCGCCGGCCACGACCCGCTAACCGGCCTCGTCAACCGCCAGCGCCTCGACGATATCCTGCGCGGCATGATGAATGCGCCGCAGGGCTCGCTGGCGCTCCACTGTATCGACCTCGACCGGTTCAAGCCGGTCAACGATCGCTACGGCCACGCCGCGGGCGACCGCGTTCTGGTCGAGGTCGCCGAACGCCTGCGCCAGGCCGCTCCGGACGAGGCGCTGATCGCACGGCTGGGCGGTGACGAGTTCCTGGTCGCGGTCACCGGCCTGACCGTCGCCGACGCCGGGCGACTGGCCGAACGGCTCCACCACGCCCTGTCCGCGCGCAGCTATGCGATGGACGACACCGCACGCGCCAATGTCGGGGCGAGCCTCGGCTATGCCTGCTTTCCCGAAGACGCCGACACCCTCGACCAGTTGCGCCAGCGCGCCGATGCCGCGCTCTACGCCGCGAAGCGTTCGGGCCGGCTGCGGCGCTACGGCCCCGACGTCGGCCGGGTGAGCGACGCGGCCTGATCCGTTACGGAATGGCGCGTTCCTGCGCCTGCTGGTCGCGGCGCCACGCGAACCATTGGCGCAGCATCGCCTGGGTACAGCCGGTCTGCCCGCCGGTCCCGACCACCGAACAGCTGTTCGGCCGCCCGATCCGCGCCTCCTCCATCGCGCTGTCCGCCCGCATCGCCCAGCTGGCACCCGCCGACGACTTGTCCGGCGGGTTCCGGAACCGCTTGGGGATGCGATAGCGCTCATTCTCGCCCAGCCGCGCGCACACCACGATCTCGTCGTCGCTGCTCGGCTTGGGACAGGCTTCGTCGCCATAGACGGTGGCATTGCGCACGCGCTGCGGCGGGTCGGCGGGGGCATCCTGCGCCAGCACGGGCGCCGCGAACGCCAATGCCAGTCCCGCCAAAACCCAACGCGCCATACCCGTATCTCCTGCAAGCCACCCACTAAGCGGACCGCCCCGATGACCAGCACCTGAACGCATGAGCTTTTGTGGCCGTTGCACCGCGCCCGCAGGACGCTATGGCGGTGCCATGATCCTCGTCATCGACAATTACGACAGCTTCACCTGGAACCTGGTCCATTACCTGATGGAACTGGGTGTCGAGGTCCGCGTCGAACGCAACGACAACCTGAGCGCGGCGGAGGCGCTGGCCAGCAACGCGCAGGGCTTCCTGATCTCGCCCGGCCCCTGCACCCCGACCGAAGCAGGGGTTTCGCTCGACCTCGTCGCCGCCTGTGCCGATGCGCAGCGCCCGCTGCTCGGCGTGTGCCTAGGCCACCAGGCGATCGGCCAGCATTTCGGCGGGAAAGTCGTGCGCGGCGGGCTGATGCACGGCAAGACCTCGCCGATCGACCATGACGGCACCGGAGTCTTTGCCGGCCTGCCCACGCCCTTCACCGCGACCCGCTATCACTCGCTGATCGTCACCGACATTCCCGATACGCTGGCGGTCAACGCCACCGCGTCGGACGGCAGCGTCATGGGCTTCCGCCACCGCGCCCTGCCGATCCACGGCGTGCAGTTCCACCCGGAAAGCATCGCCACCGAACATGGCCACGCCATGCTCGCCAATTTCCTGAACGACGCCGGCATCGCCGCGACGGTGCCGGCATGACCGTCACCACGCTGCTCCCCGACCCCTCGACGCCGCTCAGCCACGAGAGCGCGGCCGAAGCCTTCGCCGCGATCCTCGACGGCACGGTATCCGACGACGCCATCGCCACCTTCCTGACCGACCTCGCCATCCGCGGCGAAACCAGCATCGAGATTGCCGAGGCCGCCCGCGCGCTGCGCCACCGCATGATCCCGATAAACGGCCCGGCGGGTGCGATCGACGTCTGCGGCACCGGCGGCGACGGCCACCACACCCTCAACGTCTCCACCGCCGTCAGCCTCGTCGTCGCAGCCAGCGGCGTACCGGTCGCCAAGCACGGCAACCGCGCCGCCTCCAGCAAGGCCGGTGCCGCCGACACCCTCGAAGCGCTCGGGCTCGACATGGGGGCGGCGGGTGCGTTGGCGGAGTCGACGCTGAACGACATCGGCATCGCCTTCCTCTTCGCCGCCAACCATCATCCGGCGATGAAGCGCATCACCCCCATCCGCCAGCGGATCGGGCGGCGCACCATCTTTAACCTCATGGGCCCACTCGCCAATCCGGCGCGCACCACCCGCCAGCTGATCGGCATCGCCCGCCCCGATTACGCGACCGTCTATGCCGAGGCGATGGAGCTATTGGGCGCCGAAACCGCGCTGATCGTGTCGGGCGAGGAGGGCTTGGACGAAATCTCCGGCGCCGGTCCGACCATCGTCGTGCCGGTCGGCATGGCCATGGCCGACCGCATCGTGCCCGAGGATGCCGGCCTCACCCGCCATCCGATCAGCGCGATCCGCGGCGGCGACGCGGTCCATAACGCCGCAGCCCTGCGCGCCCTGCTGCGCGGTGAAAAAGGCCCGTATCGCGACGCCGTCCTACTCAACGCGGCCGCCGCGCTGCTGATCGCCGACACCGCCACCGACCTGCGCGACGGCGCCGAACGCGCCGCCGAGGTCATCGATTCGGGCGCGGCCGACCGCCTGCTCGACCAATGGATCGCCTACGCATGACGATGCTCGACACAATCCTCGCCACCAAGCGCGCCGAGGTCGCCGACCGCAGTGCCCGCGCCAGCATCGCCGCCCTCGACGCCCGCGCGACCGAGCAAACGGCGCCACGCGGCTTTCGCGCCGCCCTCGACGCCAAGCCCGGCCACGCGCTGATCGCCGAGATCAAGAAGGCCAGCCCGTCCAAAGGCCTGATCCGCCCCGATTTCGATCCCCCGGCCCATGCCCGCGCCTATCAGGCCGGCGGTGCCGCCTGCCTCTCCGTCCTGACCGATGTCGAGTATTTCCAGGGGGCCGACGACTATCTGGTCGCCGCCCGGCAGGCATGCGACCTGCCGGTCCTGCGCAAGGACTTCAACGTCGACCCCTGGCAGGTCGCCGAGGCCCGTTCGCTGGGTGCCGACGCGATCCTGATCATCGTCGCTGCGCTCTCCAACGCCCAGATGGCGGAGATCGAGGCGGCAGCGATCGAACGCGGTATGGACGTGCTGGTCGAGGTCCACGACCGCGCCGAACTCGACCGCGCGCTGAACCTGAAGTCGCGACTGATTGGCGTAAACAACCGCAATCTGAAGGACTTCACGGTCAGTTTTGAGCGAACCTATGAACTGGTCGGCCACGCGCCCGCCGGCTGCACCTTCGTCGCCGAAAGCGGCCTCACGTCGCGTGCCGATCTCGACGCGATGGCGCAGCACGGCGTCCGCTGCTTCCTGATCGGTGAGGCGCTGATGCGGCACGCCGATGTCGAGGCTGCGACGCGGGCGATGATCGCTTGAGCCTCACCCATCTCGACGCCGATGGCAGCGCCCGCATGGTCGATGTCGGTGACAAGACCCCGACCCGCCGCGTCGCCGTCGCCACCGGCCGCATTGCCATGTCGCCGGACGCCCTCTCCGCGATCCGCGACGGGCTGGTAAAGAAGGGCGACGTCCTCGCCGTCGCCCGCGTCGCCGGCATCATGGCCGCCAAGCGCACCAGCGACCTGATCCCGCTGTGCCACCCCCTGCCACTGACCAAGGCCTCGGTCGACTTCGCGTTCGAGGAAGACGCGATCCGCGTCACCGCCACCGCCGCCACCGACGGCAAGACCGGCGTGGAAATGGAAGCATTGACAGCTACTTCTACCGCACTCCTCACCATCTATGACATGGCCAAGGCGATCGACAAGGCGATGGTGATCGACGGCGTGTGCCTGTTGGAAAAGCAGGGCGGCAAGTCGGGAGACTGGGTAAGAGGCTGAGCACCCCCATTATCGTCATCCCCGCGAAGGCGGGGATCCATAGACGCAACGCCGCTGATAATCCTCACTGCCAGCGCCTATGGATTCCCGCCTTCGCGCGAATGACGACGAGAAAATCGATCGACCGCGGCTCACATTCTATCGACCATCGAGCAGACCACGGCGAACGCACAACCAACCCCACCCCCAACGTCACCCCGGGCTTGACCCGGGGTCCCGCTTCTTACTTCTATCGAGAGAGAAAGCGGAACCCCGGATCAAGTCCGAGGTGACGAAGAGTGACTGCCACCCGCCCTGTAAGCCATAAGGCCAAGCGCATGACCCTCCTCCCCGTCGCCGAAGCCCAGACCCGCGTCCTCGCGCTCGCCCGCCCAGCCGCCCCGGAAACCCTCCCCTCGCCAAAGCCCTCGGCCGCTACGCCGCCACCGACGTCGTCGCCCTGCGCACCCAACCCGCCCGGCCCTTGTCCGCCATGGACGGCTACGCGATCCGCTTCGACGACCTCCCCGGTCCGTGGGACGTCATTGGCGAAAGCGCCGCCGGCGCCTCCTTCCCCGGCACCGTCGCCCCGGGACAGGCCGCCCGCATCTTCACCGGCGCCGCGATGCCCACCGGCACCGACTGCGTGCTGGTGCAGGAAGAGGCGACCCGCGACGGCACCCGTCTCCACCTCGCCGGCGAAGGCCCGGTCCGTGGCGGCAATGTCCGCCGCGCCGGCCTCGATTTCCGCGAGGGCGACCTGCTGATCGCGGCAGGCGAGCGCATCACCCCCGCCCGCGCCGCACTGGCCGCCATCGCCGGGCACGGCACCCTGTCGGTCGGCCGCCGTGCCCGCATCGCCATCGCCGCCACCGGCGACGAACTGGTCCCCGCCGGCCAGCCCTTGCGCGAGGACCAGCTGCCCGAATCCAACGGCCTGATGCTCGCCGGGCTGCTCGCCGACCTGCCGGTCGATCGCATCGACCTCGGCATATTGCCCGACCGGATGGACGCGCTGGTCGATGCGTTTCGCGCGGTAGATTGCGACCTGCTCGTCACCACCGGCGGCGCCTCGGTCGGCGACCATGACCTCGTCCGCCCGGCCCTTGCCGCAGCCGGCGGCGAGCTCGACTTCTGGCGGATCGCGCTGCGTCCCGGCAAGCCGATGCTCGCCGGTCGCCTGCGCGACGCCGCCGTGCTCGGCCTGCCCGGCAACCCGGTATCGTCGTTCATCACCGCGCTGCTGTTCGTCCGCCCGCTCGCCGCGCGCATCGCCGGTGCCGCCGATCCGATGCCGCGCGCCATCCGCGCCACGCTCGCCCACCCGCTCCCCGCCAACGGCCCGCGCCAGGACTATCTGCGCGCCACGCTGATCGACGGACAGGTGTCGACCGCCGCCATTCAGGACAGCTCGATGCTGCGCACGCTTGCCCGTTCCGACTGCCTGATCGTGCGGGCACCCCATGCCCCGGCGGCCGATGCCGGCGACTCGGCGGAAATCCTGCAACTCGCTTGACGCCACATAAATCGTTTCCTATTGGTTCCACGTCTGTTCCGACGGAGGACGTTATGCTGACGCGTAAGCAGCACGAGTTGATCTGCTTCATCGACGACCGGTTGAAGGCGACCGGGGTTTCCCCCTCGTTCGAGGAGATGAAGGAGGCGCTCGACCTCAAGTCGAAGTCCGGCGTCCACCGCCTCATTTCGGCGCTCGAGGAACGCGAATTCATTCGCCGCCTGCCCAACCGCGCCCGCGCGCTGGAGGTGCTGCGGATGCCCGACCGCCCCGTCGCGAAGAAGCCGGCGGCCAAGCCCATGGCAACGCCCCGCCCGACCCCGCAGCCGGCGAACGACGTCATCGAACTGCCGCTGCACGGCCGCATCGCCGCCGGTGTCCCGATCGAGGCGATAGAGGGACAGGCGACCCTGCCCGTTCCCGCCGCCCTGCTCGGCGCGGGCGATCATTATGCGCTCGAAGTCGCCGGGGACTCGATGGTCGAGGCCGGTATTCTCGATGGCGACTATGCGCTCGTCCGCCGCACCGAAACCGCCCGTGATGGGGAGATCGTGGTGGCGCTGATCGAAGACAGCGAAGCGACTCTCAAATATTTTCGCCGCGAAGGCGCGATGATCCGGCTCGATCCCGCCAACCGCAGCTACGACCCGCAGCGCTACCGCCCCGAACAGGTGCGCGTACAGGGCAAGCTCGCCGGCCTGCTGCGCCGCTATTGATTCGCAATGTCGTTGGTAAAGGCGTCCCGACGACAAACGCGGCGAGTGTGAACTTAGTGAACTTATTTCGAATAGCCGTTTAAACGCTGACACTTAGCCGAAAATGGCAAGCCAGACCTCTCGCTTCGTTGGGCAGACATCGGTGAACTGACCGGCACCCCGGCCTTGAGCCGGGGTCCCGCTTCTTCTTCTGCGACCGGAGCGGACGACCTATCGCCCATTCCCCGGCGCATAGGGCGTCCGAACCGCCTTATACCACGCCAACGGATGCGTCGGCGGCACGACCCCCGCCGGCAAGGCCCGCCCCGACACCTCGGCAAAGTAAGCGATACAGGCATCCCGCCACCACTGCGCCTCGGCGCGCTGGATCGTCAGGAACTGGCTGACCTCGTCATGTCGCTGCTCGTCCACCCGACCCCGCAGCGCCGCCCACTGTCCCTGCATCGCCGCAACCTCGGCCACGCCGCGATCGTACCGCGCGACCAGTTCCTCCCACAGCGTACGCCCTGACGCCATCCGCCGCTCCCACGGAACATGGTGGAACCACAGCAGCAGGTCTTCGGGCACCGTCGCCGGATCGCCCCAGCGCTTCGCCAGCGCCGGCGCATATTGCCCCACCGCATCGCTGCCGCTCCGGGTCCGGTCGAACCCGATGCCCGCCCGGTCGGCCTTGTGATAATAGACCGGGTTCCAGTCCGGCCGCGCCAGATCATCGACCCATGGCCCCGGCCCATAATGATGCCCCGTCGCGAACAGGTGATGCAGCCCCAGCGGCATCATATAGTCGACCACCGCCTGCCGTGACTGCAGCATCATCGCCGCCACCGGATCGGCCACCGCCGGCCCCCAGGTCATCGCCGCCCAGTCCCGCGCGATATCGCTTGCCCGGTCGTCGGGGTTCCACGCCATCCGCCCGAACGCATACCAGTTGGCCTGGTCGAACTGCGACCCCGACCAGTTGCGGTCGGTCCCGACATTGGCCACCCCCGCCATGCCGCTCAGCCGGGACTGGGCAAGCACCTTCGCCACGGTCATGCCCCGGCGCGGCCGATAGGTGTCGCTCCGCAACACCTCCTCCCACATCGGTCCCAGATAGGCGAGGTGGGTGGCGAACCCCAAATATTCCTTGGTAATCTGCACTTCCATCATCAGCGGCGTGCGCGGCATCGCTCCGAACAGCGGATGGAACGGCTCGCGCGGCTGGAAATCGATCGGCCCGTTCTTCACCTGCACGATCACATTGTCGGCGAACTTCCCGTCGAGCGGCTGGAACTCGCTATACGCCTGCTTTGCGCGGTCCTCGGGCTTGTCATGGGCATAGACGAACGCCCGCCACATCACGACGCCGCCATGGGGTTTCAGCGCGGCGGCGAGCATGTTCGCCCCCTCCGCATGGCTCCGCCCATAATCGCCCGGCCCCGGCTGCCCCTCCGAATTGGCCTTGACCAGAAACCCGCCAAAGTCGGGAATGCGGGCATAAATCTCGTCCGCCTTGGCCCGCCACCACGCAGCAACCGCCGGGTCGAGCGGGTCCGCCGTCTTCAACCCGCCAATCTCGATCGGGGCGGAGAATTTGGCCGACAGATAGACCCGTATCCCCCAGGGCCGAAAGATCGTCGCCAGCCGCTCGACCTTTGTCAGGAACGCCGGCGTCAACATATCCGGACTGGCATTGACGTTGTTAAGCACCGCGCCGTTGATCCCCACCGACGCATTGGCCCGGGCATAGTCGGTATAGCGCGGATCGCTGAACCCCGGCAGCTTCTGCCAGTCCCACAGCGACTGCCCCGCATAGCCCCGCTCGACATAGCGGTCCGGATTGTCCCAATGGTTCAGCACCCTGAGCGCCAGCCGCGGCCGCTCGACGATCGCCAGGCGGTCGAGCGACTGCCCGGCCTGCGCGATCCGCAACAGCCGGAATGCGCCATAGAGCACCCCCACCGGCCGGTCCGCCGCGATCACTGTCACCGGTCGACCCTCGACCGTCACCGACCGCACCAGATAGCCCTCCGGCCCCAACCCGGCCAACGGCAGCCGCAACGCAGCGATCCGCGCCGACCGCGCGGTACCGATGACGATCGCCCCCTCGCCCAGATCGCCGCCCGCGATCCGCCTGCCCGTCAGCCCCGACAGCCCGCGCTCCAGCTCAGCTGCTGCCAGTCGGATCGTCTCGTCATCTTCATCGCGAACGACCGTCGTCGCCTTGCTCGCAACCGCATCGGCCTGAGCCGCAGGCAATGGCCGATAGCGCAGCCACAGGTCATAGCCGTCCTCAGCACGTGCCGGAGTCGCGCAGGCGACCCACAGCGCCATCATCCAGCCGAGCGATTTCAACATCGTGCATCCTCTGATCCCGTCTGATCGACGGCGTTGACACCGACATATCATCGCGATCATGGTAACGCTACCACGTCAGAGAACGAGGATATGGAGAGCGCATGACCCTGATCGACCGCCGCAGCATCCTCGCCGGAGGCGCAGCGATGCTTGCCGCGCAGGCGTTACCCGCCGCCTCGGCGCCGCTGACCCTGAAGGACGCTGCCGCCCGCCATGGACGTCGCTTCGGGTCCGCCTTCGCCTGGGCGCCGCCGGGGCGCGACGCAGCGTCATTCAACAACCCGGCCTACGCCGCGCTCCTGCAACGCGACTGCGCAGTGCTGGTCGCCGAAAACCAGATGAAATGGCAGGCGCTGCGCCCCAGCGCCGACCGGTTCGATTTCGCGCAGTTCGACGCGATGGTCGACTGGGCGATGCGCAACGGTTTCATGATGCGCGGCCACACGCTCTACTGGGCCTATTCCAAATGGTTTCCCGCATGGCTCAACACCCAGGACTTCGGCCAACGCCCGGCCTCGGCAGCGGCCGGCATTCTCGACCACCACATCGATACGATCGCCAAGCGGTACGGCCGAAAGATCTACAGCTACGACGTGGTGAACGAAGCGGTCGATCCCGACACCGGCGCCTTACGCGAAACGTCGTTGTCGCGCGCGATGGGCGGGACCGCCAACGTGCTCGACCACGCCTTCCGCACCGCCCGCGCCGCCGCGCCGCATGCCGAGCTGGTCTATAACGACTATATGAGCTGGGAAGACGGCAACGAGAAGCATCGCGTTGGCGTGCTCTCGCTGCTCGAGGAGTTCCGTCGTCGCGGCACGCCGGTCGATGCGCTCGGGGTGCAGTCGCATATCGGCCTGTTCCAGCCGACCACCGACGCCGGTGTGCTCGCCCATCGGCTCGAACCCGAATGGCGGCGGTTCCTCGACCGGGTTGTGGCGATGGGGTACCGACTGGTCATCACCGAATTCGACGTACGCGACCGCGGGTTACCGGCGGCGATTGCCCCGCGCGACCGTGGCGTCGCCGACTTCGCCCGCGCGTACCTCGACATCATGCTGTCCTACCCGCAACTGGGCGACGTCCTCGCCTGGGGCCTGAGCGACCGGTACAGCTGGCTGCGTGGCTTCGAACCCCGCCCCGACGGGGCCGTCGCGCGCGGCTGTCCCTATGACATAGACCTCAAACCCAAGCCGCTGCGCGACGCGATGATCGCCGCGCTAGCGAACGGCACCACGCACCGCCGGTGACGCGGCGGCGGTGTTACCGCCGCCGCCCATCAATAATCCCGGCTGTAGCGCAGCGAAGCGTTCGACCCGCCGAACGATCCGGTCTGCGACAACAGGCTGAGCGTCCGCGACAGCGCGATCTGGATCTGCGTGGCGGTGAAGCCCCGCGCATCGGTGATGATCTCGATATAGATATCATCGGTCAGATACTTGCCCGCCGCCAGCGACGTGCCGCGCCCGCTCGCCTCGTCCCCGCCCAGCACGCGCAGCCGGTCGAACCCGGTCGCGGAACGCAACTTGCCGAGCGGGTTCAGCCCACCGCCGCCCGACCCGCGCAGCGAGTTCAGCGCGGCGGCCAGCTGGATCGCCTCGGTCGCAGACAGGTTCGTCACCGAACTGCCGAACAACAGCCGCGACAACACTTCGTCCTGCGCCAGCGACGGGGTCGAGTTGAACGCGATCTGCGGTGCCTGCGCGGTGCCGGACACGTTGATCGACGCGGTGATGCCTTCGGCCGTGGTCGACGCGACGATATCGATCACCGGGTTGGTATAGTCCTCGCCCTCGAACCGGATCACCCCGCGCTCGACCTCGAACCGTTTGCCGGCAAACGAGTAGGTGCCGCGCACCAGCTGCAACTGTCCGTTGATCGTCGGCGCAGCGGAGGTTCCCGCGATGCGCAGGTTCGCCTGCCATTCCGACTCCAGCCCCATGCCCGACACGAACAACCGGTTATCGGCTCGCACCCGCAGCGCGAGGCGGAACAACCCGGCCGACGCCGCCGCCTGCCGCTGCGGTGTCGCATTCGACCGGTTCGCATCGCTCTTGCGCCGGACGCCGGTCAGCTCCGGCACCTCGGCCGCGCCTTGCCGGATGATCTGGTAGCGCGCTTCGGGAATGACGAGGTCGCCGGAGATCAGGCCCCCATCGCGCCCGTTCTGGATGCGGATGTCGCCGGTCGCCGATGCCCCCAGCGCATCGCTGCGCGCCAACTGGGCATCACGCAGCTGGGCGCGGATGTCGATCGGGAAGCCGCTGTCCGCCGCCAAGCCCACTGTTCCCTGCGCCGCAACCGTGCCCTCACCGGCGCGCGCCCGCAGCTGGGTCAGCTCGAACCGGTCGTTGGTGAAGCGGCCATTGATGCCGAGATTGGTCAGCCGGGTGCCCAGCGTCTCATTCTCATAGGTCAGGTTGTTGGCGCGGACGATGCCGGTCAGCTGCGGCGACTGCACCCGCCCACCGAAATCGGCGGCCAGGCCGATCGGCCCGGACAACTGCTGATCGGCCAGCCCGGCAAAGGAGAACAGCACGCCCGCCGGGCCGTTGTACCGGATTCCGCCCGACAGCGGTGCCGCCAGCATCCGTGTGACCCACGACCCGCTACCCGGCGGCAACGGCCGGAGGTTCGCAACCATCCGCCCGACCGTGGTCGTGCCGCGGCGGATCAGCGCCCGTCCGCTGCCACCCTCAGGCCGCAGGTCGCCGGCAAAGACGATGTCGACCGGTTCGGAGACAGAGGCAAGGCTGGTCCGCTGGAAATTGCGGATGGTCAGGCGTGCATCGGCCCGCGGAAAGCTCTGGTCCGCCGCCTGCGCGAAGTCGAGGCTCCCGGTCGCGGTGCCACCGATACCGGTGCCCGGCACGAAGGCATTGACGATGCTCAGGTCCAACCGGTCGAGCCGGGTCTGGATCGACATGCCATTGCCATAGACGCCCGCCGCGCGGATCGAGCCTTGCGCGAAGTCGATCCGCGTCGGGTACAGGCGATAGCCGCCCGGGGCCGACACGATCCGCGCCGGGTTGACCGTCTTGAACGGGATCGAATTGGCGACACCCTGCAACGCGACCAGATAGTCGTTTGGGCGCAGCCGCGCATTGGCGGCGACCCGGAACGGCACGCCCGACGACCCTTCGGCGAACATCTGCGCCGTGCCGTTGCCGCCGCGATAGTTGATCTTCGCCCGGCTGCGCTGGAGCAGGAAGTCGCCCATCGACAGGTTGGCGACCTGCGCATCGGCGACGATTTCCGGCTGGTCGTACAGCACCGCGCTGCCGGTCACGATCGCGCGACCGATGCGCAGCCCCATATTGCCCGGAATGACCGCGTTCGACGCCTGCGCATTCACGTCCGCGCGCTGGAATCGCCCTTGAGCCGACAGGCGCGCGATACCGGCCACGCCCGATCCGGCGAAGTTGATTCGCCCTGCGAACGGCCCGGCATCGGTCGCCTCCACCCGGCCGTCGATATTCATGCCGGCAAAGGTTGCGGAGTGGATATCGGCGACTAGCCGCGGCGCGGTCGACAGCAGCACATCGGCGCGGAACGGCCCGTAATCGGTATTGCCGGTCGCCTGGATCGCATAGCGGTCGCCCTGCCCACGCACCCGTGCCTCGAGATTGGCGAGCCCGACCCCAACGCCCGGGCGCGCGGCGCGCAGCAGGACCTGCGGCGCAGCGACGGTACCGGTCACCCGCGCACTCAGCGGACCATATTGCGTCGAATAGGCATCGGCATTTACGAGCAACGGCCCCGCCGGATCATAACGGCCAGAACCGTTGGTGATACGGAACTGCGGCGCATTCATCCGCACGTTGGAGAAGCTGACGATCCCATCCGGTCCCACACCGACATCTGCGCGCGTGGTGGTGACGTTGCCGCCCAGAAAGTTGCGAATGCCTTCGTTGAACAGGCGGGTGGTCTGCGCGACCACACGGCCCTTGATCCCGAACCCGCCCTGTGGCGCGGCATAGAGGCTGGCGTCGGTCGTCAGGTTCAGGATGCCGATGCTGGCGACTTCGTAATCGTTGATCCGCCCCTTGATCGCGCCGGTGTAGCGCCCGGTGGTCAGGTTGGCGGCGACGATGGCGGTCGCGTCGATCCGGTCGGACCGGATGCGCAGATTGTCCGACAGCACCTGATCGCCCGAAATGGCAAGGTAACCATTGATCGCGACGTTGGTGACCAGTCCGCCGACCGCCGCGTTCAGCCCAGAGATACGCCGCGCCTTCGCCGCAATCGGGATCAGAATGCGGTCGGCATCAACCGTCGCCCGTCCTTCGGCATAGAGCTGTTCAACGACGGTTTCGCCAAAACCCAAGGCAGCGGCCTGCACCTTGTAATCCACGGTCGGCGTGCCGAACCCACCGTCGAGGACGACAGCGGCGCGGACCGATCGCCCGTTTAAGTTCGGCGCGATCGCACCGGGGGTCAGCAGCATCGCTTCGGTCCGGAAATTGCCGAACCGGCTGTTGCCCAGGTCAAGCAAACCGGCGGCGTTCACCGCCAGCGCACTCGATCGCAGCTGGATGCGGGTATCGGCCTTGCGATCCTGCAACGCCGCATCGATCGCCACGTCGAGCCGCGGAGCGGTCAGCCGTTCGACCGGACCCTGGAGGATCAATCCCGGCTGGGTCGAGCCCCGGACCGTAAAGCGACCCTCCCGTCCGGTCAGCGCCAGATCGGCCAGCGGCCGCCCGCCCAGCGTGCCGGCAAGTCGCCCGCGCCAGTTACGCCAGTCGCCTTGGCCATCGACCGTCGCGACGATCGGCGCCTTCAGTCCCGCCATTCCCGCGATCATGCCATTGGCTGGTCCGGTGATCCGGGCATCGACATCGAAGCGATTATCGTCGGGCACCGCGTCGAGCTTCAGCGCGACACGGTCGCCCCCCGCCACGCCCGGCGCGGCGATGGTCGCGGCGTTGGCGGTCACCTGCGCGCGACGGTCGGCGATATGCACCTCGCCGTCCAGCCGCGCGATATGGCGCTGCCCGGTCACCGCCGGGCCGACCTCGATCCGGTCGACGCGCAGGCGGTTCACGTCGATGTCATAGTCGGGCAGCAGCGGCGCATTGGGGTCGCCCGGCGGCGTGTCCTTCAACACCGGATTGCGCGCATAGCGGATCAGCGGGCTCGTCAGGCTACGAATATCGACATGCCCGTTCGCGAAGGCGAAGGGCCGCCAGTCGACCGCGACTTCCGGCGAATAGGCGAACACGCCCTGCGTATCGCTCAGCCGCAGCTCGCGGACGGTCATCGCGCCATAGAGCGAACCATCGATCCGGCCGATATTGACCTTCAGCCCCGACGCGGTGGTGTAGCCGTCGAGCTTGCTGACGATGAACCCCCGCCCCGGCCCGGTGTTCAGCGCGAACACCAGCGCGATCAGCAGGATGATCAGCGTGGCCAGCGCGATGCCGACCCATTTCAGGACCTTCTGCCACAACGGACGATCGCGCAGGATCACGGTTTCGGTGGCGGGCATGTCGGCGTCGGTCATCAGAAAGCCTGCCCGATCGAGATGTAGAGCGCGATCTTGGATTCTCCCGGCCGCCTTGCGATCGGCGTGGCGACATCGACCCGCATCGGACCGAAATTGGTATAGAAGCGCCCGCCGATACCCGCGCCGAAGCGCAGGTCGGACCCCTTGGGCAGGCTGGATTCATACACCTGACCGGCGTCGATGAACGGCACGATCCCGAAATTGCCGAAGCGATAGCGGGCTTCGAGCGCGAACTCGTTCAGGCTGCGTCCGCCGATCGGACGGTTGAGGTTGTTGCCGTCCTCGTCCACCTCCGGCGTCCGCGGCCCGAGTTCCTGGAACCCGAAGCCGCGCACCGAGCCGCCGCCGCCGGCATAATAACGGCGCGACGGCGCCAGATCGTCGCGGGCGATCCCCTGGATCGATCCCGCGCGCGCGCGGCCGGCGATGACGATGCTCTCCCCGATCGGGTAATAGGCGGTGCCCTCGACCATGAACCGGCCATAGGGCCGAACCGCACCCTGCACCGACGCCTCGGGGCTGACGTTCAATTTGAGGCGGAACCCCTTGGTCGGGTTCAACAGATTGTCCGACGTATCGAACCCGGCGAACAGCGGCAGCGCGGCGATGCCATAGGTCTTGCGACGGCGCGCCGCCACGTCGAAATCGTAAGTGTCTTCGTTGGTGCCGATCAGTTCGGCACCATAGGCATAGGTGAAACGCTTCTGCCAGATCGGCGTCGAATCGTACGACCAGCGGATGCCGAGCGTACCCGTAAACGCTTCGAACGCATCGTAATTGGTGCGGCTGGCATTGGCGAGGATCTGGAACGTCCGGTCGCGGCGACCGGCATTGGACCGGCGGAAGGTGACACCCGCCCCCTGTTCCTGCGTGCCCGCGACCCCGCGCACGATCAGCGCGCCTTCCGGCGGGAACAGGTTGCGATGCGTCCAGGATCCTTCCAGCCGGACGCCCTGCCCGGTGCCATAACCCGCTTCCCCGGCCAGCGTCCGCGCAGGCCCGGCATCCTGCTTGACCAGCAGATTCACATATTCCGTCCCGTCCGGCGCGATCTGCCCGGTGCGCTGCGGCTCGACCGACACGCCGGAGAACAGTCCCGTCGACACGAGCGCGGCGCGAAGGTCGTCGACCTTGCGGTTGTCGTACAACTCACCCTGCTTGAACCGGGCAAGCACGCCGACATGCTCGGCATCGAACGCCAGCTTGCCGGTCGTCGAATAGGTCCCGAACGACGATCGCGGACCGGTGGTGACCGGCAGGGTATAGGCGCCGGTTACGGTCGTATCGTCGAGCAGGATGTCGCGTTGCCCGACCTCGACGAACGGATAGCCCTGCTGCGGCAGCTTCAGGCTGACATTCACCTCGGCTGCCTGGATGCGTTCGGCATCGATCGGATCGCCGACCTTCAGCGGCAATTCGCGCTGGACCAGATCCGGCGGGACGGTCGGCTGGGTATCGATGCGGATCGACCCCAGCGTGAATTGCTTGCCCGGAATGGCGGTCACGACCGCACGCAGCCGCTGCCCCGGCGGCTGTTCGATCGCGGAGGTAGCGGTGCCGTCATAATAGCCCTTGGCCCGCATGATGCGGACCGCGAGTTGCTCGTCCTCCTTGGCACGGGCCTGCACCATCGCGGCGTTGGCCGCCTTGCCGTCGCCTTCGCGCAACGCGGAGAGTTCACGAAATTGCGTCGTGCCGTCGATCTCGTCCAGCCCGTTGACGACGGTATCGTACCGGATTTCCACCGCCTTCTTGTCGTCGACGCCGGCAACCTCGACCGGGGTGACGTCGAACGACGATAGCGGCGTCAGCGGCTGGGCCAGTTCCGGCGCCTCGGGCAACACTGCGTCGGGCAGGGTTTCGGCGGGCACCTGCGCCTCCGTCGTCGGAGCGGTCGGGGTTGGCAGGGGCGGCGTATGCGTGGTCGGTGCGGGCTTCGCATCGAATGCCGACATCGGCTCCAGCGGCGCGTTGATGTCGCCCGACAGGGTCGGCAGTGCGGAGTCGAACTCGCTGTTGGGAACGATCGGTTCGACCGGCGGTTGCTGCGTACGGACTGTCGTAGGCGACGACGCCTGCTGCTGCGCAGAAGCGACCGGGATCATCATCGTGCTGGCAAGCAGCACAACAACTGTCCTTGCGCGAAAATCCCCCAAACCCTGTCCCCGTCCCCTTGGCAGGCGTCGTGACGTACGACCCCCGTTCACCCCGAAAACGCCAAGCAGCGGATTTGGTTCAATTTGTACGCCACGCTGCATCCGATCGACCGGCGCTGCGTTGGTCCGGGCAGCAAGGGGAGCCACATTGACCGACACCGTACCGCCGATCGATCCCGCCAACGTGCCGGGCAGCCAGTCCGAACATCCGTGGCAGCACCCCTGGCCGGCGTGGCGCGCGATCTTCGTCCGTGTCTATACCATGGTCGGCTATCACAATCTGACGCTGATGGCGGCGGGGGTCGCTTTCTATGCCTTCTTGTCGTTCGTTCCGCTGCTGGGCGCGATCGTGATGACCTATGGCCTGATCGCCGATCCCTCGACGGTCGCCCGGCACATGGAGACGATCTTCGACCTCGTACCCGCCGATGCCGCGCGGCTGATTTCGGACCAGTTGATAGCGGTCGTCACTACCGCATCGTCGCAGGCCGGGCTGGGCCTGTTCGTCGCGCTGCTGCTGTCGATCTACGGCGCGATGCGTGCCGCCAGCGCCATCATCCAGGCGCTGAACGTCATCTATGAGGAAGAGGACGAGCGGAGCATCGTCGTCACCACGGCATTGGCGGCGATGCTGACCGTCGCGGCGATCATCGCCGCCATCGTCGGCATCCTGTCGGCCGGCGTATTGACCTGGATCCGGAGCCAGACCCAGTTCCTCGGCACCGCCGGCGCGATCGCGATTCAGGGGGCGACGTGGCTGGTCGCGGCGAGCATCGCCAGTGCCGCCATCGCCTTCGCCTATCGCTATGGTCCGGATCGGGCGCGCGCCAAATGGCGGTGGCTGTCGGTCGGTTCGGTTGCAGCGACGCTGTTGTGGTTGCTGGCGACCGTGCTGTTCGGCGTCTACGCGGCCAATTTCGCCAATTACAACGCGACCTACGGCGCGCTGGGCGCCGTCGTCGTGCTGCTGATGTGGCTGTTCGTGTCGAGCCTGGCGATCCTGATCGGCGCGGAGATCAATGCAGAGGCGGAGCGACAGACGGCGGTGGATTCGACCGTCGGCCATCCCCGGCCGATGGGCCATCGCGGTGCCCGCCTGGCCGATACGCTGCCCAGCAAGCGACAGATGAAGCCTCGCCGCGACCGCTACTGATCGCCGGTGCGTTGCTCCATGGCGTCGGCCGCCGCCTGGACCCGTGCCAACATGTCGCGCAGGACGTCGATCTCCTGCGCGCTGAACGAAGCGAACAGTTCCTGTTCGATCAGCAGCGCCTTGGGCGCCACCTCTTCGTACAAGGCCCGCCCGGACGCGGTGAGCCGTAGCAGGTGCGACCGCTGATCCCCGGCATTGGCGCGTCGTTCGACCAGCCCGCGGTCGACCAGCGCGATCGCGCCGCGACTGACGGTCACCTTGTCCATCCGCGTCGCGACGCACAGCGCCTGCTGCGTGATCCCGTCGCTCTCGGCGATCACCGTCACCAGCCGCCATTCGGGAATGCGCAGTCCGAACAACGACCGATAGGTCGATGCAATCGCATCCGAAACCCGGTTCGATGCGATCGACAGGCGATAGGGAAGGAAGTCATCCAGGAGCAGGCGTTTGTTCACAGCTGCGATTGTTGCCGCCGTCCCCGCCACGCGTCAACCGGGCGGAACCTGTATCGGCCGCGAAACGTAGTGTCGTTCCAATCACCGGGTCGGGATCTCCGCAATGTTCAACTGGAAACACGAGGCACAGGACCGCCTCGAAGCCCTGCTGTTCGCCCATATCGACGACCGCGCATTTCCCTGCGTGGGCGCAAAATCCGCGATGGCGCGGGGTACGCTCGATGTACTCGCCTGCTCCAGCATCGACAGCGCATGGGACGATGTCCGCATTCACGATGCCCTGATGCGACTGGCCGAAGATTATCGCCGCGACCGGGCGATGTACCGTAGCTTCGCGGTCGTGTTCGAAGGGCCGGGCGACCTGTCCGAACCGGAATTCGAACGTGCGCTGTGGCAACGGGTCCAGTCGCTGTCCGACAAGGATGTGTGGCGCGGACAGGACTATGACGCGCGGGTCAGCGCCGACCCGGACAATCCGCATTTCTCACTGAGCTTCGGCGGCGAGGCCTTTTTCATCGTCGGCCTCCACCCGCGCGCCAGCCGTCCGGCGCGACGGTTCGAACGGCCGACGCTCGTCTTCAACCTGCACGACCAGTTCGAACGGCTGCGCGCCGAAGGCAAGTATGAGACGATGCGCGAGAAGATCCTCGTGCGCGACGAAGCGCTGGCGGGCAGCCGCAACCCGATGCTCGCCCGCCACGGCGCCGCCAGCGAGGCGCGGCAATATAGCGGCCGGGTGGTCGACGAACGCTGGGCCTGCCCGTTCCATTATTCGGGGGAGGCGAAGTGAACGTCACCATCCCCGAACGGTCGGGCACGGCGTTTCGCCTGAAAACGGGGGATACGCTGGTCGTGGTCGACCCGCGCGGGTGCCAGGTGGCCGACCTGCTGGCATTCAATGCCGACGACATGGACGAAGTCATCTCGTCCGGGCGGACGCTGGATTATGCCGAGACGATCCGCCTGACGGCCGGCCATAAACTCTATTCGAACCGCAGCCGGGTAATGCTGGACATCACCGACGACACGGTCGGGGTGCATGACTTCCTGCTGACGCCATGCTCCTACGACACATTCCACCATTTCTACCCGGACCTGCCGCCGCATCGCGGCTGTTTTGGCAATCTCGCCGCCGCGCTGGAACCCTATGGCGTGACGCCGGACCGCATTCCGGTAGCGTTCAATTGTTTCATGAACGTGCCGGTGGACGGCACGACGGGCAGGCTCAGCGTCCTGCCCCCGATCAGCAAGGCAGGGGACACGATCACCTTCCGCGCCGCGATGGACCTCGTCATCGGCCTCACCGCCTGTTCGGCTCCGGCGTCCAACGGTGGCAGCTTCAAACCGATCGAATATCGGATCGAACCGGCCTAAAGCGCCCAGCATAGAAAGGCCGCCCCGGCGAGCAGCGTGCCCAGCGGCAAGCGGTCGGTCGCCGTCACCCGGCGGCCGGCGAGCGCCATCGCGAGCACGATGGCCAGCCCGGCAAGCGCCGCCACCAACAGCACCTGCGGCAAGGCGCGCCAGCCGAGCCACAGGCCGATTGCACCGAACAATTTCGGATCGCCGCCGCCCAACCCGACCCGGCCGCGCAACGATCGATAGAGAGCGGCGACCAGCCACAGCACGCCGAACCCCGCAATGCCGCCGATCAGCCGTGCCGAAAGATCGGCACCGAAGCCTCCAACGCCCCCCGTCAAGGCGACGACGGCCAGCGATGCGGTCAGGACGTCAGGCAACCAGAACGCGGCGAGGTCGATCGCCCCCAGCGCCAGCAACAGCCAGCCGCATGCGGCCCCCGCCACCCCTTCCCAACCCGGCGCGGTCAGGCCGGCGACCACGCCGATCCCCGCGCCCAGCAGTTCGGTCACGACATGTCCCGGCGCGATTTGCGTTCCGCACGTCCGGCACCGGCCACGCAGCGCGACGAAGCTAAGCACCGGCACCAGTTCCCACGCAGCTAGCGTCCGCGCGCACCCGTCGCACGCCGATCGCCCGGTCGAAACCGACCGTCCGGCCGGCCAGCGGATCGCGATCGTCGCGATGAAGCTGCCGAACACGGCACCCAGCATCCCCAGCAGGATCGGCCAGAAGGCAGGAGGCAGCGCGGACGACATCGTTCAGCGCCTAGCGCGATTGCGGCGGCGCGGCCATCGCCCTAGATGATAACAAACGAA
Source organism: Sphingomonas hankookensis (assembly GCF_028551275.1). Classification (NCBI taxonomy): domain Bacteria; kingdom Pseudomonadati; phylum Pseudomonadota; class Alphaproteobacteria; order Sphingomonadales; family Sphingomonadaceae; genus Sphingomonas; species Sphingomonas hankookensis. The sequence continues at coordinate 2,528,435 of NZ_CP117025.1, forward strand.
ACAAGAAATATCCCGGAGAGCGTTTCATGTCCGACCCCGTCGTCATCCTGTCCTATGCCCGCACGCCGATGGGCAGCTTCCAGGGGTCGTTGTCGGGTGCCACCGCCACGCAACTGGGCGCGACGGCGGTCGGTGCGGCGGTCGAGCGCGCCGGCCTGTCGGGCGAGGCGATCGAGCGTATCTATATGGGCTGCGTGCTGCCCGCCGGCCTCGGCCAGGCGCCGGCACGACAGGCGGCATTGGGCGCAGGTCTGCCGCAGCATGTCGAGGCGACGACTGTCAACAAGATGTGCGGATCGGGCATGCAGGCGGTGATGATGGCCGCCGATACCATCGCCGCCGGTTCCGCGGACATCATCGTCGCGGGCGGCATGGAGAGCATGACCAACGCGCCCTATCTGTCGCAGCGCCATCGCAGCGGCGCGCGGATCGGCCATGATAGGCTGATCGATCACATGTATATGGATGGGCTGGAGGACGCCTATGAACCCGGCCGGCTGATGGGCAGCTTTGCCGAGGAAACCGCGGTATCCTATGGCTTTACCCGCGAGGCGCAGGACGCCTTCGCGATCGAATCGCTGACCCGTGCGCAGGCGGCGCAAGCCTCCGGTGCGTTCGATCGCGAAATCGTGCCCGTCGAGATCGCCGGTCGCAAGGGAACGACGACCGTTCGGCTCGATGAACAGCCCGCGCGCGGCGACGTGGCCAAGATTCCGACGCTCAAACCCGCCTTTGCGAAGGATGGTACGATCACCGCCGCCAATGCCTCGTCGATTTCGGACGGCGCCGCGGCGCTGGTACTGGCGCGCGCCTCGGTGGCCGACCGGCTGGGGCTGACCCCGATCGCGCGGATCGTCGCCCATGCCGGCTTCGCCCACGCCCCCGCCCGCTTCGCCACCGCCCCGGTCTTCGCGATGCGCCGCGCGATGGAGCGCGCGGGATGGAGCGCGGAACAGATCGACCTGTTCGAGGTGAACGAAGCCTTTGCCTGCGTCACCATGGCGGCGATGCACGACCTGGACCTGCCGCACGACCGGGTGAACGTCCATGGCGGTGCCTGCGCACTCGGCCATCCGATCGGGGCCAGCGGTGCACGGGTGCTGGCGACCCTGTTGTCGGCGTTGGAGACGCGCGGGAAGAAACGCGGCCTCGCCTCGCTATGCATCGGCGGCGGCGAAGCGACGGCGCTGGCGCTCGAATTAGTCGACTGACGAACGGAACATTATCCCCCCGCCCGGCGTAGGCTACGCCACAGGCGTAGAGAAGGAATTGCCGTGGCGGATCGGGACGATGTGGTGGGATATGACGGCCCGGCAGGCGGCTGGGGCTCGGTCAAGGGGATGTCCAAGGTCCTTGCCAAGGAGCGTAACCGCCCCGCCGCGCTGGCGCAACTCGCCCGGCAGAACAAGCCCAAGGGCTTCATGTGCACGTCCTGCGCATGGGGCAAGCCCGCCGAGCCGCACCCGTTCGAATTCTGCGAGAATGGGGCGAAGGCGACGTTGTGGGACCTGACGCCCAACCGCTGCACGCCGGAATTCTTCGCGAAGCATTCCGTGACCGAGCTGAAGACGTGGAAGGATTTCGATCTCGAACATGTCGGGCGGCTGACCCATCCGCTGCGCTACGACCACGCGACCGATCATTATATCGAATGCAGCTGGGACGAAGCCTTCGCCGCGATCGGTGCGGAACTACGCGCGATCGATCCGAAAAAGGCGATCTTCTACGCCTCGGGTCGCGCCAGCCTCGAAACCTCCTATCTCTACGCGCTGTTCGCCAGGCTTTATGGGCACAACAATCTGCCCGACAGTTCGAACATGTGCCACGAAACGACGTCGGTTGCGCTGAAGAAGACGATCGGCGCGCCGGTCGGCACCTCGATCCTCGACGATTTCGAGCATTGCGATGCGATGTTCTTTTTCGGGCAGAACACCGGGTCGAACAGCCCGCGTTTCCTCCACCCCTTGCGCGACGCGGTGAAGCGCGGGTGCAAGGTCGTGACGTTCAATCCCGTCAAGGAACCCGGACTGGTCGCCTTTACCGACCCGCAGAACCCGTTCGAGATGGCGACCCGCAGCGAGACGAAGATCAGCTGCCAATATCATCAGGTGAAGCCCGGCGGCGACGTCGCGGTGATGATCGGCCTCGCCAAGCATGTGCTGGCGGCGGAAGACAAGAGCTGGGCCGAGCACAAGGTCCATGTCCTCGACGTCGACTTCATCGAACAGCACACTACCGGCTTCGCCGAGTTCGAGGCGATGGTCCGCGCAACCGACTGGGCTGATATCGAACGCGAAAGCGGCCTCAGCCGCGCCGATATCGAGGCAGCCGGCCAGGTCTATGTCGAGGCGGATCGGACGATCGGCATCTACGGCATGGGCCTGACCCAGCAGGTCAACGGGTTCGACAATGTCGCGACCTACGTCAACCTGCTGCTGATGAAGGGCAATATCGGTCGCGTCGGCACCGGCATGTCGCCGGTCCGGGGGCATAGCAACGTGCAGGGCCAGCGTACCGTCGGCATTTCGGAAAAGCCCGAACTGGTGCCGATGGACCGGTTGCGCGAACTGTTCGATTTCGAACCGCCGATGGACCATGGCCACAATACCGTGACCGCCTGCGAAGACCTGTTGAAGGGCGAGATCGACGCCTTCCTATCGCTCGGCGGCAATTTCCTGCGCGCGATCCCCGATCTGGAACGGATCGAGGCGGCATGGCCGTCGATGCGCCTGACGGTGCAGATCGCGACCAAGCTCAATCGCAGCCACCTGATCAACGGCAAGGTCGCCTATCTCCTCCCCTGCCTCGTCCGGACCGAAGTCGACAAGCAGGCCGGCGGCGAACAGATCGTCACGATCGAGGACACGTTCAGCCATATCCACGGGTCGATCGCGACCCATGAACCGGCCAGCGAGCATCTGAAGTCCGAAGTCGCCATCGTCGCCGGGATCGCCAAGGCAACGCTCGATCCCCATCCGAAGGTCGACTGGGACGGCTGGACCGGCGACTATGCAAAGGTCCGCAAGCTGATCGAGGCGACCTATCCGGAGGAGTTCCACGATTTCGAGGAACGCATGTTCACGCCGGGCGGCTTCTATCGCGGCAATTCGGCGCGCGAACGCGTGTGGAAGACCGAGAGCGGCAAGGCGGAGTTCACCGTTCCCCGGTCGCTGTCCGGCACCGACATTCCCGATGCGCCGGGTCGGCTGCGGCTGGTGACGCTACGGTCGAACGACCAGTTCAACACGACCATCTACGGCTATGACGATCGCTTTCGCGGCATTTCGGGCACCCGCGATGTCGTGCTGATGAACCCGAAGGAGATCGAGAAGGCCGGCCTGCACAAGGGGCAGGTCGTGACCATCGTCGGCGACAGCGACGACGGGATCGACCGCCGCGTGGCCGGGCTGAAGGTCGTGCCGTTCGACCTGCCCGATGGCTGCATCGCCGGCTATTATCCCGAGCTCAATCCGCTGGTCCCGCTGAACTGGCACGACCACGGATCGCAGACGCCGGCGGCGAAGGCGGTGCCGGTGCGTATCGTCGCCTGATGGATCAGGGGGGTAGCGCCACCCGGCGGTTCGACCGGGTGGCGGCATCGGGGGATGCCGAACGACAGGAACGCGCCATCGCGATCGAGGCACCGGTCGCGATCGAGGTGAATGGCCTGGGCTATGCCGTGCTGATGGCGACGCCGACCGATCTGGCCGACTTGGCTTACGGCTTCGTCTTGTCCGAACGGCTGGTGGATGATGCTGGCGAAGTGGTCGAGGTGTCGACGCACCCGGCGGCATCGGGCACGCTGCTGCGCATCACGCTCAGCGCGGAACGGCACGACCGGGTCGCCGAGCGCGTGCGGCACCGCATCTCCGAATCCTCCTGCGGGCTGTGCGGGATCGAAAATCTCGAACAGGCGCTGCGCCCCCTGCCCGCCGTGTCGGAACGAAGCGGAGCATCGCCCGCCGCCATTGTCGCTGCGGCGGCGGCCTTGCGCGACTATCAACCCCTGGCGCAGGCAACCGGCGCGACCCATGCCGCCGCGCTGTGCGCCATCGATGGCAGTGTCCGGCTGGTGCGCGAGGATGTCGGTCGACACAACGCGTTCGACAAATTGATCGGCGCGATGCGGCGTGCCGGCCAGGACTGGGATGGCGGCTTCGCGCTGCTGTCGTCGCGCTGCTCCTATGAACTGGTCGAAAAGGCGGTGCTGGCAAACTGCCCGCTGCTCGCCACCCTCTCGGCCGCCACGTCGCTGGCGCTCGACCGCGCGGCGAGTGCCGGGCTGCCGCTCCGAACGCTCGTCCGCGGCGACGCGATGCTGGCGATATGACCCGCGTCCTCGGAACGATCCTTGCCGGCGGGCGCTCGACCCGCTTTGGCAGTGACAAGGCATTGGCGACGCTCGACGGGCGCGCCCTGATCGACCGGGTCATGGATGCGCTCGGTCCGCAGGTGGACGCATTGGTCGTGGTCGGTCGCTCGCATCCGGGCGTCCCCTGCATCCCCGACCGGCCGGCACCCGACCTCGGACCGCTCGGCGGAATAGCGGCGGCGTTGCATCACGCCAGGGCGCACGGCTTCGAACAGGTGCTGACCGTACCCTGCGACGCGCCGTTCCTGCCGACTACCCTCCGACAACAGCTGTCCGACGCCGGTCCCGCTGCCTATTACGCCGACCTGCCGGTGGTCGGATGGTGGCCGTCCGGCGCCAGCCCGGTGCTCGACATGCTGCTGGCAGAGGGCGGATCGCGCTCGGTCCGGGCCTTCACCGATCGCATCGGCGCGACGGCCGTGGCCGCATCGGGTGAAATTGCGAACATCAACACGCCGGATGATCTGGCGCTGCTGGCGAAGCGCGATATAGCCGAACGGTGATGACCGCGTCGTTCCTGATCCTGCGTGTCGGCGATACCCGCCTCGCGCTGCCCATGGCGGCAGTGCGGGAAGTGCTGCCGTTGCTGCCGATCGACACGCCGCCCGGTCTCCCGCGCCCGCTGCTGGGCTTCGTGACGCTGCAGGGGCTGCCGGTGCCGGTCCTCGCCCCGCACCTTCTGCTCGATCCGCAGCAGCAGACGGGACCCGTCGACCTGTCCGCCCATCTGGTCCGGCTGCGCGACGATGTCTGCCTGCTGGTCGACCGCGCGGAGGATGTCGCGACCGGCGACGTCGGCCCGCTCGACCCCGGCCATAGCCTGAACGACGCGATCACCGGCGAACTCGCGCTGCCCGATGGGACGGTCCATGTCGTCGCCCCCGACCGCCTGCTGCTGGACAGCGAACGGGCGGTGTTGGCCGAGCTGACCGCCGTTGCCGCCGAACGCCGTTCGCTATGGACCGCGGCATGATCGCCGACGACGCCTTTGCGGAGGTGAAGGCGCTGGTCATCGCGCGGACCGGCCACCATTATTACGTCGATAAGGACAGCCAGCTGGCCGACCGCATCGCGCAGCGGATGGCGGCCACCGGCGATGCGACGCTGGCCGACTATGGCGCCCGCCTGCGTGACCCCACCGATCCCGAATGGCGGCGGCTGGAAAGCGCGGTCACGATCAACGAAACCTTCTTCTTCCGCTTCGCCGAACAGTTCGCGGCGCTGCGCACGACCATCCTGCCGGCGATGATCGATCGCCACCGGGACGACAAAAGGCTGCGCATCTGGAGTGTCGGCTGTTCGACCGGAGCGGAGGCCCACTCGGTCGCGGTGGTGCTGGACGATCTGCTGGGCGAGGCGATCGCGGACTGGCGCATCGCGCTCACCGGAACCGATATCGACGAAGCGGCACTGGACGCCGCGCGGCGCGCGGAATATTCGTCCTGGGCGCTTCGCACCATGGGCGAGACGGAGCGGGCGCGGTTGTTCGACCGCACCGGCGATCGCTACCGCCTGAAGGACCGCTACCGCGGGATCGCGCGGTTCGAACGCCACAACCTGTTGTCGATGATCGACGCGGCAGCGCCGCTGGGGTTCAGCGATTACGACCTGATCCTGTGCCGCAACGTGCTGATCTATTTCCGGCAGGAGGATGCGACCGCGATCGTCGGCGCGCTGGCCAGGCGGCTGGCGACGGACGGCGTCCTGCTGCTGGGGCATGCCGAACCCAATCCCGGCTTCGATGCGGTCGCCGATAGCGAACTGATCGCTGGAATCCTGACCTATCGGACGCTCGGCACCCGGCCGAAGCCGGTGCCGCCCACCCCGCCCGTGATCGAAACCGTCCCCGCGCCACACGTCGATAAATCACGCTCGGCGCCGCTCCCAAGGCCCCCAGCGCCACCCCCGCCGACGCCAAAGACGGAAGCGCCGCTGGTGGTGCGCACGCCCGATGCCGTTGCCCATTATTTCGCGGCCCTCGATGCGCTGGCTGCCGACGACAAGGAGCGCGCCGAACGGGCGTTTCGCGACGCGCTATACCTCGATCGATCCTTTGCGATGGCGCATTACCAGTTCGGCCACTACCTGCTGGCACAGGGCCGCGCGCCCGATGGTCGCCGCAGCCTGACCAACGCGCTGCGGGTCGCCAGCGCGCTTGCGCCCGATACCGAACTGGCCGAAGGCGAAGGCATGACCGCCGGCGCGATGGCCACCGCCATCCGCCACACCATCGGACCCCATCGTTGAGCGCACCGCTGATCCTTGCCGACGGCCTCGATGCCGATGCCATCGCCGCGATCCTGGCCGCACGGCAGCGGGCCGTCGGCAGCACGCGCTCCCTGGACGATCGACCGACCGAAACGCTGCTCGTCTTCGACCTGGGCGGCGTCGCGCATGGCCTGCCGATCGACTGCGTACGTGCGGTCGCGCCGCTGCCCAAGGTGACGCGCCTGCCCCATCCCCCGGCCGCGCTGACGGGGCTGGTCGCATGGCGCGGCACGGTCGTGAACCTGTTCGCGCTGGCGGAGCTGCTCGACCGTGATGCGGCGGGCGCGACGGCGATGATCGTGCTGCGCCACGACGCGCCCCGTATCGCCCTTGCCGTCGATGCCGTGTCCGGCGTCACGACGATTGCCCGCCAGCCGGCCGCCTCGGCGCTTGCCACGCTGGTCGTCGATGGCGACCAAAGGTTGACACGCATCGACCCCGTCATGCTGATCGAACGATTGCTCCCTGCCCGTCTTCAGGAAGGATAAGGTTTGTCCGTCTCTACCCGGATCGCCGCCGGCTTCGCCGCCCTGACCGCGATCCTCCTCGCGCTTGGCGTCTATGCGCTGGTCCAGATCGGCGACGTCCGCCACACCGTCGACATGATCGTCGAACGCGACCTCGCGTCGATGGAGGCGCTCAATCGCATCGACCACGCCCTGTCGCGCAAGGTCGAACAGCGCGCCAGCCTCGTCCAGGCCTTCCTGACCGGCGACAACAGTCGCGTCCGGGAGGCAACGACCGGATGGCGCAACGCCGTCGAGGAAGCGCAGCGCGGCATCGCCGAACAGGAACGCGCCGCCGAAACCTATCGCGACAATTCGGTGACGGGCGCGCGGTCCGAACTCTGGGCACGGATGGCCCGCCAACTGGCCGAGGGCGACCGCGCGCTCAAACAGACTCGGGCGGATGTCGAGACCCAGCTGGCCGCAATCGCTGCAGGCGACCGGGCGGCGGTGCTGGCGACCGAGGCCGATATCGTGCGCGACCATGCCGCGACGGTCGGCCGGATCGGCCAAGCGCGCGAAACGCTTAACGTCGCCATCGAACGTGGGCGGGATGCGACCCGCGACGTCTATAACGCCAGCCGGATTTCCATCATTCTGGGGCTGATGGTCGCGATCGTCGTCGCCATTGCCGTCGCGGTGACGACCCGCCGTTCGATCGTGCGGCCGCTCGATGCGTTCATGGGCTTTGTCGGGCGCATCGGCGAAGGCAATCTGTCGACGACCACCGACGTGACCGGTGCCGACGAACTCGGGCGCCTTGGCCGCACGCTCAACGACATGGTCGGCGGGCTGCGCACCATCGCAACGCAGAACCGCGCAGCGACCAACGACCTGAACGCGGCGACCACCGAAATCCGTGCGTCGACGCAGGAACAGGCGGCGTCGGTCGAGGAGCAGTTGGCCGCGGTGCAGGAAACCGCCGCCACCGTCGACGAGATCACTCATAGCGGCGCGCAGATCACTCGCCGCGCGCAGGAGGTGATCGCGCAGGCGCAGGCGACCGCCCAAGTCAGCAACGCCGGCCTGACTGCCGTCGCCGATACCGCGCGCGCGATGGATGCGATCCGCGAACAGGCCGAAGCGGTGGCGACCAACATCGTCGCCCTGTCGGAAAAGACCCAGGCGATCGGCGACATCATCGCGACGGTCAACGACGTGTCGGAACGCTCGCACCTGCTCGCGCTCAACGCCTCGATCGAGGCGGCGGCGGCGGGTGAACAGGGGCGCAGTTTCGCCATCGTCGCATCGGAGATGAAGCAGCTGGCCGATCAGGCCAAGGGCGCGACACGCAACGTCCGCTCGATCCTGGGCGATATCCAGCGCGGGATCAATTCGTCGGTGATGCTGACCGAGGAGGCGGTGAAGCGCGTCGCGTCGGGCAAGGAACGCACCGATGCCGGCCATGCCGCGATCGAGGAACTGGCGACCCGCGTGCAGGAAAATGTCCAGACCTTCCAGCAGATCGTCGCATCGACCAACCAGCAGCAGATCGGCATCGAACAGGTCACCATCGCCCTGCAGAATATCCGCGAAGCGTCGCAACAGACCGCTGCCTCCACCCGTCAGCTCGATCAGGCGGCAAGCGACCTGGGCGAATTGTCGCGCACGCTGGTCGGCCTGACCGAACGCTACCGCCTGTAACGGCAGGACGCGCGCGTGGACGAGCTTCAGGCCGAATTGCTGGCGGCATTCGCGTCGGAACTGGCCGAACACATGGCCGGCATCCGCGCGGCGCTGGCCGATGCTGATGCCGGCCGCCCGGTCGACCTGCGCGAATTCAGCCGCCGGGCGCACAGCCTGAAAGGCGCGGCGCGCGCGGTTGAACTGCCGGAGAGCGAAGCCGCCGCGCATGAGGCGGAGGCGCTGATCCTCGCCATCGAACGCGGCGAACGGGCGATGGACGGCGCGGCGATCGCCGAGCTCCGCCGCCTCGCCGATGCGATCGAGGACGGCGCCGCCCCGGATACGAACGACAGCGCGACCGACATCGAGCCCGAACGGCGTGTCGCGGTGTCGGGCCACCGGGTCGAGCGGCTCGGCCGTTCGCTGCACGTCATGGCGACGCAGATCGCCGAACAGGGCATGGTCGCCGACCGTTTGAACGCGCTGGCCGAGGATCTTGCCGCACTGTCGCCTCTGCTCGCCACCGCCGGCGACAGCGAAGCCGCACGACGGCTGCGACAGGCGACGGGCGAGCTGGACCGCATCCGCCGCCTGCACGGGCGGCTGCGCGACGCGCTGGACCGGTCGAGCGCCGAACTGGAACGCGATGGCGAGCGGCTGTTGCTGCAACCGGTGGCGACGCTCTTCGACGGCTATGAACGCGCCGTCCGCGACCTGGCGACCGCCGAGGGCAAGGTCGCACGGCTACGAACGACCGAAACGGATGGCGAGGCCGATCGCCGCGTCCTGAATGCGCTGCGCGATCCGCTGCTGCACGTCCTGCGCAATGCCGTGCGCCATGGCATCGAAACGCCCGACCGTCGCCATCGAGCGGGCAAGGAGGACACAGGCACGATCAGCATCGACACGCGGATCGATCGCGGGCGGCTGATCATCACCGTCCGTGACGACGGTGCCGGGCTGGACGATGCGGCGATCGTCGCCCGTGCCCGCGCTGCCGACCTGATCCCCGCCGATGCCCCCCCGCCCAGAGGACAGGCGTTGCATGCGCTGCTGTTCGAACAGGGACTGTCCACCGCCGACCGGCTGGACGAGGTCGCCGGGCGCGGCATCGGCCTGTCGGTCGTGGCGGAGGTCGCCCGCCGCCTGCACGGGTCGGCCAGCATCGCGCCCGGCTCGGGCGGCGGGACCGTCGTGACCATCGCCGTGCCGGTCGCACTGACCCGCCGCACATTGCTGATGGTCGAGGTCGGCGACACGGTCTGCGCCCTACCCGCCGATGCGGTGCGACAGGTACTGCGGATCGATCCCGCCGACCTTTCCCCCAGCGGAGCGGAGGTGATGCTGCCGGTCAATGGCCAGCCGCTGCCCGTTACGCGGCTCGGCGACATATTGGGCACGGCACAGGCCGATGCCGCCGGTCCGCTGCGGGCGGTGGTGCTGGAGGCGGAGGGCGTCCGCCGCGTCCTGATCGTCGATGCGCTGCGCGATGTCCGGGCGCTGCTGGTCGGCGATGCCGCGGCGATCGCCGCCGATCTGCCGCTGGTGCTGGGCACGGTGCTGACGAATGGCGAGGTCGTGCTGGTGCTCGATCCGGCCCAGCTGGTACGCGACCGGGCCAGCGGCCGGGCGGCAAGCCCCTACGTCGCGCCCCAGGCCGAAGCGCAAAGCCGCACCATCCTGGTCGTCGACGATTCCATCACGACCCGTACGCTGGAGCGCAGCATCCTCGAAGCGCAGGGCTATCGCGTACTGGTCGAGGTCGACGGACTGGCCGGGCTGGAACGGCTGCGCTCCGGCCTCGATGCCATCGATCTGGTCGTCGCAGATGTCGAGATGCCGCGCATGGATGGCTTCGCTTTGCTGGCGGCGATACGGAACGATCCGGCACTCAAAACTTTACCGGTCATCATGATGACATCGCGCAACAGCCCCGACGATATCGAACGCGGCCTCAGCCTCGGCGCCGACGCCTATGTCACCAAACAGGATTTCGATCAGGGCATGTTGATCGGCACCGTCCAGCAGCTGATCTGACGCAATGACGGCCCGCACCGCCCCTGCCCGCGTGATGATCGTCGAGGATTCGACCGTGGTCCGCACGCTGCTGACGCATATCGTCGGCAGCGACCCGCGCCTGACCGTCGCCGCCAGCTTCGCCACCGCCGAAGAAGCGATCGAGGCGCTGCCGGTCCTCCGCCCCGATGTCATCTCGATGGATATTCGCCTGCCCGGCATCGACGGGCTGGAGGCAACGCGGCAGATCATGGCCAGCCATCCGACGCCGATCGTGGTGATCTCCGCCAGCATGGACGGCGGCGCGATGGGCGACAGCATGGACGCGCTGCGCGCCGGGGCGCTGTCGGTCGTCGAAAAGCCGGTCGGGCTGGGCGATGCCGCCTATGCCCAGGTCGCGCACGAGATACGGACGCAGCTTGCAATCATGAGCGAGGTGGCGGTGGTGCGGCGACGGATGCCGGCCGCGCCCAAAATTCCGGTTCAGCCCGTCCGACAGCGCGCCCCCTCGGCCCTCCTGTTCGCGGCATCGACCGGTGGCCCTCCGGCACTCGCCCGGTTGCTGGGCGCGCTCCCGGCCGATCTGCCGCTGCCGGTGCTGCTGGTGCAGCATATGGGGGCCAGCTTCATGGCCGGCTTTGCCAGCTGGCTCGACAGCGTTGTCCCACAGCGGGTCGAGCTTGCCCGCAACGGCGAGATGCCGACGCCGGGAACGGTCCATGTCGCGCCCGGCGACGCCCATCTGACGCTCGCACGCGGAGGCACGATCCGTCTGGCCACCGACGGACCGGTCGGCGGCCAGCGCCCCTCCGCGACCCGCCTGATCGAGAGCGCCGCCGTGGCACTGGACGGTGCGGCGCTGGCCGTCGTCCTGACCGGAATGGGTGAGGACGGCGCGGCCGGCGTGCGGGCGCTGCTCGCGGCTGGCGGACAGGCGGTGGCGGAGGACGCCAGCACCTCGATCGTCTATGGCATGCCCGCGGCTGCGCATCGCGCCGGTGCGCTCTCGCTGCCGCTCGACCTGATCGCCCCGCATGTCCGCCGCATCGTGGAGCGCGCGCGGTGAACGACGACGCAGCGATCCTGCTGATCGAGGATTCCGATACCCAGGCGCTGCAATTGCGGCGGATGTTCGAACGTGCCGGCTTTCGGATCGACCGGACGCGCGATGCCGAAACCGCGCTGGAAACGCTGAACCACAGCCGGCCGGACCTGCTGGTCGTCGATTATCGCCTGCCGGGCATGAACGGCGACGAACTGGTGCGCATCGTGCGACAGACCGGCGCCACCCGCACGCTGCCGATCCTGATGCTGACCGGCGACGATGCATCGGATGTCGAACGACAGGGGCTGGACAGCGGTGCCAACGCCTATGTGCCCAAGCGCGGCGGGGCCGAGCTGATCCTGTCGCGGGTCCGCGCCCTGTTGCGGCAGGTACGCGCACGGCCGCTGGGCGACGGCCCGGCAGCGGCCTTGCGCCAGGCGCGCCTGCTGCTGCTCGCCCCGCAGGACACGGCGTCGGATCAGCTGGTGTCCGACCTTGCCGCCGAGGGCTATCACGTCGGCCATGTCGCCGGGATCGCCGATACCCTGAAGGCGATCGACGAGGAAGCGGCCGACGGCATCCTCGTCGTCGAACAGCCGGGTGATCCGTCCTTCGGCCTGTCGGCAAAACTGGACGCGCGCCGCACCGCGCGGGCAAGCGGCGTTGCGCTGGTTGCGCTGACCGACGATGCCGAGCCGGCGACGGTACTGGCTGGCCTCGCCGCCGGAGCGGACGACGTGGTGTCGCGCGGGCGCGACGGCGACATGCTGCTCGTCCGTATCCGGGCCATCGTCCGGCGCAAGCTGGCGCGCGACGAGGAGGCCGCGGGTATCGCGCGCGAACAGGCGCAGGCGATCGCACTGGCACAGGCCCGCGCAGAGGCCGACGCGGCGGAACGGCTGGCGCAGGCCAATGCCGAACTGGCCGGCGCCAACGCCCTGCTGCGCGAAACCCAGGCGCAACTGGTCCAATCGGCCAAGATGGCGTCGTTGGGCGAACTGGTCGCGGGCATCGCGCATGAGATCAACAATCCGCTCGCCTTCATCCTGGCCCATCAGGCCACTGTCGAACGGGCGGTCGCCGGCGCGGCGAATGCCGATGACGATGCGCGCGGCGCACTGCTGACCAAGGCGGCGGACCGGCTCCAGTCGATCCGGTCCGGCCTGACCCGTATTCAGGAACTGGTGGTGAAGCTGCGGCGCTTTTCGCGGCTGGACGATGGCGAGGTGTCGCGGATCGACATTCCCGATGCCATCGACGCGGTCCTGACCCTGCTCGCCCCTCGTCTGGGCAGCGTCGAGGTAGTCCGGACCTACGGGCCGGCACGGATGCTCGAATGTTCGGGGGCGCTGGTCAATCAGGTCGTGATGAACATCGTCGCCAACGCCGCCGATGCGGTCGATCCGGTCGCGGGCCGCATCGCCATCACCACCGGTGCCGCCGACGGCATGTTCTGCATCCAGGTCGACGACAATGGCCCGGGCGTTCCCGAGGACCGTCGCGAGCGGGTGTTCGAACCCTTTTTCACGACCAAGGATGTCGGCTCCGGCACCGGCCTGGGTCTTGCCATCGCCTATGGCGTCGTCCGCTCGCACGGCGGGACGATCGCGATCGAGCGCGCGGTACAGGGTGGCGCTTCCTTCATCATCAGGATACCAGAACGGCCGTAATGGATATGCCCGGTTCCCCGCCCCTGCTGCTGCTGGTCGATGACGAGCCGGAAATCCTGGTCGCGCTCGGCGATCTGCTGGAGGACCGCTACCGCATCCTGTCGACCGCATCGCCGGTCGAGGCGCTGGAACTGGTCCGCGCCCATACCGACATCGCCGTCATCGTCTCCGATCAGCGCATGCCGGAGCTGACCGGCAGCCAGTTCCTCGCCCGCGCCCGCCAAATGACCGATGCGGAGGCGATCCTGCTGACCGGCTATGCCGATCTGTCGGCGGTCGTCGCGGCGCTCAACGACGGCGCGATCAGTGGCTATGCGAACAAGCCTTGGGATGCCGAGGCGCTGATCGCGATGGTCGCCGCCGCCGCCGACCGTTATGCCCTGCGGCAGGCGCTGGCGTTCGAACGCGCCGCCTTTCGCGGGTTGGCCGACGGGTCGGGCGATGTCGTTACCATCCTCGATCAGCATGGCCACGTCGTACGCGGCGCCACGCGCCCGAACGGTATCGATCCCCGCGACCTCGCCATTCTCGGCCAGGGCGGCAGCGATGACGAGGACCGCCATCTGGTCCAGCCCTGGGGCGACAGCTGGACGCATATCCGGCGCATCCCCTTCACCATCGGGCCGAACCGCTACCTGCTGAAGATCGAGCGCGACGATACCGGTCGCCGCCTTGCCGAACGACGCCACCACCAGTCGGAAAAGCTGGAGGCGCTGGGCACGCTGTCGGGCGGCATCGCGCATGATTTCAACAATCTGCTGGCGGCGATCGTCGGCAATCTCGAACTCGCCGAGCGGCGGATCGACGACCGCGACCGGCTCCGCCGCTATCTCGACGCGGCGAGCGAGGCGGCCGGTCGTGGCAGCGCGATCACCCGCCGGTTGCTCAGCTTCAGCCGTCAGCGCGATCTGGCCGCCGAAATCTTCCGTCCCGACGACGTGATCCGGTCGATCGAGGAACTGATCGTGCGCACCGCCGCCGGGCGGATCCGCGTCGCCTATGACTTTGCCGAGCCCGGCTGGTCGGTGAAGACCGATGTCGGGCAGTTCGAACTCGCTATCCTCAATCTCGCGATCAATGCGCGCGATGCGATGGATGGCAGCGGCACGGTACGGATCGGCACCGCCAATATCGACGATGCCGGCGTCTTCCTGCCGAATTTGTCGGGCGGGTTCGTCCGCATCACCGTCAGCGATACCGGCAGCGGCATGGACAGCGCGGTGCGCGAGCGGGTGTTCGAACCCTTCTTCACCACCAAGGCGCAGGGGGCCGGCACGGGCCTCGGCCTGCCGATGGTGCGGGCAATGGCACGCGCCGCCGGCGGCGACGTGACGATCGATAGCGAGGTCGGTCGCGGTACGCATATCCACCTCTGGCTGCCCCGGATCGAGGCACGCCCCACACCCGCCGCGCAGGAGTCGACCGGGCCGACCGGTCCGCTTCGGCTGATGCTGGTCGAGGATGATTCGGAAGTGCGCGCGGTGGTCGCCGCGCAGTTGGAGGCCGCCGGGCACAGCATCGTCGTCCATGATTCCGCGGTGCAGGCTGTCGCCATGCTCGAAGCGGGCGACCGGTTCGACATGGTGCTGACCGACTATGCGATGCCCGACCTGTCGGGGATCGAGGTCGCGGCGCGCGTGCGGGCCTGCTGCCCCGATACGCCGGTCCTGCTGATCACCGGCTTTGCCGAGATCGGGGATACGCAGATCGGCGTCCCCGTCCTGACCAAGCCGTTTACCGGCGATCAGTTGCTGACCGCGATCGCAAACGCCTCCGCGGCTACTGCGGACAGCGTATCCGGCTGAACGGACGTCCGTCCGTCACGATCACCAACCGGTCGCCTTCGACCCGCAGCGTCTGTGTCGCGGTCCAGCGTTCACCCTCGCCTTCATAGGCGGCAGTGACGCGGATCTGATCGGGTCCGATCGGTTCGACCCGCTTCACTACGCCGACGCTCTCGTGGAACCACAATTCGCTGGGCGTCACCCGGACCCCCTCGATCGACGCAGCGGGGGTGGCGCAGGCTGCGGCATCGCGGTTCCACCGGCCGATGAACCGCGCCGGAATGGTGGCGGCCACCGGCGACGCCTCGCCGGGTGGCGGCGCAGGCGTACCGACAAAACCGCAGCCTCGCACCGTCGCGCGCCCGTCGATGGTAAGGGTCGCCGTGAAGTCGCGCGGCGCGCCCGACATGTCGTCCTCGCACGGTGCACGCACGACCCGGACGCCGATCGTCCCGCGATCATCGCGCGCCTCCCATGCCCGCGCTTCGACCGCGACGTGGCGATTGACCACCCGCAACGTGCGCCGTGGCATATCGACACCTGTCAGCGTCAACACATCGCGATCGATCGCAACCGAATAGAACGGCTCGTTGGTCGTGACCGTCAACCGCTCCGGCACGCGGCTGGCCACGACGGAAGGGGTAGCGGTCGGGACGGAAGCCGGCGACGCGACATTCGCGGACGGCGCATCCTCGCTGTCGCCGCAGCCGGCCAGCGCCAGCAACGCCAACGCAGCCATCTCAACGCGGCGCATGGCTGCCCTTGCCGACGCTTACCCGATCGTCGCGGCTGGCGAGCGCCCCGACGCCCTCGTCCGACAGGCGCGGCGTGGTATCCGCCGGGCGATAGGCCGGAAAGGCGATCACGTCGTTGACCACCGCCACCTGCCCGCCCAGCTGCGT
Organism: Sphingomonas hankookensis; assembly: GCF_028551275.1. Taxonomy (NCBI): domain Bacteria; kingdom Pseudomonadati; phylum Pseudomonadota; class Alphaproteobacteria; order Sphingomonadales; family Sphingomonadaceae; genus Sphingomonas; species Sphingomonas hankookensis. The sequence goes on from NZ_CP117025.1 coordinate 2,544,624, forward strand.
CACGTTGAACAGCTTTTGCGCAAACGCCGTAGGGATGCGAATACAACCATGTGACGCCGGAAAGCCGGGCAGGTTGCCGGCATGCAGCGCCACCCCGTCCCAGGTCAGGCGTTGCATGAAGGGCATTGGGGCGTTGTTGTACAAGTTGGAACGGTGGAACGGGCGCTTCTGCAGGATGGTATATTCGCCGATCGGCGTCATCTTGCCCGGCTTGCCCGTCGATACCGTGGTGGCCCCGATCAGCCGGTCGCCGCGATAGACGAACGCCATCTGCATCGGCACGCTGACGACGATGCTGACCGGACCCGACAGCGTCGGGTCGTCCGCCCAGCGATGGTCGCCCGGCCGCATCGCCACCGCCGCCCGCTCGACCGCCAGCGCCGCCGGTTCCTGCGCGACCGCGGGCATCGGCAGCAGAGCAGCCATCAGGCCGAGACGAAGCGCGAACGACATCCCACCGTTATTCCGCAGGACGCACCGGATGGCAAATCCGGCGGTAACCATATTTGTCGGAGTCGACCGCCCGTGCCCTGCGCACGACAAGCGGCGGAACGACCGCACCCACGTTAATTGAATGGAAGGCGCGTCGCCCGTATCTCTAACCCTCAACGATCTGGCGAGGAATTGGATGCGGGACGAAGCAGTTCGATCGCGGCGAGCGGTGCTGAAAGCGGCAGGCGGCCTGGCCGGTGCCGTACTGGCACAAGGTTGCACGACGAACGCGATCATCCCGGTTGCGCAGAACGCGTCCTTCGTGCCGCCGCCGCAGCGGCTGGCATCGGCGCCGGTTCCTGCCGCCCCCGTCAAGCAGATGCGGGCGCCCGCCACGGTCAATCCGCGCCTGTTCGAACGCGCGGTGGCATCGATGGACCGCCATTCGGGCCGCATCCGCCGCACCGATCGCATCGCCATCGCCGACTTCGCGGTCGATTCCGCCCATCCCCGGTTCCAGTTCATCGACATGCACAGCGGCGTCGTCTCGGCGATGCGCGTCGCGCATGGCAGCGGGTCGGACCCGGCGCATTGCGGATTGCTGACTCGCTTCAGCAACGTCCCCGATTCGAACGCCACCTCGGAAGGCGCGTTCATCACCGACAATTATTATGTCGGCAAGCACGGCCGGTCGCAGCGGCTGGTCGGCCTCGATCCCACCAACGACAATGCGCTGATGCGCGCGATCGTCGTGCACGGGGCCTGGTACGCCAACCCGGAAATGATCGCACAGCACGGGAAGCTCGGCCGCAGCCAGGGCTGCTTCGCGGTTGCCGAAGGCGATCTGGCGCGGGTGTTCGACCTGTTGGGCGAAGGCCGGATGATCTACGCCGCGAAGGTTTGAGGCCGGGGGCTCTAGCTCCGTTATCACACTCCGTTCGGTTCGAGCAGCTTCGAGCTTGTCGGGAAGCGTTTGTCGACAACACCTGCCCAGCGGAACCGCGTTCTCGATACGCGCTCTCGACAGGCTCGATCGCTACTCGAACCAAACGGATGAATTGGAGATAGGGTGAAAGATCCGGGAGCTACCGGTTCCGCATCATCGTATCTCCCTATAGGGTGACGCCATGACCCACCCGTTCCATTCGATCCACACCCACGGCCTGATCCGCGTCGGCGCCTGCACTCCGCCCGCCAGCGTCGGCGATGTTGCCGCTAACGGCCGGGCCGCGATCGACCTGGCACGGCAGGGGCATGTAGCCGGCGCCGACCTGCTGGTCTTCCCCGAACTCAACCTCACCTCCTACGCGATCGACGACCTGCATCTACAGGACGCGCTGTGCGACGCGACCGAAGCGACGCTGTCCGAGGTGGTCGCGGCCAGCGCGGACCTGCGCCCCGTCCTGCTGCTGGGCGCGGCGCTGCGGCGCAACGGACGGCTGTACAATTGCGCGGTGGCCGTATCGCGCGGGCGCATCCTCGGCGTCGTGCCCAAGACGTACCTGCCGAACTACCGCGAATATTATGAGAAGCGCTGGTTCGCGCCCGGCGTCGGCTTAACCGGGCTGACGATGACGCTCGCCGGACAGGACGTGCCGTTCGGCACCGACCTGATCTTCGCCGCCCGTGACCTGCCCGATTTCGTGGTCCATGCCGAAATCTGCGAGGATTTCTGGTCCCCCCTGCCCCCCTCGACCGCCGGAGCGATGGCCGGAGCCTTGGTGCTGTGCAACCTGTCGGCGTCGAACATCGTCATCGGCAAGGCACGCGACCGCGAGATGCTGTGCGCGTCGCAATCGGCGCGGACCGTCTCGGCGTATATCTATGCCGCGGCCGGGATCGGCGAGAGCACGACCGACCTGTCATGGGACGGCCAGGGTTCCGTGCATGAATTGGGCGAATTGCTGGCCCAGTCGGACCGGTTCGACCAGTCGTCGGGCATCGCCTATGCCGATGTCGACCTCGAACGGCTGCGGCTGGAGCGGATGCGGACCGGCACGTTCAACGATTGCGCGGCGGCCAGCGGTCATCCCGAAACCCGCTTCCGCCGGATCGGCTTCGACCATGCACCGACGCAGGACGATATCGGGCTGCTGCGCCCGGTCCGGCGCTACCCCTTCGTCCCCAGCACGCCCGAGCGGCTGGACGACGATTGCTACGAAGCGTTCAACATCCAGGTCGAGGGATTGCGCAAGCGGTTGGTCGCGTCGGGGACGAAGCGGCTGGTGATCGGTGTGTCGGGCGGGCTGGATTCGACCCACGCACTGATCGTCGCGGCGAAGGCGTTCGACCGACTCGGTCGTCCGCGCACCGACATATTGGGCTTCACCATGCCCGGCTTCGCCACCGGCGAAGCGACCAAGGGCAATGCGTGGAAGCTGATGACGGCGCTGGGCATCACCGGCGACGAAATCGACATCCGTCCCGCCGCGCGCCAGATGCTAAGCGACATGGGCCACCCCTTTGCCAGCGGCGAACCGGTCTATGACGTGACGTTCGAAAATGTGCAGGCCGGGCTGCGCACCGATTACCTCTTCCGGCTGGCCAATCAGCGGGAAGCGCTGGTCCTGGGCACCGGCGACCTGTCGGAGCTGGCGCTCGGGTGGTGCACCTATGGCGTCGGCGATCACATGAGCCATTACGGCGTCAATGCCGGCGTGCCCAAGACGCTGATCCAGTATCTGATCCGCTGGACGATCCGCACCGACCAGTTCGACCGCGACACCGACGCCGTGCTTGATGCGATCCTGAACACCGAGATTTCGCCCGAACTGGTGCCCGCCGATGCCGAGGGCCGGATGCAGAGCACCGAGGACCGCGTCGGTCCCTATGCGCTGAACGACTTCTTCCTCCACCACATCGTCCGCTATGGGCAGCGCCCGTCGAAGGTCGCCTTCCTGTGCTGGCACGCGTGGCGCGATGCCGCCGCCGGCCGCTGGCCGATCGACTTTCCGGACGAAGCCAAGGGCAGTTACGACCTACCGACCATCGCGCGGTGGCTGGAAAAATTCCTGTGGCGCTTCTTCCAGACCAGCCAGTTCAAGCGGTCGGCACTGCCCAACGGGCCCAAGGTCTCGGCCGGCGGCGCGCTGTCCCCGCGCGGCGACTGGCGCGCGCCGTCCGACGGGGTGGCGACGCCCTGGGTCGAGGAACTGCGGGCGGGATTGCCGCCACTTTAGAGCGGCCTGCCCCGAAACGTACCTTTCCGTTTTCGTCACCCCGGGGTTTACCCGGGGTCCCGCTTTTTCGGAAAGCGTTGAAAGAAAGCAGGACCCCGGGTCAAGCCCAGGGTGACGGGTGAGGCACGCGATGGATCGCCATCGAAACTCGGCCGCTACCCCTGTGCCCGTGCCGTCTTTTCCGACGCCGACCCACCCAGCGCCCAGCGCAGCATCCTCGCCATACCCTGCGCCCCTGCCCGCACGCCCATCGGCGCGGGACTGCGCAACTCCAGCATCGCCCGTGCCCAATGCGGCAGCAGGTCGATCGCGGCGGCGGTGTTCAGCGCCCCGAACCCTTTCAGGAACGGGTTCGGCAACGGCTGGTGCAGCAGCGCGTCGCGCACCGCGCGGGTGCGGGCGTCGCAGCGCAGTTCGCCGCGCACCGCCGACAGCCATGCATCGACCGTAGCCCGGCTGTCGGGAACATCGCGCGCGCCCAGCCGCTCGGCCACCACGACATTTTCGGCGAAGTACCGGTCCTGATCGGCGCGCGACAGTTCTGGATCGCGGTAGCGCAGATAGGCGCGCAGGAACGAATCCGTCTCCGCGACATGGACCCAGGTCAGCAGATGCGGGTCGTTCGCATCATAGGGCAGGCCGTCGGGCAGGACGCCGTGCACCCGGTCATGGATATGGCGGACATGGCCGATCAGCCGCTCCGCCTCCGCCGTGCTGCCATAGGTGGTGCCGGCGATGAACTGCGCGGTCCGCTTCAGCCGCCCCAGCATGTCGCGCTGGAAATTGCTATGGTCCCACACTCCCGCCAGCGCACCGGGATGCAGCATCTGCATCAGCAACGCGGCCGTACCGCCGATCATCATCGACGAAAAATCGCCATGCACCCGCCAGCTGACCGATCCCGGCCCGAACAGCCCGTCATCGCCGGGCGGTCGCCGCAGGTCGATCGCGCCGTCGCCGGCACCGGTCAAGCCGCGGATCTGGCGTGCAATTGTCTGGCGAAGCGGGTTCATGGGTAGTGAACGAGCGGAGCGGACCTGCGGGTCCGATCGTTACGGAACCAAATCGCTCTCTCGCGACCTTTGTCGCCACATCCTCGAACCGACAGGCCCGTTCATGTCCTCACCGTCCAGCCCGGAAAAGCCGCTCGACCCGGTGCAGCGGGACGCTGCCATGGCGGGCCGCGAGATGCACGATCCGGGCAACGGCATCTTCTTCGCGGCGGTGAAGACCACGCGGATGCCGATGATCGTGACCGACCCCAATCTGCCGGACAATCCGATCATCTTCGCCAACCCGGCCTTTCTCAGCATGACCGGCTATGACGCGGACGAGGTGCTGGGTCGCAACTGCCGCTTCCTGCAGGGCGCGGAGACCGATCCGGACACCGTGGCCGAAATCGGCCTCGCGATCCGCGAACAGCGGCAGGCCTCGGTCGAATTGATCAATTACAAGAAGAATGGCAGCGCCTTCTGGAGCGCGCTGTTCATTTCGCCGGTGCTCGATGGCGAGCAGAAGCTCCGCTATTATTTCGCGTCGCAGCTGGACGTCACCCGCCGCCGCGATGCGGAGGAAGCGCTGCGCCAGGCGCAGAAGATGGAGGCGGTCGGTCAGCTGACCGGCGGCATCGCACATGATTTCAACAATCTGCTGACGGTGATCCAGGGGTTCACCGACGTCCTGCTCAACCAGCTGGATCGCAGCGACGCCCTCAACCCCGATCGCGCGCGCCGCTCGCTCCGGGCGGTGATGGAGGCGGCGGATCGCGGGGCCGAACTGACGCAGCAGCTGCTCGCCTTTTCGCGCCGGCAGAAGCTGTCGGGCCGGGTCACCAATATCGACGATCTGGTTCGCGCGCTGCTGCCAATGCTCAAGCGCACCATCGGCGATGCGGGGATCACGATCGACGTCGAACCCTGTGGCGACCATTGCAACGCGCGGATCGACCCGGTGCAGGCCGAGGCGGCGATCATCGGCATCGTGATGAACGCCCGCGACGCCATGCCCGATGGCGGCACGATCACGATCTCGGCCCAACCTGTCACGCTGGACGGCAGCGATCCGCGCTATGGCGACAAGCTTCAGGGCAAGTTCGTCGCTCTGTCGATCACGGACACCGGCACCGGCATGTCGGAGGAGGTCCGCGCGCGGGTAACCGAGCCGTTCTTCACGACCAAGGATCAGGGCAAGGGCACCGGCCTCGGCCTGTCGATGGTCTATGGATTCATGAAGCAGTCCGACGGCGCGTTACACATCGAATCGCAGAAGGGCAGCGGCACCACGATCCGCCTGCTGTTCCCGGCGGCGGGTTCGGTGGCCGAACCGATCCGCGCGCGGCGCCCCCGCAGCGACAGCGACCTGCGCGGGACCGAAACCATCCTCGTCGTCGAGGACCAGCAGGATGTCGGCGACCTGGCCGAGGCGATCCTGAAGGATTTCGGCTACGCCGTGCTGCGCGCCGGCAACGGGGCGGAGGCGATCGCCGTGCTGGAAAGCGATGCGCCGATCGACCTGCTGTTCACCGACCTGATCATGCCGGGCGGGATGAACGGCGTCATGGTCGCCCGCGAAGGGCGGCGGCTGCGCTCCCGGCTGAAGGTGTTGCTGACCACCGGCTATGCGGAGGCGTCGATCGAACGGGTCGATGCGCGCGGGACCGAATTCGACCTGATCGGCAAGCCGTACAAGCGTGTCGATCTGGCAACGCGGATCCGGCAGGTACTTGACGGCCACACCGGCAGCGGTTGAAACAGTCCGTTTTCAGTTATAGTGCAGTATCTTCCCGTACCGATCCCGATCGCCGGGCAGCCACAGGATGACGAAGGGGCTACGCTTGGCGACCAATGCAACTGCCCAGGACGACGGGCTGGCGACCTCGCCTTCCGACCTCGGGCACGACCTGACGATCTGCGACCGCGAACCGATCCATATCCCCGGCGCGATCCAGCCGCATGGCATGCTGCTGATCGTCGATCCTGCCGAGGGGGTGATCGTCGGTGGCGCGGGCGACGTCGCGTCGCTGCTCGGCGCCGACTGGCTGGGCGGGACGATCCTCGACCTGATTGGCGAGGCGGGATTGGCGATCCTGCGCTCGACCGTCGCCGGGCCGGTGGTGCTCGGCACGACCGGGCAGACGACGCTCTCGGTCGTCGCCAGTCGCGAAGGGCGTTTCTGGCTGATCGAGCTGGAGCCGACCGCGCCTGGCGAACCGGGCACCGACGACGCGCTCACCTGGATCGAACAGGGGGGCGAGGAATTTTCGCGTGCGGTCGATCTCGACGACCTGACGGCGCGGGCTGCGTCGATCTTCGCGCGGCTGACCGGGTTCGACCGGGTGATGATCTACCGCTTCCTCGACGACGATTCCGGAAAGGTCGTGGCGGAGCGTCATGCGCCCGACATTCACGGCTTCCTTAACCACCACTTCCCCGCATCGGACATCCCCCGACAGGCGCGCGCGTTGTATATCCGCAACCGGGTCCGCGTGATTCCCGACGCCTCCTACACCCCGGCCCCGATCATCGGCCTCGATCCGACGCTTTCCGCCGTCGATCTGAGCAATGTCGGCGTCCGTGCGGTGTCGCCGATCCACGTCCAGTATCTCCGCAATATGGCGGTCGCGGCGTCGGCTTCGGTGTCGATCATCAAGGACGGCATGCTGTGGGGGCTCGTCGCGTGCCACCATCGTTCCCCCCGCAATCTGTCCTACCTGCAACGCAAGACCTGTGAGTTGATCGCGGCGTCGCTGGCGCAGCAGATCGGTGCCAAGGAAGAAGCGGCCGAATATCGCGAACGGCTGCGGCTGCGCACCGCGGAGGACGCGCTCGCGCAGCGGTTCGCGCAGGAATATGACCCCGACCAGCTGTCCGCGCTGATCGGCAGCGACCTGCAGCGGCTGCTTCGCGCCGACGGCTTCGTACTGCAACGCGGGCCGATGCGCTATTCCAGCGGCCATGTCCCGCCGCCCGAAGCGATCAGCGACATCCTGCAATGGGTACGCGCGCAGGGGAACATCCTGCTGCACACCGCGGCGCTGGAACATCGACTGCCCGCCGCCCATGCCTATCGCGACATGGCGAGCGGATTGCTGGCGATCACGCTGTCAGCCGACGAACCGGTCGTTCTGCTGTGGTTCCGAGCGGAGACGTTGCAGACGATCCAATGGGCCGGCAACCCGCACAAGGCGGTCGAGCAGGAGCCCGACCGTCCGCTGACCCCGCGCGCCTCCTTCGCGGCGTGGAGCGAGGAAATCCGCGGCCGCGCCCTCCCCTGGAGCCCGGCGGAGATCGAGGCGGCCCACCGCCTGTCGCGGCTGCTGTTCGACGCGCGCCAGCGGCGCCGCATCAGCGAATTGAACCGCGAACTGACCCGCGCGGTCACCGACAAGGATGCGCTGCTCGCGCAGCAGGAAACGCTGATCAAGGAAGTGAACCACCGGGTGCAGAACAGCCTGCAGTTGGTCGTCGCGTTCCTGGCGATGCAGGCCAATGCCGAGAATGACGAGACGCTGACCCGCCATCTGGGCGAGGCGCAGCGGCGGTTGTCGGCCGTCGCGCTGGTCCATCGCCGGCTCTATTCCGAGGATACGGTCACGGTCATCGATCTCGGCCGCTATATCGAGGATCTGCTGGCCGAGATGCAGTCGTCGATGGGCGACGAATGGACCGGGCGACTGACCATGGACCTCGCCCCGCTGTTGATCTCCGCCGACGCCGCGGTGCAGGTCGGACTGGTACTGGTCGAACTGGTCATCAACGCCCAGAAATATGCCTATGGCGGAAAGCCGGGGCCGATCGCGATCACGTTGGAAAAGGTACGCAACCGCTTCCGGCTGACCGTCGCCGACCGGGGTCAGGGGCGGACGGGTAACCGCACCGGCTTCGGCACGCGGATGCTCGGCGCGATGGTCAAGCGGCTCGACGGTACGATCGAGGAAAGCGACAATGCTCCGGGCCTGCGCTTTACCGTGTCCGCGCCGATTGCGACGCCCGAGGACGTTTAACGCGGGTCCGCGTCGGAGGGTAATACGACCCTGGGAATATCACTCCAAGTCTAGACGCAAAAAGGGCGCGGCAGCCATCGGCTACCGCGCCCTTTGCCTGGCGCAATTGCGCGCCGCCGATTACTCGGCAGCGGTCGCCTTGGCCGGACGCGGATCGCGACGTTCGGCGATACGCGCCGACTTGCCGGTGCGACCACGCAGATAATAGAGCTTCGCGCGACGCACGACACCGCGACGCACGACTTCGATCGAATCGATGTTCGGCGAATAGAGCGGGAAAACGCGCTCGACGCCTTCACCAAAGCTCATCTTGCGGACGGTGAACGACGAACCCATGCCCTTGTTCGAACGGGCGATGCAGACGCCTTCGTAGTTCTGCACGCGGGTACGCTCGCCTTCGACGACCTTCACGCCGACCTTGAGGGTGTCACCGGCGCGGAATTCCGGGATCTTCTTCGATTCGTTGAACTTGGCGATCTGTTCGGCTTCGATCGTCTGGAGGAGGTTCATTTCTTCTGACCTTCGTCTTGCTTGTGCGCGCCAGAGGGCGACTGGACCCGAGCGTCGACATGACGCTCCCACAGGTCCGGCCGCCATAGCCGTGTATCGGATTCGGACCGTGCCTTGCGCCACGCCGCGATCCGCGCATGATCCCCCGATCGCAACACCTCGGGGATCACACGCCCTTCCCATTCATAGGGTCGGGTATATTGAGGGTATTCCAGAAGGCCGCTTTCGAAGCTCTCCTCGATACCACTCGAAGCCGCGCCCATTACGCCGGGAAGCAGCCGAACGCAAGCATCCAGCAGCACCAGCGCTCCCATTTCGCCGCCCGACAGTACATAGTCGCCGATCGCCACCGGCTCGATATCGCGCGCCTCGAACAGCCGTTCGTCGAACCCTTCGAACCGGCCGCACAGGATGATCGCGCCCGGCCCGTCGGCCAGTTGCCGTACCCGCTCCTGCGTCAGCGCCTTCCCCCGCGGAGTCATCGCCAGCACCGGGCGGCCGTCCGTCACGCTGTCCAGCGCCGCCGCCAGCACGTCCGCACGCAACACCATGCCGGCGCCGCCCCCGGCCGGCGTATCGTCGACCGAACGATGCTTGTCGGTCGCGAAGTCGCGAATCTGCACCGTATCGAGCGACCAGCGTTCCTCGCGCAGCGCCCGTCCGGCGAGCGACACCCCGAGCGGTCCGGGGAACATTTCGGGGTAGAGCGTCAGGACGGTCGCGGCAAAGGTCATGGCGACAGCCTCTGCCCGCTTGTTCGGGGGAACGAAAGACCTGCCGCGTCATTTGCGTCGCTATGCCCCCCGCCCCCTGCACGCCCGACGCCGACGCGATCGATTGCGCCATCATCGGCGCCGGTCCGGCCGGACTGACCGCGGCCATCTATCTTGCGCGTTTCCATCTCGAAATTCGCATGTTCGACTGCGGATCGAGCCGGGCGGCGATGATCCCGCGTACCCACAACCATGCCGGCTTTCCCGGCGGGATCACGGGTCCCGACCTGCTGGCAAGGATGCACCGGCAGGCGCGCGACTATGGTGCGACCTGCGAGGCGGCGACGGTCACCGCGATCGAGCGCGATGGCGACGATTTTATCGTCCGCACCGATCGCAGCACGCTGCGCACCCGTACCGTCCTGCTGGCGACCGGCGTGGTCAACCACCGCCCCGCCGGACTGGACGACGCGCTGCACGACACGGCGCTGACCCGCGGACTGTTGCGCTACTGTCCGATCTGCGACGGCTATGAAGTGACCGACCGGCGGGTAGGCGTGATCGGCACGGGCGACCATGGCATGCGCGAGGCGCTGTTCCTCCGCGGCTATAGCAGCGACGTGACCCTGATCGCGCCCGATACCGATCACGAACTGGACGATGCGTGCCGCGCCGCGCTCGACGATGCGGGCATCCGCCGGGTCGACGGACCGTGCGGCGACTATCGGATCGACGGCGACCGCTTCGTCGTTCGTACCGCCGAGGGAGACCTGGCATTCCACAGCGTCTATCCGGCGCTCGGGTCGCACATCCGGTCCGAATTGGCGATCGCCGCCGGGGCACGGGCCAGCGAGGATGGCTGCCTGGAGGTGGACGATCACCAGCGTACCTCCGTCCCCGGCCTGTTCGCCGCGGGAGATGTGGTGAAGGGGCTGGACCAGATCAGCCACGCCATGGGCGAGGCGGGCGTGGCAGCGACCACGATCCGCAACCTGTTGGCGGAGCGCCGTCCGATCCGGCGGTAGCGGCTTGTCGATCGCGATGGCACCGGGTAGCCTTGTTGCCGATGCGGCCCTGCCTTCTTTTGATCGCTTTCCTGCTGCCGACTGCACCGGCGGACGCGCAATCTTTCGACCGCATCCTCGCCGCTGCCGCCGAGCGGGAAGCGGCACGGAACTGTTTGGCGGCAGGCGCCGGCGAGATTGTCGTGTGCGGCGACCCTGATCGCGGCGACCGTTATCGCCTGCCGCTGCCGACGGTTCGCGAAGTCGGTGAACAAGGAGCGGTCATCGGCGAGGTCCCGCCGACATCGGTACAGGACCCGTTCCTGTCGGGCTGCGGCATGTTTCGCGGACAGCGCCGATGTTCGAAGCGGGAGGCGGAGGGCCATGGCTATCGTCGCGGTCGCGACCCGGTGACGCTGGTCGGCCGGCTCGTAACCATATTGGTCGATCCCGACGCGGAAATCGGTCCGCCCGCGACCATACCACCCGCCAGACACTAATCGTTACGCAGCAGGCTTGTTCGATCGCCGGGGTCATCGTATCCGATCGAGCGTGACCGAGACGCAGTTCCGCCAGCTTTTCTATACCAGCCGCAGCGCGCCCGGGGTCGATGTCGACTGCATCCTGCAACAATCCCGCCATAACAACGCGGTGGACGGTATTACCGGCCTGCTATGGCATGACGGCAGCCATTTCCTGCAGGTGATCGAAGGCCCCGAATCCAGCGTCGCCGCAACCTATGCCCGGATCGCGAACGATCCGCGCCACAGCGAACTGACGATCCTGTCGGACCGTTCGCTCGGCACGCGGGAATTCGGTTACTGGAGCATGGAGCGCGCGACGCGCTCGCTCCACGATGGCGAGGCGGTACTGGCGCGGATCGAGCGGCGATTGGCGGGCGCACCCGAACCGTTGCGCGCCGCCTTTACCGCCGCCGTAACGCGCTAGCCATCAATCGACGGCGAACAGCGCGTCGACCACCAGACGTTCGTCATTCCATTCGGGTACGGCATGAGGCTGCATCGGCACCATGAACCGCTTGCCGCCGGGCCGTTCGATCTCGATCACGTCGCCCGCGCCGAAATCGTCGATGGCGACCACCTGCCCCAGCGTCTCGCCCGTACTGGACACGACGGCCAGGCCGAGCAGATCGGCGTGATAATATTCACCTTCGCCCAGCGGCGGCAGCTGGTCACGGCCGATCCACAATTCGGTCCCGCGCATCGCCTCCGCCTTGTTGCGGTCGGCGATTTCGCGGAACCTGCCGATCACGCCGTTGGTCGCGGGGCGCACCGAGACCAGGGTCAGCGCGCCACCGTTCAGCGTCGCATAGGCCGACAGGTCGTCGGTGAACAGCTTCAGCCGCACCTCGCCATGCAGCCCATGCGCCCCGGCGATCGCCGCCAGCACGACGCGACTGCGGTCGACCGCGACGTCAGGCGTCGGGCGAGCCTTCGCCGCCGTCGGGGGTGTCGTCGCGGCCTTCGGCGGGTTCTTCCGCCGATTGGCCGACATTGGTGGCGTCTTCGTCATGGGGGCGCTGTTCTTGCGGGTCGATCATGCGTCATGCTCCTGGTCGGGATGACCCGCAACGCATGACGCAGATCAAAGGATGCCGGCGCGCCCAAAAAGACGCGCCTGCACAACCCCTTACGCTTCGGCGGTTTCGGCCGGGGCGTTGGCGGCTTCCTCAGCGGCCTTCGCCTTTTCCGCACGCTCCTCGGCGCGTTCGACGGCCTTTTCGCCCGGCTTGCCCTTGTTCGGGTTGTTGCGGGCAGCGCGTTCCTTCACACCGGCCTTGTCGAGGAAGCGGGCGACACGGTCGGTCGGCTGCGCGCCGACGCCCAGCCAGTGGGTCGCACGCTCGGCGTCGAGCACGACGCGCTTCTCGTCTTCCTTGCCCAGCAGCGGGTTGTAGGTGCCGATCTTCTCAATGAAGCGGCCATCGCGCGGGCTGCGCGCATCGGCGACGACGATGCGGTAGTAGGGACGCTTCTTCGAGCCACCACGCGACAGACGGATGCTGAGTGCCATTATTCTTCTTCCTTCGTTGGTCTGTGTAAGCCGGAGCCTTGCCGGCGGTTACTTCTTCTTGATCAGGTTTTCGAAGCCGGGGGGTAGCTGCGGCATCCCCTTGCCACCGGTGAGACCGGGCAGGCCGGGCATTTCGCCCCCCGCCTTGCTCATCAGGTCGCCAAGACCGGGGCCGCCGAGCGCATTGCCGAGGCCGCCCATGCCGCCCTTGCCCAGCATCGCCATCATGCCCTTGATGCCGCCCATCTTCTTGAGCTTCTTCATCGCGGTCTGCATTTCCTGATGCATCTTCAACAGCTTGTTGATGTCCTGCACCGTCGTGCCCGATCCCTTGGCAATGCGGATCTTGCGCTTGGCGTTGATCAGTTCGGGCTTGGCGCGTTCCTTGGCGGTCATCGACGTGATCATCGCGTCCATGCGCAGCAGGATCTTCTCATCGACCGCGCCCGACGCCATCGCCGCCTGCGCCTTCTTCATGCCCGGGATCATGCCGGCCAGCGCACCCAGGCCGCCCATGCGCCGCATCTGCGCCAGCTGCCCGCGCAGGTCGTTCATGTCGAACTGACCCTTGGCCAGGCGACCCGCCATGCGCTCCGCGTCTTCGGCCTCGATCGACTGTGCGGCCTTTTCGACCAGCGACACGACGTCGCCCATGCCGAGGATACGGCCGGCAACGCGCTTCGGGTGGAACGGCTCGATCGCGTCCAGCTTTTCGCCGGTGCCCGCGAACTTGATCGGCTTGCCGGTGACGGCGCGCATCGACAATGCGGCACCGCCGCGCGCATCGCCGTCCATGCGGGTCAGGATGACACCGGTCAGCGGCACCTGTTCGGAGAAGTTCTGCGCAACGTTGACCGCGTCCTGCCCGGTCAGCGAGTCGACGACCAGCAGCGTCTCGTTCGGCTTGGCGATGTCCGAGACGGCCTTCATCTCGTCCATCAGCGCCTGATCGACGTGCAGACGACCGGCGGTGTCGAGCATGACCACGTCATAGCCCTGCAGCTTCGCCGATTGCAGCGCGCGCCGGGCGATGTCGACCGGCTGCTGCCCCGCCACGATCGGCAGGGTCGCGACCTCGACCTGCGTGCCGAGCACCGCGAGCTGTTCCTGCGCCGCCGGGCGATTGACGTCCAGCGACGCCATCATCACCTTCTTGCCCTCGCGCTTGGCGAGCAGCTTGGCGAGCTTGGCGGTGGTCGTGGTCTTGCCCGAGCCCTGAAGCCCGACCAGCATGATGACGGCGGGCGGCGTGACCGCGACGTCCAGCTCGGCCGTATCCGGTCCCAGCATGTCGACCAGCGCGTCATGGACGATCTTGACGACCTGCTGTCCCGGCGTGATCGAACGCAGGACATTCTGGCCAACGGCGGCCTCGGTCGCCTTTTCGACGAATTCGCGCGCGACGGGCAGCGCGACGTCGGCTTCCAGCAGCGCCACGCGGACTTCGCGCATCGCCGTCCGGACATCGGCCTCGGTCAGCGCGCCGCGACCGCGCAGACGATCGAACACCCCTCCCAGCCGGTCACTCAGACTTTCGAACACGCGCGCACTCCAATTGCGAAACCCTATGAAAAACACTCAAGCAAAACACGCCGGCGGACGAAACCTCGTCGGCCGGCGTCGCCCTTGGGCGGCATTGCTGAACGATTCCCAACGGAAACGATGCGGCGCCTCTAGCGCATCGCGCCGTCCCGCGCAAGTCGCGACGACCGGAGCCCGGGTGACGACAGGACGAACACGGCCTTTAACACCTTCTATACCGATGTGCGCCGATAACGGCCGCGTATGGAATGGGATCGGCAACGCGGAACAGAGGGCACGGCCCCAGCGGAAGCGCCGCAGCGGGGGAACCGCTGGACGCTGCCGATCTATATCGCGGGCATCGTGCTGTTCGCCGGGCTGGCCATCGCGGTCATCAGCGGCTTCCTCGATCACCGCTATTTCGGTGGCGCCCCGGTCGAGCGGCACCTGTTCCTGGCGCTGATCGCCAACGCCGTCCTCGTCTTCTTCTGCTGGTTGCGCCATCGCGCCGCCGCGATCGAGATGCATGGCCGTTCGGCGGCGGAGGAACGCGCCCGGATGCTGGCGTCGCGCGATCCGCTCACCGGATTCCTCAACCGCCGTTCGCTCAGCGAAGCCGGCGCGGCGCTGCTGCGCGCGGCGACCCGGCGGGATCAGGCGGTAGCGCTGATGATCGTCGACCTCGACCATTTCAAGATGGTCAACGACATGCACGGCCATGAAGCGGGCGACGCCGTCCTGCGTGCCGCCGCCCACGCCATCGCCGATGTCATGCCGTCCGCCGCACTCACCGCGCGATTCGGCGGCGACGCCTTTGCCTGTGCCTTTGTGTTCGACGCCCGCGACCCGTCGACGGTCGATCATGTCGCATCGCGCGTGATCGCCGCGCTGTCGCAGCCGATCGAGGTCGACGATCGGCGCATCCACCTGACCAGCTCGATCGGCGTCGCGCGGTCCGACTTCGACGGGGCGGGCATCGACACGCTGCTGCGGTCGGCCGACATCGCGATGTATTGCGCCAAGAAGTCCGGACGCGGCGGCGTCACCTGGTTCAATCGCGCGATGGAACACGCGCTGATCGACCGCAACGATATCGAGAACGGCCTGCGCCAGGCCATCCCCGCCGGGCAGATCGTTCCCTATTTCGAACCGCAGATCGACCTTGCCACCGGCCGGCTGTGCGGGTTCGAGGTATTGGCGCGCTGGGTCCATCCGACGCAGGGGATTATCCCGCCCGACCGTTTCATCCCGGTCGCCGAGGATTCGGGCCTGATCGCCGAATTGTCGCTGGCGATCATGCGACAGGCGTTCGCCGCCGCGCGCGACTGGGACCCGACCTTGTCGTTGTCCGTCAACATCTCGCCATATCAGCTGCGCGATGCGTGGCTGGCGCAGAAGATCATCAAGGCGACGGTCGAGGGCGGCTTTGCCGCCAACCGGCTGGAAATCGAGGTCACCGAAAGCGCGCTGTTCGACAATCTGGCCTTGGCCCAGTCGATCGTCGGTTCGTTGAAGAATCAGGGCGTCCGCCTCGCGCTGGACGATTTCGGCACCGGCTATTCATCGCTGGCGCACCTCCGCGCGCTGCCGTTCGACCGGATCAAGATCGACAAGAGCTTCGTCCTGTCGATGCTCGACAATGCCGATTCGGCGGCGATCGTGAATGCGATCATCGGCCTTGGCGCCAATCTCAACCTGCCGGTCACCGCAGAAGGGGTTGAAACCGACACCATCGCCGAACGACTGGCGGCGCTGGGATGTGCGAAGGCGCAGGGCTGGAATTATGGCAAGCCGCTGTCGATCGCCGATACGCGGCGAATGCTTGCCGCGCGCGGGCTGCTCCATGCCGGCACGACCGAACCCGATCTGCCCGATCTCACCACCCGGCGTCAGGTCGGCTGAGATAGGCCGCCTCGGCCTCGGTCGACACCCGGCCGAGCGCCGCGTTGCGCGAGGGGTAACGGCCATAGCGTGCCAGCACCTCGGCATGGTCGCGCGCGAATTTCAGGTTCACCGGATTGCCCAGCGCTTCGAAACAATGGAGCGAGAAGCGCGCCACCCCCGCATCCTCGCTATGCATGAGCGGCATATAGAGGAACGCCCGGCGCTCCGGGGGCAGTTCCCGGTCATAACCCCGCGCGATCCCGATCAGCGCAAGCTCCAGCGCCAGCGGATCGGCCGCGAATGCCGCCGCCTGTCCCCGGAACAGGTTGCGCGAAAACTGGTCGAGCACGATCACCGCCGCGAACAGGCTGTCGCGGTCGTCGCGCCATCCCGCCGCCTCGGTCGTCAGCAAGCGCCGTTGCAACGCGCCGAAACGGTCCGCGATCATGGCGTCGAGCGCATCGTCCTTCGCGAAGTGCCGCTCCGGACCAACTTCTCTGAACCAGAAGTCGAGCACTTCGCGCGCCTGTCCGTGGACTTCCCCTGCCGCTGTCCCTAGATCGTCGCCCATGCCATCCTCCTGTGGTCCCGCCATCATAACGCTCGGCTGCCGGCTGAACATCGCGGAAAGCGATGCGATCCGCGGGCTGGTCGGCGCGCGCGACGTGGTGGTGATCAACAGCTGCGCCGTGACCAACGACGCGGTCGCCGCGACCCGCAGGGCGATCCGCAAGGCCCGACGCGACCGACCGAACAGCGAACTGGTTGTCACCGGCTGCGCGGCACAGATCGACCCGGCGAGCTTCGCGGCGATGCCCGAAGTCACGCGCGTGATCGGCAATTCGGACAAGCTGAACCCCGTCGCATGGGGGTCGAGCGAACCGGTCATCGTCCGCACCATCGACCGCGTGCTCGACACCGCACCGCAGCTCGCCGGCGGGTTCGAAGGGCAGACGCGTGCCTTTGTCGAGGTGCAGAATGGCTGCGACCATGCCTGCACCTTCTGCGCGATTCCCGCCGGGCGCGGCCCATCACGGTCGGCGACGATCGACGGCATCGTGGCGCAGGTCGAAGGAATGGTCGCAGCAGGCCATGCCGAAATCGTGCTGACCGGCGTCGACCTGTCGAGCTATGGCCACGACCTGCCCGACACGCCCAAGCTCGGCGATCTCGTAGAAGCGATCATTGCGCGCACCTCGCTGCGGCGGTTGCGCCTGTCCTCGCTCGATCCCGCAGCAATTGACGACAAGCTGCTGGAATTGCTGACGTCGGAACCGCGCGTGATGCCGCACGTGCATCTGTCGTTTCAGGCGGGCGACGACATGGTGCTGAAGCGAATGCGCCGCCGCCACAGCCGCGCCGACGCCGTCCGGCTGGTCGAGCGCCTGAAAGGCGCACGCCCGGAAATCGCCATCGGCGCCGACCTGATCGCCGGGTTTCCGACCGAGGACGACGCGATCGCGGCGAATACGCTGGCGCTGATCGACGATTGCGCCATCGTCCACGCCCATGTCTTTCCCTACAGCCCACGCGCGCGCACGCCCGCCGCACGGATGCCGCAGGTGCCGCCGCCCATCGCCAAGGCGCGTGCGCAGGCGTTGCGCGATGCCGCCGCCCGCCGGCACCATGACTGGCTGTCCGCACAGATCGGCACCATCACCGACATTCTGGTCGAACGACCCGGCACGCGCGGGCACAGCCCCGGCTTTGCCGACGTACGGCTTCCCCCCTGCCCGCCCGGTCGCATCGTCACCGCGCGGCTCACTCAACTCGAAGGCGATCAGTTGATCGGCATGCCCCTATGAGCCTTTCGTGGCACGAACGCCTGCTCGGCGGCCTGAAAAAGACCTCCGACCGCCTGACCGGCAATCTGGTCGGCCTGTCCGCCGCGCGCCTGGACGAATCGACGCTCGACGAGATCGAGGAGGCGCTGATCGCCTCCGACCTCGGCCCCGCCACCGCCGCCCGTGTCCGCACCTGCCTCTCCGAGGGGCAGTATGAGCGCAACATGGAGGAACTCGGCATCCGGCTGGTCGTGGCGGAAGAGATCGAAAAGGTCCTGACCCCGGTCGCCAAACCGCTGGAGATCGAGGCGTTTCCGCGGCCGCAGGTGATCCTGGTCATCGGCGTCAACGGCTCGGGCAAGACGACTACCATCGCCAAGCTCGCCAAGACCTTGGTCGAACAGGATTATGGCGTGATGCTGGCGGCGGGCGACACCTTCCGCGCCGCCGCCATCGGCCAGCTCAAGACCTGGGCCGAACGCATTGGCGTGCCGATCGTCAGCGGGGCCGAAGGTGGCGACGCGGCCGGAATCGTCTATGAAGCGGTCAAGCAGGCCACCGCCACCGGCATCGACGTGCTGATCGTCGACACCGCCGGGCGGTTGCAAAACAAGCGCGAGCTGATGGACGAACTGGCCAAGGTCCGCCGCGTCCTCGGCCGCCTGAACCCGGCGGCACCGCATGACGTCGTCCTCGTCCTCGACGCGACGACGGGGCAGAACGCGCTCAACCAGATCGAGGTGTTCAAGGAAACCGCCGGTGTCACCGGGCTCGTCATGACCAAGCTCGACGGCACCGCGCGCGGCGGCGTTCTCGTCGCGGCGGCGGAGAAGTTCGGGCTGCCGATCCATGCGATCGGCGTCGGCGAAACCGCCGACGATCTGCGTGGGTTCGATGCCCATGAAGTCTCGCGCATCATCGCGGGTGTGGAGCGGGTGCGCAAATGACGACCGAACCCAAGGCGCCGGTATCGCCGCTGTTCCGCATGGCGCTCGATTATGGCCCGTTGCTGGTCTTCTTCGTCGCGAACCTGCTGGCGGGCAAGATCGGCCTGCCCGACATGGTCGATTCGCTGGCGCAGGTCATCATCGCCAGCACCGCCTTCATGATCGCGAGCGTCGCGGCGATCATCGTATCGAAATGGAAGACCGGCCATGTCTCGCCGATGCTGTGGCTGTCGGCCGGCCTCGTCGTCGTGTTCGGTGCGCTCACCCTCTATTTCCGCGACGATACCTTCATCAAGATGAAGCCGACCATCGTCTATGCGATGTTCTCCGCGATCCTGACCTTCGGGCTCGTCACCGGGCGGCCCCTCCTCCAACAGCTGCTGGAAACCGCCTATCCGGGGTTGAGTGCGGCGGGCTGGCGCAAGCTGACGCTCAACTGGGCGATCTTCTTCGCGTTCATGGCGGTGCTGAACGAGGTCGTCTGGCGCCATTCGAGCTGGGATTTCTGGGTCGGGTTCAAGCTGTGGGGCGCGGTGCCGCTGACGCTGATCTTCGCCGCGGCGAATATCCCGATGCTGTTGCGCAACGGGTTGCAGATGGAAAAGGACGCCCCGCTGCCCCCGGCGGACTGACAGGATAGCAGGGTCCCCGTTCGACGCCTTCGTCATCCCGGCGAAGGCCGGGATCCATTGTGTCGGGTGTTCGCGGCTCTTTCGAACCGGTCGATGTCCGTGGATTCCGGCCTTCGCCGGAATGACGGGTGGTTGAGGTCCGCGAACGAAAAAAGGGGCCGTCCTCGCGGACAGCCCCCTCTCCCAACCCTCTCCCCTTCCGGTAGAGGGCTACAAGTTACTTCACCGCAGCATCATAACGCTCACCGACCTTGTCCCAGTCGACCACATCCCACCACGCCTTCAGATAGGCCGGACGCGCATTGCGGTACGTGATATAGTACGCGTGCTCCCACACGTCGTTGCCCAGGATCGGCGTGCCCTTCACCGGCGCTACGTCCATCAGCGGATTGTCCTGGTTCGGCGTAGAGGTGATGGCGAGCTTGCCGTCCTGCCCGACGATCAACCACGCCCAGCCCGAGCCGAACTGGTTCGCGCCCGCCGTGTTGAACTGCTCCTTCAGCTGATCGAGACCACCGAACTGCTGGTCGATCGCGTCCTTCAGCGCGCCCGACGGCTGCGACCCGCCGCCCTTCATCGTTTCCCAGAAGAAGGTGTGGTTCCAATAGCCACCGCCATTGTTGCGCAGCTTGGCCGGCGCGCCCGACATGTTCGCCATCAGCTCCTCGATCGACTTGCCCTCGAGGCTCGGATCCTCCGACACCGCTTCGTTGAGCTTGTCGGTATAGGCCTGATGATGCTTGTCATGGTGCAGCGTCATCGTTTCCTTGTCGATCGTCGGCTCCAGCGCGTCATAGGCATAGGGCAGCGGCGGAAGTTCGAAAGCCATGGGGGTTCCTCCTTGGGCATGTAAGCTCTGGTCGACCGAACGAAGGTCGGCGCGCTTGGCTCCGGTCGTTACGTTCGAGGAACATCTAGGCGTTGGGGGAGCCGGTGCAAGGCCGCTCAGCCCCCCTGCCCCAATAAACCATGCCGTTTCAGCGCGTGGCGCAGCTGGTCGTAGGTCAGCCCCAGCGCATCGGCACAGGTCCGCTGATTATAGCGCGCCTCGGCCATCGCCCGGGTCAGCAGCTGGCGTTCGAACCGGTTCACCCGCGTCTTGAAATCGTCGCACGGATCGTCCGGCGCGGCAGGCTCGGGTGCGTCACCCGTAATGGGCGCCGCCGCCGGTATAGGCGCGGCACCGGCGGTACGTGGCCGGAAGGGTGAGGCGAACGGATCGATCTCCACCAGATCGATCGGCCCCGGCCGTTCCCAGCGATAGACCGAGCGTTCGACCGCGTTGCGCAGTTCGCGGACATTGCCCGGCCAGCGATGCTCCATCAGCTGATCGACCGCGTTGGGGCCGAAGCCCGGCCATTCGTCGCGCCCGATCTCCGCCGCCATGCGCCGCCCGAAAAAGTCGGCCAGCACCATGATGTCGCCCGGCCGCGCGCGTAAGGGGGGCAGCGTCACCACCTCGAAGCTCAACCGGTCGAGCAAATCGGCGCGGAACGTGCCGCGCTCCACCCGGTCGGGTAGGTGCTCGTTGGTCGCGGCGACGATGCGGACATCGACCCGGATCGGGCGCGACGACCCGATGCGCGTCACCTCGCCATATTCGACCGCGCGCAGCAGCCGTTCCTGCGCACCCATCGACAGCGTGCCGAGTTCGTCGAGGAACAGCGTGCCGCCGTCGGCCTCCTCGAACCGCCCGGCGCGCGCCTTGGTCGCGCCGGTGAACGCGCCCGATTCATGGCCGAACAGTTCCGCCTCGATCAGCGTCTCGGGCAGCGCGGCGCAGTTCATCACCACCAAAGGCTGATCCCAACGCCCCGACAGGCGGTGGAGCCGTTCGGCGACCAGTTCCTTGCCGGTCCCCCGCTCCCCGATCACCAGCACCGGACGGTCGAGCGCGGCGGCCCGGCTGGCCCGTTCGAGGGCATCGAGAAAGGGGCCGGATTGGCCGACGACCTGGCTTGCGCGTTCCATCGCCGATGTGTGGCGTATTTTCCCAAACATTCGCAAGCGTCAAATTCATCGACCGGGCGGCCACGCGAAAAGTGACGCAAAACCGTCATTTTCGAAATTGGCACGCCTCCTGCAATGTATTGTGCAAGCCCGGCACAGGGCGCACAAAACAGCTTCAGGGAGTTCCACCATGATCCGCATCAACAAGAACGTGACCGCCCGCCAGTCGATCCTCAGCCTGATGGGCGCGGTCGCGGTCTGCTTCTTTGCCTTTGGCGTCACGACCGCAACCGGTCCGACCGCCGCAACCGTTGCCGCCGCGCCGATGGCGTAAGGCGGCGGGCCGGGGCGGTTCCGCCCCGTTCCACCCCGGCCACCCAGTATCTGTCAGGAGTAACCGATGGGCATTTTCTCCCGCACCCGCGACATCATCGCCGCCAACGTCACCGACCTGCTCGACAAGGCGGAAGACCCCGCGAAGATGATCCGCATGATCATCCTCGAAATGGAGGAAACCCTGGTCGAGGTCCGCGCCTCCGCCGCGCGCACCATCGCCGACCAGAAGGAAATGCGTCGCCACATCACCAAGCTGGAAAAGCTGCAGGACAGCTGGACCGAAAAGGCGGAGCTGGCGCTGAGCAAGGACCGCGAAGACTTGGCGAAGGCCGCGCTGGTCGAACGGCAGAAGGCGGTCGACATGATCGAACAGCTCAATGCCGAGATCGTCGTGCTCGACGATGCGCTGCGCGCGTCGGAAGCCGACATCGCCAAGCTGCAGAACAAGCTGCGCGAGGCGCGGACGCGGCAGAACGCCATCCAGACCCGGATGGAAAGCGCCAACAACCGCACCAAGCTGCGGGAGATGTATGCAGGGTCCAAGACCGCCGAAGCCTTCAGCCGCTTCGACGTGCTGGAACGCCGTGCCGACCTTGCCGAAGGTCGCGCCGAAGCGGCCGGCATGGGCCAGGGTGGCAAGAGCCTGGAGGACGAGATCGCCGAGCTGCGCCAGTCCGACAAGATCGACGCCGAACTGGCCGCGCTGAAGGCCCGCCTCAACCGGGAGGGCTGATCGCATGGGCGATTTCCTGACGGCGGCGGTCGCGATCAGCGTCCTCTTCATCGGTCTGCCGTGGCTGATCCTTCACTATATCACCAAGTGGAAACAGTCGCCGACGCTGACCAACGAGGACGAGCGACTGCTCGACGACATGCACGTCACTGCCCGCCGGCTCGAAGAGCGGCTCCAGACGATCGAGCGGATCATCGCCGCCGACAATCCCGACTTCCGCCCTTCGATGCCGCGCCGGGAATATCCGGAAAGCGATTTCCGCAACAACGATTACGCACGGAGGGACTGATGTCCGGCGCACGCACCAAATTCTATGTCGACAAGGCGAATGGCAAGATGTCGGGCGTGTGCGCCGGCATCGCCGACTATACCGGTGTCGAGGTCATGTGGATCCGCATCGGCACGGTGTTGCTGACGCTGGCCGGTGGCTTTCCCTGGACGGTGATCGCCTACTTCATGATCGCCTGGATGGCGCAGAAGAAGCCGGTCGGCCTGTACGAAAGCTATGAGGACGAGAAATTCTGGCAGGGCGTCCGGTCGAACCCGACCCGCTCGGCATCGGAAATGCGCTCGACCTTCCGCGATATCGACCGTCGCCTTGCCGACATCGAAATGTACTATACCAGCCGCAACACCCGTCTGGCGGACGAGATCGACAGCCTGCGCTGATCGGGTCCCCGCCTGAGCGGACGAAAGGGAGAGAGACGATGAGTTGGGGTGGACCGGGGTTCGTGCTGGCCCTGATCGCGATGAGCATGATCGGCTGGGTCGTGACGACCGCCATTCGCGCCAAGCACGGCTATCCGCTGAACGACGATTGGGGCGGCCCCGCCGCCCGCCGCGACGAGGTGGAACCCAGCCGGCAGGCCCGGCTGATGGCCGAGGAGAACGAACGTCTCGCAGCAAAGGTCGGCCGGCTGGAGGAGCGCATCGCCGTCCTCGAACGCATCGCCACCGATCCTGCCACCCGCACCGCCCGCGAAATCGACGCGCTGCGCTGAACCGTACGGAGTTCCAGTCATGATGAGCTATGTCGACAATGCCACGCCGGAAAAGGTCGCGATGATGCAGATGATCTTTCCCTTCATCGGAACGATCGTCGCCATCTCCGTCGCCGGATGGGTCGTCACCACATGGCTGCGGATCAAGCACGGCTATCCATTGCAGGGCGGCTGGGGCCAGAGCGTCTATCCCAAGCGCGACGACGAGACCGTCGAACGCGTGAAGCTGCTCAGCCAGGAAAACGCCCAGCTCAAGGCCGAGCTGGGATCGATCAAGGACCGGCTCGCCAATGTCGAGCGGATCGTGACCGACGGCGCCCACAGCCTCGACCGCGAAATCGAAGAGCTGCGCAGCCGCGCGAACTGAAAGGACCGGCCATGAGCCCCTTCATCATCCCCATGCTCGCCCTGATGATCCCGATCGTCGCGATCCTCAGCAAGCTAGTGTTCCAACCCTGGCTGGAACTGAAGGAACGCGAACTGCAGGTTCGCGGCACCGAAACCGCCGAAAAGGCCGCGCAATACGCCGCACAGACCGAACGGCTGGAACAGCGGGTCCGCGTCCTCGAACGCATCATCACCGACCGCGGCGTCGACCTCTCCGACGAGATCGAACGGCTCCGCGACAAACCGCTCAACTGACAAACCCGAATGAACAGGGCAGTCCGATGAACCTCACCCTTACCCTCGCACTCGCCATCACCACCCTCGCCGCCGTCGCGATCGTGGCGGTCACGACGCTCGCCGGCTGGCGCGGCTGGCTGGCGCTTCAGCAACAGCGCCTGGGCGACAAGCCGATGGCCCAGCCGACGCCGAACGCCGGCACCCGGATCGAGATCGCCGACCTGAAGGAGCGCATCCGCAAGCTCGAAGCGATCGCCGCCGGGGTGGAACTGTAGGACCAAATGCCTATAGCGGCGTCATGCAGAGCATCGACGACATCCGCGAAGAATATGACTTTCTCGACGGCGACGACCGTTACCGGCTCCTGATCGATCTGGGCCGCCAGCTGGAGCCGATGCCCGATCCCCTCAAGACCGATGCGACCCTCGTCCGCGGCTGTTCGGCATCGGTCTGGGTCTATCCCCAGCCGCAGGGGGACGGCACGCTCCATTTCCTCGCCGACAGCAACGCTGCGATCACCAAGGGGATCATCGCGCTGGTGCTGGCGACCGTACAGGACCGGCGGGCACAGGCGATCCTCGACACCGATATCGAAGCCGCCCTCGCCCCGTTCGACCTGCGCAACCAGCTGAGTTCGAACCGGACGCAGGGCATTCCCAACATGATCGCGCTGATCCGGGAAACGGCCGCGCGGCTGGCCGGAGCCCCCTCCGGCCAATAGCCCGACGCCCCTCGTCGGCGCGACCGGTTCGCCCGGCGGGCATCCGCACGTCGTTCCCGAAAAATTAACCAAGAACCGTATACCAATGGGCCGCATCGGCGGACGGCAGGGAACGGGGATGCGGGTAGATATCAGACTGCTGGAGCAGCAGCACGCCACCATCCGCGCGGCGATCGAGGAACTGCATGCGCTGACCGACATGCCGGCCGATCGCGGGTTACCGATGGTCGTCAAGGCCCGGCTGCGGCTGGCAAAGGCGGTCGCCGACAATGTCGCAACGGAAATCGCCCAAATCCATGCCCCGCTGAAAGCCCATCGGCTGACGCATCACATTCCCGAATATGGCGCGATCGAAGCCTGTTCGAACGAATTGCGCGGGCTCTTTTCCACCCATATCGCCCGGTGGACACTGCCTGCGATCCGACAGGACTGGGTCGGCTATGCCCGATCGATGCGCGACATTACCGGCCAGCTGGCCGACCTGATCGACCGCGAAGACCAATGGCTCTTCCCCGCCGCCGCCGCGCTTCTGGCCAGGATCGAGCCGACCGGATAGCCGGTCGCCGCACCCTATTTTCCCGCCAGCCCCAGCCGTTCGGCCACCGCGTCCAGATCGTCGCCCGGCCGCACCAGCAGCCAGTCGTTCGGCCGCGCGCTGTCCACGACGACCACCGCGCCCTTGGGACATACGTCGAGGCACTTCACCTCGACCACGCCGGCGGCGGATTTCGGTCCGTTCTTCAGCTTCAGATGCTTGCGCAGCGCCTTGGCCAGCGGCTTGCCGCCGTCGCCGAACCCGTCGTCCAGCTTCTTCGAACATTTGGCACAGACCAGCACGGCCTTGTCCCAGCGCGATCGGACGCCGGTTCTCACTGGGCGCTCCTCACGCCGGCTTCCAGCTCCGCCGTTCCTCGGCCACGCGAAGGACATCATAGGCCGCCTGGATCGCGTGGAATTTCTTCGCCGCCTCGGCATCACCCGGCCGGACGTCGGGGTGGAACACCTTGGCCAGCTTGCGCCATGCCAGCCGGATCGTGTCGAAATCGGCATCGGGGTCGCATTCCAGCACTTCGAGCGCGCGCATCTCGTCGCGCGACCGGGTGCCGTCGCCCGATCCGGCCCAGGCGTTCGACGCCGATGCCGCGTAGCCATTGGCGGTGCGGCGTTCCTCGGCTTCCCTCGCGCGGGCCTCTTCCTCGTTCAACCCTTCGAAGTAATTCCAGCCCTTATTGTATTCGGCGGCATGGGTTTCGCAGAAATACCAGCGATCGGGGTTGTTGGGCGATTTGGGCGCGGGGCATTTGCCGGGTTCGGTGCAGCCGTGGCGATCGCACAGCTTGACCGTCTGCGCCTCGCGGCCCTCGCTATAGCCGCGCCAGCGGGGAAAGCCCCAGTCGTTCGATCGCGTTTGTCGTGCCATTGGGTCCGAAATAAGCCGCCGCAGCCTGCACGCAACCCATTGTCGCGTACGAATGTCAGAGGGTCTGTAAGCCGGGTTCTGTCCACCCGCCGAAAGCGGGATAGGCGACCATTCCTCTCGGACGACGCTTGCACGCCGTCTCCAGCAACCAACCCGGGCAGCGGGCCGGAACATGCCCCGAAGCACTTGCGCACTCCATGCCGCCCCTATTCGGTCTTGCTCCCGGTGGGGTTTGCCATGCCGCTGCCGTTACCGGCCGCGCGGTGCGCTCTTACCGCACCCTTTCACCGTAACCCGGCCGAAGCCAAAGGCCGTCTGCTCTCTGTGGCACTGTCCCTGAACCCCGCATGCCGAAGCCTGCGAAGCCCGCCGGGCGTTACCCGGCACCGTCGTTTCCGTGGAGCCCGGACTTTCCTCGGCACGTTCGACACGTGACGCGGCCGCCCGACCCTCTGACGCACCCGCCCCTAGCCGAGCGCGCGCGCCGGTTCAATCGTCGCCTTGCGGCTTGGGCAACAGCAGCGCGAGCAGCAGCATCCGGCATTCGCCGTCGATCACGCCATCGACCATCTCCGGCCGAAACCGCCGCTGGAACGCCGTCACCGCCGCCGTCGCATCCGCCACATCGTATCCGAAGCGCTCCAGCGCCAGCAGGAACCCGGCATCGCTCCATCCCGGGTCCATCAGGTTGCGGGTCGGGCGCGGCAAGGCCAGCCGCAGCCGCGCCAGCCGGTTCCACGGGAACAGTTCGCCCGGATCCTGCTTGCGCACCGGTGCGATGTCCGAATGGCCGACGACATTGCCGCGCGTGATCTGGTGGCGGTCCTTGATCGCATGGACCAGCGGGATCAGCGCGTCGATCTGCGCATCCGGAAACGCGCGATAGCCCCATTCATGGCCGGGATTGACCAGCTCGATGCCGATCGAAGCGCTGTTGACGTCGGTGATCCCGCGCCAATGCGACCGCCCGGCATGCCAGGCGCGCTTGTCCTCGGCCACCATGCGGTGGATCGTGCCGTCCTCGTCGACCAGATAATGCGCCGACACCTGCGCCGCGGGGTCGGTCAGCCGGGCGATCGCCGACGCGGAATCGGTCATGCCGGTATAGTGCAGGACGATCATCGTGATCGGCAGCATGCGTTCGCCGAAGTTCGGCGACGGCGTCTCGATCATGTCCACCCTGGCGCTCCCCTCGTCCACGACCCTCCCCGATTGCGGCGGGACGGACCGAAAGGCAAGCCTAGTGCGCGGCGGGCCGGTACATGCCGCGATAGCGTTCCGACGGCACCAGCGCCTCGGTATGCCCGATCACCGTCTCGCCCGCGCCCAGCACCAGCAGCCCGCCGGGCCGCAACACGCCGGCGATCCGATCCAGCACCTGCCGCCGTGTGGCCGGCGCCAGATACATCAGCACGTTGCGGCACAGCACGATGTCGAACTTGCCCGCCGGCATCGGGTCGGACATCAAATTCTGCTGGCCGTACAACAGGCGGAAACGCAGCTCGGGCTTCGCCTCCCACGCTTCCTCGTGCACATCGAACCAGCGCATCATCCGCCGGATCGACAGCCCGCGCTGGATTTCGAACTGGGTATAGCGCCCCGCCCGCGCACGCTGCAGCGCCCGCGCCGAAATATCGGTCGCGCGGAATTCGGGCATGGTCAGCCCGTCGCGCTCCTGCGCCTCGGCGAACAGCATCGCCAGCGACAGCGGCTCCTGCCCGGTCGAGCAGGCTGCCGACCAGACGCGCAGCCGGCGCTGCACCGACTGCGCCATGTCAGCGGCGGCCGCCACGACCTGATCGAGGACCGACGAATCGCGGAAAAACGAGGTTTCCTGATTGAGCAGCGCGTCGACGACCAGGTCGGCCAGCCCCTGTTCGCACCGCCCGCCCGCGGCGATGCGCGCCACCAGTTCGTCGAGCGAGGTCAGCCCGCGCTCGCGCAGCATCGGCTGCAACTGGCTGTCGATCCGCCATGCGCGCCCGGCGTCGAGCTGTTGCCCGGTCCGCTGCTCCAGCAGGGTGACGATCTTGTTCGCGGCGCTGCTGAGCGGCGGGTGGACCTGCGGCGGCGTCATGCGGAACGCTTTCTCCGGGCGATGAACGCGCCCAGTTCTTCGGGAGTACCTATGGTGGACGCAAGGCCGCTGACCGCGATCGCGCCGGGCATGCCCCACACGACCGAGCTGCCCTGGTCCTGTACCGCGACGACGCCACCGGTCGCGCGGATGCGTTCGGCGCCGCGGCATCCGTCGCGCCCCATGCCCGACAGCACGACCGCCAGCGCGCGCGCACCGAACACTTCGGCGACCGATTCGAACATCGGGTCCACCGATGGCATGCAGCCGCTGACCGCCGGGGTGCGATCCAGCCGGGTCGCCGCCCCTTCGATCGTCGGGACGACGCGGATATGCGCGTCGCCGGGCGCCAGGATCATCCGCCCGCGCTGGATGCGCAGGCTGTCGGCCGCGACATCGACCGGGCGCCTGGCGAGCGCCGCCAGCTGCTGCGCGAAATAGTCGGTGAACGACGCCGGCAGATGCTGGGTGATCAGGATCGGCACATCGAGATCGTCGGGCAGCGCGCGCAGCAGCGGGGCGATGGCGTGGATGCCGCCGGTCGACGCCCCGATGGCGATCACGTCGAACGGACTGCCGCCCGCTGCCGCCATCGTCGCGGCGATCGAATGGGGCGATGCGGCCATCACCTCGCCGACCAGCGCGGTCAGCCGCGCGGCGAAACCCCCGGCCAGCGGCGAGGATTCGGGCTTGGCCAGCGTCGCCGCGGCGCCAAGCGACAGCGCGTGCAGCGCGGTCGGCGACCCGGCGGCGCAACTGCCCGACAGGACGATGACCCGTGCGTCGGGGGCGACCGCGAACAGGGCGGGCAATCCCGACAACCCGTCCCGGCCGGGCAGGTTGATGTCGAGCAGGATCAGGTCCGCCGCCCCCTTGCCCAGCACCGCTTCGGCCTGGGCGATGCTGCCGACCGCCGCGATCACCTCATACTGCGGGATCGCATCGACGATCCGGGCGATGACGCAGCGCGTGACCGCCGAATCATCGACGATCAGCACGCGCAGCGTGCCCGAGGGCGACGCCGCCGGTCGTGGACAGGCCGCCGCCACCCTGGGTGCTTTTACGAAACGCCGACGATCTGGAGCTTGCTTTCCAGCGTCTCGCGATCGAACGGCTTCATCACATATTCGTCGGCCCCGGCCTCGATCGCGGCACGGATATAGGCCATGCCGTTCTCGGTCGTACAGAACACGACCTTGGGGTGCATGCCGCCTTCGCTCTGGCGCAGCGCGCGCAGGAAATCCATGCCGCTCATCACCGGCATGTTCCAGTCGAGCAGGATCACGTCGGGCTGCCGTTCGGCACAGCGGTCCAGCGCCTCGCGTCCGTCGCCCGCCTCGCGGACCTCGAACTGCAGCGTTTCCAGAATGTGTCGCGCAACCTTGCGGATCACCTTCGAATCATCGACGACCAGGCAATTCTTCATCACGACATCCTAACTCTGCACGCATCCAGCCTAGCGCGACTTCGTAAGCAGCCCGTTAAAGCCTTCAGGCAGCGGCACGTTCTGTGCCCGCCGCCCG
Organism: Sphingomonas hankookensis; assembly: GCF_028551275.1. NCBI lineage: Bacteria > Pseudomonadati > Pseudomonadota > Alphaproteobacteria > Sphingomonadales > Sphingomonadaceae > Sphingomonas > Sphingomonas hankookensis. The sequence continues at coordinate 2,574,651 of NZ_CP117025.1, forward strand.
CGCGACGACGGCGGACAGGTCGAGCACCAGTACCGCACGGCCCAGATGATCGATGACACCGGACACCACCGGCCCCCATGCCGCACCCGGCATCAGCCCCGATGCCAGCGGCCGCACCTCGCAGCGATAGGCATCGTCGAGCATGTCGACCAGCAACGCATAGTGATGCCCGTCGACCTGCGTCACCACCGCCCGCTTCCGCCGGGACGGCTCGCCATCCGGGTCGATCGCCAGCGCGGTGTCGATCACCGTCACCACCCGGCTGCGCAGCGCCGCCAGGCCGCATACCGCAGGCGCGGTGCGCGGCACCGGCGCGATCGCGGCGATATCCACCACCGATTCGACATGGTCCGACAGGATCGCGACGTCCTGCCCGGCGACCTGGGCGAGAAGGAACAGCTTCGGCATCGTTACCTCCCCACCGCCTGTCGCACCGCCTGCAACACGCCCTCCCGGTCATAGCGATAGACGCTGCCGTCGCCGGTATCGGCCACCGACGCGCGCAGCCGCACGACCGGAGTCGCTCCCGCCGCCGCCACAGGGCCCTCCGCCTGCGCCAGCACCAGCGCGGGGCGTTCGTCGTCCTTCAACCGTTCGACCGCGCGATACCCGGCCTGTTCCAGCATCGGCCGCAGGAAGGTCCGCATCCATCCGCTGCCGCCATCGGCCAGCAGGCAGGTCGGCCGCGCGTCGGAACCCCTGGCCCCCACCCCCGGCGCCACGTCACGCGCATGGCGTTCGAACAGCCAGAGCGGATCGACCTGCTCGACCTGCTCGCCCTTCAGCAGCACGATCCCGCCGCTCGGCCCGAACTCACCCGCCGGCGCCGCCAGCTCGGGCAGCATCACGATGTCGACCGCGTCGTCGATGGCATAGGCCAGCTCGACCATGCCGTCGGTCAGGCGCAGGACCGTCGTCACGCGGTCGATCCCTTCGACTGCGCACGCCGCCACCGGCAGCACCCGTCCGTCGATCGACAGCCAGATACGCCCGCCGCTGCGTTGCAGGCTGCCCGCGCGAATCCGTTCGATCCGGTCGATCACCGCCAGCGGGATGACCCGCCGCCGCCCGTCAAGATCGTCGAACAGCAGCGCGGCGATCCCCGGGTCCGCCACCTCCTCCGCCTCGGTCGCCAGCTCGCGGTCCATCGCGTCGGCAAAGGTCAGGCCGGCGGCACTCGCGACGCCAGCACAGTCGAGCATCAGCATCGGCTGCCCGGTGTCGGGCAGGGTCTGCCCGGCGAACAGCCCGGTCGCCATCACCGCCGGAGCGGCCGGCTTGACCACCAGTTCCTCGGTATCCAGCACCTCGTCGACCGACACGGCCAGGTCGCCGCCGGCGATGCCGACCACGACCAGCATCTTGCCGCACGCCTCGGGCCGCGATTCGACGCCCAGCACCTCGCACAGGTCGACCATCGGTATCCGCCGGTCGCGGATCTGCGCGATGCGGATATCGCCCAGCCGGTCGATCCGGATATGCGCGCCGCGTTCGCGCACGATCTCGCCGATGGTCTGGCGCGAAATGGCGAAGCGATGCTCGCCCGCACGCACGACGATGGTCGACACGATCGACAGCGTCAGCGGCACCTGCACCGCAATCCGCAGCCCCCGGCCGGGCTTGTTGTCCAGCGTGATCCGCCCGCCGATCTGGTCGATCGCCGATCGCACCACGTCCATGCCGACACCGCGTCCCGAAATCTCGGTCGCGACGTCGCGCGACGACAGGCCCGGTGCAAAGACCAGTTCGCATTGCTGGCGCTGGGTCATCCGCCGCAGCTCGGCCTCGCTGCGCTGTCCCGAACCCGCCATCTTGGCGATCAGCCGCTCGGTATCGATGCCGCGCCCGTCGTCGATCACCTCGATCACGATCTGGTTGCCCGACTGGCGCGCCGCGACGTGCAGCCGCCCGCTCTCGCGCTTGCCGGCGGCGCGGCGTTCGGCGGGCGACTCGATGCCATGGTCGATCGCGTTGCGCACGACATGGACCAGCGGATCGCGCATCACCTCGATCATCTCGCGGTCCAACTCGACATCGCTGCCGTCGACGCTCAGCGTCACCGCCTTGCCCACCGCCGCCGCCGTGTCGCGCACGATCCGCGGCAGCGGAGAGAACAGCGTCTCGATCTTCTGCATCCGCGTCCGCGTCACCGCGTCACGCATATCGGCCACCGACGCCGACAGCCGCTCCAGCGCCCCTTCGACCGCCGGATCGAGGTCGAGGTCGCGCAGGCGTCGGAACAGTTCGTTGCGGACCAGCACCATGTCCGACATGCCGCTCATCATGCGGTCGAGCAGGTCGACGTTCAGCCGGACGCTGCGCAGCGGCGTGCGCCCCTGCGCGATCGCCGCCGCCGCGACCGGCGTCGTCGCCTGCGCGATGCTCGCCCCCGGTGCCAGCGCGGCGATCAGCTCGTCCTCACCCTCGTCGGTCAGCGGCAGGCCGGCGTCGATCGCCTCGACCAGTTCGCCGATCCGGTCGACGATCGCCAGCACCGCGTCGACCAGCGCGCGGTCGGGCCGCCGCGTCCCGTCGCGGACCTCGCACAGCGTATCCTCGGCGGCATGGCTCAGCCGCAACAGGCGCGGCAGGTCGAGGAATCCGCAGCTGCCCTTGACCGTGTGGACGAAGCGGAAGATCGCATCCAGCCGCGCCCGATCCTCGGGCGCCGCCTCCCACGCGACGACCTCCGTCGACAACGCTTCCAGCGTCTCGCGGGTCTCGGCAATGAATTCCTGTAACAGATCGTCCATGCGGCCCCGCCCGGTTGTGGCGCGACCATGGGCGGGATCAGGTTAAGGCGGGGTTAGTGCAGGCGCCAATGTCGCGCACGACCGCTTCCACTTCCGTTACCCCGGACTTGATCCGGCGTCCCGCTTCCTCTTGACCTTCTGCATGCAAACGTCACCCCGGCGCAGGCCGGGGTCTTGGGCGGCTCTTGTCCCGCGCGATAACCGGGAAATCCCGGTCTTCGCCCGGATGACGCGATGGGGAGCGATCACCCCGTAACCAGCGACGCCCCGAACAACAGCACCGGCGAATCGACCGGCGAAACCTGCAGCGTCCCGCCGCCCTGTTCGACCAGTTCGCGCACCAGGCACGCCGCTGCCGCACGCGGGGTCATCATCGCCGCGTCGCCCAGCAATGCACCGCGCAGCTCGGCGTCGAGCACGATCCGCAACCCGTCGGCACGCACCGCGATGTCGATGCCGTTCGCGGTCGGCTCCGCCCCGATATCCAGCTGCCCGCCGCGCACCAGCGCGTCGCCCGCGATCAGCGCCAGGTTCAACAGCACCTTGACCGCCGGCTTCGGCAGCGAAGGCGCATCGACCATCCAGCCCAGCTTCACCCGGTGATTGTCGCCGAACAGCCCTTCGAGCGCCGCCCGCGCCTCGCGCGTGTCGATCGAATCGCCCAGCCCGCCCGACGCGCCGAACGCCAGACGGAAGAATTTCAGCTTGTTCGCCGACGCCCGCGCGCTGTCGGCGAGGAGTTCGAGGCAGCGGGCGCGCATGTCCGGATCATGTTCGTCGGCCAGCAGTTCGAGGCCGTTGTTGAGCGCCCCGACCGGGCTCAGCAGGTCGTGGCACAGTCGCGAACACAGCAGGCTGGCGAAATCGGCTGGGCTGATGTTCAATGCGACGACCCTTGTGCTTTGGCGAACGTCATCGTCCGCCCGGCCCGGTCCATGTGCACCGCTTCGCAGTTTTTTTCAACGTGGCCGCCGTCCTTTACCGTGAAGGCGACCGGGTCGAACCGGCCATGGCGTGCCCCGTCCGCGATCGCCCGCCACAGCCGCGCGGTGCCGCCGCCCAGGATCAGCCAGATCATGCCGTCCGCCGCCGCCTGCGCCGCATCGGTCGCCGACGGATCGGCGCTGCCCGAGGGATGCGAATGATACCAGCCCAACACCGGCATCCCGCCCCGCCGCGCATCGCGCAGCGCCACGAACAGCGCGGCGGGATCGATCTCGAAGTGCCGCGCCGGGTCCACCGCGACGTTGCGCGCCGGCTCGGCAGCAATGATCCGGCCGTCGCTTCCCCGCAGGATTCCGCAGATTTCGACAGCACTTTCGTTGGCCGTCCGTAACAGTCGGGCCAGCAGTTCGCTTGAAATTTCCGGTTCCATCCCCATCTCCATACGCAATGGACCGGGGGGTTTCCACGATCGAGGCGCGCATCACCGATGCGGCGCACGGGCAACGGATCGACAAGGCATTGGCCGAGGTCGTCGCCGACCTGTCGCGCGAACGGATCAAGGCGCTGATGGCCGCCGGCCATGTCCGGGGCGAGGACGGACCGGTGTCGGACGGCAAGCGCAAGGTGTCGGCCGGGCAGGTCTTCACCATCACCCTCCCCGCCGCCGTGCCGCTCGACAATGTCGCGCAGGATATTCCGCTGATGATCGCCTATGAGGACGATCACCTGATCGTCATCGACAAGCCCGCCGGGCTGGTGGTGCATCCCGCGGCGGGCAATCTCGACGGGACGCTGGTCAACGCGTTGCTCCACCATTGCGCGGGCAAGCTGTCGGGCATCGGCGGCGTCGCGCGGCCGGGCATCGTGCATCGCATCGACAAGGATACGTCGGGCCTGCTGGTCGTCGCCAAGGACGATGTGGCGCATGAAGGGCTGGCGCGGCAGTTCAAGGATCACAGCATCGATCGCCGCTATCTGGCGATCGCGGCGGGGCGGGTGGCAACTTCGGCGGGAACGGTGGACGCCCCGCTGGCGCGTTCTCCCAATGATCGCAAGAAGATGGCCATCGTCCACAGCCCCACCGCAAAACATGCGGTGACTCACTTTCGCAAACTTCGGCAGCTTCGCGACGCGTCGCTGATCGAATGTCGGCTGGAGACGGGGCGCACCCATCAGGTGCGGGTGCACATGGCGTCGATCGGCCATCCGCTGCTGGGCGATCCGGTCTATGCCGGGCGGCGACCGGCGTTGAAGGCCCAGCTGGAAACCCTGAATTTCCGGCGACAGGCATTGCACGCCGCACATCTGGGGTTCATCCATCCGGTCACAAAAAACGCTTTGTCGTTCGATAGTGACCTTCCGGCAGACATGCAGGAACTGTTGGACCATCTTCACGTATAGGTTTCGGCGATTCCGCGGTGCGGTGTAGCCACAAGGACAAAGGGAGTTTCACGCGATGGCAACTGGCAGCAACGTCCCGGCGACGATCCCGGCGCTTGGCGGCGAGGCGAGCCTCAACCGCTATCTCTCCGAAATCCGCAAGTTCCCGATCCTCGCGCCCGAGCAGGAATATATGCTCGCCAAGCGGTTTCAGGAACATGGCGATCCGGAGGCGGCGGCGCAGCTCGTCACCTCGCACCTGCGCCTCGTCGCAAAGATCGCGATGGGCTATCGCGGCTACGGCCTGCCGGTCAGCGAACTGATTTCCGAAGGGAATATCGGGCTGATGCAGGGCGTGAAGAAATTCGAACCCGACCGCGGCTTCCGCCTCGCCACCTATGCGATGTGGTGGATTCGCGCCTCGATCCAGGAATTCATCCTGCGCTCGTGGAGCCTCGTGAAGATGGGCACCACCGCCGCGCAGAAGAAGCTGTTCTTCAACCTGCGCCGGATGAAGTCGAAGCTCGACGCGTTCGAGGACGGCGACCTCAGCCCCGAACACCTCCAGAAGATCGCGACCGACCTCGGCGTGACCGAAGAGGAAGTCACCTCGATGAACCGCCGCATGGCGATGGGCGGCGACACGTCGCTCAACGTCCCCATGCGCGAGGATGGCGAGAGCCAGTGGCAGGACTGGCTGGCCGATGACAGCCCGTTGCAGGACTCGGTCGTGGCCGAGGCACAGGAAGCCGATGTCCGCCACGGCATGCTGGTCGAGGCGATGGACGACCTGAACGACCGCGAAAAGCACATCCTGACCGAACGCCGCCTGACGGACGACCCCAAGACGCTGGAAGAGCTGAGCCAAGTCTACGGCGTCAGCCGCGAACGCGTCCGCCAAATCGAGGTCCGCGCCTTCGAAAAGCTGCAAAAGGCGATGATGCGCCTCGCCGGCGACCGCCGGATGCTCGCCGCGGTGTAAGGCCGGGGGCGGGGGTGGCGACGGACCACCCCCGCCCCAACCGTCATCCCGGCGAAGGCCGGGATCCATAACCCATGCCGCCCATGGCTCCTCCACCAACGTCAGTTGCCACCTTGCCCTCGCCCGCTCGCTCCGGCTAGCGAGCCTTCATGGCCGCCCGCACCGCATCCCGCCCAAAGCCCGCTGCGAACCGCCGCTGGCCCCGCCGCCTGACCGGCTGGGCGATCAAGGCGATCCTCGGCTTCGTCATCCTCTCGGTCCTCTGGGTGCTGATCCTGCGCTTCGTGCCGCCACCGATCACCCTCACCATGCTCGGCGACGTGCCCACCGGCCACGGCGTCACCAAGAGCTGGCGCCCGCTGTCCAAGATCGACCCCGACATGCCCCGCGCGGTCATCGCGGCGGAGGACAGCCGCTTCTGCGCCCATAACGGCTTCGACTACATCGCCATCGCCAACGCCGCCCGTCGCAATGCCGAGGGCGGGCGCATCCGCGGCGGATCAACCATCAGCCAGCAGACCGCGAAGAACGTCTTCTTGTGGCAGGGCGGCGGCTATTTCCGCAAAGGCTTGGAGGCCTATTTCACCGTTCTGATCGAGGCGATGTGGGGCAAGCGGCGGATCATGGAAGTCTATCTCAACGTCGCCGAAACCGGCATCGGCACCTATGGCGTCGAAGCCGGCGCGCGTCGCTACTTCAAGCACGGCGCCGACAAGCTGGGCGCGCGCGAGGCCGCCCAGATCGCCGCCGTCCTGCCATTGCCCAAGAAGCGCGCCGGCATCGCCCCGACCGGCTTCACCCGCCGCTACGCCCGCACGATCGAACGCCGCATCGCCATCGTCCGCCGCGAGGGGCTGGACAGCTGTCTCAAGTAGCTGCCCCCGCCCCAAACGTCATCCCGGCGAAAGCCGGGATCCATGGTTACGAAACGTCAGCGGCTCCATCGAACCGGCCCGTATCCATGGATTCCGGCCTTCGCCGGAATGACGAGGCAGGGCATAGGAAGTACCTGCCAAAGCACGTCACCCCAGCCTCCGCTGGGGTGACGCTCGTCTCCGGTCAGAAAACGACGTTACTTCGTCGCCCGCTCAACCGCATCGCCGGCCTTGTCCGCCGCATCGCCGACGCTCTTCGCCGCCGACGTCACCGCACCGGTCCGGGCGTTGTCGTTGTTCGCGTTGTTCAGCAGGAAATAGGCCCCGACGATCACCGCCAGCAGGATCGCCAGCCCGATCAACAACCCGCCGCCCGACCCGCGCCGCTCGACGATCACCGTCTGCGGCGCGCCATTGGGGTTGGTTTCGATCCGATCGGGTTCCATGGCCTCTCTCCCTCAATGATGGATGAGCCCAAGAACCGTCACGCCCGCCGCTTGTTCCAGCAGCGTTCCGAACCGCTCAGAACGGCAGCTTGAATCCCGGCGGCAGCGGCAGGCCGTTGGTCAGCTTCGACATTTCGGTCGAGCTCGCCGCATCCGCCTTTGCCCGCGCATCGTTGAACGCGGCGACGATCAGGTCTTCGAGCATCTGCTTTTCCGACGGCTGCAGCAGCGAATCGTCGATATCGACGCCCAGGATGCGCCCCTTGGCCGAGGCACGGACCTTGACCAGCCCCCCGCCCGATTGTCCGTCGACCTCGATCGTGTCGAGGTTCGCCTGCGCCTTGGTCAGTTCGTTCTGCACGTTCTGCGCCATGGCCATGATGTCGTCGAGATTCTTCATCGCGCGATACTCCCGTCGCTGCGTTGCCAATGATCGAGGGTGGCGTCCGGAAACGCCGCCAGTGCCGCCTGTACCAGCGGCGAGTTGAGGACCTGATCGCGCTCCGATTCCGCCTTGGCCGTTTCCTGTTCGCGCAAGGTCGGTTCGCCCGTCCCCTCGCCGATCAGAACGCGCCAATGGCTGCCGGTGATCCCCTTCAGCGCATTTTCCAGATCACGGGTGAAGTCGGCAGGCAAGGGCCGCGCGCCGCTCAGTTCGATCAGCTGCGGCTCCAGCCGGATCAGCCGCGCGCAATTGCGAAACTGCGCCTCCAGCGAATGCCGCCCATGCTTCGATAGCAGCTGGGCGACCTGTTCGGCCGTCTCCGGCACCGGATCGGCCACCGCCACCGGTTCGGCGGCAGGCGCGGGCGCCGGCGCAGGAGGCGCGCCCATCGCCGGAACCTGCCCCGCCGCCAACTGCTTCGCCAGCGTCCCCGGATCGGGCAGCGACGATGCATGGACGATGCGCAGCAACGCCATCTCGCACGCCTCGATCGGCAACGCCGCGCGCGACACTTCCTCATGCCCCTTCAGCAGCAACTGCCACAGCCGGTGCAGCATCGGGAACGACAGCGCGCTCCACCCGTCGAACGCCGCGCGCTCCTCCGCCGACTGGCCCGGTCCGCGATCGCCGCCGACCTTGACGATCGTCACCGCATGCACGGTTTCGAGCAGCGTCCGCAGCACCGACGCCGGATCGACGCCCAGATCATATTGCGCCCTGAGCGCCCGCAGCGCCCCCGGCCCATCCGCCTTCAACAGCAGGTCGAACAGCGTCCGAATCGCCCCCCGATCCGACAGGCCCAGCATCTGCCGCACGGCATCGGCCCGCACGCCCTCGCCGTCCAGCCCGCCATGCGCGATCGCCTGGTCGAGGATCGACAGCCCGTCGCGCGCCGATCCTTCCGCCGCCCGCGCGATCAGTTGCAGCGCCTCCGGTTCGGCCTCGACGCCCTCCGCCTCGACCACATGCGCGAAATGCCCTGCCAGCAGATCGGCAGGAATCCGCCGCAAATCGAACCGCTGGCAACGCGACAGCACCGTCACCGGCACCTTGTGCACCTCGGTCGTCGCCAGCAGGAACTTGACGTGCGCGGGCGGCTCTTCCAGCGTCTTCAGCAGCGCATTGAACGCCGGCGTCGACATCATGTGCACTTCGTCGATGATGTAGATCTTGAAGCGCGCCGACACCGCGGCATAGCGCACCGCCTCGGTCATCTCGCGCACGCTGTCGACGCCGTTGTTCGACGCGGCGTCGATCTCGACCACGTCGATATGCCGCCCCTCGGCGATCGCCCGGCATGGCTCGCACACCCCGCAAGGATCGATCGTCGGCCCGCCCTGCCCGTCCGGCCCGATACAGTTCAGCGCCTTGGCGATCAGCCGCGCGGTCGACGTCTTGCCGACCCCGCGCACCCCGGTCAGCAAAAACGCATGCGCCAGCCGCCCACGCTTGATCGCATTGCCCAGCGTCGTGACCATCGCATCCTGGCCGATAAGCTGGCTGAACGTCTGCGGCCGATATTTGCGCGCGAGCACGCGGTACGGCTGCGCCGCTGCAGGCTGTTCGGGGATATCGAGGGCGAGGAAGGAGTCGGACATTGGGGGTGTCTTAGCGGCTGGCGGCGGCGGTGTCGCCTGTCGTCCGCTACCGTGTGCCGCGGACATCGTCTTGGCACTCAATCGAGGTCGACGACTACGCGATACCTGTCGCCATCCAGTTGCTTGAAGATGAGCGCGTAAGGAACAAGACTGGACTCCTGCCTATATCCAGCGAAACCTTCCTCGATAGCTTCGTCGACTCCAGGGAGGTTTATCAATGCGGCGTTGTCACCATATCCCATAAATGCAAGTGGAATTCCATTGATGACTGGCCACTCGAATGGATTAAAGCAACGTACGCCAGGTGTTCGTGTTAGAACTTCCTTTGCAAGCGAAATCTCTGCGCCAAAGATATCCACATCATGCAGTGTAGCAAGATCATCTTGGAGAAAACCTAAAAGACGATCCTCGGCAATGCATCGTGCACAAACGGTCGGTCGTAGGGAAGTCGTGTAGATGTTACCCGTATATTCCCAGACACTTGCTCGCCGACACAGCTCGCAAACGTCTTGGGAACGTTTGAATGATATTTCGTCCACATACGCATTTGGGTTGAAGCGAAAGAACGGTTGATCAGCGTCCATCACTACAGCTTGCTCGCCATACCAAATGTCCGCAAGCGAATTTTAGCATTGCCCGGCGGCACATACACCAAGACGCATAATTCGACGGGATAGCGGTGACGCCAATCCCCCTACGCCGCCAGCGCCTCCAACGCCCCGTTCGCCTCCATCCACTTCGTCTCCGCCACCTCGATTTCGGTATCGAGGCTCGCGCGGCGCTTCATCAACTGCGCCATCGTCAGCTTGGCCAGCGCAGGCGACGCCTGCCCCGCCATCGCCGCATCCAGGGCATCGCGCTGTTCGGTCAGCCGCGCCAGATCGCGCTCGATCGCCTGCGCCCCCTTGCGCAACACCTGCGCCTTTTCGCGCGCTTCGGCGGCGGCCTTGCGGTCGTTCTTCTTGTTGGCCTTGGCTGCCTTTTCCTTCGCCGAATTGCCCAGCACCAGCGCGATATAGTCGTCGATGGTCCCGTCGAACTCCTTCGCGGTCCCCTCATCGACCAGCACCAGCCGATCCGCCGTCGCCTCCAGCATATGCCGGTCGTGGCTGACCAGCAGCACGCAGCCGGTATAGGCGTTCAATGCCTGCACCAGCGCCTCGCGCGCATCGACGTCCAAGTGGTTGGTCGGTTCGTCGAGGATCAGCATGTGCGGCGCATCCCGCGTAATCAGCGCCAGCGCGAGGCGCGCCCGCTCGCCGCCCGACAGCTTCCCGACCAATGTCGTCGCCTTGTCCCCCGAAAAGCCGAACCGCCCCAACTGCGCGCGGACGGCGGCGGGCGACGCGCCCTTCATCTGCCGCGTCATATGCTCCAGCGGGGTGTCGTCGGTGCTCAGTTCCTCCACCTGATACTGGGTGAAGTAGCCAACCTTCATCTTGCCCGCGGCGTTCATGTCGCCGTCCATCGGCGCCAGTTGCGCCGCCAGCAGCCGCGCCAGCGTCGTCTTGCCGTTGCCGTTGCGGCCCAGCAGCGCGATGCGATCCTCGGGATCGATGCGCAGGTTCAGCCGCTTGAGGATCGGCGTCTCGCCATAGCCGACACTCGCCATGTCGAGCGTGATGAGCGGCGGACGCAGCTCATCGGGATCGGGGAAGTCGAACGACAGGCTGGGGTCCTCGGCCATCGCCGCGATCGGCTTCATCTTGGCGAGAATCTTCAGCCGCGACTGTGCCTGCTTGGCGGTCGAGGCGCGTGCCGAGTTCTTGGCGACATATTCCTGCAGCTTGGCCCGCTGCGCCGCCTGGTTGGCGCGCGCCGCCTCCAGCTGCGCCAGCCGCTCGGCGCGCTGCTTCTCGAACGCGTCATATCCACCCGGATACAGCGTGATCTTGCCCTGATGCAGGTGCAGGATATGGTCGACGACGTTGTTCAGGAAATCGCGCTCGTGGCTGACGACGACGATCGTCGCTTTGTACCCTTTCAGGAAATCCTCGAGCCACATTACCGCTTCAAGGTCGAGGTGGTTCGACGGTTCGTCGAGCAGCAGCACGTCCGGCTGGCTGAACAGCAACGCCGCCAGCGCCACGCGCATCCGCCAGCCGCCCGAATAGCTCTCCAGCGGCCGGTTCTGCATCTCCTCGTCAAAGCCCAGCCCGACCAGAATCCGCGCCGCGCGCGCCGGGGCACCATAGGCGTCGATCGCCAGCAGCCTTTCGTGAATATCGCCTAGCCGGTCGGGATCGGTCACCGTCTCGGCATCGTGCATCAGCTTCGCACGCTCGACATCGGCTTCCAGCACGGTTTCGAACGGCGTCGCCTGTCCGGCCGGCGCTTCCTGCGCGACATAGCCCAGCCGACTGCCCCGCGGCATCTCCGCCACGCCATTATCGGGCTCCAACTGGCCGGCGATCACCCGCACCAGCGTCGACTTGCCCGCGCCATTGCGCCCGATCAGCCCGACGCGGCTGCCCGGCGGCAGCGCCGCACTGGCGTTGTCGAGGATCGTCCGCCCGCCCAGGCGCACCGTGATACCGTTCAGATTGAGCATGGCCGGGCCGTTAGCAGTTTTCACGGCACTTGCGAAGGGTGGCGGGAACGGCCTTTCCTACACGCCATCACCGGCGCATGATCCGCCCCGGCCGCCCCCACGCGCCTGCTCTTTGACACGTCCGATCGCCTGCGCGCGCTTCGCTAGCCGCGCGCATTCAACCGCCCCAGACGTCATCCCAGCGAAGGCTGGGATCTCCCCGTGACGGCACGGGACAATCGCCGCGAATGCTGGATGAACCGTTATTGCAACTGAATAGCATTGTTTCGCTGACTATGTGGCGAGTGTGAACTTAGTGAACTTTAACCGCCTCACACGGTCCGTACCTAAAGCCCGCCACGGGCAAAGCCCGTGTCGTCGGACGGCGCTTCAAGCGCCGCCGGCCGGCCGCGCCTGGAGGCTCGGCCTAGCTGCGCTACGCCTTCGCCCGGCGCGGCGAGTGTGAACTTAGTGAACTTTGACCGTCGCACCTGGGCCCGTACCGAGGCCCGCCGCGGGCAAAGCCCGCGTCGTCGGACGGCGCCTCACGCGCCGCCGGCCGGCCGTGCCTGAAGGCTCGGCCTAGCTGCGCTACCCCTTCGCCCGGCGCGGCGAGTGTGAACTTAGTGAACTTTGACCTTCTCACACGGTCCGTACCGAGGCTCGCCACGGGCAAAGCCCGCGTCGTCGGACGGCGCCTCACGCGCCGCCGGCCGGCCGCGCCTTGGGGACGCGGCCTAGCTGCGCTAGGCCTGGCCCGGCGCGGCGAGTGTGAACTTAGTGAACTTTGGCCGTCGCACCCGGGCCCGTACCGAGGCCCGCCACGGGCAAAGCCCGCGTCGTCGGACGGCGCCTCACGCGCCGCCCACCGGCCGCGCCTCCTGCGGCTCGACGTAGCTGCGCTACGCCTTGCCCGGCGCGGCAAACATCTGGCGCAGCTCGCTTTTCAAAATTTTCCCATTGGCATTGCGCGGCAGCACCGTGTCCGAGAACCGCACCGCCACCGGCACCTTGAACGCCGCCAGCCGCGCACGGACGAAGGCCTGCAGCTCCGCCTCGCTCGCCTCGCATCCCGGACACAGGTGGACGACCGCCGCCGGCACCTCGCCCAATGCCGGATCGGGCACGCCGACCAACGCGGCATCGGTGACCGAAGGATGCGCGTACAACACGTCCTCCACCTCGATCGAATAGATATTTTCGCCACCGCGGATGATGATGTCCTTGGCGCGGTCGACGATGGTGCAAAAGCCCTCCTCGTCCAGCCGCGCCAGATCGCCGGTGCGCACCCATCCGTCGACGAAGGTCTTGGCCGTCTCCTCCGGCGCGTTCCAGTACCCACGCACGATCATCGGCCCGCGCGCCCACAGCTCGCCGACCTCGCCGACCGGCCGTTCGGTCACGCCGTCATCGGCCATGATCTTCAGGTCGGCGACCGGCACCGGCGCACCGCAACTGGTCGGCCGCGCCAGATAATCCTCGCCGACATGCTGCGTCACCGTCGCCATCGTCTCGGTCATGCCCCAGCCATTGCCGGGCAGCGCACCGAACACGTCGAAGATCCGCTTCACCAGATCGGGCGCCGACGGCGCGCCGCCATATTGCACGACCTCCAGCGACGACAGGTCGTATTTCTCGCGGTCGGGATGCTCCAGCAACTGCCACGCGATCGTCGGCACGCCGCCGGTCACCTGCACCCGCTCCCGCTCGATCAGCGCCAGCGCCTCGCCCGCATCCCATTTGCGCATCAGCACCAATGTCGTGCCCCCGGCCAGCGCCCCCATCAGCGACGCGCTGCACGCCGTCACATGAAAGAACGGGATGACCAGCAACCCGACCTTCGGCTCCGGCTCGGGTGGCATCTCGCCCCGCCGCAGATAGGACCTTGCCGCAACATAGGCCGCCGACAGGATATTGGTCGACAGGTTGCGATGCGTGCCCAGCGCCCCCTTGGGCCGCCCGGTCGTGCCGCTGGTATAGAAGATCGTCGCCGCATCGTCAGGCAGGATCTCGACCGCCGGCAGCGCAACCTCAGGCAGCGACGCATAGCCGCTACAATCGCCGATCGCATCCTCCAGCCGCCGGCAGATCCCGCTCAGCGGCACCCGCGCCCGCGCGACCAGCACCGCCTCCAACCCCGGCATCGCGCGATAGTCGCCGTCCAGCCGGTCGTGCCGCTGCCGGTCGACGATCAGCACCCGCGCGCCCGAATCGTTGACACCGAACGCCAGCTCCTGCGGGCTCCACCACGCGTTGAGCGGCACGCAGATCGCCCCGGTCGCGACGATGGCAAAGAAGGCCACCGGCCATTCGGGCATGTTGCGCATGGCCAGCGCCACCCGGTCGCCCTTCGCCACTCCCATCGCGCGCAGTTCGGCGGCGAGCGTCGCGATGGCGCGATACTGCGCCTCATAGGTCACGCGCTGGTCCTCATGGATCGTCGCCAGCCGATCGCCATGCGTCCGCGACAGCGCGATCAGCTGCGTCAGGTTCGCCGGCGCATTCTTCCACACCCGCGTCGCGATCCCGTCGATCGTCACCTGATCCATCTCGAACGGCTGGCCCGGCGCGGTCAGCGCACCCCGTACCGCCGCCATCGACATGCGCGGCCAGTCCGCCGGCACCGTCATCCCTGCTTCGCTACCTGCCACGCAACCGCTCCTGACTATCTGTCGAAGGTCGGGTTTGCCCCGCTCCTTCCGCTTTTCATGGCCGACACTATTGATTGTCATCCCGCGAAAGGCAATAGAATGCAGCAACCCCGCCGGCGTTTAGAATGACCGGTATGGCATTTTATGGAGAAGATGCGACATGCCCGTGACTACCGAACGCCATGGCGACGTCCTGGTCGTCATCGCCGACAATCCCCCGGTCAACGCCCTGTCGGCTCCGGTCCGCAAGGGGCTGACGGCCGCGATCGAGGAAGCCGCCGGCGACGGTTCGGTCCGCGCGGTGGTGATCGCCTGCGCCGGGCGGACCTTCTTCGCCGGGGCCGACATCACCGAATTCGGCAAACCCCCGATCGAACCGATGCTGCCGGAGGTGGTCGACCGGATCGAGGCGTCGGACAAGCCGGTCGTCGCCGCGATCCACGGTACGGCGCTGGGCGGCGGGTGCGAGGTTGCGATCGCCAGCCACTACCGCATCGCCGTTCCCAGCGCGAAGCTCGGCACGCCCGAGGTGAAGCTCGGCCTGCTCCCCGGTGCCGGAGGCACCCAGCGCCTGCCTCGGCTCGCCGGCGTCGCGGTCGCGCTGGAGATGGTGGCGAAGGGCGATCCGATCTCCGCTGCCAAGGCTAAGCAGGCCGGCATCGTCGACCGATTGGCCGGCGAGGACAGCCTGCTCGCCGACGCCATCGCCTTCGCCCGCGAAGTCGCCGACGTCCGCCCGATTCCCCGCGCGTCCGAGCGCCCGCTCTCCCCCGACCCGGAAGCTATCGCCGCCTTCGAGAAAACCAACGCCCGCCGCTTCCGCGGCTTCGAAGCACCCGCCGCCAACATCGCTTGCGTCGTGAAGGCAACCGAAACCCCCTATGCCGAGGGGGTCGAGTTCGAACGCCAGCAGTTCATGAAGCTGATGTTCGGCGTCCAGTCGGCGGCCCAGCGCCATATCTTCTTCGCCGAACGCAAGGCATCGAAGATCGACGGCATCGCCGACGACGTGAAGCTGCGCCCGATCGACCGCGTCGGCATCATCGGCGCCGGCACGATGGGCGGCGGCATCGCGATGAACTTCCTGTCGGCAGGCGTGCCCGTCACCATCGTCGAGATGCAGCAGGACGCGCTCGACCGCGGCACCGCCACGATCCGCAAGAATTACGACGCCACCGCCGCCAAGGGCCGGATGAAGCCCGAACAGGTCGACCAGGCGATGGGCCTGCTCACCCCCACGCTCGACCTGAACGCGCTGGCCGATGTCGATCTGGTGATCGAGGCTGTGTATGAGGAAATGTCGGTCAAGCAGGACATTTTCGCCAGGCTCGACGCGATCTGCAAACCCGGCGCGATCCTCGCGTCGAACACCAGCTATCTCGACGTCAACGTCATCGCCCAGGCGACGAAGCGGCCGGAGGACGTACTCGGCCTGCACTTCTTCTCGCCCGCCAACGTCATGAAACTGTTGGAAATCGTCCGCGGTGATGCGACCGCCGACGATGTGCTGGCAACGGCGATGGCGCTGGCCAAGAAGATCCGCAAGGTCGCGGTCATCGCCGGCGTCTGTCACGGCTTCATCGGCAACCGCATGCTGGAACCGCGCCAGGTCGAAGCGTTGAAGCTGCTGCTGGAAGGCGCCACCCCGGAACAGGTCGACCGGGTCCATGTCGAATTCGGCATGCCGATGGGCCCGTTCCAGATGGCCGATCTGGCCGGCGTCGACATCGGCTGGCACCGCGATCCCAACCGGATCGAAAACCTGCGCGACGCCCTCGCCGCCGAAGGCCGCTGGGGCCAGAAGAAGCAGGCCGGCTTCTACGATTACGACGCGAAGCGGACCCCGTCGAACAGCCCGCGCGTCGCCGAGATCATCGAGGATTTCCGCAAGAAGACCAACACGCCGCAACATGAGGTGACCGATCAGGAGATCATCGAGCGGACGCTCTACACGCTGGTCAACGAAGGCGCGAAGATCCTGGCCGAGGGCAAGGCGCAGCGCGCGTCGGACATCGATGTGGTCTGGATCTATGGCTATGGCTGGCCGGTCTATCGCGGCGGCCCGATGTTCTGGGCCGATACCGAAGGGCTGAAAAAGATCGTCGAGGGGTTGGAGCGCCACGGTTTCGAGGTATCGCCGCTGCTGCGCGAGAAAGCCGAACAGGGCGGGAGGTTCTCGGCATGAGCGACCTCGCCCAATTCCGCGCCGACACCCGCGCCTGGCTGGAGGAGAATTGCCCGCCCTCGATGCGCGAACCGGTCCGCTCCGACAAGGATGCGACCTGGGGCGGCCGCAACGCGACCTACGCCAACCCCGACCAGAAGATCTGGCTCGACCGCATGGCGGCACGCGGCTGGACCGTGCCCGATTGGCCGACCGCCTATGGCGGCGGCGGCCTGTCGCCGGCCGAAGCCAAGATTTTGCGCGAGGAAATGGCGGCGATAAACGCCCGCAACCCGCTCTATTCCTTCGGTATCTCGATGCTCGGGCCGGCGCTGCTGAAATACGGCACCGAAGAACAGAAGCTGGAGCATCTGCCGAAGATCGCCCGCGGCGAAATCCGCTGGTGCCAGGGCTATAGCGAACCCGGCGCCGGCTCCGACCTTGCCGGGCTGCAGACCAGCGCGGTGGAGGATGGCGACGACTTCATCGTCAATGGGCAGAAGGTGTGGACCAGCTATGCCGACAAGGCCGACTGGATCTTCTGCCTCGTCCGCACCGACCGCTCGACCAAGCAGGGCGGCATCAGCTTCCTGTTGTTCGACATGGCCTCGCCCGGCGTCGCCACCCGCCCGATCAAGCTGATCTCCGGCAACTCGCCCTTCTGCGAAACCTTCTTCGACGATGTCCGCGTGCCCAAGACCAATCTGATCGGCGAACGGAACAAGGGCTGGGACGTCGCCAAATATCTGCTCGGCCATGAGCGGGAGATGATCTCCGGCATGGGGCTGACCGATGATCGTCCGCTGATCGACCGCGCGGTGGCGACGGTCGGGCACGACGATCAGGGCCGGCTCGCCGATCCGATGCTGCGCGCCACGCTCGCGACCTTCGATGTCCGCGCCCGCGCCTTTGCCGCCATGTCCGAACGCTTCATCGACGAACTGAAGGCGAACCGCGCCCATCCGGCGCAGCCCAGCATGATGAAATATGTCGGGACCGAGCTGAACAAGACGCGCCACGAGCTGATGATGGCGGCGGGCGGCAGCGACCTGCTCGAATGGGAGGGCTCCGACAGCCGAGACGGCGCCGAAGCCCGCGCATGGCTGCGCACCAAGGCCAATTCGATCGAGGGCGGCACGTCCGAAATCCAGCTCAACATCATCGCGCGTCGTATTCTCGACCTGCCGACCCAGTAACCGTCTGTCAGGAATTACCATCATGCCGTTGTTTCTGAACGAAGATCAGACGATGCTCGCCGATACGGCGCGCGAATTTCTGGGGGAGGCCGCGCCGGTCGCGCATCTGCGCGCGCTGCGCGATGCTGACGACCCCACCGGCTTCGACCGCGACCTCTGGGCCAAGTTCGCCGAGATGGGCTTCACCGGCATGATGGTGCCCGAAAGCGCCGGCGGCCTGGGCCTTGGCCATGTCGAGGCCGGCATCGTGCTGGAGGAGATCGGCCGCAACCTGTCGCCCTCCCCGTTCCTCACCACCTCGGTCGCCGCCGTCGCGGCGCTGGCCGGCACGTCGTCCGGCGAACGCTGGCTTCCCGAAATCGCCGCAGGCCGAACCGTCGCCGCGCTCGCCATCGACGAGCGCGCCAAGCATGGCGACAGCGTGGCGCTCCGCGCCGAGCGCGCCGGCAACGGCTTCCGTCTGTCGGGCACCAAGCAGTTCGTGACCCATGGCCATGTCGCCGACCTGATCCTCGTCGTCGCCCGCACTGCCGGCCAAGCCGACGACAAGGACGGCCTGACCCTGTTCGCGCTGCCGGCCGGCACACCGGGCATGACTGCCGATCCGCGGCGGCTGGTCGACAGCAGCATCGCCGCACGGCTGACCTTCGATAACGTCATGGTCGATGGCGACGCGGTGGTCGGCGCGGTCGATGACGGCGGGACGGCGCTTGCCCGCCTGCTCGGCGCCGCACGGACCGGGGCGGCGGCGGAATCGCTCGGCGTCGGCGATGGCGCCGCCACTCGCACCCTCGACTATCTGCGCCAGCGCAAGCAGTTCGGCCAGACCATAGGCAGTTTCCAGGCGCTGCAACACCGCGCCGCGCATCTTTATTGCGAACTGGAGGTCGCCCGCGCCGCCGTGCTGAAGGCGCAGCAACTGCTCGACCAGGGTTCGCCCGACGCCGACCTCGCCGTCTCCGTTGCGAAGGCGATGACCGGCATCGCCACCACCCTGTCGGTGCAGGAAGCGGTGCAGATGCATGGCGGCATTGGCATGACCGACGCGGCTGATATAGGCTTCTTCATGAAGCGCGCCCGCGTCCTGACCGAAATGTTCGGCGATATCGGCTATCACACCGACCGTGTGGCGCGCGCCGGGGGATATTGATGGAGCCAACACCCGACGATCTGATCGCCGGTCTCGTCCGCCTGCTCGATATCGAGGAGATCGACACCGACCTGTATCGCGGCGCCCGCAATCCGGGCGGCGTCGGCCGGGTGTTCGGCGGGCAGGTTATTGCTCAGGCGCTGCAGGCCGCCCAGCGTTCGATCGGCGGGGAGAAGATCGCGCACTCGCTCCACGCCTATTTCATGCGGCCGGGCGATGAACAGCATCCGATCGTCTATCGCGTGGTCCGCGACTTTGCCGGGCGCAGCTTCGCCAATGCCCGCGTGATCGCGATGCAGCGCGGGCAGGCGATCCTTAACATGGCGGCATCGTTCCAGCTGCCCGAGAACGGGCTGGCGCATCAGGATGCGATGCCCGACGTGCCGCCGCCCGAGGCTTTGCCGACCGACCGTGAACTGCGTGAAACGATGCAGGACCGCATTCCGGAGAAGTTTCGCCGCCTGTTCCTGCGCGCCCGTCCGATCGAGATCCGCCCGGTCGAGGCCGAGCACTGGAGCGACCCGACCAAGCGCGCCCCGCTGCAACATGGCTGGTTCCGGGCGGTCGCGCCGATCGGCGACGACATGACGCTGCACCGCGCGATCCTCGCTTATGCCAGCGACATGATGCTGCTCGGCACCTGCATGTTGCCGCACGGCATCCACTGGATGATGGACCAGGTACAGACCGCCAGCCTCGACCACGCGCTCTGGCTGCACGAACCGTTCCGCGCCGACGACTGGCTGCTGTACCAGACCGACAGCCCCTGGGCCGGCCACGCCCGCGGCTTCAACCGCGGCCGCTTCTTCAGCCGCGACGGGCGGTTGGTGGCAAGCGTCGCGCAGGAAGGGCTGGTGCGGGTAAGGGAGTAGCCACGCCCGCTCCATGACCGTACCCCCGCGAAGGCGGGGGTCCAGGGTTGCCCTGTCACAAACGTTACCGTTTGCCGCCCTGGACTCCCGCCTCCACGGGAGTACGAAAGCCCCCTCAACCCGGCTCGTGCAACGGACACCCGTTGAACCGCCGTCGATACTGCACCGAATGGTCGTAGATCGGCTTGCGCACCCGGTTCACCCCGCCCAGCGGCTGATGCGCCGCCAGCCCGGTCCACACGCTGAAGCGCAGATTGTCGTCCACCTCGGCCACCTGGTCCGCCGACCAGCTGTCCTGCGGCTCTGTCCGGATCGTCGCGACGGTGATGAACGGGCTGACATCTTCCGGCCACGGCGTCGCCGCATCCTCGATCGGCTGGGCATCGGTATCGCGCAGCAGCTGCACCCGGACCTCCCATTCGCCGCGCACCCGGCGGGCATCCGCCTGCATATCCTCACGGATCGCGTTCGGCCGGTCGCTCGTATCGATCACCCGATCGGTCAGCGCGACCAGATCGGGCGACACAGGCACCAGCTGATATTTGGCGACGAACGCCCCGTGGCGGAACGGCGTCGCGGAGAAATAGGTCTCGCCCAGCGGATGGACGTTCTTCGACCCGCCCATCGTCTTGAGCAACGTACTCTCGGTCCCGACCGCTTCCAGCGCCGCTTCCGCCCCGCGCAGGACATAGGACAGCGCCTTCTTCGCCCATTCCGCCTTGTCGGTCGTCTTGGCGAGCAGCTTCAGATTGCCCGCGAATTTCTGCGGCGTCGGCGCGGCGAAGGCAGGCGCATTGACCATCACGAAGTCCTGCGTCCGCCCCTCCGCACCGGAAAGCCGCTCGCCGTCGACCTCCAGCACCTTCCACGCCAGACCACGCGGCAACCCGATCGCATCGTCGATGATGTCGCCCGGATTGGTCGAGAATCGCAGGATCACCGGATGCACGCCCGGCGTCGCGAACAGCCCCTGCGCCAGTTCCGGCGGCAGGTCGTCATGGATGGTCAGCTCACCCTTCAGGATGCCATGCCCCTTGGCATGGACCGCGCGAACCGCCTTGCCATAATCCTTCGAGGTCGTCTCCAGGATCGTGTCGAACGACCGCTCCATATCCGCGACCGCCTCCGCTTCGTCTGGCTGCGGCTGCTCCAGGCTTGCCGAATAGCGGATCGGCGGTTTCAGCAGGGCGGTCATCGGCAAACTCCTTTGTCTTTGAACGACAAAGGGCGGCAATCCGATTCGTTCCGCCCCGTCAGATGGCGGTACGCCCATAGTCCTGCCGGGTGACCGGATGGCTCGACGACAGCCCGCCATCGACCGCCAGCGCCTGCCCGTTGACATAGCTCGCCTCGGCCGAGCTCAGGAACAGCACGACTGCCGCCACCTCCTCCGGCTCGCCACCGCGCCGCAGCGGGTTCAGCCGCCCGATCCGTGCTTCCTTGCCCGACTGCCGCGCATGGTCGTACACCATCGCGGTCATGCCGGTCTCGACCAAGCCGGGGCATACGGCATTGACCCGCACGCCCGATCCGGACAGCTGCTGCGCGGCGGTCTGCACCAGGTTGATGACGCCCGCCTTCGACGCCGAATAGGCCGCGCCACCCGCGCCCGATCGCAGCCCGGCAACGCTGGCGGTGCACACGATCGCCCCGCCGCCGGCCGCCGCCATGATCGGCGCGGCATGGCGGATCGCCAGGAACGGGCCGATCAGATTGACCCGCAGGATTTCCGACCAGTCCTCGGCGGTCGTGTCGAACAGCCCGGCGATCCCGCCCGATATGCCGGCATTGGCATGCACCACGTCGATCTCGCCGAACGTGTCGACCGCCAGTGCGATCGCCCGCGCGACATCCGCGTCCTCCCCGGCATCCATCGCGCACGCGACCGCCCGGCCGCCCATGTCCTCGATCATCGCCGCCGTCACGTCGCCCTGCGCCACATCGGCACACACCACGCCCGCCCCTTCGCGGGCAAAGGCCAGCGCGGTCGCACGCCCGATGCCGGATCCCGCCCCGGTGACCAGCACCGACTTGCCCGCAAAGCGCATCACGCCCCCGCCTTCTTCGCGAAATCCCATGCCATTGCCGCCAGCATCGGCACCTTGGCCGCCATCGCCGCCGCCTGCGCGCTCGCGGCATTGCCGTCGCGCAGCCGCTGCTTGATGCCCTGCACGATGCCGGTCAGGCGGAACAGGTTATAGGCGAAATACCATTCCAGCTGCGGCACGTCGCGCCGCCCGGTCGCGGTGCAGTAGCGCGCCACCACCTCGTCCATCGTCGGAATGCCGCTGTCGCCGCCCGCCAGCCCCTTGATCCCCGACCGCCCATCCGGCTCGGTGCCCCAGTTCATCAGCAGATAGGTGAAATCGGCCATCGGATCGCCCAGCGTCGACAATTCCCAGTCGAGCACCGCCGCGACGCGCGGTTCGGCTTCGGCAAAGATCAGATTGTCGATCCGGTAATCGCCATGAACGATCGACACCCGCTCCTGCGCCGGTACGGTGCGCGGCAGCCAGTCGATCAGCCGTTCGACATCGGGCAGGTCGTCGGTCTGGCTCGCACGATATTGCCGGGTCCAACGCGCCACCTGCCGCTCGAAATAATTGCCCGGCTTGCCATAATCGCCCAGGCCCACCGCCACCGGATCGATCGCATGCAACGCGGCCAGCGCATCGATCATCGCCTCATAATGCCCCCGCCGCTCGACCGGGGTCATGTCCGGCATCGACCCGTCCCAGATCGTCCGCCCGGCCACCCGCTCCATCAGGTAGAAGGGCGCACCGATCACCTCCGTATCCTCGCACAGCGCGATCGGCCGCGGCACCGGAAAGCCGGTCGGATGCAGCGCCGCGATCAGCGCATATTCCCGCTCGACAGCATGGGCACTGGGCAACAGCGGTCCGAACGGCTTCCGCCGCAAGACGAACGACCCCGCTGCCATCTCGACCCGGTAGGTCGGATTGCTCTGCCCGCCCGGATAGCGCGTAACCTCGACCGGCCCCTCGCCCACCGTCGCCGCCAGCCACGGCCCCAGCCGCGCGAGATCGAGGTCAGCGTTCATCGGCCACCTTCGCGAACTCGGCACGGGCGATGGCGCGGTTGTGGACCTCGTCCGGCCCGTCGGCAAAGCGCAGCGTGCGCACCCCGGCCCATGCGGCGGCGAGCGGAAAATCCTCCGACACCCCGCCCCCGCCATGGGCCTGGATCGCATCGTCGAGAATTTGTAGCGCCATGGTCGGCGCCTGCACCTTGATCATCGCGATCTCGCCCTGCGCCGCCTTGTTACCCGCACGGTCCATCATGTCGGCCGCCTTCAGGCACAGAAGCCGCGTCATCTCGATATCGATCCGCGCGCGCGCGACCCGCTGTTCCCACACCGAATGCTCGGCGATAGCCTTGCCGAACGCCACGCGCGATTGCAGCCGCTTCGCCATCGCCGCCAGCGCCATCTCCGCCACGCCGATGGTCCGCATGCAATGATGAATGCGCCCCGGCCCCAGCCGCCCCTGCGCGATCTCGAACCCGCGCCCCTCGCCCAGCAACAGGTTCGCAGCCGGCACCCGCACCTGCTCCAGCACCACCTCGCCATGGCCGTGCGGGGCATGGTCGTACCCATAGACCGGCAGCATCCGCTCGATCCGTACCCCCGGCGTGTCCATGGGCACCAGGATCATGCTCTGCTGCTGGTGCCGCCGCGCATCCGGATCGGTCTTGCCCATTACGATCGCCACCTTGCAGCGCGGATCGCCGGTGCCCGACGACCACCATTTGCGCCCGTCGATCACATAATCATCGCCATCGCGCACGATCCGCGTCTCGATATTGGTCGCATCCGAAGACGCCACCGCCGGCTCGGTCATCAGGAAGGCGGAGCGGATCGTGCCTTCCATCAGCGGCTTGAGCCACGCTTCCTTCTGCTCGCGCGTGCCATAGCGGTGCAGCACCTCCATATTGCCGGTGTCGGGCGCGGAACAGTTGAACACCTCGCTCGCCCAATGCCATTTGCCCATCTCCTCGGCGCACAGCGCATATTCGACGTTGGACAATTGCGTCCCTTCGAACGCAAAGCTCTCATCGACCATCGGCGCGCCCGAATGCGGCGGCATGAACAGGTTCCACAGTCCGGCGGCCTTCGCCTTTTCCTTCAGCGGCTCCAGCATCGCGACCGGTGCCCAGCGATCGCCGCGCGCGACCTCGGCATGATATGCATGGTCGGCCGGGGCGACATGCTCGGCGATGAACGCCGCCACGCGGTCGCGATATTCGGTTTCGCGCGCACTGAACCGAAAGTCCAACATCCGTCTCCCATTGCAACTGTTTTGCCCGGTCTACGCCATACCGGATATTCGGTAAAGCGCAGATGACGTCGCGGTATGGTGCGATAATGGGGCTTGGGGTCCACACCCGATCTGCTAGAGATGGGACCATGACGACGACCGACGGGGCCACCAAACGCTACCGCGCCAAGCGCGACGCCATCCTTGCCGCAGCAGCCGAGGCGATCAACGAAGCGAGTGCCAAGGGCATGACCTTTGCCGATGTCGCGCGCCGCGTTGGGCTGAACACCACCAGCGTCACCTATTACTTCAAGCGCAAGGAGGACCTCGCCGCCGCCGCCTTCGACCACACGCTCGACTGGCTGCACGCGGCGCTCGACGAATCGCTGCGCCAGCCGACGCCACAGGCGCGCGTCGCCGAATTCCTGTCGATCCATTTCGACCGCCAGCGCCGGATC
The DNA here is from genome assembly GCF_028551275.1 of Sphingomonas hankookensis. Taxonomy (NCBI): domain Bacteria; kingdom Pseudomonadati; phylum Pseudomonadota; class Alphaproteobacteria; order Sphingomonadales; family Sphingomonadaceae; genus Sphingomonas; species Sphingomonas hankookensis. The sequence goes on from NZ_CP117025.1 coordinate 2,599,373, forward strand.
GAGGCGGACGAGGAACGTCCCGTCGCGATGCTGTCCGACCTGCGCGCGATGGAGGATCCGTTCAAGGCCCGGCTGCTGGCGCGCTGGCGCGACGTCTTCCGCAAGGCACGCACGTTGTGGGGGGAACCACGCGACCGCATCGCCAAGGATGTGCAGGGTGCCCGCGCGCACATGCTGCTCGAAAACTGCTTCTGGCTGACCGTCTGGATCGACCGTTACGAACCCGACCAATATGACCGGGTGGAGGCGCGGTTGATGGACGTGTTCACCCACGGCCTTGCCGGCCCCGGCCAGCGCTGGGACCCCGAACCGCTGGTGCTGGAACAGGCGGATGCGGAGCCGGCGCGCGACGCCTTTCTGCGTGCCGCCACCCGGCTCATCAACGAACTCGGCTATCGCGGCGCCTCGGTGCAGCGGATCGCGTCCGAACTGAACGTGACCAAGGGGTCGTTCTACCATCACCTCGATGCCAAGGACGATCTGGTCGCCGCCTGTTACCAGCGCAGCTTCGACACCATTTCCGCCGCGCAGCGCGCCGCCGACCGTGACGGCGGCAGCCACTGGCAACGCCTGTCCAGCACGCTGGCGACGCTGGTCGACGCGCAGTTCACCGAACAGGGGCCGCTGCTGCGCACCACCGCGCTCGCCGGCCTTCCCGTCGGCGTGCGGCAGGCGATGGTCGACCGCTCCAACCGGATCGCCCGCCGCTTTGCCGGCACGATCAGCGACGGCATCACCGAAGGATCGGTCCGTGCGGTCGACCCGCTGATCGCCGCACAGGCGCTGATGGCGTTGCAGAACGCCGCCTTCGACCTGCGCGGCTGGGCGGCGACCATGCCGCGCGACCGCGCGGTCGGCTTCTATGCCTCGACGGTGATGACCGGGCTGTTCACCGACCCGGTCGTGTAGCGATCACGCCAGCACCCCGCGATATTCCCCGCGCAGCGCGGCCTTCTTCAGCTTCCCCGTGGCGCTGTGCGGCAGCGCGTCGACGAAGATCACCCGGTCGGGCAGCCACCATTTCGCGACCTTGGTCGCCAGATGGGCCATCACCGCTTCGACCGTCACCTCCGCATCTGGCCGTTTCACCACCAGCAGCACCGGCCGTTCGTCCCAGCGCGGATGCGGCACGCCGATCGCCGCCGCCTCGGCAACACCCGGACAGCCGACCGCTGCATTCTCCAGATCGACCGAACTGATCCATTCGCCGCCCGATTTGATGACGTCCTTCGCCCGGTCGGTAATCTGCATCGTGCCGTCGGGGTGCAGCATCGCCACGTCACCGGTGTCGAACCAGCCATCCGGCGTCAGCGCGTCGCCCGCCTCGTCGCGGAAATAGCGTTTGATGACCCAGGGGCCCCGCACCTGCAACTGGCCCGACGTCTGCCCGTCGCGCGGCAGGACGTTGCCCTCCTCGTCGACGGTGCGCAGCTCGACGCCGAACGGGACCTTGCCCTGTCGGCACACCTGATCGACCCGCTGGTCGAAGCTCAGATCGTCCCAGTCCGACCCCGGCGCACCCATCGTCCCGATCGGCGATGTCTCGGTCATGCCCCATGCGTGATTGACCCGCACGCCCATCCGCATGATCCGCTCGATCATCGCGCGCGGCGCGGCCGACCCGCCGATCGTCACGACCTTCAGATGCTCGGGCGCCTGCCCCGTCGCGTCCATATATTGGAACATCGCGAACCAGACGGTCGGCACGCCTGCCGAATGCGTCACCCGCTCCCGGTTCATCAGGTCGCACAGCACGGCGGGATCGTTGACCGCCGAGAACACGATCTTCGCCCCCACCGCCGGCGCCGCAAAGGGCAGGCCCCAGCCGACCGCATGGAACATCGGCACCACCGGCAGGCAGACGGCGCGCTGCGACAGGTCGAACTCGTCGGGTTGCAGCTCGGCGATCGCGTGCAGCACGTTCGACCGGTGCGAATAGATCACGCCCTTCGGATCGCCGGTCGTGCCGCTGGTATAGCAGATCATGCAATGCTCGCGTTCGTCCCCCTCGACCCAGGCATAGTCGCCGGTTTCAGGCGCGATCAGCGCGGCAAAGCTGTCCGGCCCGTCGCCGTCCATCACGATGAAATGCTCGATACCCGACAGGCGGGGCTTCATCCGCTCGATGATCGGCGCGAACACCGCATCGTAGAACAGCACCCGATCACCGGCATGGTCGGCGATATAGGCCAGCTGGTCGTCGAACAGCCGCGGATTGATGGTATGGATGATCCCGCCCATGCCGATCACGCCGTACCACGCGATCAGGTGATGGGCGTGGTTCATCGCCATCGTCGCCACGCGGTCGCCGCGCCGGATACCCAGCCGCTCCAGCGCTTGCGCCAGCCGCCGCGCATCCCGCGCGATACCGGCCCAGTTGGTCCGCGTCTCGGTTCCGTTCGCCCAGCGGGTGACGATCTCGCGACCCCCATGCTCACGCTCGGCATGGTCGAGCAGTCGGGGTACTCGAAGTTCGAAATCCTGCATTCCGCCCAGCACGCGCACTCTCCTTCGCGAACGGGGCTGTCACGCCCCTATCCCACGGCGGCGAGCGGTGCCTTCACCGTATCGAACGCCGCCTGGGTGACACCTTGCAGCCTGCCGACCCGTTCGGCAAGCTCGCCATCGATCCGGAAATCGCGGCCCAGGCATACCCGGGCTTCGATTCCTGGCGTAGCCGGCACCGAAACCCAGATCTCGCCGCGTGCTCCCCGCTCATGCTGGACCAGCCCGGCCAGCGCCGGATAGGCGGCGGGATCGTCGATGGTGAGGTCAAGCCGCAGCCGCACGTCGCGGGCGATAACGTCGAACGGCTTCAACGACTTGACCGTCGCCCGCGCACTCTCGTCACCCGCCCGCCGGTCGAGTTCCAGCGTGAACAGCCCGCACCCGCCGACCTTGCCCGCCGCCTCCAGATCGTTCGCCGGCCCCTCGTCGAAACACGTCACCGGCACCTGCCCGGTCGCATCGGACAGCGTCGCCATCATGTACCGCTTGCCACGTGCCGAGGTCCGCCAGCGCGCATCCTCGACCAGCGCCGCCACCGTCGCGCCGACTCGGCCGCCTTCGGGCACATGGGTATCGGCCAGATCGGCTATCTTGCGCGCGCCATGCGCACTGGCGAGATGCGCGTAACGGTCGAGCGGATGGGCCGAGAAATAGAATCCGAACGCATCCTTCTCCGCCGCGATCGCTTGCGTGAGCGACCAATGGACGTCGGGCACGCGCATCGCGGTCTCGACGGCACCGCTCGCTTCCCCGAACAACCCGCCCTGCCCGCTCGACCGGTTCGCCTCGGTCCGCTGCGCGGTCGCCATCAGCGTATCGGCCAGCGCGTGCACGCCCGCCCGGTCGCCCTCGACGCATTCGAACGCGCCCGCCGCCGCCAGCGTCTCGATCTGCCGCTTGTTGAGCAGCTTGGGATCGACCCGCCCCGCGAAATCGTCGAGCGACTTGTACGGCCCCTTCGCCGCCCGCTCCTCGACCATCAGTTCCATCGCCCGCTCGCCGACGCCCTTCAGCGCCGACAACGCATAGCGCACCGCAAGGCCACCTTCCGGCGTCTCCTCGACCCCGAAAGTCGCATCGCTCGAATTGATGCAGGGCGGCAGGCAGTCGATGCGCAACCGCTTCATGTCATCGACGAAGATCGCCAGCTTGTCGGTCTGCGCATAATCGAACGCCATCGACGCCGCGAAGAACTCATGCGGATGATGCGCCTTCAGCCACGCCGTCTGATACGCCAGCAGCGCATAGGCCGCCGCGTGGCTCTTGTTGAACCCGTATCCTGCGAACTTGTCGATCAAGTCGAACAGCTCGTTGGCCTTCGCCTCCGGAATCCCGTTCACCTCGGCACAGCCCTTCACGAAGATGGATCGCTGCGCGTCCATCTCCGCCTTGACCTTCTTGCCCATCGCGCGCCGCAGCATGTCCGCGCCGCCCAGCGAATAGCCCGCCAGGATCTGCGCGGCCTGCATCACCTGTTCCTGATAGACGAAGATCCCGTAGGTCTCCTTCAGGATCGGTTCGAGCAGGTCGTGGGGATAGATGATCTCTTCCCGTCCGGCCTTGCGCGCGCCGAACGAGGGGATGTTGTCCATCGGCCCCGGCCGGTACAGCGACACCAGCGCGATGATGTCGCCGAAATTGGTCGGCCGCACCGCGGTCAGCGTCCGCCGCATCCCTTCCGATTCCAGCTGGAACACCCCGACCGTGTCGCCGCGCTTGAGCAGTTCGTAGGTCGCCGGATCGTCCCAGAGCAGACTGTCGAGATCGACCACGACCCCCCGCCGCGCCAGCAATTCGACCGCGAACTTCAGCACCGACAGCGTCTTGAGGCCCAGAAAGTCGAACTTCACGAGGCCCGCGCCCTCGACATATTTCATGTCGAACTGCGTCACCGGCATGTCGGACCGCGGATCGCGGTACAGCGGCACCAGTTCGCTAAGCGGCCGGTCGCCGATCACCACGCCCGCCGCGTGGGTCGAGCTGTGCCGCGGCAACCCCTCCAGCTTCATGGCGAGGTCGAGCAGGCGGCGCACATCCTCCTCCCGCTCGTACTGCTGGTTCAGCTCGGATACGCCGTTGATCGCCCGGTCCAGCGTCCACGGATCGGTCGGATGGTTCGGCACCAGCTTGGCGAGGCGATCGACCTGGCCATAGCTCATCTGCAGCACGCGGCCGGTATCCTTCAGCACCGCGCGCGCCTTCAGCTTCCCGAAGGTGATGATCTGCGCCACCTGATCGCGGCCATATTTCTGCTGGACGTAGCGGATGACCTCGCCCCGCCGGGTTTCGCAGAAGTCGATGTCGAAGTCGGGCATCGACACGCGTTCCGGGTTCAGGAAGCGTTCGAACAGCAGCCCCAGCTTGATCGGGTCGAGATCGGTGATGGTCAGCGCCCAGGCGACCGCCGAACCTGCGCCCGAACCACGGCCCGGCCCCACCGGAATATCATGGTCCTTCGCCCATTTGATGAAGTCGGCAACGATCAGGAAGTAGCCCGGAAACCCCATCTGACAGATGACGTCGAGTTCGAAATCGAGCCGGCTGAAATAGTCGGGGAAGCGCGCGACCAGCTCGTCCTCGGACAATTCCGACACCTCGCCGGTCGCCGCCGGCGTCGGCGCATCCTCCCATGGTGCGGGTGCCGCGACCGCGACCTCGGCGGTCACCATGCCCTCTTCCAGCGCGACGATCTTGCGCAGCCGGTCGACCAGCCCGGCACGCGAATCGACGCGCAGCTTCAACGCCTCGCCCTCGCGATCGCCGGCCAGGCTCGGCAGGATCGGCTTGCGCTTGGGCGCCGCCACCGCGCAACGCTGCGCCACGACCAGCGTGTTGGCCAGCGCCTCGGGCAGGTCGGCGAACATTGCCTGCATCACCGGCGCCGGCTTCAGCCACGCCTCGGGCGACGACCGCTGGCGATCCTCGCTCGCGACATAGCTTGAGGAGGCAATGCACAGCATCGCGTCATGCGCATCGTGGAAATCCGCCTCGGCAAAGCAGCACGGATTGGTCGCGACCAGCGGCAGGTCGCGGGCATAGGCGAGGTCGAGGAGGAACGGCTCCGCCCGCTGCTCGACGCCCTCGCCCCGCCGCGCCAGTTCGACATAGAGCCGGTCGCCGAACAGCGCCTGCAACCGGTCGGTATAGGCCAGGGCTTCGTCCTCGCGCCCGGCAGCGAACAGCCGCGCCAGCGCCCCGTCGCCCGCCCCGGTCAGCGCGACCAGCCCGTCGCTGCGCCCGATCAGCGCATCGATCGGCACATGCGCCGGAATCTCGACCGGCCGGTCGAGATGCGCCATCGACACCAGCGCACACAGATTGTCGTAGCCTTGGCGGTCCTGCGCGAACAGCGGCAACCAGTCGATCTCCGGCTCGACGCCCTCGACCCCGCCCGGCCGCGCAACCGCCAGCAGTGTGCCGACCACCGGCTGCACGCCCTGATCCTTGCACGCATCCGAAAACGCCATGGCTGCGTACAGCCCGTTGCGATCGGTCAGCCCGGCGGCGGGAAAGCCCAGCTTGCGTGCCTGTTTCGCGATCGCCTTGGGATCGATCGCCCCTTCAAGCATGGTGAAGGAGGAAAAGATACGAAGCGGTACGAACCCGGAATGCGCCATCCGACGGACGTAACCATCCGGGCCTGATTCGACCAGAGCGCCTCGCCCGGAACCGCGACGAACCATACCCGTTCCGATGGTATACAGGAGGAGCATGATGACCGATTTCGCCCGCGAACCCCGCAAAGCTGCCCCCGGATGGGGCTGGACGCTCGCCTATGGTGTCGTATCGGTACTGATCGGCATCCTTGCCTTCGCCGCGCCCTTCCCGGCGACGCTGGCGGCGACGATCGTGGTCGGCTTCTTCTTCCTCGTCGGCGGCATCGCCTCGCTGATCGCCGCCTTCCGCAACCGCAGCGGGCGGGGCTATGCGCTGTTCTTCGGGCTGCTGTCGGTCCTTGCCGGCGGCTATATGATCGTCCTGCCGGTCGGCGGCGCGCTGTCGCTGACGCTGATGATGATCATCTGGCTCGGCGCCCGCGGCGTCATGGAGCTGGTGATCGGCTTCCGCTTCAGGCGTTTGCGCGTACCGATGCTGCTGCTCGGCGCGCTCAATATCGTGCTGGCGATCCTGCTCTACACGACCGTGCCTTGGTCGGCATTGACCCTGCCCGGCTATATCCTCGGCGCCAGCTTCCTGTTCGGCGGCATCGTCGCAATCCTCGGCGCGCTCTCCGACCGGCGCGAGGCATAACGACGCCCCCTCGCCCACCCGTCACCCTCGGCGAACCCGGGGGCGAACCTGTCGAGCTGGGGACGTCCCCTCACTCACACGTCACCCCGGGCCCGACCCGGGGTCCCGCTTCCTCTCCTGCAACGGTAGGAACAGGCGGCACCGGGATGCACGGCGAAACCACTAGGGAAGTCCCCAATCCGCACCCCGGCGAAGGCCGGGGCCCAGTTGGGAAACGCCAGTACCGTACGGCAAAGCCTTCCCAACTGGACCCCGGCCGCCGCCGAGGTACGCTGGCCGTTAGGGGATTGGGCGACGCAAGTCCTCTTCGACCACGGGTCAGCGAGCGAGCCTATCCCAACGTCGCGACGACCGCCCCGAACATCGTGCTGGCGATCCCGCTCTACACGACGGTGCCATGGTCGGCACTGACCCTGCCCTGCTATATCCTCGACGCCAGCTTCCTGTTCGGCGGCATCGTCGCGATCCTCGGCGCGCTATCCGACCGGCGCGACCAGGCGGCGTAACGATAAGCCGCCCCTACACACCGTACCCCCGCGCAGGCGGGGGTCCAGGGCCAAGTAACGAGCGTTAGCGTCTGGAACCCTGGACTCCCGCCTGCGCGGGAGTACCGAAACGGCAAGCCTACCCCAACGCCGCGACAACCGCCCCTTCCAGTTCCTCCGGCTTCGTCGTCGGCGCGAACCGCGTAACGCTTCCATCCCGCCCGACCAGAAACTTGGTGAAGTTCCACTTCACCGCCTCGCTGCCCAGCACGCCCGGCGCCGCCTTCTTGAGCGCCCGGAACAGCGGCGCCGCATCGGCCCCGTTCACATCGACCTTCGCGAACACCGGAAAGCTGACATCATAGGTCAGCGAGCAAAACGAAGCGATCTCCGCCGCATCGCCCGGCTCCTGCCCGCCGAACTGGTTGCAGGGAAACCCCAGCACCGCAAAGCCCTGCGGACCGAATTGGCGATGCAGCGCCTCCAGCCCGACATATTGCGGCGTGAACCCGCATTTCGACGCGACGTTGACGATCAACAACACCTGCCCGCGATAGTCCGCCAGCGTCGTGTCCGCCCCATCGGCGGTCCGCACCGGCAGGCCGTACAGGTCGCTCATCGCAGCACCCCGTCGTGCAGCCGCACCACCCGGTCCATCCGCGCGGCAAGCCGTTCGTTATGCGTCGCGACCAAAGCCGCCGACCCTTGCCCCCGCACCAGCCGCAGGAACTCGGCGAACACCACATCGGCGGTCGCCTCGTCCAGATTGCCGGTCGGCTCGTCCGCCAGCACCAGCGCCGGCCGGTTGGACAGCGCGCGCGCCACCGCGACCCGCTGTTGCTCGCCGCCCGACAACTGGCTCGGCCGATGGTGCAGCCGCTTCGACAGGCCCAGCGCGGTGAGCAATTCGGTCGCCCGCGCATCCGCCTCGCCCCGCTCGGCGCCACGCACCAGCTGCGGCAGCACGACATTCTCCAGCGCGTTGAAATCGGGCAGCAGATGGTGGAACTGATAGATGAAGCCCATCCGGTCGCGCCGCACCTCGGTCCGCCGGTTGGCCCCCGCCTTCGCGACCTGTTCGCCGCAGACCAGAATCTCGCCCTCGAACCCGCCTTCCAGCAGGCCGACCGCCTGCAACAGCGTCGACTTGCCCGACCCCGACGGCCCCAGCAGCGCGACGATCTCACCCGGCGCGACGGTCAGCTCGACCCCGCGCAGCACGTCGATCGTCGCATCGCCCTGGGTAAAGCTGCGGCGCAGGTTGCGGGTTTCTAGAACCGGCTCAGTCATAACGCAGCACCTGTACGGGATCGGTATTGGCCGCCTTGAACGCCGGATACAGCGTGGCGAGGAACGAAAAGAGCAACGCGACCAGCGCGATGGTGACGATCTCGACCGGATCGACCTTCGACGGCAATTCGGTCAGGTAGCGCATCGTCGGGTCCCAGATGTCGATGCCCGTCAGCGCGCCGATCCCGCCGACGATCTGCTGCCGGAACGCCAGGAACACGAAACCGAGGATCAGCCCCGCCCCCACGCCCAGCGCGCCGATGGTGGTGCCGACCGTCATGAAGATGCGCAGCAAACCGCCGCGGGTCGCCCCCATCGTGCGCAGGATCGCGATGTCGCGCGTCTTGGCGCGCACCAGCATGATCAGCGACGACAGGATGTTGAACACCGCGATCAGGATCAGGATCGACAGCACGGTGAACGTCACGATCCGGTCGACCGCCAGCGCCTGGAACAGCTCGCCGTTGAGCTGCCGCCAGTCGACGATCTGCGCGCTCGCCACGAACTTGCGCGCCAGCGGGGCGACGATCTGCTCCACCTTGTCGGGATCGGTCGTCTCCAGCTCGATCGACCCGACCGTGTCGCCGCTCAGCAGCAGCGTCTGTGCATCCTCGATCGGCATGATGACATAGGCCTTGTCGAGGTCGTACACCCCGACCTCGATGATTGCGGCGATGCGGTACGGCACCTGCCGGATCATCGTGCCGAACGGGGTGGTCGGCCCCTGCGGGCTGATGATCGTCAGCTCGCTGCCAACGGTGACGCCCAGCGCCTGTGCCAGCCGGCTGCCGATCACCACATTGCCGCTGCCCGGGGTGATCGACCGCAGCGACCCCAGCTTCACATTGTCGCGGATCGTCGGGTTGTCGCGAATATCCTCGATCCGCATGCCGCGCATCAGGATGAATTCGGACCGGCCGTTATAGGTCGCGAACAGCGGCTGTTCGATCAGCGGCGTCGCGCTCGTCACGCCCGGCGTCCGCCGCGCCTCCGCCGCGATGGTCCGCCAGTCGGGCAGCTGGTTGTTATACCCCTGGATCAGCGCATGGCCGTTCAGCCCGACGATCTTGTCGAACAGCTCGGCGCGAAAGCCGTTCATCACGCTCATCACGATCACGAGCGCGGCGACGCCCAGCATGACGGCGACCAGGCTGATCGAGGCGACCAGCGCGATGAACGCCTCCCCCCGACCGGGGAGCAGATAGCGGCGGGCGATCATCCGCTCGTAACGCGATAGCAGCATAGGGGCGGTCGATATCCTGACAGGCGAGCCGAAGTTGGCGCTGTAGGTAGGCGATGCCGCATCCGCAATCCATGCTGTTGCGGAATCGACACATGGTTAGCAAAACCGTAGCAAACGTGCCGCTACCCCGGTGACAGACGAACGCGGGCATCCTACGACGTCCCCACGAAGCGCAGGCAATACAGGCCACGGTTCGGGGAGGCCAACCGGCTCCGCCCTGGAAGGGGGGAAGGGGCGTAGAAGCGGTGGCAACCAAGGGGGCTGACGAGCGATCGTCACGCAGGCGGCCGGGCTGGAAACAGTCCGGCCGTTTGCCGTTCGGGGCCTTCGCGCCCCCGCCGGTGTCAACTTATGCGCCGTTCGTCACCTTCGCCGCCAACATTCCCCCTCCCCGCGCGCGGCATCCGAAACCCCGTTTCGTGTAACCTTCGCTACCTTCGAAATTCCGCAACCGGCCCTCTTGAAGCCGCTCGTCCACGAACCATATCGGTTCACGAACGGTGCCTCCGGGGCCGTTCACGAACCGGCATCGCAACCTTGGATGCCGCCTTCGATCAATTCGCTTCGCCATGGAGGATTTGACATGCGTACCTTCGATTTCACCCCCTATCGCCGCTCGACCATCGGCTTCGACCGGTTGTTCGACCTGCTGGAAAACAACACCCGCGCCAACACGGGCGAGAATTACCCGCCGTTCAATCTCGAACGCGTCGCCGAGGATCGCTACCGCATCACGCTGGCGGTCGCGGGCTTCAAGCGGGACGAGGTGGACATCACCGCCCAGCAGAATCTGCTCGTCGTCTCCGGCCGCAAGGCGGATCAGACCGATGCGCAGAAGAGCGCGGTGCTGCATCTAGGCATCGCCAATCGCAGCTTCGAACGCCGCTTCGAACTGGCCGATTTCATCGTCGTGGAAAGCGCCGACCTGGCCGATGGCCTGCTGACCATCGAACTGCGTCGCGAAGTACCCGACGCGATGAAACCGCGCCGCGTGGTGATCGGCGAGGCGACCGCCCACCCGGTCATTGCCAACGATGCGGCCAAGGGCGACGATTCGGCGAACGCCGCCTGAACGCTACGGCGCGTTGCTCCCTTGCGCGCCGTGGGCGGGCGCCCGGACCTATCTGGTTCGGGCACCCGTTCGTATTTCCGGGTAACATTCCCATGCACCACGACGTCACCCCGGACTTAATCCGGGGTCCCGCTTCTTCTTTGCCGTCCGAAGAAGAACAGCGGGACCCCGGGCCAGGCCCGGGGTGACGCTATGGGTGGGACTACCGGTTCAGCTCAAACCAACCGCGACTGCTTCACTGCCGCCGCAATAAAGCTCGCGAATAACGGGTGCGGATCGAACGGCTTGGACTTCAATTCCGGGTGGAACTGCACGCCGACGAACCACGGATGGTCCGGCCGCTCGACGATTTCCGGCAGCATCCCGTCGGGCGACATGCCCGAAAATACCAGCCCACCCGATTCGAGCATGTCGCGGTACGCCGTGTTCACCTCGTAACGATGGCGATGCCGCTCGCTGATCGTGGTCCCGCCATAAATCGATGCGACCACCGAATTGCCGGCCAGCGTCGCCTCATAGGCGCCCAGCCGCATCGTGCCGCCCAGATCGCCGTCCGATTCGCGCTTCTGGATACCCTCGGGCGACATCCATTCGGTGATCATGCCGACCACCGGCTGCTCGGTCGGGCCGAACTCGGTCGACGACGCATTGGCGATGCCGCCGGTCGAGCGCACGCCCTCGATGCACGCCATCTGCATCCCGAAGCAGATGCCGAAATAGGGCACCTTGCGCTCGCGCGCGAAGCGGACGCTGGCGATCTTGCCCTCGGCACCGCGCTCGCCGAACGCGCCGGGGACCAGGATCGCGTGACACGGCTCCAGCTCGGCGGCGACCATGTCGTGATCGCCCTCGAACAGCTCCGCATCGATCCAGCGGATCTTGACCTTCACCCGGTTGGCGATGCCGCCATGGACCAGCGCTTCGTTCAGCGACTTGTACGCATCCTGCAGCCCGACATATTTGCCGACCACGCCGATCGTGACTTCGCCTTCCGGGTTCTGCAACCGGTCCATGATATCGGACCAGCGCGACAGGTCGGGATTGCCCTCCGGCTCGATGCCGAAGGCACGCAGCACTTCGGCGTCCAGTCCTTCGGCATGATACTGCTCGGGCACCGCATAGATGCTCGGCGCGTCGAGCGCGGGAATGACCGCACCGGCCGGCACGTTGCAGAACAGCGCGATCTTCGCCCGCTCGCTCGCCGGCAGCGGCTTTTCGCAGCGGCAGACCAGCACGTCAGGCTGCACGCCCAGTGCCGCCAGTTCGCGCACCGAATGCTGGGTCGGCTTGGTCTTAAGTTCGCCCGCTGCCGCGATATAGGGCACGAGGGTCACGTGGATGCTGATCGACCGGCCCCGGCCGAGTTCGTTCTTCAACTGGCGAATCGCCTCGATGAACGGCAGCGATTCGATATCGCCGACCGTGCCGCCGATCTCGCACAGCACGAAGTCGAGATCCTGCCCGTCGTCATCGACCGTATCCGCCTGCGCGAACGCCTTGATCGCATCCGTGACGTGCGGAACCACCTGCACCGTCGCGCCCAGATAATCGCCACGCCGTTCGCGCTGGATGATCGTCTGGTAGATGCGCCCGGAGGTCACATTGTCCGACTGGTGCGCCGCGACGCCGGTGAAGCGTTCATAGTGACCCAGGTCGAGGTCGGTTTCCGCCCCGTCGTCAGTCACATAGACTTCGCCATGCTGGTAGGGCGACATCGTGCCCGGATCGACGTTCAGATAAGGATCGAACTTGCGGATGCGGACCTTGTAGCCGCGCGCCTGCAAGAGAGCTGCGAGAGAGGCCGCCATGAGGCCCTTGCCGAGCGACGAGACCACGCCGCCGGTGATGAAGATATACCGCGCCATGGGAGATATCGCCTAGCGTCGAACGCCATCGCCGCCAAGCGCGAGGTTGCCCCCACGCCCGCGAAATACGACGGACCGGTTGATGGAAAGGGTTTTTTAGCGCGCCAGCGGGACGGCGCCGTTGTCGGCCACGGGTGCGCCGGTCAGGTTGCCGACCGGATCGGCCGCCGGATTGGCCGGGCCGTTCACCGCCGGCGGCGGAGTCGTCGGCCGGGCGAGCGAGGTGTCGATCGAGCCACCGCCCCGATTCGCGGCGATCACCGCCAGCGCGATGCTCATCGCAATGAACAGCCCCGCCAGGATCGCCGTCGCCCGCGTCAGGAAATCGGCCGCCCCGCGCGCCGACATCAGCCCCGACGGGCTACCGCCGGTGGTCAGCCCGCCGCCTTCCGACTTCTGCATGAGGATCACCGTCACGAGCAGCGCGGCGATGATCGCATGAACGACGAGCAGGAAGGTGAACATGGTCGGGGAACATTTCCGAAAGAAAGGAGTGCGGGTGGCGAAGGGCGCCACATAGGCGAGGCCGCGCCCGCGATCAATGGAGCGCCAACGCTCCGTCTGTAACATTATCGTATCGACCGGGAAACCAAGCGCGCGATTGCGACGTTCATCTTTCGACCCCGCCCTACGGCTTTGTTCTGACGTTAGGTTCCAGCGATGTTCCCAACAATGCCCCTCAAGAAATGGATGGACGGCCTGGTCGATTATGTCCGCTCGGGCGAGCCGGACCTGACCAATCGTCAGATGGCGCTGATGATGATCGTCTATCTGCAACCCGGTCCCCATACCGTCCGCGGCCTCGCCCGCGCGCTCAACGTATCCAAGCCGGTCGTAACGCGCGCCTTGAACAGGCTGGGCACGCTCGGCTATCTCCGCCGGCAACGCGACGATGCCGACAAGCGGAACATCTTCGTTGCGCAGACCAGCGAAGGGGCAAATTTTCTTGCAGAGTTCGGGCAGTTCATGGGCGGCGACGGCGTCGGCGACTATCACCGGCGACACGCCAGCGCGTAACCGCTTCGCGCTGCGCACCCGCTCGGTCGCAATCGATTCCCGCACCGACGCGGTCCGGCGCGACCTTGCCGACATCCGGCTCGCCGACCGCGTCTTCGCCCCCCATTACGCTGTCCCTACGCGTCGCAGTATCGGCCGCATCACTGCGATCAGCGACAGCGTTGACGGAGTTACCCTGTCCCAGGCCTTGCCCGGTGAGCCGTTCGACGTGCTCGAATTTACCTCGACCCATGGCTGGGGCCGTTCGCCGATCGACGGCAGCGTCGGCTTCGTGTCGCGCGACAGCCTGATCGGCGAGTTCGAGGCGTCGCACATTGTCGTGGCACGGGACGCGACCCTGTACGCCGATGCCTCGACCGCGCGTCCGCTCCCCACTTCTCTGCCGATGGGTAGCCGTGTCGCTGCCATCTCCGCCAATGACGACTGGTGCGAAGTCGATGGCGGCTATGTCGCGGCCGACGCATTGCAGCGGCTCTCTGACGACGCCGGCGATGCGGTCGACCATGCACTCCGGTTGCGCGACACCGCCTTCCTGGCGGGCGGACGGTCCGGCGCGGGCGTCGATGCCGCCGGCCTGATCTTCCTCGCCTTCTCGCTGGCGGGTTCGCCCCCGCCCCGCTTCCTCGACCTGCAGGCCGAAACGTTCGGCACGGCCTTGGCGGAAGGCGACGTCCTGCGGCGCGGCGACCTGTTGTTCTTCGCCGACCATGTCGCCTTGCTGGTCGATGGCGAAACCGTGATCCATGTCGATGACGTCGTGCGCTGCGAGCCCCTTGCCGCGCTCGACCGGTTCGGCCCCATCCGCGCCCGGAGGCGCCCCGCATGACCGTTCGCGTCTTCATCGACGGTGCCGCCGGCACCACCGGCCTCGAAATTGCCGACCGGCTGGGCGACCGCCCCGAGATCGACTTCATCACGCTCGACGAAACGCGGCGCAAGGACGCGACGGCGCGGCGCGAGGCGCTGAACGACGCCGATTTCGTCATCCTCTGCCTGCCCGACGACGCCGCGCGCGAAGCGGTGGCGATGATCGCCAACGACCGGACGCGCGTCATCGACGCGTCGACCGCGCACCGCGTTGCCGATGGCTGGACCTACGGCATGGCCGAACTGGAACCGTCGCAGCCGGGCGCGATCGCGACGGCGATGCGGGTTTCCAATCCGGGCTGCTACCCGACCGGCTTCCTCGCGCTCATCCGCCCGCTGGTCCGCGCCGGGCTCGTGCCCCACGACTGGCCGGTCAGCGTCAACGCGGTGTCGGGCTATTCGGGCGGCGGCAAGGCGATGATCGCCGCGTTCGAAAATGGCGAGACCGACACCGCCTGGCTCGGCTACGGCCTGTCGCTCGCGCACAAGCACGTGCCAGAGATGCAGCGCCACGCCCGCCTCGCCCATCCGCCGCTGTTCCAGCCCTCGGTCGCGCGCGCCTATCGCGGGATGGTGGTCGAAGTGCCGCTCCCCCTGTTCGCCTTCCACCGCCGCCCCAGCCTGTCGGCGATCGAGCAGGCGCTGCACGACGCCTACCGCGAATCGCCGGTCGTCCGCGTCCTGCCCGGCGACGACAGCGCGATTCCGATCGAGGCCGATGCCGGCACCGACCGCCTGACGCTGCGCGTGTTCGGCAACCAGGACACCGGCCAGGCACGCCTCGTCGCGACGCTCGACAATCTCGGCAAGGGCGCGTCGGGTGCTGCGGTGCAGAATTTCAACCTGATGGCCGGGTTCGACCAGACCGCCGGGCTGACGCTGTAGCAGCAAACGCAATTTCGTAACGATCCGGGCGATCCTTGCGCACCGCATACCTATGCCGCCTTCGCGTTCGCGAAATAGGCTGCTAGAGGCGCGCACGACCACGATTAAAGAGCAGGAGTTGGCATGACGAGGGACCCGGTAGCGAAGCTGCTGCTGTTCGGTGCGACGGGCGATCTGTCGCAGCGGATGCTCCTCCCCTCGCTCTACGGCCTGCATGCCGACGGCCTGCTCCCCGACGGGCTGACCATCACCGGCACTGCGCGCCACGAACATGACGATGCCGGTTTCCGCGACTTCGCGAAACACGCGCTCGACCAGTTCCTGCCCGACGACCGCAAGGACGAGACGGCGATCGAGGGCTTCCTCGCCCGCCTGCACTACCAGCCGCTCGACGCGTCGAACGTCGACGGTTTCGCGGCGCTGGCCGAGAAGCTCGGCGACATCTCCGGCGGCCTCGCCATCTTCCTGTCGACCGCGCCCTGGCTGTTCGGCCCGACCATCACCGGCCTGAAGAGCGCCGGCCTCGCCGGCCCCAAGGTCCGCATCAGCCTCGAAAAGCCGCTGGGCAAGGACCTGAAGTCCAGCCAGGAAATCAACGACCTCGTCGCCGCCGCCTTCCCGGAGGAGCGGACCTACCGGATCGATCATTATCTGGGCAAGGAAACCGTCCAGAACATTCTCGCGCTGCGTTTCGGCAATGCGATGTTCGAACCGGTGTGGAACGCCCGCGGCATCGACAATGTCCAGATCACCATTGCGGAAACCGTCGGCCTAGAAGGGCGCGCGGGCTATTATGACGAGGTCGGCGCGCTGCGCGACATGGTCCAGAACCACGTCCTGCAACTCGTCGCGCTGATCGCGATGGAGCCGCCCGCCCGCTTCGACGGCACCTCGATCCGCGACGAAAAGGTCAAGGTCCTGCGCTCGCTGCGGATGATCGGCCCCGAAGAGGTAAACACCCACACCGTCACCGGCCAGTATGACGCCGGCGCGGTAAAGGGGGAGATCGTTCGCGGCTATGACGAGGAGCTGGGTAAGGAATCCGACACCGAAACCTTCGTCGCGGTAAAGGCGCATGTCGACAACTGGCGCTGGCAGGGCGTGCCCTTTTACCTGCGCACCGGCAAGCGGATGACCGACCGCCATTCGGAAATCTCGATCCAGTTCAAGCCGGTGCCGCATTCGATCTTCGCCGATCGCGGCGGGCAGTTGCAGCCCAACACCCTCGTCATCCGCCTCCAGCCGGAGGAATATGTCCGCCTGCTGGTGATGGCCAAGGAACCCGGCCTCGACCGCGACGGCGTGCGCCTGCGCGAAGTGCCGCTCGACCTGTCGCTGACCACCGCCTTTGCCGGCACCCGCCGCCGCATCGCGTATGAACGCCTCCTGCTCGACCTGATCGAGGGCGACCCGACGCTGTTCGTCCGCCGCGACGAAGTGGAGGCGCAGTGGACCTGGGTCGACGCGATCCGCGACGGGTGGAAGGCCAACGGCACCAAGCCCAAGGGCTATGCCTCGGGCAGCTGGGGACCGAATGCCAGCGTCGCGCTGACCGAACGCGACGGGGTGACGTGGAACGAGTGAGCCGCTGACGCGCTCCCCCTTTCAGTCTCTCCGTTTACTTCGAGCAGCATCGAGCCTGTCGAGATGTGCCCGTCGAGAAGCAGTTCTCGACAAGCTCGAACTAAACGGTTTTTTGCAGGATAAGAGATACATGACCGAGATCGAATGGTGGGAATATGACGAACCCGCCGAATTTGCCGAAGCATTGGCCGGCGACATCCAGTTCATCATCGAATCGGCGATCGACGCACGCGGCGCGGCAGTGATCGCGCTGGCCGGCGGTCGCACCCCCGCCCCGATCTATGACAAGCTGGTCAAGGCCAAGCTGGACTGGAAGCGGGTGACGATCGTCCCCACCGACGACCGCATCGTGCCGATGGGCGACGCGCTGTCGAACGTTACCGGCCTCGCCAAAATCTTCCTGCCCAAGGGCGCGCGGGTCATCCCGCTGACCGCCGAAAAGGCAGCGGATTACAAGGCTGCCGGCCGCGCGGCGGATGCGCGGTTGCAGGACCTGCACTGGCCGCTCGACCTCTGCCTGCTCGGCATGGGTGCCGATGGCCATACCGCCTCGATCTTCCCCGGCCCCGACCTGACCGAGGCGCTGACCGGGCCGAAGGAACGCCGCGCGCTGGGCGTCATGCCCGACCCGCTGCCGCCCGAAGCCCCCGTCGCCCGCGTGACCCTCAGCCATGCCGCGATCGCCTCGGCGCGCGCGCTGATGATTGCCATCACCGGAGACGAAAAGAAGGGTGTGCTCGAACGCGCGATCGATCAGGGCGCGTCCTCTTCCTACCCGATCGGCCGCGTGCTGGCCGAAGTCGAACTTCCCGTCGATATCCACTGGAGCGCATGATGGCCCTCAACGCCGCAATCGCCGCCGTCACCGACCGCATCATCGAAGCGTCGCGCGAAAAGCGCGCCGCCTATCTCGCGCTGATCGATCGGGAGCGTGAGAGCGGCGTCGATCGCCCGATGCTGGGCTGCGCGAACCTCGCGCACGCCTATGCCGGCACTGACGAGGATCGCGATGCGATGCGTCCGGCCAACCGGATGAACATCGGCATCGTCACCGCCTATAACGACATGCTGTCGGCCCACGCGCCCTATTATCGCTACCCCGAACAGATGAAGGTCTGGGCGCGCGAAGCGGGCGTGACCGCCCAGGTCGCGGGCGGCGTGCCGGCGATGTGCGACGGCGTGACGCAGGGTTTTCCGGGCATGGAGCTGTCGCTGTTCAGCCGCGACACCATCGCGCTGTCGACCGCGGTGGCGCTCAGCCACGGCACGTTCGAGGGTGCCGCGCTGCTCGGCATCTGCGACAAGATCGTACCCGGCCTGCTGATGGGCGCGCTGCGCTTCGGCCATCTGCCGATGGTACTGATCCCCGGCGGTCCGATGCGCTCGGGCATCCCCAACAAGCAGAAGGCAGCGGTCCGCGAAGCCTATGCCGAAGGGAAAGTCGGCCGCGAGGAACTGCTCGACGCCGAAATCGCCGCCTATCATGGCAAGGGCACCTGCACCTTCTACGGCACCGCCAATTCGAACCAGATGATGGTCGAGGCGATGGGCCTGCATGTCCCCGACGCCGCCTTCGCCAATCCGGGTACGAAGCGTCGTCAGGAACTGACCCGCTACGCCGTGCACCGTCTGGCCGAAGTCGGCTGGGACGGCGACGATTATCGTCCGATCGGGCGGGTGGTCGATGAGAAGGCGATCGTGAACGCCGCCATCGTGCTGCTCGCGACCGGCGGCTCGACCAACCACCTGATCCACCTGCCCGCCATCGCGCGTTCGGCCGGGATCATCATCGATTGGGACGATTTCAACCGTCTGAGCGACGTCGTGCCGCTGCTCACCCGCGTCTATCCCAACGGATCGGCCGATGTGAACGGGTTCGAGGATGCCGGCGGCCCTTCCTTCGTCATCCGCGAGCTGCTGCGCGGCGGACTGCTCCATGACGACGTCCTGACCATCGCGAAGGACGGCATGGCCGCCTATGGCCGCCAGTCGACGATCGAGAACGACCAGCTCGTCTGGAAGGATCACGCCGCGACGAGCGGCGACGACACCATCGTCCGTACCATCGACGCGCCCTTCTCGCACGAAGGCGGCTTCCGCATCCTGCAGGGCAATATCGGCCGCGCCTGTATCAAGGTGTCGGCGGTCGATCCCGATCGCTGGGTCATCGAAGCGCCCTGCCGCGTGTTCAGCGATCAGGCAGCGGTGCAGGCGGCGTTCAAGGCCGGCGAACTCGACCGCGACGTCGTGGTCGTCGTCCGGCATCAGGGTCCTAAGGCCAACGGCATGCCCGAACTGCACAAGCTGACCCCGCCGCTGGGCGTGCTGCAAAATCGCGGCTTCCGCGTGGCGCTGGTCACCGATGGACGCATGTCGGGCGCGTCGGGCAAGGTGCCGGCCGCGATCCACCTGTCGCCCGAAGCGCTGGGCGGCGGTCCGATCGGCAAGCTGCGTGACGGTGACGTGATCCGTCTCGACGCCAATGCCAACACGCTGCAGGCACTGGTCCCGGCGGACGAATGGGACGCGCGTGAACACGCACCCGTCCCGCCGGCGGCGGATGGCACCGGTCGCGAAATCTTCGCAATGATGCGGCAGGGCGCGAGCGAGGCGGAAGCCGGCGGATCGGCGATGCTGGCCGCGGCGGGGCTGTAACAGCCGACCATATTATGACGTACCCCCGCGCAGGCGGGGGTCCAGAGTTACAGGCGTGAACCTGCATAACTCTGGATCCCCGCCTTCGCGGGGATACGCTTTCGGGCTATAAGGAGAGGTCATGGAAGTCGTTGCGGTAGATATCGGCGGAACGCACGCCCGCTTCGCGATCGCCGAGGTCGAGAACGGCCAGGTCGTCCATCTGGGCGAACCGATCACGCAGAAGGTTGCCGAACATGGCAGCCTCCAACTGGCATGGCGCGCCTTCGAACGCGATCTTGGCCGCCCGCTGCCCAAGGCCGCCAGCCTTGCCGTCGCCTCTCCGGTCAACGACACGCTGATCAAGTTCACCAACAACCCCTGGATCATCCGCCCGCCGCTGATGCAGGAGCGGTTGGGCGTCGAAACCTGGACGATCATAAACGACTTCGGCGCGGTCGGCCATGCCGTCGCACAGGTGGCGGACGAGGATTTCATCCATCTCTGCGGCCCCGAAGGCCCGCTGCCTGACCGGGGCGTCGTCACCATCTGCGGCCCCGGCACCGGCCTTGGCGTCGCCCAGCTGCTGCGCGCCGCCGATCGCTATCACGTCCTCGAAACCGAAGGCGGGCATCAGGACTTCGCACCGCTCGACGGGATCGAGGATGCGCTGCTCAAGCGGCTGCGCCGTGCCCATGGTCGCGGGTCGAACGAACGTGCCTGTGCCGGTCCGTCGATCGTCGCATGGTATGAAACGCTGGCGGAGATCGAAGGCGTCTCGCTGGCCCATAGCGACGACAAGACGATCTGGGCCGCCGCGCTGGAGGGCACCGACAGTATCGCCGTCGCCGCGCTCGACCGCTTCTGCCTGACGCTCGGGGCCGTTGCCGGCGACCTTGCGCTGGCGCAGGGAGCGAAGGCGGTGGTGATCGCCGGCGGCCTCGGCCTGCGGTTGAAGGACCATCTGCTCGAATCGGGTTTCGGTACGCGCTTCACGTCGAAGGGCCGGTTCCAGACGCTGATGGCCGGCATCCCCGTCAAACTCATCACCCATCCCCAGCCCGGCCTGTTCGGGGCCGCCGCCGCCTTTGCGCAGGAGCACGCACGATGACCGTCACCATTTCCGACATCATGCAGACCAGCCCGGTCATCCCGGTCCTCGTCGTCCATGACGCGGCGCAAGCCCGCCCGATGGCGGAGGCGCTGGTAAAGGGCGGCCTGCGCGTGCTGGAGGTGACGCTACGCACCCCCGCCGCACTCGAAGCCATTGCCGAAATGAAGAACGTCGAGGGCGCGATCGTCGGTGCCGGCACCGTCGTCAGCGCCGAACAGTTCAAGCAGGCGATGGACGCGGGGTCGGAATTCATCGTCTCGCCCGGCCTCACCGAAACGATTGCGCGCCCGATCATCGACAGCCGCGTGCCGTTCCTGCCGGGCATCGCCAATGCCGGCGACATCATGCGCGGCCTCGACCTGGGCCTCACCCATTTCAAGTTCTTCCCGGCCGAAGCATCGGGCGGCCTGAAGGCGCTGAAGGCGCTCGCCGCGCCCTTCTACCAGGCGAAGTTCTGCCCGACCGGCGGCATCACCGAAGCCAGCGCGCCCGAATGGCTGGCGTTCGATCCGGTGCTCTGCGTCGGCGGCAGCTGGATCGTCGGCGCAACCCACGCCGAAACCGAAACGCGGGCGCATGCCGCAGCGGGTCTAAAGGCATAAGATCCTCCCCGCTCCGCGGGGAGGGGGACCAGCGAAGCTGGTGGAGGGGCGTTGCCGCGAGCGGTCGTTGCGTGTGCGGCACTCCCCTTCGACCATGCTGCGCATGGTCCCCCTCCCCATGAATGGGGAGGACATACAAGGTTACATCTCGCCCCGCGCCCGGCGGATGTCGTACCACTTCTTCACGTTCGCGTTATGCTCGGCCAGCGTCTCGGCAAACACATGCCCACCGGTGCCGTCGGCGACGAAATACAGCGCCTTGGTCTCCGCCGGATCGAGCACCGCATCGATCGACGCCTTGCCCGGATTGGCGATCGGCCCGACCGGTAACCCCGCCGACGCATAGGTGTTGTACCCGTTCTTCGCCTGCAACTCCGACTTGCGGATGCGCCGGCCAAGCGGTTTTCCCTTGGTAATCGGGTAGATAACGGTCGGATCGGCCTGCAACCGCATACCGTTGCGAAGACGGTTCGAGTAAACCGCCGCGACCATGCGGCGCTCCGAAGCCTTGCCGGTTTCCTTCTCGACGATCGAGGCGAGGATGAGCGCCTCGCGCGGCGACTTCACGACGGTCGTGGGTTTGCGCTTCTTCCATGCCGCGGCGAGGTAGCGGTCCATCGCCATCTGCATCCGCTTGACCAGCGCCGCGCGGTCGCCGTCGCGTTCATAGCTGTAGCTGTCGGGAAGGATGCTGCCCTCGGCCGGCAGCGGCGCGGTGCCCTCCATCTGCGGCGCCTTCGCCACCGCTTCCTGCACCAGGATCGAGGGCCAGCCCTCTGGCACCATCACGAAGCGCTGCAGCGTGCGACCGCCCTGCAGCAGCTTCAGCACATCCGCCTGGCTCAGCCCCTTGGGGATACGATACTCCCCGGCGCGGATCGGATCGTCGCTGCCAAGGAACCGCGCGAGCAGGCGGAAGCGGCTGGCCGAGCTGATAGCGCCAGCCTCTTCCAGCTGCTCGGCGGCGGAGGCGAGGCTCGCCCCCTGCGGCACCGTCACCGTCAGCGTGCGCTCCGCCGGACCGGCCCCGCCCCAGCTCTGCATCACCAGGAACAGCCCGCCAATGGCAAGCAGTCCGAGGATCAGGCCAAGGCATCCGATCCGGCGCATCGCGTCAGATCGCCTTCATCACCAGCGACGCATTGGTGCCGCCGAAACCGAACGAGTTGTTCAGCACCGCGCGCACCTGCCGCTTCTTCGCGACCAGCGGCACCAGATCGACACCCTCGGTCCCCTCGTCGGGATTGTGGAGGTTCAGCGTCGGCGGCACGATCTGGTCGCGCAGCGCGAGAATGCAGAAGATGCTCTCGACCGCACCGGCACCGCCCAGCAGATGGCCGATCGCCGACTTGGTGCTCGACATCGACGCACCCGACAGATCGTTGCCGAACACGCGCTTGGCGGCGGCGAGTTCGATTGTGTCCGCCATGGTCGAGGTGCCGTGCGCGTTGATGTAATCGATGTCGCTCGGTTCCATGCCCGCCTTGCGCAGCGCCATGCGCATCGCATTCTCGGCACCCTTGCCCTCGGGATGCGGCGCGGTGACGTGATAGGCATCGCCCGACAGGCCGTAGCCGACGACCTCGGCATAAATTTTCGCGCCGCGCGCCTTGGCGTGCTCATATTCCTCGAGCACGATGACGCCGGCGCCCTCGCCCATCACAAAGCCGTCGCGATCCTTGTCATAGGGGCGGCTGGCTTCGGTCGGACGGTCGTTCATGCTCATGTTGAGCGCCCGCGCCTGCGCAAAGCCGGCGACGCCCAGCGGGTTGACGGTGCTTTCCGCGCCGCCCGCCAGCATGATGTCGGCATCGTCGTCGCGGATCATCCGCGCGGCATCGCCGATCGAATGCGCACCGGTCGAGCACGCCGTCACGACCGCATGGTTCGGACCCATCAGCCCGTACTTGATCGACACCTGCCCGCTGATCAGGTTGATGAGCCGGCCATGCACGAAATGCGGGCTGACCCGACCCGGACCACGTTCGTGCAGGTTGACCGACTCGATCTCGATCCCCGGCAGGCCGCCGATACCCGAACCGATCGACACGCCGGCGCGCAGCTTCGTCGCCTCGTCCATCTCGGTCAGGCCGGCATCTTCCAGCGCCTGCCCGGCGGCATCGATGCCATAGATGATGAACGGATCGACCTGCCGCTGGATCTTGTGATCGACCCGCTTGTTCGGATCGAAGCCATATTCATGGTCCGCCGGCTTCACCTCGCACGCGATCTGGCACTTCTGGTTCGACGCATCGAAATGCGTGATCGGACCCGCGCCCGACTTGCCGGCGATCAGGTTCTTCCAGGCGGTTTCCACCTCGGCACCCAGCGGGGTCACGAGGCCGAGGCCGGTCACGACTACGCGGCGCATGGCATTCTCTCCGTTCAGATACGTAACGAACGACCCCCCGCCCATGGCTTTTCGCCGGGACGGGGGGCCGTGAAATCATGGCAATCGGCAGGGCGGCGGGGCCGCCCCGGCCGGATCAGCCCTTGTGCTCGTCGATATAGGTGATCGCGTCCTTGACGGTCGTGATCTTCTCGGCGGCATCGTCGGGGATCTCGACGCCGAATTCTTCCTCGAACGCCATTACCAGCTCGACGATGTCGAGGCTGTCCGCGCCCAGATCGTCGATGAAGCTCGCGTCTTCGGTAACCTTTTCCGCTTCGACGCCGAGATGCTCGACGACGATCTTCTTAACGCGTTCGGCGGTCTCGCTCATATTCATTCCCTCTTCACATTCGGGGTGTTTCTTACCTGAACGCCCCTAAAGCGCGTCCGGCCCGCGCGCAAGAGCGCCGGTGCGGACGCATTACCCCTTGGCAGCGAACAACCGGGCCAGCGTCGCGGCGTTGAAGGCGTACCCGCCCATCAGCCGCTGGACACGCGTATCCGCCTTTTTCGCCCCGGCAAGGTTCATCATGCCTTCCATGAAGGCGTCGACCTCGGCCGTCTGCTTGCGCGCCAGAAAGGCGTTCAGGACGGCAGGCGGCGTCTGGCTCAGGCGGCGGTTGACCGCCACCGGATCGACGCCCTTGGCCGAAAGCCCGGACGCCAGCGCCTCGACGGCGATGCTGGTGACGACGATATCACCCGCGCGCGCGTCCGCCTTGCCGGTGCCGGGCTGGCAGGTCGCGGCATGGCGACGGGTCGCCTTCACCAGCGCGTCCGTTGCCGGCGTCGGCTTCTTGCCTTCCAGCACGCCGACGATCATGCCCTGCTGCATCTTCGCCAGGTCGCCCTTGGGCAGCTTGGCGACCGCGCATTTGACGACATTGGCATCGCCCGCGGCCAGCATCGCCGCCATCAGCATCACGCTCATACCATCGCCATCCCGCCGTTCACATGGATCGTCTGGCCGGTCACGTAACCGGCGTCGCGGCTGACCAGATAGGCGACCGCAGCGGCGACGTCATCGCCCGTGCCCAACGCCCCGGCCGGAATCTTGCCCAGCAGGGCGGTTTTCTGCGCTTCGGGCAGCACGTCGGTCATCGCCGAAGACATGAAACCGGGCGCGACGCAGTTGACGGTGATGCCGCGGCTGGCGAGTTCTGCGGCCAGCGCCTTCGACATGCCGACCAGTCCCGCCTTCGACGCAGCATAATTGGCCTGCCCCGGATTGCCGGTCTGCCCGACGACCGAGGTGATCGAGACGATCCGGCCGAAACGGGCCTTCATCATCGGCTTGGCGGCGGCACGGCACAGCCGGAACGCGGCTTCGAGGTTGACGCGGATCACCTGGTCCCATTCGTCATCCTTCATGCGCATGGCGAGGTTGTCGCGCGTGACCCCGGCATTGTTGACGAGGATATCGAGCTTCCCGAGCGCCGCCACCGCCTGCGGCACCAGCCCATCGACCGCCGCGCCATCGGACAGGTCGCACACCAGCGGCACATGATCCCCGCCCAGTTCGGCGGCGAACGCCTCCAGCTTGGCAGCATTGGAGCCGGACAAGGCAAGGCGCGCACCCTGCGCGGCAAGGCCCTTGGCAATCGCCGAGCCGAGGCCACCGCTGGCACCGGTCACAAGGGCGGTCATTCCCGTTAGGTCGAACATTTCATTCTCCGGAAGATTGGTTCACGCGGAGGCGCGGAGACGCGGAGGGGCGGTAGTCGTTGACGATCCGGCGTAGCCCCTCCTTGAGCGTTTCGCCGCCAAAATTGATGAGCAGCCCTACGGGCTGTTTCGTCAGTCGCAAATAGGTCAGAAGCTGTTTGCCATGAACCGGTGCCAGCCGGTCCACCGATTTGACCTCCACTAACAAGCGCCCGGCGACGAGCAAATCGATCTTGAAAGCCGCGCGGAAGCATTGTCCGTCAAACACGACGTCGATCGGCTGCTGACGCACAACGGAATGCCCCATTTGTTCAAGCCGCCCGGCCAACAGCATCTCGTAAACGCTTTCCAGAAGGCCCGGACCCAATTCCCGGTGCAGTCGCAGCGCAACGTCGACAACATCACCGGAGATTGCTTCCAGGTCCATACTTCCTCCGCGTCTCCGCGCCTCCGCGTGAACCGATTTACAACCGCCCCACCAGCGCTTCGATATCGGCCATCGTCACCACGCTGGTCGCCGTCGCATCCGGCGCGATGCGCTTGACCATCGCGCCGAGCACCTTGCCGCCCAGTTCGACGAAGTCGCCGACCCCAGCATCCTGCATCGCCAGCACCGATTCCCGCCAGCGAACCATGCCGGTCACCTGCTCGACCAGCAGCGTGCGGATCGTCTCCGGATCGGCGACCGGAGCGGCGGTGACGTTGGCATAGACCGGCACGACCGGCGCCGACAGCGCGACATCGGCCAGCGCCGCCGCCATCGCATCGGCAGCGGGCTGCATCATCGGGCAATGGAACGGCGCCGACACGGGCAGCACCACCGCCCGCTTGATCCCCATGTCCTTGGCGAGCGGCACGGCGCGTTCGATCGCCGCCTTCGCGCCCGAGATCACGACCTGCGACGGATCGTTGTCGTTGGCCACGGTGCAGACTTCACCCTCGGCCGCCGCCTCTGCCAACGCCTGCGCCTTGGCCAGATCGGCGCCGAGAAGCGCGGCCATCGCCCCCTCGCCCACCGGCACCGCCGCCTGCATCGCCTGCCCGCGCAGCTTCAGCAGCCGCGCGGTGGTCGACAGGTTCAGCGCACCGGCGGCACATAGCGCGGTATATTCGCCCAGCGAATGCCCCGCCACGAAATCGGCCTTGTCGGCCAGGCGGATGCCGCCCTCCCGCTCCAGCACGCGCAACGTCGCGATGGCGTTCGCCATGATCGCCGGCTGGGCATTTTCGGTCAGCAGCAGGTCGGCATCGGGACCCTCGGTCATCAGGCGAAAGAGATGCTGCCCCAGCGCCTCGTCGACTTCCTGGAACACTTCGCGGGCGTGGGGGCTGGCCGCGGCAAGCGCGGCACCCATGCCGACCGACTGGCTCCCCTGCCCCGGAAAGATGAATGCGCGCATCGCCGACGTCTCCTGCAAATCCAAGCCGCGCGGCCTAGTCCTTCGGCCAAGCTGAACGCAAGGGGGCGTGTTGCGACGGACTGCGACCATTTCGCGGCTTTGCTGACAAACGCCGGTTACAGGGCATCGCCATCTTGGCTCCAACAGCAAATCCAATGGAGACGTGAGATGAAGAAGCTGATCCTCGCCGCGATGACCGCATCGTTGCTCGCCACCCCGATGGCCGCATCGGCGCAGAGCCGCACCGTCATCAAGGAACGCCCCGGCCGGACCGTGGTCGTCGAAAAGAACCGCCATGGCCAGAATGTCCGCCGGACCGTCGTTCGCCAGCAGCCGGCCCGCTATACGAACTGGCAGCGCGGCCAGCGGTTCGACCGCAACCGGGCGCCCAACTATCGCCAGATCGACTATCGCGCCTATCGGCAGCGCGGCGTCTATGCGCCGCCCCGCGGTTATCAGTGGGTGCAGTCGGGCAACGACGCAGTTCTGATCGCGATCGCCAGCGGGCTGATCGGCGCGGTGGTCGGCGGCGCGCTCCTCAACTGACCTTGCCTTTCCGCCCGATTCGGGTAAGGGGATGCGCATCCGGGGTGACGGGACCAGTGCCTGTCGCCCCGGACTGCATTTGAAGACGACAGCCGGAGGGGCGTTCGCGATGGTCGCGGCGTCAGCGATCGGCCAACAGACGAGAAAGACACATGGCTCTCTACGAGCACGTGTTCCTTGCGCGCCAGGATCTGGCACAGGCGCAGGTGGACGCGCTGGCGGAAACCGCCACGAAGATCGTTCAGGACATGAACGGCAAGGTCGTGAAGACCGAGACCTGGGGCCTGCGCAGCCTCGCCTATCGCATCGCGAAGAACCGCAAGGCGCATTACGTCATGCTCGAAATCGACGCGCCGGGCGACGTCGTGGCCGAGCTGGAGCGCCAGACGCAGATCAACGAAGACGTGATCCGCTTCATGACCGTCAAGGTTGACGCCCATGAAGAAGGTCCGACCGTGATGATGCGCAAGAGCGAGCGTTCGGAGCGTGGCGACCGTCGTGGCGGCCGTGATCGTGACGACCGTGGTCCGCGCCGTGAGCGCGAGCCGTCGGCCGAAGTCGAAGCGTAAGGAGCAGCACCCATGGCACGTCCGTTTTTCCGCCGCCGCAAGAGCTGCCCCTTCTCCGCGAAGGACGCTCCCCGGATCGACTACAAGGATGTTCGTCTGCTGCAGGGCTTCGTGTCCGAACGCGGCAAGATCGTCCCGTCGCGCATCACCTCGGTGAGCGCCAAGAAGCAGCGCGAACTGGCCCAGGCCATCAAGCGCGCCCGCCATCTGGGCCTGCTGCCCTACATCGTTAAGTAAGGAGCGCCCAACATGGACGTCATTCTGCTGGAACGCGTCGAGAAGCTCGGCGCCATCGGCGACGTGGTGAAGGTAAAGGACGGCTTCGCCCGTAACTTCCTCCTGCCGCGCAAGAAGGCGCTGCGCGCCAACGAAGCCAACAAGAAGGTGTTCGAGGCGAACCGCGAGCGGATCGTCGCAGAGAACGCCGCCCGTCGCACCGACGCCGAAGCCGAAGCCAAGACGCTGGAAGGCGTTTCGGTCACGCTGATCCGTCAGTCGTCGAACACCGGTCAGCTCTACGGTTCGGTCGCGGTTCGCGATCTGGTCGACGCGCTGGTCGCCGACGGCCATAAGGTCGACAAGTCGCAGGTCGCCCTCGACCGTCCGATCAAGGCGATCGGCCTGCACGACGTGAAGATCGCGCTCCACCCGGAAGTGTCGGTCACCGTCAAGGTGAACGTCGCCCGCTCGCCGGAAGAAGCCGAGATGCAGGCGCAGGGCGTCGACGTCATGGCCTCGATGTTCGAGCGTGACGATGCCGGCTTCACCGAGGATTACGATCCCAACGCCGAGCCGGGCGAAATCGCCCGCGACGACGCGAACACGGAAGAAGCGCAGGGCTGATCCCCGCCGCTACGACCAACAGGAAAGGCCGCCGGAGCGATCCGGCGGCCTTTTTTGGTTGGCGATGTGGCAACATGTGTGTGGGTCAGGGGCACGCCACGCAAGCACCGATCACGGCAGCGAGGGGGATCAACGAGAGGATGACGGGAACGGCCTTGGCCATGATGCTTGCCCTGCGATGAATGGTTCACCGGGTTCAAAGCATGGGAAATCAAAAGGTTTCGCTTTCCTGAACGGTATACGTATCGAAACGAAACTTTCCTGACCGTCGATTACGCATTTCGCGACACCTTTGGCAACTTGACGCCATGTCGAAGGGAGCGTAGGAGCGCCCCTCCCGCAAACGGCCCCTTCGTCTAGCGGTTAGGACGTCGCCCTCTCACGGCGAAAACACGAGTTCGATTCTCGTAGGGGTCACCAGCGACAGCGCGATTGAAGCGCACGCTGCAGGGATCATGGCGGGCTTTCCAACAGTAACGGGCCGGCTCTTCTGCAGAGCATGTGCCGAAGTGATATTTTCGCGGCACCCTTGCGATCCGTCAGGACGGGAATGATATGTTGTATCATTCTCATTAGGTTGATCCGATCCATGCCCGGCCATTCCCCTACCCTCCCCCGCTCCGCCCCGCACAGACAGAAGCTGCTCGACGGGTTCGCCGTCACAGCCTCGCTGCTCTGCCTGATCCACTGCCTCTTGCTGCCGACCCTGTTGATCGCCTTGCCCGTGCTGGCCACGATGCTAGCTGTTCCGGAATCCTTCCACGCCGCAGCCTTCGCCATCGCCGTGCCGACCAGCATCCTCGCCATGTGGTCCGGCGTCGTTCGCCACGGCCGCCGAGCGCCGGTTCTTGTGGCCGCACTCGGCCTGACGTTGCTGGGGATCGGGGCGTTTGCGATCGATAGCGAACTGGCGGAGAGGGCGGTGACGTCGATCGGTGCGGTCACTCTGGCCATCGCCCACGTCGCCAACTGGCGAACGCGCCCCCGCTGTTCGGAGGTGACACGATAATCGAACACCTGGTTTTCGCCCTTTCGACGACGGCCGAGGGAGCATAGAAGCCGGCGAGGCGTTCCGCCCCCGCAACGAAACTGCCCGGCGACCGGCCGGCATTGAACGAAACCGAGGCTGTCCTGCATGGCAATCGTCCGTCAACGCGTCGAATCCGGCGGGTTCATCCTGTTTCTGGCATTGATCACCGTCGCGCTGACGCTGGTCGTCTCCAGCTTCATCGGCGCGTTGCTATGGGCAGCGTTGGCGGCTTTGCTCTTCCAGCCCCTGTTTCAGCGTCTGCTGCGCTGGCGGCCGGGACAGCGCAACCTTGCCGCCGCGCTGACGCTGCTGATCATCACGGTCGCGGTCGTCATTCCGGCGATGATCATCGTCAGCATGGTCATCGATCAGGCAGCGGGCGTGTACGGCCAGCTGCGCACAGGACAGATCAACTTCGCGACCTATTTCGAACAGGTCCATGGCGCCCTGCCCGAACGAATCCGCCGGGCGATCGACAGCGCCGGCTTCGGCAGCTTCGAACGCGCCCAGCTGAAGATTTCGCAGGCCGCCAGCGCCAGCGCCAGCGTCCTCGCCCGCAGCGCGCTGTCGATCGGCGCGAACGCCGCGGCGTTCCTGCTGGCCTTCGGCGTCGGCCTGTACGTCACCTACTTCCTGCTCCGCGATGGCGAGCGGATCGGCCCTGCCGTCGTCCGCGCGCTGCCGCTCGAACCCGGCGTGGCGCAGCGGCTGGCCGACAAGTTCGTCGCCGTCGTGCGCGCGACGATCAAGGGGTCCGGCGTGGTCGCCCTCGTGCAGGGTGCGCTGGGCGCCATCACCTTCTGGATCGTCGGTCTGCCGGCCGCCTTGCTCTGGGGCGTGGTGATGGCGATCGTCGCGCTGTTGCCCGCCGTCGGGCCGGCGCTGATCTGGACTCCGGTCGCCATCTATCTGCTTGCGACAGGCGCGATCTGGCAGGGGGTCGTCGTGATCCTGTCGGGCGTGCTCGTCATCGGTCTTGCCGACAATATCCTGCGCCCGGTGCTGGTCGGGCGCGATACCGGCCTGCCCGACTGGCTGGTGCTGGTGACGACGCTGGGCGGGATCGACCTGATGGGGTTGAGCGGGATCGTCGTCGGACCGGTCGCGGGCGCGCTGTTCCTGACCGGGTGGCAGGTGTTGACCGAACAGCGGCGGATGCGCGCCGATACCGATCCGGCAGCCCAAATCGCCGCTACCGACGATACAGTATAATCCGACAAATAGCTTGTTCGCTTCTAGCTCCGGCGCCATCGTACCCGCATAACCGCTGGAGATGCCGAGATGGAACTTGCCCGCCGCGATCTGATCCTCAGCGCGGCCGCGCTGTCGCTGGCATCGAGTACACGGGGATTTGCCGCCGGCGACCGGCCGCTCGGCTATGCCATCGTCGGGCTCGGCAATTACGGCCTGGGCCGGATCATCCCCGAATTCGCCAACTGCCGACACAGCCGGCTGGCGGCGGTCGTCAGCGGCGACCGGGCCAAGGCGGAGAAGGTCGCCGCCGAGCACAATCTTCCCGCCGGATCGATCTACAACTACCGCGATTTCGACCGCATTCGCGACAATCCGGCGGTCGACATCGTGTATGTCTGCCTGCCCAATGCGATGCATGCCGAATACACCATTCGCGCCGCACAGGCCGGCAAGCATGTGCTGTGCGAAAAGCCGATGGCGGTATCGGTCGCCGAATGCGAGGCGATGATCGCCGCCTGTCGCAAGGCCGATCGCAAGCTGATGATCGGTTATCGTTGTCATTTCGAGCCGTACAATCTCGAAGCGATGCGACTGGCGAAGAGCGGTGCCGCGGGCAAGATCCGTTATATTCGGTCGGAACACGGCTTCACGGCAAGCGACCCGACGATGTGGCGGCTGAAGCGCGCCCTGTCGGGCGGCGGGTCGCTGATGGACATGGGCGTCTACAGCCTGCAGGCGGCACGCTACATGACCGGCGAGGAGCCGGTGGCGGTTACCGCGCGGGAGTCGACCGACCGCCGCGACCCGCGCTTTACCGATGTGGAGGACATGATCGACTGGACGCTGGAATTTCCCTCCGGCGCGATCGGCAGCTGCCAATCCTCCTACAGCGCCAACCACAATCACATCCTGCTGATGGGCGACAAGGGCCGGATCGAGCTGGAGCCCGCGACCGGCTATGCGGGGCAACGGATGTGGGTCGGCAACGGCCGCGAGCGCGAAGTCACGCCGCCGCCCGGCCCGGCAAAGACGCAATTCGCCGGGCAACTCGACCATCTGGCCCAATGTGTCGCGACGGGTCGGACCCCGATCGTCTCCGGTGAGGAAGGATTGCGCGACATGCGGATCATCGAGGCCATCTACCGATCGGCACGCGAAAACCGCACCATCCGGCTGGACGGCCGGGCATGAGCATCGCGCTACGCCTCGCGCCGCTTGCCCTGCTCTTGGCTGCGCCGACTACGGGCCAGGACTTCGCGAGCGGCAATGACATCGCCGCCCGCGTGGAAGCAATGGGCAAGGCGATGAAGCCCGGCCAGGGCTTTGCGTGGGAACCGGTGGTCCGCGACGGGGAACGGGTCGCGGCGCTGGAATATTGGAAGGCGCCGGGCCGACCGGCGGTGTATCCCGATCAGGCGGAATATGCCATCGTCATCGCTGGCGCCGGCACCCTCAGGACCGGCAAGTCGATGGAGGGCGGGAAGCAGACGCAGCCCGGTCTGATCGAGGGCGACCGGATCGTCGATCCGCTCGACCGGCCGCTGAAACCGGGCGACGTCCTGTTGATCCCGGCGGGCGTTCCCCACTGGTTCGGGATTACCGGTGACCGGCTGGTCCTGCTGGGGACCAAGATCCCGGCGAAATAGTAGGCGACGGGCAGGCGCGCGATGCCCCTGCCCGCCCGCCCCTCGTCAGAACTTCACGCCGGCGCGGGCGTACAGATAGCGCCCGTTGAAGCCGAACGGCGAGAAGCTCGAATAGGGAATGAAGTAGTTGTTGATAGCCGTCGCGCCAAGGATCGGGTTGCGCGTCGGATAGACGTCGAACAGGTTGTTCGCGCCGATCGCCAGCTCGAACTGCCCCGGCGTCGCGCGGAGTTCGAGATCGGTTAGCCACTTCGGTTCCAGCTCGACATCGGTGATCGCCGCGCCACCCGGCGACAGCGTGTTGCCGAAGCGGTTCGTGCGCGCCGTGATCCCGAAGATGCCCTGCGACCAGTCGAGGCCCAGATTGACCTTCGACCGCGGCTGCCCCTCGGTCAGGCGCAGCGATTCCTGCCGCCCGAACAGGGTAACACCCGGGATCGCCGACAGCGTCGACCGATCGGTGATGTCGGTCTGGTTATAGTTATAGCCGGCGGTCAGCGTGACGCTGCCGATACCCAGGTCCGGCACGCGATAGGTGCCGACCACCTCGACGCCCTGGGTCCGGGTGTCGATGCCGTTGATGAAGAAGCGCGCCGAGGTGATGTCCTGAATGCCCGCCGCGCGCAGCACGGCGACGACCGCCGTGCCCTGCAGGTTTTCGGACAGGATGATGCGATCGTTGATCTTGATGTTGTAATAGTCGGCGGTCAGCGTCAGCCCGCGCAGCGGGGTGAGCGTCAGGCCACCGCCGATATTCAGCGACTTTTCCGCCTCGAGCTGACGCGAACCCAGCGCACGCGCGACCGGATCGCCGACGCGGAAGGTGCCGATCTCGACCAGTGTCCCGCCGATATTCTGCGTGGCGAAGGACGAGAAGAACTGCTGCGCGAGGCTCGGCGCACGGAACCCGGTCGATATCGAGCCGCGGAGCGCCGCCCATTCGACCGGCGCGAAGCGCGCAGCGAGCTTGCCGTTCACCGTATCGCCGAAATCGCTGTAATGTTCGTAGCGGCCGGCGGCGACCACGTTGAACGCATCGCTGACCTTCGCGTCCAGTTCGGCATAGCCCGCGAAACTGTCGCGCGACGCATCGACGCGGCTGTTGGGCGAGAAGCCGGGGAAGCCCTGCGATCCGGCAGCGGCACCGTTGCTGAACGCGAACGGTCCGGCGGCATAGCTTTGCAATTCGCCGGCGACGATCTTGTAATTCTCGTTGCGATATTCGCCACCCAGCGCCAGCGATAGCGACGACAGGAAGCCGACGCTCAGCTCACGCTGCAGGTCGAGGTTGACGGTCTGCTGCCCAAACCGCGTACCGCCCGCGTTGAACGCCCGCTGCGATTGCGGGCCGAACGACGCGTTGTAGCTGTTCTCGATCCGGAAATCGAAGCTGTTGGTGCCGTAGACATAGGACAGGTCGTATTTGAACCCGGCCACTTCGCCCTTCACGCCCAGCGCGCCGGAGAAATCCTCCATCTGGCTGGTGATGAGCGGCAGGAAGCCATCGGCGTAATAAGGCGTGCAGACCGTGCCGGTGAAGGTGCAGTTGCGCAGGTCCTGGATGTTGCCAATGGTGTCGCGACCCGAAGCCCGACGGAAAAAGGCGGCGCTTTCGCCGTCACGCACGCCGTAGCTGCCGAAAATATAGAGTTCGGACGTGGCGCCGATGTCCACACCGCCGTTCAGGAAGAAGTTGAAGTCCGTCGTCTTCGCATCGCCGTAGCGGTGATTGACGCGGTTGGCGGTGAATTCGCGCGGGTCGACATTGCCGTTGCCGAGCAGGGGATAGAGCCGGCGCGGGTCGTAGCCGGCGCGGTCGGTCGGGTTGCGGTCGCGATATTCACCGGTCAGGTTCAGATAGGCGGTTTCCCCCATCGGAAGGCCCATATTGGCGGCGAAGGTGACAGTGCGGCCATCGCGGACCTCACGATCGCGCCCGGTTTCCTCCAGCACATAGGTGCCGTCGGCGCGGACCTGCGGCTGGCCGTTCGCCTGGCGCGCGATGCCCGAAACCTCGCCAACACCCTCCATCGACGAGATATATTTGCCATAGGTCATCGTCGCGCGGCCACCTTCGCGGCGCTTGAGCTGGACGTTGATGACGCCGGCGATCGCATCGGAACCATATTGCGAAGAGGCACCATCACGCAGCACGTCGATCCGCTCGATCGCGAGGCTGGGAATCGTGTTGAGGTCGACCGCCGACGAACCGCGCCCGACCGAGCCGTTGGCGTTGAGCAGCGAGGTGGTGTGGCGCCGCTTGCCGTTGACCAGCACCAGCGTCTGGTCGGGCGACAGACCGCGCAGCGTCGCGGGCCGCACGACGTCGGTGCCGTCGGTGATCGAGGGCTGCGGAAAGTTGAACGACGGGACCAGCTGGTTCAGCAGCTTGTTGGTTTCGGTATAGCCGGCATTGACCAGCGCATCGCCGGTGATGACGTCGACCGGCACCGGGCTTTCGGCCACGGTGCGGCCCTGCGCACGCGTGCCGACCACCAGGATCTCCTCGCCCGCCGGCACCTGGTCGGCAGGCGGCGGTGCGTCGGCGACCTGTGCGAAGGCGGGAATGGCGACCAGCGCACTCGACAGGAACAGGGCGCTGAAAACGGCTTTACGCATGAAAATCTCCCCCAGGCCGGGACCATTGCCCCGACCGTTGCCCCCTGAACCTCTCGCACGTAATATTCTGGCGCAAGGCGGCAGGGTGTCCGGTCACACGATTGTCACGCCACCGTTGCGGCGCTGCAACATCGCTTTTGGGCTCGAATCGCGCCTTCGCCATTGACAGCGCGGATCGGCTTGCCTAGTCACGATCCACTTGCCGCGTGGGGTATCTCCACGCGGACATATTGCATTTGGGAAAGAAGCAAGGGCCATGTTCGCAATCGTGCGCACGGGCGGCAAGCAGTATCGCGTTGCCGCAGGAGACAAGATCGTCGTCGAGAAGCTCGACGGCGAAGCTGGCAGCAACGTGACGCTCGGTGACGTGCTCCTTGCTGGCGAAGGTTCGGAACTGAAGTCGGTCGAAGGGCTGACGGTTTCGGCGGAAATCATCGCGCAGGCGAAGGGCGAGAAGGTCATCGTCTTCAAGAAGCGCCGCCGGCACAACTACCGTCGCAAGAACGGTCATCGCCAGCAGCACACCATCCTGAAGATCACCGCGATCGGCGACAAGCGCGCTGACGACAGCGCCGCCGCATAAGCGCCTGAGCGAATACGAGGAGTTTGAACCATGGCACATAAAAAAGCAGGCGGTTCGTCGCGCAACGGTCGTGATTCGGCCGGCCGTCGCCTTGGCGTGAAGAAGTTCGGTGGCCAGGAAGTGGTCGCGGGCAACATTATCGTGCGTCAGCGCGGCACCAAGTTCTACCCGGGCGTGAACGTCGGCATGGGCAAGGACCATACCCTGTTCGCCCTGGTCGACGGCCGCGTGGCGTTCAAGGAAGGCAAGCTCGGCCGCAAGTTCGCGTATGTCGAGATGCAGGCGCAGGCCGCAGAATAACGGGCTACCACACGGGTCGCCCACCAGGGTGACCCGGGTTCCGGCGACGGAACCAGCCAACAAGAGGGAGGCGGGTCACCCCGGCTCCCTTTTTTATTGCTCTCTCCGGCCCCTGCCCGCTTCTCGGAGCGGGTTGTGGCCCTATCGAGGCGTCGTGACGGAGCCGATTTTGGTTCAGGGCAAGAAGCGAGGAGCGGAGCGATGCTGATGCATCGTGACCGACGAGCGACGCCGCCCTGAGCCAAGATCGGCCCGCCGCAGGGCGGTTACACTGTCGTGCCCGCCGGTTGCGTCGCGAGGCTTGCAGGTAGCGCCGCTACCTGCTGCGCCCCGCTCCTTGCCGGACGAACACGACAGGGCAATCACGACGCCTCGATATGGTCACAACCCGCTCTAGCGGAGGCGCGGCGTATTGGAGAGACGCTGATGTTCGCCCGTACCGAACGCCTGACCCTGCGCCCCGGCTGGACCGAGGACGTCCCGGCCCTGCACGCCGCGATGGGGCACGAGGCCGTCGTGCGCAACCTGTCGCGCGCGCCGTGGCCGTACACGCTGAGCGACGCCGAGGCGTTCGTCGCCGGATGGCAGGGTAACGCCGGCCCGACCTTCCTGATCTTTGCCCATGATAGGGGACGCTGCGACCTGATCGGCGGGATCGGCATCGGTCCGCTCGGCGACGTCCCGCACATGCTCGGCTATTGGATCACGCCATCGGCATGGGGCCGCGGCTATGCGACCGAGGCGGGGCGCGCGGCGCTCGACATTGCCGCGACGCTGGGCATCGGCCGGGTCGAGGCCGGCCATTATGTCGACAACCCCGCATCGGGCGCGGTGCTGCGGCGACTAGGCTTTGCCCCGACCGGCACGCGCAGCATGATCCATTCGCGCGGGCGCGGCGCGGAGGTCGAGACGGTCGACTATGCGATCGACCTGTCGCAACGGCGGCGCGACTGGCGGCTTGCCGCCTGATCGCAACGGAACGCAACGCCGGTCCGGCTGGTTGAAGCCGGACGGCGCTGCTGCCGTACGAGAGGACGCCCCGATGATCGATCCCGAAACGCCGAACGAACAGGAAGAAATGGAAGAGGTCCAGGAAGAAGCCGCCGAGGAACGCGAAGAAGAAGGCGGCTATCAGTAAGACAGCCTGGCGGCCGGCATCTATGCACCATCGTCATTGCGCACCGCACGGACGTACCGCATAGTGTCGGTCGCAAAATTGGGAGGTGACGTATGAGACGCTTCTTGCCCGCGCTGTTACCGAGCCTCGTCTTCGCGTTTCCAGCAACTGCGCAGGAAAGTCCTCCCTCCACAAACCCCGACATCGTCGTCAGCGGCCGGCTGTCGATGCCGCAAAACCCGCAGACGACGATCCTGCCGCCACCCGCAGTCATTTTCGATGTCGAATCCGCGACCCTGTTCGAGGACGCGTCGCGTCGTGCGGCGATGTGCGCCACGCGCGGCGGGCCGAGGCGGCTGGCGCAGCTGCGCGACGTCGTCGATGGCGTATTCGCCACCCCACGACAGGAGCGGGCGCAGGACCGTATGGTCTGGACGACGTCGACCTGCGGCGAAGGCGCTGCGGTTCGTGCGCATGGCGTCAGCATGGTCGGGCAGGTCAATGTCCGCGCCGATTCCGCTTCCTATCCCGGAATCCTGTATCGCGGTGCCTTCATCATCGAAACGCTCCGCGCCTTTGCCCCCAATCTTGCCTTGACCCGCGAGCAGCTGGCCGACCCGGTCGTGCAGCAGCGATTTCTGATGCGCGAGGATGCGCGCGCCAGCAAACGCCTGCCCAACGATCTGCGCTTCTTCAGGACGACGATCTGCATGGTTCGCGAACAGCCGGAACTGGCCATCCGGCTGGTTCAGACCAACCCCGTCGAACAATCGACCGCAGCGGTCCAGGCGCATCTGATCGAACGCACGCGGGGATGCACGGGCTATCAGAAACAGCTGGTCGTCGATCCGTTCCAGCTCCGGGCGTTCGTCGCCGATGCCCTGTATCGATGGACCCTTGCCGTGCGGGACGTCGATACGCTGATCCCGACGCAACGGGCGAGCGTGGATAGGAACAAAGCCAGGTCGGTGAACTGATGCCGGGGGCTCACCCCTCCAGCAGGTCGAGATAGCCGACCACGTCGCTGCTCGTCTGAAGATACAGGCCCGCCTGTATCTCCTCCGGCTCCCGCGCTGCTGCGGCCATCGCTTCGCTCAGCGTGCCATAGAGGATCGTCGTCGCGACCCCGCCCTCGTCGTCGAGGTGGTAGAGCCGGACCGAGGCGTCTTCCGATACCGTTCGCATGGGGAACGTCCTGCCCCGCGCCGCGACGCGGGGCAAGGCGTCAGGCGCTGGCGAGGCGTGCCGCCTCGAACTCGCTGTCGACCAGCCCGATCAATTCGCGGTCATCGTGATTCCACGGGTGGAAGCCGGGCAGGAAGAAGGACAGCCACATCCCCATGACCTTACGTGCCATGCCGGGCCGGCCGAACGCATAGGCGAACAGCCGCCATTTGACCCGCGCACCGGTCAACCCGTCCTGCGCGAGCAGATCGAGCATCCCGACCGTGCGCCCGCGGAAGAATTTGGCGGTGACGATCAGCATCACCAGCGTCTTGACCCACCAGCGCTTCAGGCGGGTCCAGTCGCGGGTGGCGTGCAGCCAGGTGTCATAGGCCACGCCCTTATGCTCGATCTCCTCGATCGCGTGCCACCGCCACAGGTCGGCGGCGGCCTGATCCCCGCCGGCCAGATGCCGGGGGTTCGCGACCAGTTCATGCGCGAGGATCGCGGTGAAATGTTCCAGCGCCATCGTCGCTGCGAGGTTGGCGATCGGCGGCTTGCCTCGCGTGATCGCCAGCTCGTGATCGACCCGCGCTTCCAGCCGCGACGTATCATAGCCCTGGTCGGCGACATGGCGGTTGAACGCGACATGTTCGCGGGTGTGGATCGCCTCCTGCTTGATGAAGGCGCGGATCTCGGCGGCGAGGCGCGGCGGCACGTCGTCGCGGAACTGGCGAACGCTGTCGATGAAGAAGCCTTCGCCCTTCGGAAAGGTCACCGACAGCGCGTTGTAGAAGGCGGTGGCGATCGGATCATCGTTCAGCCAATAGCGCCGATAGCTGCCGCCCCGCCCGAAGCGGACGTCGCGCGGGGTGATGGTCAGATCGGCGGGAGTCTTTGCTTTCGACACGGTTCTGCTCCACATCATCGCATGGAATCTGGGAATTACTTACAACAATGTCAATAGCCAGGCGACGCCTCTCCCCCGAAGCGTCGCGCGACGCCGCGCTGGACGCCGCGCGCGACCTGCTGATCGAAGCCGGGCCGCAGGCGGTGACGTTGAAGGCGGTGGCGACGCGCATCGGGCGGACGCACGCCAATCTGCTGCATCATTTCGGGTCGGCATCGGGGCTGCAAAAGGCGCTGGCCGAGCGGATGGCGACGACGATCACCGCGACGATTGGTGCGGCGGTGCTGCGCGTGCGCGACGGCGACCATGATCCGCGCGAGATCGTCGACCTGACGTTCGACGCCTTCGATCGCGAAGGCGCCGGGGCGCTGGCCAGCTGGATGATCCTGTCGGGCAATGACGATGCGCTCGACCCCATCCTTGATGCCATTCATGCGCTGGTCGACCGGCTGGGCCATGAGAACGCGCTGAGCGGGATGCCGCTGGCGGACGAGACGCTGCAGCTGGTGCTGATGGCGCTGGGTGATGCGCTGCTCGGCGGGGCGATGGCCAAGGCGTTGCGCCTGCCGCGCGAGCGCGCGCGCGAACTGGCGGT
This sequence comes from Sphingomonas hankookensis, assembly GCF_028551275.1. NCBI lineage: Bacteria > Pseudomonadati > Pseudomonadota > Alphaproteobacteria > Sphingomonadales > Sphingomonadaceae > Sphingomonas > Sphingomonas hankookensis. The sequence continues at coordinate 2,639,363 of NZ_CP117025.1, forward strand.
GCGCAGCCTGATCGCGGTGCGGGACGAAGCGCGCCCGTGCTGATCCGCGCGGCGACGGCCGCGGACCGGGCGGCGATTGCGGAGATCATCGTGCCGATCATCCGCGCCGGCGAGAGCTATGCGCTCGATCGCGCCATGACGGCCGAGCAAGCGCTGGCCTATTGGTTCGCGCCCGGCAACAGCGTGTTCGTCGCCGAGGTCGAGGGCCGGGTGCTGGGCAGCTATTACTGCCGCGCCAACCATGCCGGCGGTGGCGGCCATGTCGCCAATTGCGGCTATGCGACCCAGGCGCAGGCCACCGGACGCGGCATCGCGCGGACAATGGCGCTGCACTCGTTCGACCATGCCCGCGCGGCGGGTTTCCGGGCGATGCAGTTCAACTTCGTCGTCGCCAGCAACGTGCGCGCGGTGTGGCTGTGGCTGTCGCTGGGGTTCGAACAGGTCGGGCGACTGCCCGGTGCGTTCGAGCATCCGTCGCTGGGGGAGGTCGACGCGCTGGTGCTGTACCGGTCGTTATAGCATAACCCCCTTCCCCCTTGGGGCGACTCCGACTAAGCGCACGCCATGCATTTTCTCGATCAAGCCAAGATCTTCGTCCGTTCGGGCGCGGGTGGCCCCGGCGCCGTCAGCTTTCGCCGTGAAAAATTCATGGAATATGGCGGCCCGGACGGCGGCAATGGCGGCAAGGGCGGCGACATCATCTTCGAAGCGGTTCCCGGGCTGAACACGCTGATCGATTTCCGTTATACCCAGCATTTCCGCGCACCGCGCGGCAGCGGCGGCGCGGGCGCGAACCGCACCGGTCCGGGCGGGCGCGACCTGATCATCCGCGTGCCGGTCGGAACGCAGGTGCTTTCGGAGGACAAGGAAACGGTGCTGGCCGACTTCACCCGGCCGGGGCAGCGCGAGGTATTCCTGCGCGGCGGCGATGGCGGGCGCGGCAATGCCAGCTACAAGACGTCGACCAACCGCGCCCCGCGCCAGCACGGCACCGGCTGGCCGGGCGACGAGGCGTGGGTGTGGCTGCGCCTGAAGCTGCTGGCCGATGCGGGTCTCGTCGGGTTGCCCAATGCCGGCAAGTCGACCTTCATCAATGCGGTGACCAATGCGAACGCGAAGGTCGGCGCCTATGCCTTCACTACCACCCGCCCGCAGCTGGGCGTGGTCAGCCACAAGCAGCGCGAGTTCGTGGTGGCGGACATACCCGGCCTGATCGAAGGCGCGGCGGACGGCGCGGGGATCGGCGACCGGTTCCTGGGGCATATCGAGCGGTGCCGGGTGCTGCTGCACCTGATCGACAGCCATGCCGACGATCCGGTCGCGGCCTATCGCATCGTGCGCGGCGAGCTGGAGGCGTACGGTGCCGACCTGGCCGAAAAGCCGGAGGTGATCGCGCTGAACAAGGCCGATCTGCTCGACGAGGAACTGACCGAGGCGCTGATCGCCGAGCTGGAAGCCGAGAGCGGTGCGCAGGTGCTGCCGTTGTCGGGTGCCACCGGGCAGGGGCTGGAAGCGGTGCTCGACCGGCTGATCGAGGCGATCGGGCCCAGCGAGATGCACGCGCAGGACACGGGCGAGGACGAGGAACCGCGCGAATGGTCGCCGATCTAGGGGCGAGCGACGTCTTCGGCCCGGCCACCTGCCCGCGCCTGATCGTCAAGGTCGGGTCGGCGTTGCTGGTCGCGCCGGATGGGCAGGCGCGGCGGGAGTGGCTGGCGTCGCTGGTCGCGGACATTGCCGGGCGGGTCGCTGCCGGGCAGCAGGTCGTCATCGTATCGTCGGGGGCGATCGCGCTCGGCGCGCGGCGGCTTGGGCTGCCCAAGGGCGGGCGCGCCAGCCTGGAGGACGCGCAGGCGGCGGCGGCGACCGGGCAGATCGCGCTGTCGAGCATCTGGGCCGAACTGCTCGGCGCGCACGGGCTGACTGCCGCACAGCTGCTCGTGACGCTCGACGATCTGGAGGATCGCCGACGCTATCTCAACGTCTCGGCGACGCTCGGGCGGTTGCTGACGCTGGGCGTCGTTCCGGTCGTCAACGAGAATGACAGCGTCGCGACCGAGGAGATCCGGTTCGGCGACAACGACCGCCTTGCCGCGCGGGTCGGCGCGGCGGCGCGCGCGAACGGCGTGGTGCTGCTGTCCGATATCGACGGGCTGTACGATTCGAACCCCCATGGCAATCCGGACGCCAGGCTGATCCCGCATGTCGCGCAGATCGATGCCGATATCATGGCGATGGCCGATACCCGGTCGTCGTCGGGCATGGGATCGGGCGGCATGGTGTCGAAGATCGAGGCGGCGCGGATCGCGACCGCCGCCGGCGCGAACCTCGCCATCGCGACCGGACGGATCGACCACCCGCTCGCACAGTTCGGCGAAACCGGCCATGGCACGGTGTTCGCGACCGCCGGCAACGCCCCGGCGCGCAAGGCGTGGCTGTCGGGCGGGCTGACCGATCGCGGGTCGATCCGGATCGATGCCGGTGCCGCGCGCGCATTGTCGAGCGGGCGCAGCCTGCTGCCGGCCGGCGCCATCGAGGTTGCGGGCGATTTCTCGCGCGGCGATCTGGTGCGGATCATCGATGCCGAGGGCCGTGCGATCGCACGTGGCCTGGCCGAATATGACGCGGGTGAAGCGGCGCGGATCGTCGGACGGCGCAGCGACGAGCTGGCCGATCTGCTGGGCTATGCGCCGCGCTCCGCACTGGTGCATCGCAACCATATGGCGCTGTTGTGAGGACGATGGCGCTGACCGGCGGGACCGGCTTCGTCGGTCGCCGCGTGATCGCGCAGGCGGTCGGGCAGGACTGGCACATCCGCGCGCTGACCCGCCGCGCCCAGCCTGCCGAGCCGAACGTGAACTGGGTGCGCGGCGCGCTCGACAAGCCCGACAGCCTTGCCGAACTGATGGTCGGTGCCGACGTCGTGCTGCACGTCGCCGGGGTCGTGAACGCGCCGGACGCTGCCGGCTTCACCGCGGGCAATGTCGCAGGCACGCAGGCGGTACTCGACGCGGCACGCGCCGCCGGCGTGCGGCGGTTCGTCCATGTCTCTTCGCTGTCGGCGCGCGAGCCGCAGCTTTCCGCCTATGGCGCGTCGAAGCGGGCCGGCGAGGAACTGGTCGCTGCCAGCGATCGCGACTGGACCATCGTCCGCCCGACCGGCGTCTATGGTCCCGGCGATACCGAGATGCGCGACATGTTCCGCATGGCGCAGATGGGCCTGGCGCTGCTGCCACCACCGGGCAAGGTGGCGTTGGTCGCGGTGGACGATCTCGCGCGGCTGCTGCTGGCGCTGGCCGAACGCGACGGTCCGCGCGACGTGCTGGAGGTCGATGACGGCCGGGCGATGACCCATGCCGAGATGGCGAGGCTGATCGGTGATGCGGTCGGGCGGCGGGTGCTCGCGATGCACCTGCCCGCCGGGTTGCTGCAGCTGGGCGCACGGATCGACCGCAAGCTGCGGGGGGCGCAAGCCAAGCTGACGCCCGATCGCGCCAGCTATCTCGCACATCCCGACTGGACCGCCGATCCCGCCCGGCGCCCGCCGCCCGACCTGTGGGAGCCACGGATCGACACGGCGCGCGGCCTTGCCGACACCGCGGCATGGTATCGCGCGCATCGTCTGCTATAGCCCCGCGCAACCACGCATATTGGAAAGACCCGCATGAGCGACCGCGCCGCCACCTTCGCCACGATCACCGACCTGGTCGAACCGTTCAACAAGAAGGGCGTCGAGCTGACCGAGGCAACGACCTTTGCCGGCGATCTCGAATGGGACAGCCTGACCGTGATGGATTTCGTCGCGGCGGTCGAGGACGAATTCGACATCGTCATCACCATGAACATGCAGGCGGACATCGAAACCGTCGGCCAGCTGGCCGATGCCGTCGAGAAGCTGAAGACCGCCTGACCTCCCTGCCCGGCCCCCGAAAGACCGACACCATGACCGAAGCCGCCGCCACCCCCCACGCCCTGCCCGATTCGCCCGAGACGGTCGCGCCGGAACGCGACCTGTTCAGCAAGTTCGACGCGCTGATCGCCGAGCGGGAAGCGCTGTTGGCGACCGGCGTGCGCGATCCCTTCGCGATCGTGATGGACAAGGTGACGTCGCCGACCCAGGCGGTGATCCGGGGCAAGGACACGATCCTGCTCGGCACCTATAATTATATGGGCATGACCTTCGACCCCGACGTCGTGGCGGCGGGCAAGAAGGCGCTGGACGAGTTCGGGTCGGGCACGACCGGCAGCCGGGTGCTGAACGGCACCTATGACCCGCACAAGGATTGCGAGGCGGCGCTGCGCGAATTCTATGGCACCGAGCATGCCATGGTGTTTTCGACCGGTTATCAGGCGAATCTTGGCATCATCTCCACGCTGGCGGGCAAGGGCGAATATATCATCCTCGACGCCGACAGCCATGCGTCGATCTATGACGGCTGCTCGCTCGGCAATGCCGAAATCGTGCGCTTCCGCCACAATTCGGTCGAGGATCTCGACCGACGCCTCGGCCGCCTGCCCAAGGAACCGGGCAAGCTCGTCGTGCTGGAAGGCGTCTATTCGATGCTCGGCGACATCGCCCCGCTGCCCGAAATGGTCGCGGTCGCGAAGAAGCATGGCGCAATGGTGCTGGTCGACGAAGCGCATGGCATGGGATTCTTCGGCCCCAACGGGCGCGGCGTGTACGAGGAGCAGGGTGTCGAGAAGGACGTCGATTTCGTCGTCGGCACCTTCTCCAAATCGGTCGGCACGGTCGGCGGTTTCTGCGTATCGAACCATCCGAAGTTCGACGTGATGCGGCTGGTGTGCCGCCCCTATGTCTTCACCGCATCGCTGCCGCCGTCGGTCGTCGCGACCGCCGCGACGTCGATCCGCAAACTGATGCATGCCGGCGACAAGCGGGCGCACCTGTGGCGCAATTCGAAGCGGCTGCACGGCGGTCTCAAGGACCTCGGCTTCAAGCTCGGCACCGAGACGCCGCAGTCGGCGATCATCGCGGTCATCCTCGAGGATCAGCAGCAGGCGGTGCTGATGTGGCAGGCGCTGTTGGAAGGCGGCCTGTACGTCAACATGGCCCGCCCGCCCGCGACCCCGGCCGGCACCTTCCTGCTGCGCTGCTCGCTGTGCGCGGAGCATAGCGCCGAACAGGTCGAGACGATCCTCGGCATGTTCGAAGCCGCCGGCAAGGCGGTGGGGGTTATCGCCTAAGATCCTCCCCGCTCGCGGGGAGCGGGACCGCCGCATAGCGGTGGTGGAGGGGGCTGGCCGCGAACGCGGATACCCCCTCCACCATCCTGCGGATGGTCCCCCCCCCCCCCCGCGAAGCGGGAGGATTGTTGGGGGCTAGCTTCGGGCGTATCCTTCGCTATAGCCTTGGCCCATGCCATCGATCGATCGCTACATGGCCCGGCTGATCGCGGTGCCGCTATTCTCTACGCTGTTGATTTCGGCGATGTTGCTCGTCCTCGACCGGATGCTGCGACTGTTCGATTTCGTCGCGGCCGAAGGCGGTCCGGTCAGCGTCGTGTGGCGGATGCTCGCCAATCTCCTGCCCGAATATCTGGGGCTCGGCATTCCGATCGGGCTGATGCTCGGCATCCTGCTCGCCTTCCGCAAGCTCGCCACCTCGTCGGAGCTGGACGTGATGCTGGGCGTCGGCATGAGCTATTGGCGGCTGCTGCGGGTGCCGTTCCTCTATGCCACGGTGCTGGCCGCGGCGAACCTCGCGATCGTCGGCTTCGTGCAGCCGCTAGCACGCTATAATTACGAAGCGCTGCGCTTCGAGCTGCGCACCGGTGCGCTGGGCGCGTCGATCAAGGTCGGCGAGTTCACCAAGCTGGGCGAGCGGATGACGCTGCGGATCGAAGAGAGCCGCGATTCCGGTGCCGACCTGCGCGGCATCTTCGTGCAGGCGAGCCGCCCGAACGGCCAATGGCTGGGCGTCACCGCCGAGCGCGGCCAGTTCCTGCGCTCGCCCGATCCCGATACGATCATCTTCCGCCTGACCAACGGCACGCTGATCCACAACGCGCCCGATTTCCGCGTTCCCCGCACGCTGACCTTTACCGCCCACGACCTGCCGATCGACCTGCCCAAGTTCGGCAGCTTCCGCCCGCGCGGCGGACGCGACCTCGAACAGACGCTGCCGCAGCTGGCGATCACCGGGCGCAACCCGAATGTCAGCGAAGAGGATCGCGACGGGGCGCGGGCCAACTTCCACTTCCGCCTGGCGGAGGTGGCGACGATGTTCCTGCTGCCGATGCTGGCGCTGGCGCTGGGCGTGCCGCCCAAGCGGTCGTCCTCGGCGCTCGGCGTGTTCCTGTCGATCGTGATCATCGTGACCTATCACAAGGTCAACGAATATGGCGAAGCGGTCGGCGGCCTGGGCCGGATCGACCCGATCATCGCGCTGTGGGGGCCGTTCCTGCTGTTCGCGGCCCTGGTCTTCCGCCTCTATTGGGTGATCGCGCGCGTCCCCGGCGGCGAGCCGATCGGCGGGCTGGAACGCGGCGCGGCGAAGGTGGGCAAGTTCATCGGCCGTTACCTTCCCGGCAAGCGCAAGGCGGCGGCGTGATGCGCGGTTTCTTTCCCTCCTCGACGGTCGCGATCTATATGGCGCGGCTGTTCCTCGTCCGCACCTTCGCCATCCTGTTCGCGCTGGTGCTGGTGTTGCAGGCACTCGACCTGCTGAGCGAGAGCGGCAAGATCCTGGCGGTGCCGGGCAACGGGCAGGCGGAGATCCTGCGGTATGTTTCGCTCCGCACGCCGCAGATCATCGCGCGCTTCCTGCCCTTCTCGGTCCTGCTGGGCACGATCCTGACGCTGACCCAGCTCAACCAGAACAGCGAGATCATCAGCCTGAAGGCCGCCGGCCTGTCGGCGCATCAGGTGCTGGCGCCGCTGATCCTCGCCAGCTTCGGTGTGGCGGCGCTGTCCTTCGCGTTCAACGAGCGGGTCGTCGCCCGGGCGACCGCCACCCTGTCCAGCTGGGACGATGTCGATTACGGGCCGATGCCGGTCGACCGCGGCGAACGGACCAATGTGTGGGTGCGTGACGGCGACAATCTGGTCCAGGTGGCCCGCGTCGCCGGTCGGGGCGAAGCGACCCGGCTGCGCGGGATCACCGTCTACAATCGCGATGGCAGTTCGCTGCGGGAACTGGTCACCGCCAGTCGCGGCTGGCGCGAAGGCGGCGCGTGGCGGATCGACAATGCCGAACGCTTTACCGTCGCGACGGGGGTGCGTGAGCGGCTGGGATCGCTGAAGATCGCCGGCGGGGTGCGGCCCGATCAGTTCACGCTGCAGAATGTCGATCCCGACGGCCTGTCGTTCGCGCAATTGTCGACCGCGATCGATGACCTGACCGAGGCCGGCCGCCCGACCAAGGCACTGGAAGGCGCGCTGTGGCACAAGCTGTCCGGGCCGCTGTCGGCGGTGCTGATGCCGCTGCTGGCCGCGGTCGCGGCGTTCGGCGTTGCCCGTTCGGGCAAGTTGTTTGTCCGCGCGGTCATTGGCATGGCGCTGGGGTTCACCTATTTCGTGGCGGACAATTTCGCTCTCGCGATGGGCAACCTTGGGGCTTATCCGCCGTTCCTTGCGGCATGGGCGCCGTTCCTGCTGTTCTTTCTGATCGGCGAGGCGGTGCTGATCCGGACCGAGGAATAGCCCCAGGATCGTCGCACTTTGGCCGCAAAGCGCGGGCAGAGCGGCAACGATGGGCGAATCGTCCGGTAAAGGAATGGATTGAGGAAGTTAGGCCGATGAACGCGATCACCGAGAAGCAGGGCTTCTGGAAAAAGTCGCACCATCTCGACAAGATGACCTTCAAGGAACTTGTCGTTGCGTATTTTCAGTATCCGGCGATCATCGCCTATATCGCGCTGTCGTTCGTCGCGATCGGCCTGTTCGCGTGGCGTCCCGCGCCGCTGTGGCCGACGCTGGCGTCGGTCGGCATCTCGGTCGTCGCCTATCCGTTCGTATGGTATCTGCTGCACCGCTGGGTGTTGCATTCCAACTGGATGTTCAAGTTCGCGCCGCTCGCCGCGACGTGGAAGCGCATTCATTATGACCATCACCAGGACCCGAACCACCTTGAGGTGCTGTTCGGCGCGCTCCACACCACCCTGCCCGCCATCGCGGTCGCGACGGCACCCATCGGCTATCTGATCGGCGGTTTCGGCGGGGCAATGGCGGCGCTGGCGACCGGTCTGATCACTACCTGCTTCTACGAATTCTGCCATTGCATCCAGCATCTGGCGTACAAGCCGAAGAACAAGCTGCTGGTCGAATGGAAGCGCAAGCACATGGCGCATCACTTCCATGACGAGCATGGCAATTTCGGCATCACCAACTTCTTCTGGGACAAGATTTTCGGCACCCATTACGAGCGTTCGGAACGCCCGGAAAAGAGCCCGACGGTCTTCAACCTCGGCTATACCGAGGAAGTCGCGAAGAAATATCCCAAGGTCGCCGAACTGTCGGGCGGCGTCGCGAAGGGGCATCCGCGCTATCGCGGCTGATCGACCTGCGCGAACGCGGTCTTGATGACCGATTTGTCATTTGAAGTTTGGAACGGGGCGGCGCATTGCCGCCCCGTCGCGTTTTGGGGGAAACCATGTCGATCACTGTCCGTCCGGTCGTTACCGCTGCCGATCGCAAGGCGTTCATCGCCCTGCCCTATCGCCTCTATGCCAACGACCCGCACTGGGTGCCGCCGCTCAAGAGCGAAGTCGCCGGACAGATCGATCCTAGGAAGAATGGCTGGTTCAGCCACGCCGAGGCGCAACTCTATATCGCGGAGCGCGGCGGCAAGGTCGTCGGCCGGGTATCGGCGCATCTCGACACACTGGCGCTGACCATGCCGACCGACAAGGGGTTCGGCCCCGGTGTCGGCTTCTGGGGCATGTTCGAAGCGGAGGATGAAGCCACCGCAAAGGCGCTGATCGCGCAGGCCGAGCAGTGGCTTCGCGACAAGGGTATGACCCGCGCGATCGGCCCGTGCAGCCTGTCGGTCTGGGAAGAGCCGGGCCTGCTGATCCAGGGTTACGACCATAGCCCGACGGTGCTGATGGGCCATCACCTGCCGGCCTATCGCGGCTGGATCGAGGCGGCGGGCTATGCCCCGGTCAAGCAGATGATCACCTACGAGCTCGACATCACCAAGGATTTTCCGCCGATCGTCCAGCGGATCGTCGCGGCGGGGGAAAAGAACGAGCGCATCCGCATCCGGCGCGTGAACAAGGCGAAGTTCGCCGACGAAGCGGCGATCATCCTGAACATCCTGAACGATGCCTGGTCCGATAACTGGGGCTTCGTGCCGCTGACCCAACCCGAGGTCGACGATGTCGGCAAGAAGCTGAAGCCGCTGGTGTTCGAGGATCTGATCCGCATCGCCGAGCTGGACGGCGAGCCGGTTGCATTCATGATTACCCTTCCGGACATGAACGAGCCGCTGAAACCGATGGGCGGGTCGTTGTTGCCGTTCAACTGGCTGAAGCTGCTGTGGTGGCTGCGCGCGCCCAAGGCGCGGACGATGCGCGTGCCGTTGATGGGGGTGGTGAAGCGGTTGCAGGCGTCGCGCATGGCGAGCCAGCTGGCCTTCATGATGATCGAATATATCCGCCGCGACGCGGTCGCGAAGTTCGGCGCGTCGCGCGGCGAGATCGGCTGGGTGCTCGACGACAATCAGGGCATGAACGCGATCGCGACGACCATCGATAGCAAGGTCAATCGCGTCTATCAGATGTACGAACGCACGTTGTAATGACTGCCGCCGGGCGCCCCGCCCGGCGGCACCGGCCAGCGATTAGATCCGCCCCAGCGCGACGAGCGGATCGAACCCGCGTGCCTGCCAATCCTCGCGGGTCCGGCAGATTTTCGGGCGGCGCGGCGCGCCCTCGCGGCGATCGGAGATGCAGTAACGCTTGACCCGGACGGTCGGCGCGGCCGCCGTCTGATCGCCAGCGTTCACGGCCATGGCGGGAACAACGGGCGCATTCTCCGGCTGGGCGGCATGGGCCGCGGTCGCTGCGGCGAGGGTCAGAAGGGTCGAAGCGGCGAAACGAAGAACGGTCATGGATGGCTCCCTGTGCTGTCCGCACCGATCGCGGACTTGGCGGAAGCTTTGCAGCGAGCGTGCCAAATCGGCCGTCTTCGTCTTTTCAGTATGTTAGCGCAGGCCAACCGCAACGGTAGTGGTATGCAACACCAACACACCGAAAATTGTCCGACACGATGGCGTCATCCGCCACATGTCGTTCGACCGATCAGAACCGTCGCGACAGGCCGCTATACAGGCGCAACGCCGGCGTATTGTCGTCCAGCCCGGCAACGCCCCCGGTATCGACGAAGAAGTCGTCCGACACCTGCCACGCCACCGCGAGCGCGAGGCGATGCTCGGTAACACCCTCGGCACGTTGCCATTGCAGTTCGGTCGTGAACTGACAGGCGTCACTCACCAGGACGCCAAGCCCGAGCGTTGCGGTCGCGGCAACCGCGTTTCCGCGCCCTTCGTCGCGCGGCATCCAGGCGAGTTCGGGTGAGAATTGCAGGTTGATCCGCTTGCTCAGGTCATAGGAGACTGGCGCGACCATCGCCACGCCCCAGCCACCACTGCCAATGGGGGAGCGGCCGACCGGCACGGTGACCGACGGCTGCAGACCATAGGACAGGCCCTTACCGTCCGGATTGCGCAGCGCGATCCGCGATCCGATCTCCAGATCGCCGGTTCGCACGACGTTGCGGCCGTTCGGTCGATCGCGGGCGATCCCGAGCGGTGTCCAGTCGATCTGCAATTCGCTGCGATCGGTCAGACCGAGCCGGAACAGCGTATCGCCGAACAGCACCATGTCGCTGTCGCTTGACCGTTCCCAGTCCGACAGCGCGGTTTCTATCGCGTAATGGCCTGCTTCGATGGTGCAGGCCGATTGCCCCAGGCTGGGCCGGGTCGGGCAATAGTCACGCGCCGCAGCAATCGAGGGGGTCGACAGCACCGCGACGAGCGCGGCGAATGCGATCCGCTTCAACGCAGGCGAACCCAGGTCGGCGCATGATCGCTGGCCTTTTCCCGCCCGCGATGGCTTTTGTCGACACCGGCATCGGCGAAGCGATCGGCGGCGATGGGGCTCAGCAACAGGTGATCGATGCGAAAGCCGGCATCGCGCTGCCACGCGCCGGCCTGATAGTCCCAGAAGGTCCAGACCCCGCCCTTGGGAAAGCGCGTGCGGAGCGAATCCGTCCAGCCCTGCGCCAGCAGCGCGCGGTAACCGGCGCGCGATTCAGGCTGCATCAGCGCATCGGACTGCATCGCCCGGACCGAATAGACATCGTCGTCATTGGGGATGACATTGTAATCGCCCGCCAGCACGACCGCGCGCTCCTCCGCCAGCAGTTCGGCGGCGTGCCCGCGCAACCGGTCGATCCAGCGCAGCTTATAGTCGAATTTGGGTCCCGGCAGCGGATTGCCGTTGGGGAGATAGATCGACGCGATCACGACGCCATCGACCTCCGCCTCCAGATACCGGCTGTGTTCGTCCTCCGGCTCGCCGGCCAGACCGCGTTGCCGCTCGATCGGGTCGCTCCCACGTGCCAGCACCGCGACGCCGTTGAACCCCTTTTGCCCATGCCAGATCGCGCCATAGCCGGCGGCGCGAATATCCGCTTCGGGAAAGGTGTCGTCGCTGGCCTTCAGCTCCTGAAGGCAGACGACATCGGGCTGTTCCTCGGTCAGATATTCGATCAACCGGGGAAGGCGTGCCTTGATGCCGTTGACGTTGTAGGAGACGATCCGCACGTCAGATCGCGAAGCTGGTGCCGCAGCCACAGCCCGATGCCGCCTGCGGATTGGTCACGCGAAACGCCGCGCCGCCCAGCGACTCGACGAAATCCACTTCGCTGCCCCGCACCAGATCGAGGCTGACCGAATCGACCACCAGCCTCACGCCGTCCGTTTCGGCGATACTGTCATCCGCCTCGGCCCCGTCGGCCAAGCCGAAACGGTACTGGAAACCCGAGCAACCGCCCCCTTCGACCGACAAGCGCAGGATGGCGGGCTTGCCCTGTTTTTCGGCGATGGCAGCCACCCGCGCGGCGGCGGCGGCGGACAGGGTGACATCGGTCATGGTCGTATCCATCCCGCCCAGATAGGCGCACTGCCGCCTTACGGCAACGGCGCCCACATCACCTTACTCGGCGACGGCGGGGCCACCCATCGCCAGCCGCTGACGCTGTGCCCGGTCGGCGGCCATGGCGAGCTGGCCTGCCTGCAGATAGGGTGCGGGATTGACGGCCGATCCGTCGATGCGGACTTCGTAATGAAGGTGGCTGCCGGTCGAGCGACCGGTCGAGCCCATCAGGCCGATCATCTGGCCGCGCTTCACCCGTTCATGGTCGCGCACGAGAATTTTCGAGAGGTGGCCATAGCGGGTCGCGATACCCTTGCCATGGTTGACCTCGATCAGGTTGCCATAGCCGCCGGCGCGCTCGGCCCGCGAAATAATGCCGTCGGCGGTCGCGTAGATCGGCGTGCCGATCGGGCCGGGAATGTCGACCCCGGCATGCATCGCGGCGGTGCCACGGAACGGATCGGAGCGGACGCCGAAGTTGCTGGTGAAGGACAGGCTCTGCACCGGCTGATAGGACGGGATCGAGATCGCCGCCTGTTCGATCGTGTCGAGTTTCTTCCAGCTCATGAACAGAGCGCGGAACTGGGCATCGGCCTGCGCATCGGCGGTGGCCGCTCCGGCGGCAGCGGCCGCGGCGGTGGCCGCATCGACCGGCTCATAGGGTCCGCCCATCGCCGGCATCACGCGGCGCGGGTTCAGCCCCAGCTTGCGCAGCGAACCGGCGGTCTGGGCATAGCGGGCATCGGCGACTGCCTTTGCCTGTGCCGCCATCGCCGCCTGCTGCCGCGCGACGCGGTCGAACGGGCGGGTGACGCTGTTCGACGCGCCGGCCGGCGCCTGATCGAGCGCGGCGAGTGCGAGCGTGTCGGCATTTTCCGAACCGGTCAGCACCGCGGCCAGCGCAGCCTGCCGCTTGTCGAGGCGGGCGGCATGGGCACGGGCATCGGCGTGGAGGCGGGCGACATCGGCGCGCATCGCATCGACCTGCTGCTGCATCGCTGCGACCTTGTCGTCGCCGGCAACCGCACCGGCCATCGCCGTGCCGATCGTCGCCTGTCCCATGCCATAGGCCGAGAAGGCGATGGTAACGGCCGCGAGACCGGCGGCAGCGGCCTGGTTACGGCCGGAAATCGTGTGGCGGCGCAATTGCTTGCCATCGTGCAGGATAAAATGACGGGTCCGAAAGATCGAACGGAACCCCGTGATCGGAGCGACGTTGTTTTTCCATACGGAGGTAATCGACATTATGTCCCGCTTATCCGAGCGTTATGCGCGCCGGGCGAGCCGACACGAACGATGAACCCCAATGTCTTGACGGTATGCCCCACCGCGTTGACCTGAGGCAGCACTTGCCGGAAATTCGCTATGGCACGCAAGCGAACGACCGTCGCTGCGCGTTAAAGTGCCGTACAGGTACGGCGAGCCGTTTAACCATAGGATGCCGGTGGGTAATCCCGTCGTTCTGCGCGACCCTTCGCGGGCGGGTGCAATCGATTCGTTCGGGTCAGGCCGGAACGGCGGCAAGGACCTCCGCCGCGTGGCCGGCGACCTTGACCTTGCGCCACTGACGCAGCAATTTCCCCTGCGCATCGAACAGGAAGGTCGCCCGTTCGATGCCCATATAGCTCCGACCGTACATCTGTTTTTCGACCCATACGCCGAACGCCTCGCACACCGATCCGTCCTCGTCGCTGGCGAGTTCGACGGTGAGGGCGTGCTTTTCGGCGAAGCGCTTGAGCTTCGCGAGCGTATCGCGCGACACGCCGATGACGAGCGCGTTCCGGGCGCGGAATTCGTCGGCCAGCGCGGAGAAATCCTGCGCTTCCCGGGTGCAGCCGGTCGTGTCCGCCTTGGGGTAGAAATACAGCACGATCGGTCGACCGATCCGATCGGACAGTGCAAAGCGCATGCCGTCTGCCGAGGTCAGATGGCCTGTTGGCAGGCTGTCACCGATTTCCATCCTGTTCTCCCGTCGCGATCGCCGCCCATGCCGTCGTGACGCTCTGCCGCACCTCGTCCAGCCGGGCAAGCGCCGCCGGCCAATCGGCACAGCCCAGCGCTGCGGCAAGGATCGGCTGCGTCGCGGCGGAGGGCACCTGCCCATCGGGAGCGACGAGGCGCATCGCGACCAGCAGCCGCGTCAGGAAATCATGCGCCGGCCGAAGATCGGCGGGCAGCAGCCCTTCCCCTGCAAGGGCGCCGATCGCCTCGCCCAGTTGCGGCACCAGACCACGACCGGTCGACAATTGCGTGACATGCACGGCGAACTCGAGGTCGACGAGGCCGCCGGGCGTCAGCTTCGCGTCGAGCGGCCCCGCCGGCGGCTTGTGCCGCGCCATCTCCGCCCGCATCGTCGTCGCCTCGGCCGCGACGTCGCGCTTGGGCCGGTCGCCGCCCAGCACCCGGGCGATGATCGCCGCGGCCTGCGTCTGCCCTTCCGGCGAACCGACGATCGGCCGGGCGCGGGCCAGTGCCATATGCTCCCAGGTCCACGCATCCTCCTTCTGATACCGCTCGAACCCGGCGAGCGAGACGACCAGCGGCCCCTGCGCGCCCGAAGGCCGCAGCCGGGTATCGACCTCATAGAGCGGACCAGAGGCGGTCTGCACCGACAGCGCCGCCGTCAATCGCTGGGCTAGGCGGTTATAATAGAGCACCGCCCCCAGCGGCTTGGCACCGTCCGATTCCGCCGCGAAGTCGCCGGTGAAGCAGTAGATCAGATCGAGGTCCGAGGCATGGGTCAGCGCGCCGCCGCCCAGTCGCCCGAGCGCCAGGACGATCAGTTCACTGCCCGGAACACGCCCGTGGCGCTGGGCGAATTCCTCGACCGTCGCGGCCGCCAACACCCGGACCGCCGCTTCGGCGACCCTGGCATAGCCCGCCGCCACGTCGAGCGGATCGCCGGTCCCGGCCACGACCTGCACGCCCAGCATGAACCGCTTTTCGTTCACGACATCGCGGACATGGTCGAGCAGCCGTTCATAGCCATCGCCGCTGCGCGCCAGCATCTCCGCCGCCAATGCATCGACGGTGCCGACCGGCTCGAGCGCGCGCGCGTCGATCAGCGCGTCCAGCAGCACCGCACGCCGCGCCAATGCCTCGGCCAGCGTCGGCGCGTGGCACAGGATCGTACTGAGCAGCCGGGCGAGCGCGGGTTGCGCCTCCAGCAGGCGGAACAGGTTGATCGCGCTAGGTAATCGCGCAAGCATCGCGTCGAGCCGCAGCAGCGCAGCCTGCGGATCGGACGCGGTGGCCAGCCCGGCGACCAGCCCCGGCAGGCTGTCCTCCAGCGCCGCACGCGCCGCGGGGCTGCGCAGCGCCGGATAGGCGCCGCCGCGCCAGTCGGCGATGCGGCGTGCGCCCTGTTCACCCGATGCGAAGCCCAGCGCCTCCAACCGTTCCGCCAGCGACTGCGGATCGGCCGGCAGGCGCGTGGCCGCCGCGCCGTCGAGCCGGTCGTAGATCGAGCCGACCGCCGCGACATGCGGGGCGAGCAGGTCGAGCAACGCCCGCCCGTCGTCCAGCCCATGCAACCGCGCCACGCGATACAGCGCGTCCTGCTGATCGGGAAGGCTGTGCGTCTGCCGGTCGTCGACCATCTGCAACCGGTGCTCGATCGTCCGGAACAGCGTGTAGGCGGCGTCCATCGTCGCGGCCTCGTCAGTCGAAATGCGACCGCTGGTCGCCAGCGCCGCCAACGCATCGCGGGTCGCTGGCACACGCAACGCCGGATCGCGGCCGCCATGGACCAGTTGATGCACCTGCGCGAAGAACTCGACCTCGCGAATGCCGCCCCGGCCGCGCTTCAAATCATAGCCTGGCCCGAATGCTTGGCCCTGCGCATAATGCTCGCGGATGCGCCTGGTGATCTCGCGAATTTCGCCGATCGCGCCGTAATCCAGCGCGCGGCGCCATACGAACGGTCGGATCGCTTCGAGAAAGCGATTGCCGAGCGCCACGTCGCCGGCGACCGCCCGCGCGCGGATGAACGCCGCCCGCTCCCATGGCAGCGCGGCCGATTCGTAATAGGAAACCGCCGCATCGATCGGCAGCGCGATCGGCGTGGCTTCGGGCGAAGGACGCAGGCGCAGATCGACCCGCAGGACATAGCCGTCGCCATCGCGGGCCTGCAGCAGCTCAACCGCGCGCTTGGCGATCCGCACCGCCGCCTCGGCGGGCGAGTCCTTCTCCCGTCGCGGCAGGATTCCCGGATCGTACAGCAGGATCGGGTCGATATCCGACGAATAGTTGAGCTCATGGCTGCCCTGCTTCCCCAGCGCGATCGCCGCAAACCCGGCCGGCTCCGCCCCCGGCGTCCGGTCTTCGATCGCCTGGACGATCGCGCGGTGCAGCGCATGGTCGGCAAAGTCGCTGAGCGTGCGTGTCACGCGGGTCAGGTCATAGACGCCGGCCAGATCGCCGAGCGCGACCAGCAGCGCGACGCGCGGCCGCTCGATCCGCAGTTGCTGTGCCAGCGGCATATCGCCGCCAGCGGCGACGGCGGCCTGCACGTCGACGTCGAAACCCGCGATACGGTCGAGAAAATCCGCTTCCCGATCGATCAGGGTCGACAGGAACGGCGAACCGGCACGAACGCGCGCCAGCAGATCGGCTGAAAACTGCATCCCTTCCCTCGGCGATCGACGCGACGGACTGCGATACCTATCGGCTAAAAGGATGAAACGAAACGTCTATGCGGTCGTTGGAAACACATGGCACCGCATATCCCCTTGTCCGGCAAACGGCCCTTTGCGGGGCAGGTCGTGCGTCCGCCCAGCCCAACCGATGGTGTCGGCCGCGCGCTGCGCCATGTCTATGGGCAAGACAAACGGATGCCGCGCGCTTGGGAGGATTATCTGCGTTCGCTGGACGACCTGTCCGAACAATAAGCGCGAGTCAGCGTTCGCGGCTGAGATCGTCCACTTCGCCCATGATCGTATCGAGCACCGTCTGGCCGTTATTGTCCGGCTGATCGGCACGCGACGGCAGTTTGCCTTCCGACATCAACGCCTCCAGCGCGACCCGACCGCGCGCGACCCGACTCTTGATCGTGCCGACCGCCACGTTGCAGATTTCGGCGGCTTCCTCATAGGCGAAGCCCCCTGCCCCGACGAGGATCAAGGCTTCACGCTGCGGCTGCGGTAAATGCAGCAACGCACGCTGCATATCCGCCAGTTCGACGTGGCGGTCCTGGCTGGCCGGCGCAGCGAGGATGCGGTCGGCGACGAGATCGTCCCATTCGCCCTTGAACCGCGCCCGGCGCATTTGCGACAGGTACAGGTTGCGCAAAATGATGAAGGTCCAGGCACGCATGTTGGTGCCCGCCTGAAAACGCTGCCGCGCGGCCCACGCCTTCAACAGCGTTTCCTGCACGAGGTCGTCGGCCAGATCGCGACTGCCCGACAGCGACCTGCCAAAGGCGCGCAGATGCGGGATAACCTGCGCCAACTGCTTCTTGAACTCGGGATCGGGCAAGGCGACGTGCTCCCGCACCTCGCCTTCCACGTTCTCGCTGATGTCGGATTCAGTCATTCTTATCCGTTCGATACGCAGTCGGCCCGATAGGGGGCGGACCCGAACATAGGGTTGCGGATGTTCAATTGCCAGTGACGGCGCGGCCGTGGACCGTCACGCGCCGGCCCCGGGTCAGGTCAGCAGGATATAGGCCATGACCGCGATCGCCGCGACCAGGGACACCATGAGCACATAGCGGGTGACCCCGGGCGTTGCGCCGGCACGCGCCTCGGTGGCGGTGACATGGATGCGTTCGTTATCGTCTGCCATCAGTCATCAACCCCCGAAATTCGTTTTGGGTCCGTACCGTTATGCCGCCGCTTCCGGAACGGTCGCTTCGTCGAAGAACAACGCCTGGCTGATCGCCGCCTTCACCGTCGAGCGCTGGAACGGCTTGGTGATCAGGAAGGTCGGCTCGGGCCGCTCGCCGGTCAGCAGGCGTTCCGGGAAGGCGGTGATGAAGATCACCGGTACGTTGAATTCGGACAGGATATCCTTGACCGCATCGATGCCCGAGCTGTCGTCGGCCAGCTGGATATCGGCCAGCACCAGCCCCGGACGATCCTGCATCGCCAGCGCCACCGCCTCGTCGCGCGTAACCGCGACGCCGGTGACGTCGTGGCCCAGATCACGAACGATCTGTTCGAGGTCCATCGCGATCAGCGGCTCGTCCTCGATGATCATCACGCGTGACCGGGTCTGCTGCTCGATCTCGCGCAGCGCTTCGGCGACCAGTTCCTCGACCTCGTCCGGGCTCGCCTCGATCAGATAGGCGGCATCCTCGGTCGTGAAGCCTTCCATCGCGGTCAGCAGCAGCGCCTGGCGCGACAGCGGCGCGATCCGGGCGAGCCGCGCCTGCGCGATCGCTTCGTTTTCGGTGCCCGATGCACTCGCGGCGCCGAACGCCTCGGGCTGCGACGAGGCCCAGATCGCCTGGAACGTGCGGTACAGGCCCAGCCGGGGATCGACCTCACGCGGGAATTCCTCCGGCGCGGCCACGATCGCTTCCAGCGTCGCGCGGACATACTGATCGCCCTCGGTCTGGCTGCCGGTAAGCGCCCGGGCATAACGCCGGAGGAAGGGAAGGTGCGGCGCAAGCTGCTGTCCGAGCGACATGGTCAGGTAATTCTCCTTCGGCGCGACCCCGGAAAGCCGGAGCCGCAAATCTTCAATTCGACGAAACGGCAAGGAGAAGACGCCTCCCCCGAGTTCGCGTCAGGTCATGGAACCAACGAGCGCGTCTTTAGTTTCATGTGCGCTCGCCGCGCTGTCGCAGGGTCGCCTTGCAGCCATCGGCATGTGGTTTTTAGTTTCGTACCGGCGGCTATGGTCCGGGTTTCGGGGGAAGGCATTGCTTCGTGAAGGATGGTGAACAGGCGGCACGGCAGTCGAGCGCGAAAAAAGCGGTGACGCCTTCACCGGACAAGAAGGATACGTCCAACCTCGGCAATGCCCTGCGTGCCGTTTATCAGGACGCCGCGGGTGAGGCGGTTCCCGACGAGATGCTCGACTTGCTCAGCAAGTTGAAATAGCTCGCAGGATGTGACGACACCCTCCACCGGTCGGCGGAAGCCACCAAGCCCCGCCGCCGCGTTGCGCCGCGCCCCCACTGGCGCCAAGTTGATGCTGATCCTCAGCGCGGCGTTGCTTCCGCTCGCGCTGATCGCCTTGTTCGCTACGCTGCAGACATCCCGCGTCGCCGATGTCGACCTGCGCGCCCGCTTGCGCGTCGCAGCGACCGAGGCTTCGCGGGCCGTCGCGATCGAACTGGTCGGCGACATGACCGCGCTGCGCGTCGCGATGACCGCGATGGCGGAGGACCCGGCCGATTCCCCCAGCTGTGCGCGCGTCGAAGGCGTATTTGCGCAGCAGGCATCGGTCGGCGCGCGCTTCGGCATCTATTCCGCCGACGGACGGCTGGTATGCGGTACCGCGATCCCGGTACGCATGGAGGGCGCCCCCGATGCCGGCGGCGTCCGGGCGCAGGTGGTCGCGGATAGCGGGCTGGTACTCGACATTCGCGGCATCAGCTCGGCACGGGTCGTCGCGTTCTTCCCGGTCACCATGCTGCGCGAACTGGCCCAGCCCAGCGGCTTCGCATCGCCGTTCGAAAGCGGCCTGCTGCATGGGAAGGAAGCCGAACTGATCCTGTCGCAATTGCCCGAACAGGGTGGCATCGACCGGATGGAACGCGTCAACATTCCCCTGGGGATCGACGACCTGACCTTCGTCATGGCGGTGCGTCGTGCGCCGTTCACATCGTCGGCGATCATCGCGATGCTGCTGCCGCTGGTCATGTGGGTGGCCGCGACGGGTATCGGTTGGTTCGTGGTCGACCGGCTGCTGATCCGTCCGCTGCGCCGCCTGCGCGACGATATCGAACGCTATCGCCCCGGTCATCCGATGGCCGACGTCAATCTGGGCGCGGTCCCGGCCCAGGAGATCGCCGATCTGGGCGAGACGTTCCAGGAGCTGACCCATACCGTCGAGCGGCACGAGCAATCGATGGCGGACGGGCTGGTGCGACAGACCAAGCTGACCCGCGAAGTGCATCACCGGGTGAAGAACAACCTGCAGGTCATCTCCAGCCTGATCAATTTCCACGCGCGCAGCGCCCATGGCGCCGCCGCTGCCGACGCCTATGCCACCATCCAACGGCGGGTCGACGCGCTGGCGGTCGTCCACCGGCACCATTATGCCGAGATGGAGGAAAATCGCGGGCTGGAGCTGAAATCGGTCATCGGCGAACTGGCGTCGAACATCCGGGCGACCGCGTCCGGTTCGACCAGCAAGCTCGGCATCACGCTGAACGTCGAACCGGTGCTGGTGACGCAGGACGTGGCGGTCGCGGTATCGTTCCTGCTGACCGAGCTGATCGAGCTTGCCGTATCGGTCAATCCCGATGCCCAGATCGGCGTTTCGCTGCGCCACAACGCCGGTACGGATACCGCCGTCCTGCGCGCGACATCGCCGTCGCTGGTTGAGAGCGAGGAACTGGAAGCGCTCGTCGCCAGCCGCTATGGCCGGATCATCCTCGGCCTGTCACGCCAGCTGCGCGCGCCGTTGCACCATGATCCGCTGACCGGTGCCTACGAAATCGTGATCGCCGCCCGCGCGGCCTAACGCAGTCCCAGCAGCTTGTGCGTCTGGAGCGACAGGCGCCATTTGGGCCGGGCCATCGCAAAGTCGACCGCCGCTTCGCGGTGAGCGACTTCCATGCCGATCGCGTCCATCGGCTGCACCAGATGATGCGCGAAGTCCCATTGCTCGACCGCATCGACATCGATGCCATGTTGCGGCCAGACCAGCTTCAGTTCGTCGCCGTGCCGCTGCACGACCTCGCTGCCTGCCTTCGGGCTGATACAGATCCAGTCGATGCCGGGATGCGCCGCGATCGTGCCATTGCTTTCGATCGCGATCATGAAGCCGGCATCGTGCAACGCCGCGACCAGCGCGTCGTCGATCTGCAGCATCGGCTCGCCACCGGTCAGCACGACGAAGCGCCGCATGCGGTCGCTGCCCCACTGATCCTCGACCGCGGCGACCAACGCCGCGGCATCGGCGAACTTGCCGCCGCCGATCCCGTCGGTCCCGACGAAATCGGTGTCGCAGAACCGGCAGACGGCCGTCGCGCGATCCGCCTCGCGCCCGGTCCACAGGTTGCAGCCGGCGAAGCGCACGAACACCGCGCGACGGCCGGCATGGACCCCCTCCCCCTGCAGGGTCAGGAACATTTCCTTGACGGAATAGGTCATCGGCCGGTGTCGGGCTGTTCCGCATAGCGGGTCGGATCGGGCAGCCCCGCCTCGACAAAGCCGCGCGCGCGCAGCCGGCAGCTGTCGCACTTTCCACAATGCAGCTCGCCGACCGGATCGTAGCAGGACCAGCTCATGCCGGCATCGATCCCCAGCCGATGCGCCTCGCGGGCGATGTCAGCCTTGGTCATGTGCTGCAACGGTGCGTGGATGCGGAAGCGCGACCCTTCGACACCGGCGCGGGTCGCCAGTTCGGCCAGCCCTTCGAAACCGGCGATGAATTCCGGGCGGCAATCGGGATAGCCCGAATAGTCGAGCGCGTTGACGCCGATCCACAGGTCGCGCGCGCCCGCCGCCTCCGCCCACCCGAGCGCGAGGCTGAGGAAGATCGTGTTGCGTGCCGGGACATAGGTGACCGGGATCACATCCTCCTCGACCCCGTCCTTCGGCACCGCGATCGACGCATCGGTCAGCGCAGACCCGCCAAAGGCCGACAGGTCGAGCGGCAGCACGACATGGCGTTCGGCGCCCAGCGCCTGGGCGATGCGCCGCGCCGCGGCCAGTTCGACCACATGCCGCTGATTATAGTCGATCGACAGCGCCAGCAGCCGATGTCCCGCCTCGCGCGCCAGCGCAGCCGACACCATCGAGTCCAGTCCACCCGACACCAGCACCACGCTGAGGGGAGTATTCGTCATGCTGCGCCTGCTAAGACTTTCATCGGGTCAGGGCAACCGCCCGACACGAAACGGGCCGCACGATGGCGGCCCGCAGGAGGTTCATGCTTAGGGAGCGCATGCATGCCCGTAAGGACATTCGCGATCCCTACACCCTCCCGGCTAAACATGCGCTTAACGGCCGCGCGCGGCGCAGGTCCCGACGCGCCGAGCCTCGAACGCGTCGGCAAAGGGCATGCCGTCGACGATCCCCTCGCTCTCGATGCGCAACGCGCGCGGCGTGTCGACATGGATCGTGGTGCGGACATGGCCCGACCCCGGACAGGTATAATGCACCGTCGCAATGCGCGGCGTATCCTCGATCACGAAGCGGCTGCACTGTGCCGCGCGCAACCGCAGCCGGAACAGGACGGCGGTATCGGCGACGCAGCTTTCGCGCGCCGCCTCGGGCGATCCGGGACTGCGCAGCGACCAGTTGCCCGGTGCCACCGCGCGCATCGCCTGCAAGGTCGGAGCCGCCGCCGGCTGGGCGACGGCCGCCGAGCCGAAGCCGAGCGCCATCGCCAGCCCCAGACGCATCGCCAATCCCCCCATGCCCAATCCCCCCTTCGATCGCCTCAGGCGGCGATATCGGCCAGCGCGAGCGGAAATTTCGTCGCGCAAAAGGCGCAATCGACGGTGATGACGCCCTGCTCGTCGGCCATCGCGACGCGCTCCTCGGCCGGGAAGCGCGAGATCACGCCTGCAATATACTCCCGGTCGCAACGACAGCCGCGCGACAACGTGGTGCTGGCCAGCACGCGCACTTCGCGCTCCTCGTTGAATAGGCGCCATACGAGCGTTTCGAGCGGCAGCATCGGGTCGGCCAGTTCGTCCGCGCCCATCGTCGCCCCCAGCGCCTCGACATGATGCCATTCGGGATGGTCGAGCCGGGTGTGGAGCCGCTCGCGCCCCTCCTCGCCCTCCGGCAGATGCTGGAGGAAGATGCCGCCCGCGATCCGCTGCCCATTATCGTCGACGCCGATGCCCAGGCGGACCAGCGACGGAATCTGTTCGGACTGGAGGAAATAGCTTTCCGCCGCCTGCGCGATCGATTCCCCGTCCAGCGCCACGATGCCCTGATAGCGCTCGCCCGACGTCACCTGGTCGAAGGTGATCGCCAGATAGCCCTGCCCGAACAGCGCGAACAGCGACGGGTCCTCGCCCAGCTCGGCCAGCCGGTCGGCATCGAAATCGACATAGCCCCGCAGCTCGCCATTCTTGTAGTCGCAGACCATCAGGCGGATGATGCCGCCCTGCGTCTGCGCCTGCAGCGTCAGCTGGCCTTCCGCTTCCTTGAGCGTCGAACCGAGCAATGCGGTCAGCGCCAGCGACTCGGCCAGCAGCTTTTCGATCGGCACGGGATAGGCATGAGCGGCAAGGATCGACTGGGCGACCGGCCCCAGCCGCACGACACGACCGCGCGCGTGATGGTCGGGAAGCGTGAACCCGATCGCACGGTCGAGGTCGGGAAGGCGGACGGTATCGGACAAGCGAAAGCTCCTCTTGCCCGAACGTGCCGGGCAAACTGTGATCGATCACTCACATGGTAGCCCGCGCGCCATTTCGCAAGCGGTTTGACGTCGCCGCCCTTCGCATCTGCAAAAAGCCGGGCGGTCCGCGTCCCGTCATGGAACGCGGACCGCCCGGCCTATACACCGTGCGTCAGCCGCGGGTCAGCCGACCAGGCCGAAGCACCAGCGCAGGATCGCCTTCTGCGCATGCAGGCGGTTCTCCGCCTCCGGCCAGATCAGCGACTGCGGTCCGTCGATGACCTCGGGCGTCACTTCCTCGCCGCGATGGGCGGGCAGGCAGTGGAGGAACACCGCGTCGGGCTTGGCATGGGCCATCAGCGCATCGTCGACCTGATAGGGAGCCATGGCGGCGAGCTTCTGCTCGGCATGGGCCTGCCCCATCGAAATCCACGTATCGGTCACGATCACATCGGCATCGCGCACCGCCGCCACCGGATCGCGCGTGATCGTGGCGCGGCCGCCCGCCGCCTCGATCACTGCCGGCGCCGGATCATAACCTTCGGGACAGGCGGCGACGACGTCGAAGCCCATCAGCGCACCGGCCTCGACGATCGAATGCAGCACATTGTTGCCATCACCCAGCCATGCCCATTTCAGGCCCGGCAACGCCTTGCCCGCTTCGATCACGGTCAGCAGGTCGGCGACGATCTGGCAGGGGTGCGAATGATCGGTCAGGCCGTTGATGACCGGGACCGAGGCATAGCGAGTCATTTCGTCCAGCTTGGCCGGATCGTCGGTGCGCACCATGATGGCGTCGCAATAGCCCGACAGGACGCGCGCGGTGTCGGCGACCGTCTCGCCGCGCCCGAGCTGGGTGGTGCCGGCGTCGAGCACCAGCGCCGATCCGCCGAGCTGGCGCATCGCCATGTCGAACGACACGCGGGTGCGGGTGGACGATTTCTCGAACACGCAGGCGAGCGTGTGGCCGGCGAGCGACGCGTCGGCATCGGCGCGGCCCTTCGGCCAGCCCTTGCGCGCGGCCTTGGCGTCGAGCGCGTCGTTGAGGATGGCGGCGATGCCGTCGGCACCGGCCGAGGCGAGATCGAGGAAATGGCGCATTCTCTTAAAATCCTCCCCATCGCAGATGGGCAGGGGGGACCATGCGAAGCATGGTGGAGGGGTCTCCACCGCCGTGTCGCATGGGGCGTTTTCCCCCTCCACCAGCCTGCGGCTGGTCCCCCTCCCCATCTCCGATGGGGAGGATTTGCTACATCAATCGTCGGCGACCGGCACATAGACCCGTGCCGCCGCCGACAGCTTTTCCACCGCCTCGGCGATATGGCTCTCGTCGATCACCAGCGGCGGCAGGACGCGGACGACATTGTCGCCGGCCGCCACCGTCAGCAGATTGTGATGATCGCGCAGGTGCGCCACGAAGCGGCGGCTGTCCGACTTGAGCTTCAGGCCGAGCATCAGCCCCATGCCCCGCACCTCCTGAAACAGATGGTCGTAGTTCGGGATCATCTGTTCGAGGCTGGAGCGCAGCCGGTCGCCCATCGTCTTCACATGGTCGAAGAAGCCGGGTTCGAGCATCACGTCGAGCACCGCCTGCCCCGCGGCCATCGCCAGCGGGTTGCCGCCATAGGTCGACCCATGGGTGCCGAACACCATGCCCTTGGCCGCTTCGGCCGTGGCGAGGCACGCGCCGAACGGGAAGCCGCCGCCAATGCCCTTGGCCGCCGACACGATGTCGGGCGTCACGCCATATTGTTCGTGCGCGAACAGCGTGCCGGTCCGGCCATAGCCGCACTGGACCTCGTCGAGGACCAGCAACAGCCCGCGCTCGTCGCATGCCTTGCGCAGGCCGGTCAGGAATTCGGGCGTCGCGGTGCGCAGGCCACCCTCGCCCTGTACCGGCTCGACGAGGAAGCCGGCGGTATGGTCGTCGATCAGTGCCAGCGCACCGTCGAGGTCGTTGAACTCGGCATATTTGAAACCGGGTAGCAACGGCTCGAACCCGTCGCGCATCTTGGCCTGATTGGTGGCCGAGATGGTGCCGAGCGTGCGGCCATGGAACGCCTGATTGAAGGTAATCAGCGTGTGGCGTTCGGGATTGCCGTTGGCGAAGTGAAACCGGCGCGCGGTCTTGATCGCGCACTCGACCGCTTCGGCGCCCGAATTGGTGAAGAACACCGTATCGGCAAAGCTGTTGTCGACGATCCGCTGCGCCAACGCCTCGCCTTGGGGGCTGCCATAGAGGTTGCTGACATGGATCAGCGTCGCGGCCTGTTCCTGGATCGCCTTGGTCAGATGCGGATGGCCATGGCCCAGCGCGTTGACGGCGATACCGGCGGCGAAGTCGAGATATTGGGTGCCGTCCTCACCATAAAGATAGCAGCCCTCGCCTCGGACCGGACGCACGCCGCACCGTGGATAGACGGGCATGAGCGCGGGGGTCGTCATCGAACTGCTCCTTCATGAGAAATATCGGCGTTCAAAACGCAAAAGGGCGGCCAACCGGGCCGCCCGGAGCGGCGCTGTACCGCCCCTTGGGGCGTTACGTCAATTCTTGAGCTTCCACCCCGACCGCAGCAACGCGTAGCAGCCGATCGCCATCGCGATATCGACCAGCAGAATGACCGCACCGCCCAGCAGCACCGGCGAATCGGCGCGTTCGAGGAAGCCGTAACGGAAGCCCGAGATGATGTAGAAGAACGGGTTCAGGTGGCTGATCGATCGGAACAGCGGCGTCAGCGCTTCGACCGAATAGAAAGTGCCCGACAGCAGCGTCAGCGGCCCGATGACGAAATTGGTGATAGCGGCGGCATGGTCGAACTTCTCCGCCCAGATCGACGTCATCACCCCGGCCAGCGCCAGGAAGGTCGAACCGAACAGCCCGAACCACAGCACCGCGCCCGGATGGCGCGGCATCACATGGACGCCGGGATAGAGCAGCATCGCCCCCCACAGCACGAACCCGACGAGGAACGCGCGGGTCACCGCACCCCCGACCAGCGCGGCCAGCAATTCGCCGGTCGACAGCGGCGGCATCAGGTAATCGACCACCGTCCCCTGGATCTTGCCGACCAGCAGCGCGAAGCTGGAATTGGCGAACGCGTTGTTCAGCATCGCCATCGCGATCAGCCCAGGCGCCACGAAATCGGGGAACGGCACGCCCAGCACGGTGCGCCCCGCCCCGCCCATCGCGACCGAAAAGATCACGAGGAACAACAACGTCGTGACCGCCGGTGCCCAGATGGTCTGAAGCTGCACCTTGAAGAAACGGCGCACCTCCTTGATATAGAGCGTGCGCAGCCCACCCCAGTTCACGTTCCGGATGACCGGCACGCCGGGGTCGGCGATGATGATTTTCGTGCGCGACGGGGATTGTTCCTGCATGGCTGTGTCGCCTAATCGCTGGCGCGCGCGGCGGCAAGGATCATGGTCGTCTGCGCGATGACGAGTTGAAGGACGAAGACGGGCATGAGCTGGACCGAAGAACGCATCGCGACACTGGCCAAGATGTGGGAATCGGGGATGACCGCAAGCCAGATCGCCGAGGAACTGGGCGGGATCAGCCGCAATGCGGTGATCGGCAAGGCGCATCGCCTGGGCTTGCAGTCGCGCCCCTCGCCGGTGAAGTCGAACGATGCGGCGAAGGCTGCGGCCCCCGCGCCCAAGCCAGCGGCGGCGCCCGAACCCGCTCCGGCCGTCGCGGCCCCGCCGCCCCCTCCGCCCGCGCCGAAGCCGGCGCCTGCGCCCGAACCGAAGCCCGAACCGGTCGCCGCCGCGCCGGTGGAGAACGATCCGTTCACGCCGCTGCCCGAGGACGATCAGGCCGACGAGGTCGAGGACGTGGAGGAAGACGAAGCCCCCGCCGTCGCGCCGCGCCGTGCCGAACCGGTGATGCGCTCGGTCGGTCCGGGCGGCTTCCTGCGTCAGAACCCGGGCGAACAGAGCGCCCCGCTGACCCCCGCCCCGCCCCGCCGCCTGGTGCCGGCGCGGCCGAGCGACGCGATCGCCGGCAAGACGACGCTGCTCGACCTGAACGACCGCATCTGCAAATGGCCGATCGGCCATCCGGGCGAACCGGACTTCCACTTCTGCGGCGAGAAGGTGAATCCGGGCTTCCCCTATTGCGTGGACCATTGCGGCCATGCGTATCAGGCGCAGCTCCCCCGCCGCGACCGCCGTCCGCCGCCGCCGCTACCCTATGGTGGCCCGCGGGTTCGTTAATCGCGCAAGGCCGAGCGAAAGCTCGGCCACGCTCTCAGGCGATCAACCCGGCCGGCGCGGCCCAAAGCCGCGACCGACGGCATGGGCTTTGCCCATGCCGGCCAACCCTCTCAAAACCGAAAATTCGCCCGGACGCGCGCGCTATGCCAGTCGAACCGGCGATCCGCGTTGCCTGTGAACGGCAACCGCTCCACCTGCCCGCGCGACCGTTCGGTAACGCTGGCGAAGGTGTAGAGCACACCGATCGAGAAGCGCTCGGACACCAGCTGATCCACCCCGCCCCCGGCAGTCCATCCCAGGCCATTGCTGCGGTTGCGGTCTGCGGCGAACCCGTCGACCGCGTTTGCGGCCGGTCCGCGATCGATCCGCGCCAGCACCGCGCCGCCCGTCACATAGGGCAGCGTACTGCCGAGCGCATAGCCGGCGCGCAGCCGCCCCTGCGTGTTCCAATCCATGACCTGGCGATACGCTGCTGCATCGTCGCATCGCCGGCGGCACGCCTGCCGATATTGCTCCGCCCCAGTTCCGCGACCGCTCCGACGACGACATCGCCGAATTGTACGTCATAGCCGACATGGCCGCCATAGCCCGACCGCTCGCCATCGCGGTGGCATCCGGTCTGGTCGGACGCGGCACGGTGACTGCACGCGATCGCACCGAACGTCGTGCGGTGCGTATCGGCGAACAGCTTGTCGAGATCATTGTCGCGTAGCGCCGAAACCTCGCGGTCGTCGCGCGGGAAATCCAGCCCCGCGCCGATCCCGGCATAGCCGCCGGTCCAGGGCCGCGGTTCCTGCGCAAGCGCCGGCATCGCCATGGCCGCCGTCGCCAGACCTGTCGTCATCAACCCTGCAAACCGCATCCGAACCCCGTTTTCCGCAGTGCCGATGCGTCGTCGAACGGCTCACACTGCGTCCCGCTCCCGCAGCGCAGCGTAACTTTTCATTGCCAAAAGTTGCCCGACGCGGTGCTTTGCGGATGGCCCCGTTTCGTTCTATACCCCGACCATGGCCGACAATCTGTTCGAAGCGAACATCCCCACCCCGCCCGCCTATGACGCGTCCTCGATCGAGGTGCTGGAAGGGCTGGAGCCGGTACGGCGGCGGCCAGGCATGTATATCGGCGGCACCGACGAACGGGCGCTGCACCATCTGGCCGCCGAGGTGCTCGACAATGCGATGGACGAGGCCGTCGCAGGCCATGCCACCCGGATCGAGGTGCAGCTGGACATCGGCAACCGGCTGACCATCATCGACAATGGCCGCGGCATCCCGGTCGATCCGCACCCGAAATTCCCCGACAAGTCGGCGCTGGAGGTCATTCTCTCCACGCTGCATTCGGGCGGCAAGTTCGCGGGCAAAGCCTATGCGACGTCAGGCGGCCTGCACGGCGTCGGCATCTCGGTCGTCAACGCCCTGTCGGTCGACACGGTGGTCGAGGTCGCGCGCGACCGGCAGCTGTATCGGCAGCGCTTCTCGCAGGGGCAGACGCTCGGCCCGCTCGAACATGTCGGCGCCGCCCCCAAC
Organism: Sphingomonas hankookensis; assembly: GCF_028551275.1. Classification (NCBI taxonomy): domain Bacteria; kingdom Pseudomonadati; phylum Pseudomonadota; class Alphaproteobacteria; order Sphingomonadales; family Sphingomonadaceae; genus Sphingomonas; species Sphingomonas hankookensis. The sequence goes on from NZ_CP117025.1 coordinate 2,668,704, forward strand.
CGGCGCGGTACGCTGGTCGCCTTCACGCCCGATGCCGAGATTTTCGCCGATTTACAGTTCAAGCCCGCGCGGCTGCACAAGCTGGTGCGGTCCAAGGCCTATCTGTTCGCGGGCGTCGAAATCCGCTGGAAATGCGCACCCGAACTGGTCGCCGGGACCGACGTACCGGCCGAAGCGGTGTTCCAGTTCCCCGGCGGTCTTGCCGATCACCTGCGCGAACAGATTGGCGGGCGCGAATGTGCAACCGCCGATTTCTTCACCGGGCGACAGGATTTCCCGGGTGAAGCCGGCCGCGTCGAATGGGCGGTGGCGTGGCCGCTGTGGAGCGACGGCAGCTACAGCTATTATTGCAACACCATCCCGACGCCCGATGGCGGTACCCACGAACAAGGGTTGCGGCAGGCGCTGGTGCGGGGACTGCGCGGCTTTGCCGATCTGGTCGGCAGCAAGCGAGCCAAGGACATGACCGCCGACGACGTGACGGTCGGGTCCGAATTGATGCTGTCGGTGTTCATACGCGACCCGCAGTTTCAGAGCCAGACCAAGGATCGCCTGACCAGCGTCGAGGCCGCCAGCCTCGTCGAAAAGGCGGTGCGCGACCATTTCGACCATTTCCTCAGTCACAACATGGACCGGGGCAAGGCGCTGCTCGGCCTCGTGCTCGACCGGATGGACGAACGCCTGCGCCGCAAGGCGGAGCGCGAGGTCAAGCGCAAGACGGCGACGTCGTCGCGCAAGCTGCGCCTGCCGGGCAAGCTGACCGACTGCGCGTCGGACGATCCCGCCGGCACCGAATTGTTCATCGTCGAGGGCGATTCGGCGGGCGGTTCGGCCAAGCAGGCGCGCGACCGCAAGACGCAGGCGATCCTGCCGATCCGCGGCAAGATCCTGAACGTCGCCTCGGCAACCAGCGCGAAGATCCTCGCCAATCAGGAAATCGCCGACCTGATCCTCGCCATGGGCTGCGGCACGCGCAAGGACTGCCAGCCTGATGCGCTGCGCTACGAACGCATCGTCATCATGACCGACGCCGATGTCGACGGCGCGCATATCGCGACGCTTCTGATGACCTTCTTCTTTCAGGAGATGCCCGATATCGTCCGGCGCGGGCACCTCTATCTGGCGCAGCCGCCGCTGTACCGCCTGACGGTCGGCGCCAAGTCGCTCTATGCCCGCGACGATGCGCATCGCGCCGAACTGGAACGCACCGCATTCAAGGGCAAGAAGGTCGAGGTCGCGCGGTTCAAGGGGCTGGGCGAGATGAACCCGGGCCAGCTGCGCGAGACGACGATGGACCCGGCCAGCCGCAGCCTGATCCGCATTACCCTGCCGCAGGAATATGAGGAACGCGCGGCGGTAAAGGACCTGGTCGACCGGCTGATGGGAACTAACCCGGCGCACCGCTTCGCCTTCATCCAGGAAAATGCCGCGCGGCTGGACGACGAGGTCATCGACGCCTGAACGCATCGATTGACGCCTCTTCCTCGATGCCGCAACCTCCTGACGAACAGGGGTTTTGGGGGAAGATGCGATGGTGCCCATGATGATGCTGGCCGCGATCATGTCGCCGTCGGCGCAGGCGCAGCCGGCCGCCGCGACGATCGAGAGCCGCGCTCGCGAGGTCGTCGCGCTGCTGGGGGGCACCGGCGACTATGATGCGACCTTTGCGCCGTCGTTCCGCACCGCCGTACCCCGCGCGCGGTTCGACGCGATCGCCGCACAGTTGCAGCAGGCGCTCGGCAAGCCGACCGGTGTGGCGGCGATCGAGGCGACCGGCCCATGGGCGGCACAGATCCGCATCGCCTATGACGGCGGTACCCTGAACGCGGACCTGACGCTCGATCCAGGTGGCAGTCATCAGATCATCGGCCTGCTGGCGAAGGGCGCCGAACCGCGCGGTCCGGCGGCGCAGACGCTGGACGCGGTGGTGGAACAGCTGGCCGCCCAGAATGGCACGAGCGTGTTCGCACTCGCCCGGCTGGGCGACGGGTCGCCGCGTCTGGAAAAGGCCCGCAACGCTACTACCCCCATCGCGATCGGATCGGCGTTCAAGCTGGTGATCCTCGCCGAACTGGTCCGCTCGATCGAGGCAGGCGAGCGCAAATGGAGCGACGTCGTCACGCTCGACGGGTCGGCGCTGCCCGGCGGCGGCTATGCGCAGCAGCCAAAGGGCACGCAGATCGCGCTGCGGGAACTCGCGGAACGGATGATTTCGGTCAGCGACAACAGCGCGACCGACATCCTGCTGTTCCACCTTGGCCGGGCAAAGGTGGAGGCGATGTTGCCGGTCGTCGGCTTTACCGATGGCGGCGTGCGCAATGTGCCCTTTCTTGGCGCACTGGAGGTCTTCAAGCTGAAAGGCGTGGACGGTGGCGCGCTGGGCACGCGCTATCTGGCGATGGATGCGAAGGCGCGGCGGGCGTTTCTCGATGGGCCGGTGCGCGACACGCCGATTGCCGCCATTCCGCGCGACCTGTTCCAGAACGGAAAGCCGCTGCGCATCGTCGAACTGGAATGGTTCGCCAGCCCCAACGACCTGATCCGCGCGATGGACTGGCTGCGGCGGCATATGGACGGAACGGCCGGAGCGGAGCTTCGCGCCATATTGTCGAAAAATCCCGGCTTGCCCGATGCGACGAAGCATTGGCGCTATGTCGGGTACAAGGGCGGTTCGGAACCTGGCGTGCTGACCATGACCTTCCTGCTGCAGGCCGGTAATGGTGCATGGTATGCGCTGACGGCCGGGATCAACGATCCCGCGCGCGATGTCGATACGTTGAAATTCACCGGGCTGATGAACCGCGCGCTGGACCTTGCCGCGCCGCGATAAAGGTGGGAGCCGGACGACCCGCTGCGAAATCGTTGCGGCTGCTTCCTTCCGGACCTGACCGGGTTGGCGACGGCATCGTCCGCCCGACTCCCGCGCGCCATATGGGCGAAGCGGAAGCCGGACGCAAGGGGATCAGCTGCGTTTCGGCAATCGCGAATAGGGGACGAAATCACCGAGCGAGATCGAACCGCTCATCATCCGCGAATTGCGGTCGACCAGGTTGACGATATCGATCCGACACAGCTGCGTCCCGATCGTCCGCGTGACGAGGATGTCGTCGCGGTCGAGGATACCGCTCCCCGACGGCCGGTTCACGAACAGCGTGCCGTTGTTCATGCGATAGACGATGGCGGTATTCGGCACGATCTCGCTGGAGCGGATATCGCGCAGGTTGATGCAGTCGACCGGCCGGCCCGCGTCGCGACGCTCGGTAATGCGCGACAGCGCCGCTTCTCCGGCGACATTGTCTCGGTCGCGGGCCGCCAACGGGACCGCGCTGGCGGTGATCAGGGCAATCAACAACAGCTTGAAAACACGCATGATCGTCATCCCGGCTACAGCAATATGCACGGTATAGCATGTCCGGGATGAACCGACACTGACGCGGACCGTTCCACCCGCGCCAGCGCTCCCCCTTACAGGCTGGCTGCCGCCTCGATGATCGGCACGAATTTGTCGGCAGTCAGGCTTGCCCCTCCGACCAGCGCGCCATCGACATCGTCGATCGACAGGATCGCGGCGGCGTTGGCGCCGGTCACCGACCCGCCATAGAGGATGCGGATACCATCGGCGGCGTCGCCGACCATCTGGCGCAGCTTGGCGCGGGCGATGGCGTGGACCTGCGCGATCTCGTCGGGCGACGGAGTCCGCCCGGTCCCGATCGCCCAGCGTGGTTCATAGGCAAGCGTGAACCAGTCGCCGCTGGCCCCTTCCGGCACCGATTTCTCGATCTGCGCCTGCACGACGCGTTCGGCACGCCCGGCATCACGCTCGGCCTCGGTCTCGCCGCAGCACAGGATGACGTTAAGCCCGTGGCGACGGGCGGCCGCGGCCTTGGCCCATGCGTCGTGGCTCGTCTCGTTCTGGTCGGCGCGGCGTTCGCTATGGCCGACGATCACGATCGTCGCACCCGCTTCCACCAGCATCTCCGCCGACACGCAGCCAGTGTGCGCGCCACGGTCGTTGGCATGGACGTCCTGCCCGCCGATCTGCACCGACCTGGCGATCTCCGAGGCGGGATGCACCAGCGTGGCGGGCACGCACAGCGCAACGTCGACGCCCGGTGCAGCGGCAGCGGCGGCATCGATCTTGGCGATCTCAGCCAGCTGCCCGCGAAGCCCGTGCATCTTCCAGTTCCCTGCCACCAGCTTGCGACGACTCATACCCATGGCTCCCCGAGCGTTTTACATGTTCTACAGCCGATAGCGCATGTGGCGATGCGCGCAACCTTGAAGCGGGCGCGACCGCCTTCTAAAGCGGCATCCTTTCATTCCTTTCGATCGGTTGCACGGATGCTCGGTTTCTTCAGGCGCATGACCAAGTCGAAGGTCGGCATCTTTGTCGGCCTGCTGTTGCTGGCGGTCATCGCCATCGGCTTCGCCATGGCCGACCTAAACGGTCTGCGCCCGTCATCGCTGGGCGGCAGCGGTGCGACCGTCGCTACCGTGGGTGACGACACGATCACCGACACCGCGCTGACCGAGCGCATCCGGGGCGACGTGCAGCAGGCGGCGCAACGCCAGCCCGGACTGGATACCGCGCGCTATATCGCAAGCGGCGGGTTCGAAGGGTCGCTCAACCGCGCCATTTCCGACGCGGCGCTGCGCCAGTTCGCGCAGGACCACGGGCTGGTAGTGTCCGACCGCTATGTCGACGGCCAGATCGCCAGCCTGCCGGCGTTCCAGGGGCTGGACGGCAAGTTCGACCAGCGCACCTTTGAACAGGCGTTGGCCCGTGCGCGCATCACGCCGCAGCAGTTGCGCGACGATATCCGCCGCGCGACGCTCACCCGCCTGATGCTCGCCCGCACGCTGCAGGCGAGCTACATGCCGCAGCAGCTGGCGCTGCCCTATGCGTCGCTCGCCAAGGAAGCGCGCAGCGGACAGGTCGCGATCGTGCCGACCGCCGCCTTCCCCGCCCCGGCCGCACCGACCGACCAGCAGTTGCAGGCCTATTACACCGCCAACCGCGCGCGCTACATGATCCCGGAGCGTCGCGTGATCCGTTACGCGATCGTCACCCCGGCCAGCGTGACCGCACAGGCGACGCCGACCGATGCCGAGGTGCAGGCCGCCTATCGCGCCAACGCCGCACGCTTCGCCGCATCGCAGACCCGCAGCGTGTCGCAGGTCGTCGTCGCCGATCAGGCAGCTGCGACCAAGCTGGCGCAGGCGGTACGCGGTGGGCAGGCGCTGAACGCCGCCGCCAGCGCGATCGGCCTCGAAGCCACGAACTTTGCCGGACAGACCAAGGGGCAGCTCGCCGCCAAGACCTCGCCCGCCGTCGCCGAAGCCGCGTTCGGCGCGCAGCAGGGGGCGGTGGTCGGCCCGGTGCAGTCGCCGCTCGGCTTCGTCGTGTTGAAGGTCGATGCAGTGACGCAGGTTCCCGGCAAGACGCTCGAAAAGGCCCGCCCCGAACTGGTCGCCGAACTGACCAAGACCAAGGGCGCGACCGCGCTGGGCGCGATCCAGGAGAAGATCGACGGCGGCATCACCGATGGCGCGACGTTCGACGAGATCGTCAAGGACGCCAACCTGTCGGCGCAGGCGACCGCCCCGGTCACCGCGCAGGGCGTCGATCCGTTGAAGCCGGCGCAGCCCGATCCGGCGCTGGCGCCGATCATCGAAGCGGGCTTTGCCGCGGAGTCGGGCGACGCGCCGCAGATCGTGCAGACCGCGGCCGACGGCACCTTCGCACTGGTATCGACCGGCGACGTAACCCGCGCCGCGCCGCGTCCACTGGGCGAGATTCGTGAGCAGGTCATCGGCCAGTACAAGCAGGATCAGGCGTTGAAGGCCGCCCGTGCGGTCGCCCAGCAGATCCTGACCAAGGTCAATGGCGGGATGCCGCTCGGCACCGCCGTCGCCCAGTCGGGCACGCGCCTGCCCGCGCCGCGCCCGGTCAATGCCTCGCGCGCGCAGCTGTCGCAGATGGGGCCGCAGGTTCCCGCCGCACTGCAGCTGATGTTCTCGATGGCGCCCAAGAAAGCCCGGCTGACCGCTGCACCCAATGGCGAAGGCTGGCTGATCGTCTATCTTGACGGCATCCAGCGTGGCGACGCGACCAACGACAAGGCGGCGATCACCGGCGTCGGACGCGAACTGGGCCAGTTGAGCGGCAACGAATATGCCGAGCAGTTCGTCGAGGCGGTGCGCCGGCAGGTCGGCGTGAAGCGCAACGAGCAGACCATCAACCGCGTCCGTAACGAACTGGTCGGCGGAGCCACCCCCGCGCCCGCGCAATGAACGGGATCGAGGGGGTAGACGCCGCCCGCGCCGCGCTGGCCGAGGGACGGCCGGCGCTGCTGTGGACCACGCGGGTCGCGGATACCGAAACGCCGGTCGCCGCCGCGCTCAAGCTGATCCAGCCGGGGCGGGGCGACTTCCTGCTCGAATCGGTCGAGGGCGGGTCGGTGCGCGGTCGCTACAGCCTGTTGGGGCTGGCCCCCGACCTGGTGTTCCGGGCGCAGGGGCATGGCGCGGCGATCAACGCCGACTGGCTGACCGATCGCGAGGCCTTCGCGCCGTGCGGCGAACCGACGCTCGCCGCCCTGCGGACGCTGGTCGGGCAGTGCCGGATGGACGTTCCGGCCGCCCTGCCCCGCGCACTGGCGTGCCTGGTCGGCTATTTCGGTTACGAGACGGTCGGGCTAGTCGAAACGCTGCCGCAGGCGGCGGAGGACGCGCTGCACCTGCCCGACATGATGTTCGTCCGGCCGACCGTGCTGCTGGTGTTCGACCGGCTGTCGGACACGCTGTTCGTCGTCGCGCCGGTGTGGCCCGGTGCCAGTGTCGAAGCGGCGGCGGAGCGGATCGAGGCGACGGCGGCGGCGCTGGATGCCGCCGCCCTGCCCGTGCCGGCGCGGCTGACCGAGGTGCCCGAACTGGCGCTGGCCCCCACCCTGCCCGCCGGCCGCTATGGCGAGATGGTCGCGGCGGCGAAGGAATATATCGCGGCGGGCGATATCTTTCAGGTCGTGCTGGCGCAGCGTTTCACCACGCCCTTTCCGCTGGAGCCGTTCGAGCTGTACCGGGCGCTGCGGCGGATCAACCCGTCGCCATTCCTCTATCATCTCGACCTGCCGGGCTTTGCGCTGACCGGGTCCAGCCCGGAAATCCTGGTGCGGCTGCGCGATGGCGAGGTCACGATCCGGCCGATCGCCGGTACCCGCCCGCGGGGTGCCACGGCGGCGGAGGACGAGGCGAACCGGACCAGCCTGCTCGCCGATCCCAAGGAACGGGCCGAGCATCTGATGCTGCTCGACCTGGGCCGTAACGATGTCGGTCGGGTCGCGTCGAGCGGCAGCGTCCGGGTGACCGATAGCTATACGGTCGAATTGTACAGCCATGTCATGCACATCGTGTCCAATGTCGTCGGCACGCTGCGGTCGGACGCCGATGCGCTGGACGCGTTGTTCGCCGGTTTCCCGGCCGGCACCGTGTCGGGCGCGCCGAAGGTACGGGCGTGCCAGGTCATCGCCGAGCTGGAGCGCGAACGGCGCGGGGCCTATGCCGGCGGCGTCGGCTATTTCAGCCCGGACGGGTCGATGGATTCGTGCATCGTGCTGCGGACCGCGGTGGTCAAGGACGGGATGATGCACGTCCAGTCGGGCGCGGGCATCGTCGCCGACAGCGACCCCGCCTATGAACAACGCGAGTGCGAGGCGAAGGCAGGCGCGCTGCTGGCGGCGGCGCGCGAAGCGGTGGCCCAAGCGGGCAAGGTTCGTTTCGGACAATAGCGCGGAAGTTTACGAAGTTTGCGCTAGGTTCATGTTGCAGGCGTAGGATGTTTGGCGGCGGTCGGCGGCCAAGCATTTGCAATCGCATGATTCGTCAAAGGTGAATGGTTGTCACGGACGCGCGGAAGTTGGCACCGTCGTCCCGATGCGCGAGGAAAGCCATGGTGCAGATTTGCCGTGCGACATTGCAGCATCTCGACCGGATCGTTCCGTTGTTCGATGCCTATCGCCAATTCTATGGGCAGGACAGTGACCTGGCCGGCGCCCGCGCGTTCCTGGCCGAGCGGATCGCGCGGGAGGAATCGGTGATCCTGCTGGCGGGGGACGGTGCGGGCTTCACGCAACTTTATCCGTGCTTTTCGTCGGTGCGGATGCGGATGACGCTGATCCTGAACGACCTGTTCGTGGCGCCGGAGGCACGGTGCCAGGGCGTCGGTGAGGCGTTGCTGGAGGCGGCGCGGGACCATGCGCGATCGGTCGGCGCGGCGCGGATGACGCTGTCGACGGCGGTCGACAACAGCGCGGCGCACGCGCTGTACGTCCGCACCGGATGGGAACGCGATGCGCAGTTCCACACCTATACCATCGCGGTCGATTGAGGCGGTTTACGGGCGAAAGAGCGGTGGCCGGCTATGGCGGTTGGGCGCTGTAGGAAAGCGGTTCGGGCTGTCGACGCGGAGTAGAAGGAAGAAGCGGGACCCCGGATCAAGTCCGGGGTGACGATGGGATCAACGGCGGAGTGCGATCCAGCCGAGCCACAGCCAGCCGATAATCATCGCGAGACCGCCGAGCGGGGTGATCGGCCCCAGCACCCCGCGCGGACCGCCCAGTGCCATCGCGTAGAGCGAACCGCCGAACAGCAACCCGCCGGCCACGAACAGCCAGCCCGGCCCCCGCGCGCCGAGGTTCAGTGCGACCAGCGTGGCGATGGCGTGGGCGAGCTGATACTGGCCACCGGTCTTGAGCCACTCGGCCGCCGGGCCGGAGGCGCCATGCGCGCCGAACGCGCCGGCAGCGACCGCCATGGCGCCGGACAGCGCGGCGGCGAGGAGAAGCAGGTTCATCGGGTTGGCTCCGTGGTTCGGCGGCGTGACGGGAATGTATCTATCGGGGTTTGCGCTGGTTCGCTTGCGATTTCAGGTCGTCGGCGGGAGGCTTGTGTCCGTCCCTGTCTTCGTCACCCCGGACTTGATCCGGGGTCCCGCTTTCTCACCGACCTGGCAGAAGAAGCGGGACCCCGGATCAAGTCCGGGGGTGACGTTGGAGGCGGGGCGGGCGGGACGTTACCGGGAATGCCCTGCCTTCGCTGGGATGGTGTCCTTGAAGACGATCGTCGCGGCGTGACTGTCACTCATGGCGTACCGCAGATGCGCTGTCACGGCTGTCCACACCACCCCTTCACCCCGCGTCGTCCGGCACCGTGCCCGACGCCGCGCTGACGCGGGCGTGGGTGAAGATCATGTCGCGTCCCTGTCGCAGGTCGCCGGTTTCGGACTGTTGCAGCAACCGCTTGGCGTCGGCCTTGCGATACAGGTCTTCGGTCCGGTCGATCTCGCCATCGTCGACGCCGACGCTGGCCATGGCGGCGCGTGCCATGGTGACGGCGGAGTCGAGCACTTCGCGAAACACGCCCTCGACCGGGGCATTGGCCAGCTTCACCACCGACCGCCGGTCAAAGGCGCGCACGAAGATGCCCGGCCCCGGAAAGGCGTGGTGGATCGCACCGATCATCTCCGCATCGAACGGATCGCCATCGGTGCAGAACAGCAGCAGTTCGGCATCGGCCGCCCCGGCGAGGCGCAACATGTCGATGCGCGTGCCGTCGCCATAATAGACCTTCATCCCGAAGCCGCCCGCGATCTCGATCATCTCCACATCGGTGTCGATGACCGTGACGCTGATCCCCTGCGCCAGCAGCATCTGCGCGACGGTCTGGCCGAAGCGGCCATAGCCGACGACGACCGCGCTGGCGCCGTCGTGGCGCGGGCCTTCGGGGGTCTTGCCGTCCTTTTTTTCCGGCTCGGCGCGGAACTTGCGGGTCGCCATCATCAGGAACGGAGTGGTCGCCATCGACAGGGTGACGATCGCGCCGAAGACGCTCGCCGCCTCGGGCGCGATCAGCAGCGCATTCTGCGCCTGCGCGAACAGGACGAAGCCGAATTCGCCGCCCTGGCTGAGCAACAGCCCCAGCGCCAGCGCGCTGCGCCATGGCATGCCGAACAGCCGGCCGAGACCGAAGATCACCACCCCCTTGGTCGCGATCAGCGCCAGCGCCATGCCGACGACGAACACCGGCCGTTCGACGATCGCCCCCAGATCGAGCATCATGCCGACCGCGAGGAAGAACAGACCGAGCAGGATCGAGCGGAACGGTTCGACGTCCGCCTCCAGCTCGTGGCGATACGGGCTGTCGGCCAGCATCACGCCGGCGATGAACGCGCCCAGAGCGGTCGACAGGCCGAGCGCCTGCATCACCGCCGCGCTGGCGATGACGGTGAACAGCCCGGCGAACACGAACATCTCGCGCTCGCCCATATTGCCGATCAGGCGGAACAGCGGGCGCAGCAGGAAGCGGCCGGCGAGGATCAGCCCGACCACCGCACCGACGGTCCACAGCGCCAGCTGCCACCCCGGCGGTCCGGCGGCATCGGCCGGGTTGCGCGACAGGGCGGCGACGATGGTGATGAGCGGGACGATCGACAGATCCTGAAACAGCAGGATCGCAAAGGCGCGTTCGCCGAACGGGGTCTTCATGCGACCGGCCGATTGCAGCATCGGCAGCACCTGCGCGGTCGAGGACAGCGCCAACGGCAGGCCGAGCGCGATGGCGGCGGCCCAGCTGAAATGGGTGGCGAGCCAGACGACGCCGGTGATGGCGATGCCGCAGAGCGCCACCTGCAACAGGCCCAGGCCAAAAATATCGCGCTTCATCTGCCACAGGCGCGATGGCGACAGTTCGAGCCCGACAAGGAACAGCAGCAGCGTGATGCCGAGTTCGGCGATGGCGAGTTTGGATTCGGCATTGCCGACCAGTCCCAGCACCTGCGGTCCGACGACCGACCCGGCAACGAGATAGCCGAGCGTGGCACCCAGCCCCAGCTTGCGGAAGATCAGCACGAAGACCAGCGCCGCGCCCAGCAGCGGCGCGAAATCATGGAGCAGCGACGCGGTGCCGTGTTCCATCAGGCGGCGGCCCGCTGACCGGCGGCCTGTGCCGCGGCTTCGGCGGCGGCTTCGAAGGCGAGGCGGATCGAGGCGTGGCGCGCGCTGTGCGGGCGCGCCGGTTCGAACAGCGTCAGGCCGGGCCAGTCGGGGGCATCGCCCTCCCCGGCCAGCCAGGCGGTGAGCGTATCGCTGGCGGCGGCGAGCTCGGCCGGCGTCTTGCCGACGACCGCGCGGGCGAGCAACGCCGAGGATGCCTGCCCCAGCGCGCAGGCGCGGACCAGCATGCCGATAGCGGCGACGTGGCCGTCCTCGCCCAACGCGATGTCGACCGTCACCCGGCTGCCACAGATCGGCGAGCGTTTCTCTACCGAAGCATGGGGTTCGGGAAGGCGGACGGCCTGCGCGGTTTCGGCGGCGAGGCGGAGGATTTCGGTGTTGTAGAGCGGTGCGGTCACGCGACCGATGTAGGGCGGGTTCGTGACGCTGGCGAGTCGAAGCCGGCTTTTTCTATTCGCCAAACACCGGTTCGCCCCGGCGGCGGCGTTCGATAAAGTCGACGACGCTGGCGCTGGTGGCGTTGAGCAGCGGATAGGTGCGCGCGTTCTTGATCCAGAGCGGGCGGCGCGTCGGGCCGCCGCCGATGAAGTCGGCCGCCAGCAGCAGGAGGAGAAAGGCGAGGCTGACGAGGATCAGGCCCTTCAAGGCGCCGAAGCCGAAGCCGAGGGCACGGTCGACCGGGCCGAGGACCGACGCGCGGGTCCGCGCGCCGATGCCGTTGGCGACCAGCCGGCCGGCGAAATAGCCGATGCCCGCGATCAACGCGAAGGCCAGCGTCGCCGCGCCGCCCGCCGTGCCGGTGGGTCCGACCAGCGCGGCGGCGACCGGCGTGTGGAACAGCTTGAGCAACAGCACGACCAGCGCCAAGGCGCCGAGAAGAAGAAGCGGGACCCCGGATCAAGTCCGGGGTGACGGGGAGTCATACGCAGATCCTCCCCGGTACGGGGAGGGGGACCGTCGCCGAAGGCGATGGTGGAGGGGTTGGCCGAATACGGGCCGGTAGCGTTGCGGGGCGATCCCCCTCCACCAGCCTGCGGCTGGTCCCCAGCGTCAGGTCGGATCGTCCTCCGGACGATCCTCGGTCATGCAGAGCATGGCCGACCTGACGCTCCGTGCCGGGAAGGATTTTAGCGTCCCAGCATATAATCCACGAACCGCGGCAAATCCTTGAACCCGGACAGTTTCACCGCGCCGCCCTCCGCCTGCGCCGCCGGGGCCAGTGCGCGCGCAAAGCCGAGCTTGCCCGCCTCCTTCAGCCGCAATGCGCCGTGCGCGACGGGGCGGACCTCGCCCGACAGCGCGATCTCGCCGAAGACGATCGCGTCGGACGGTACCGGGCGTTCGGACAGCGCCGAGACCAAAGCGGCCGCGACAGCGAGGTCGGCGGCGGGGTCGGTCACGCGGTAGCCGCCGGCGATGTTGAGATAGACTTCGGCCGTGGCGAAGGCGAGGCCGCAGCGTGCCTCCAGCACGGCGAGGATCATCGCGAGGCGGCCGGAGTCCCAGCCGACGACGGCCCGGCGCGGGGTCGCTCCGGACGCCAAGCGCACGGTCAGCGCCTGTACCTCCACCAGTACCGGGCGGGTCCCCTCCAGCGCGGGGAAGACGACGGTGCCGGTGACATTCTCGTCACGGCTTGTCAGGAATAGCGACGAAGGGTTTGATACTTCGGACAATCCTTCGCTTTCCATCGCGAAGACGCCGATCTCGTCGGTGCCGCCGAAGCGGTTCTTGACCGCGCGCAGGATGCGGTACTGGTGGCTGCGCTCGCCCTCGAACGCCAGCACCGTGTCGACCATATGTTCGAGCACGCGGGGACCGGCGATCGACCCGTCCTTGGTGACATGGCCGACCAGCACGACGGCGGTGCCGCGTTCCTTGGCGAAGCGGATCAGTTCGCCCGACGAGGCGCGGACCTGGCTGACGGTGCCGGGCGCCCCTTCGATCAGGTCGCTGTGCATCGTCTGGATCGAATCGATGATGAGCAGGTCGGGCGCGGCCGATCCGCCGAACGTGGTCAGGATGTCACGGACCGAAGTCGCGGCGGCGAGCTGCACCGGGGCATTGCCCAGCCCCAGGCGGCGGGCGCGGAGACGCACCTGATCGGCGGCCTCTTCGCCCGAGACATAGGCGACGCTCTTGCCCGCCAGTGCCAGCTTCGCGGCGGCCTGTAGCAGCAGGGTCGACTTGCCGATGCCGGGATCGCCGCCGATCAGCGTCGCCGATCCCTCGACGAAGCCGCCGCCCAGCGCCCGATCGAGTTCGGCGATCTCGGTCTTCAGACGGTCGGGCAGCGCGATGTCGGTGTCGAGCCCCGACAACAGGATCGGCCGCCCACCGCTCTGCAGGTTATGCCGCGCCGAAAAGGGGGTGACGACCGCGCCGGCATCCTCGACCAGCGTATTCCAGTCGCCGCAATCGGCGCATTGCCCCGCCCATTTCGAGGATACCGATCCGCATTGCTGGCAGACATAGCGCTTTTGGGGTTTGGCCATGCCGCGGCGTTAGCAGATGCGGAACGAAAGGGGAATATCAGTCCAGTTCGCTGCCGCGTTTCAGGACCTTGGTCCCGTCGTCCTGCTCGATCAGATAGGCGGGATTGTCCTTGGTGCCGTTCTTGGTGATCTTGCTGCCCTTGATCGTGCGCTGGACGCGGCGTTCGAAGCGTTCCTCGACCTTGCCCTCCGCCGTGCCGTTGCCCCACGACCATTTGACCTTCTGGCCCTTCTTGTAGCTCTCGCTCATGCTGTCCGCTCCTTTTGTCGGGCGGGTCAACCCGTTGGAGCGCCCAAGCGTTCCGGTGGCGTACGCGGCGTTCCGGCGCTATGGGCACGCGGATGAAGCCTTCCCAGCTCCGCGTCGCGATGTTCAGCGGAAACTATAATTATGTCCGCGATGGCGCGAACCAGGCGCTCAACCGGCTGGCGCGCCACCTGCTCGACCATGGCGTGACGCTGCGCGTCTATTCGCCGACGACCGACAAGCCGGCCTTTCCGCCGACCGGCGATCTGGTCAGCGTGCCAGCCTATGGCATGCCCGGCGGGCGCGGCGAATATAAGCTGGCGCGGGGGCTGACCGCGAAGACGCGCGCCGATCTGACGGCGTTCGCGCCGAATATCGTCCATGTCTCCGCCCCCGATATCCTCGGCCACCGGGCACTCAGCTGGGGGCGCGACAACGGGATCGCGACGCTCGCCTCGCTGCACACGCGGTTCGAAACCTACCCGCAATATTATGGCATCGGCTTTCTGGAGCCGCTGGCGGTCGCGCTGTCGAAGCGATTCTATAATCGCGCCGATCAAGTGATGGTGCCCGGGCGCGGCATGGCCGATTTGCTGCGCGAATGGGGCGTGACCTCGCCGATCGGCATCTGGTCGCGCGGGGTGGATCATCAGCGCTTCAGTCCCGGCATGCGCGATCTCGACTGGCGGCGGTCGCTGGGGATCGGCGACGACGAGGTCGCGGTCAGCTTTCTCGGGCGGCTGGTGCTGGAAAAGGGGCTGGACGTCTTTTCGGAGGTCGCCACCGAATTGCAGCGGCGCGGGGTCAAGCATCGCATCCTCGTGATCGGCGAAGGGCCCGCGCGCGACTGGTTCGCCGAGCGGGTACCGCATGCCGTGTTCGCCGGGTTCCAGGCGGGCGACGATCTTGGCCGGGCGGTCGCGTCGATGGACGTGTTCTTCAACCCGTCGATCACCGAGACGTTCGGCAACGTCACGCTGGAGGCGATGGCGGCGGGCGTACCGGTGGTGGCGGCACGCGCGACCGGCGCGGTCGGCATGGTCGAGGACCGGACGACCGGGTTCCTCGTCCCGCCTCGCGACATTCCCGCCTATGCCGATGCGATTGCACGGCTGTGCGAGGATGCCGACCTGCGCTGGCGCATGGGGTTGGCGGGGCATGACGCGGCCAAGGGGTATCGCTGGGACAGCGCGAACCAGTCGGTGCTGGATGCGTATTTGCGGATCGTTCGGGGGTAGGTTGGTTCGGAGTAAACGTCGCCCCAGCGAAGGCTGGGGCATTCCGCGGCGAGGAGCGCGTTCCCTTACGGGGAGATCCCAGCCTTCGCTGGGATGACGTTGGCGGCGAGCGACGTTGGCGGTGAGCAGCGACGGGACCACTCCCCTTGGCCCCTGCCCTGCCGATCGCTTAACGTCGCATCAACCCGTGTCCGCTATCGCTGCGGGTGACGTTAGGGGCCCCTCGCCGATGATCGACAATTTCTCGCTGGGGCTGACCCACCTGCTGATGCTGATCGCGGCGTGGCGGTTGTTGCGGCGGCCGGACCTCGACGAGGAACGCGTGCGCGACGACGCCCCGCGCAAGGGCCGGGACCGCTTCGGTGCGTGATCTCGTCTTCGTCGCATTCCTGGGATTGTTGTTCGCGGCGGGGTTTCGCAAGCCGTTCGTGTTCGTGCTGACCTATGTCTATATCGACATCGTCTCGCCGCAGCGGCTGACCTATCTGCTGCTCAACTCGGTGCCGATCTCGCTGATCGCCTGCGGCCTTGCCGTGCTCGCCTGGGCGGTGGTCGACGACAAGCGCGACACGCGGATGGCGCCGCGCCAGTTCCTGATGCTCGCGCTCCTGCTCTATTGCCTGTGGACGACCAAGACCGCCGACTTCCCGGTCGAGGCGCAGTTCAAATGGGAATGGGTGTGGAAGGCGCTGGCCTTCGCCATCTTCCTGCCGCTGACACTTCGGACCAAATTGCGCATCGAATCGCTGCTGCTGTTCATGGTGCTGTCGGCCGCGTCGATCATCATCGTCGGCGGGATCAAGACGCTGGGGTCGGGCGGCGGCTATGGCGAATTGAACCTGATGGTGTCGAACAATGCCGGCCTGTACGAGGGGTCGACCATTTCGACCGTGGCGATCGCGATCATCCCGCTGATCCTGTGGTTCAGCCGCTTCGGCACGGTGTTCGCACCCGATTGGCGGGTGCGCGCATTCTGCTATGCCCTCGTCTTCTCCTGCCTGCTGATCCCGGTCGGCACGTCGACGCGGACCGGGCTGCTGTGCATCGGGCTGCTCGGCGTACTGATGCTGCGCGACGTGAAGCGGCGGCTGACCTATCTGGCGATGGCGGGCGCGGCGGGGTTGATGGCGGTGCCGTTCCTGCCGTCGGCCTTCACGCAGCGGATGGAGACGATCGGCACCTATCAGGCCGACGCATCGGCATCGACCCGGCTGGCGGTGTGGATGTGGACGCTCGACTATGTGAAGCAGAACCCGTTCGGCGGGGGCTTCGTCGCCTATCTCCAGAACCGCATCCGTTATGAAAAGGTCGCGGTGGTCGGCGAGGGCGCGAACCGGACGGTCGAACGCAGCCTGGAGGTCGATGCCGGGCGCGCCTATCACTCGGCCTATTTCGAGATGCTGGGCGAACAGGGCTATCCGGGGCTGCTGATCTGGCTGGCGATCAATCTGGGCGGGCTGTTCCGGATGGAGGTGCTCAGGCGGCGCTATGCCAAGGCGGGTGAGGACGAGGCGTGGGTCGTGCCACTGGCCGCCGCACTGCAGAACGGGCATATCGTGTATCTGTTCGGCGCGAATTTCGTCGCCATCGCCTTCCAGCCGTTCGTCTTCATGCTGATCGGCGCGCAGATCGGCCTCGACACCTATCTCGCGCGCAAACGTAGCGAACAGGCTTGGACGCCGATCCAGCGGCGCAAGAAGGGGGCGGTAGCCGCATGAACGAATTGAAGGCGCTGACCGGCGCGCGCGGCCTTGCCGCATGGTGGGTCGTGCTGTTCCACTTGCGCGGATCGATGGCGGAAATGCATCCGGCGATCGAATCCGCCATCGCCAAGGGCTATCTGGCGGTCGATTTCTTCTTCCTGCTGTCGGGCTTCGTCATCTGGCTGTCGTGGGGGCGGCGGTTCGGCGAAGGCGGGCTGCCGGTTGCCGGGCGGTTCCTGTGGAAGCGGATGGCACGGATCTGGCCGCTGCACCTGTTCGTGCTGGCCTGTGCGGTCGCGCTGGCCGTCGTGCTGGCGGCGACCGGGCGCAATATCGATCGCTTTCCCTTTGCCGAACTGCCGCTGCATGTCGTGCTGCTGCAAAGCTGGGGGTTCGTCGATCCGCTGAAATGGAACGATCCGGCCTGGTCGATCTCGGCCGAATCCGCCGCCTATCTGTTGTTTCCGCTGCTGGCGGTGGCGGTCGACTGGCGCCGCGTGCCGAGCGTGGTGCTGGTCGCCTTCGTCGCATTGCTGTTGTTCGGGCTGCTGCCGCTATGCGGGCAGGACGGCTTGGGCAGCGAGTTGCAACGCTTTGCCGTGGCGCGCTGCGTGATCCAGTTTGCCGCCGGGACCGCGATCGGCGCTTTGTGGCTGCGCTGGCAGGGGCGTGACCTTGTCGCGGTATCGGCGGGCATCCTCGCGCTGGGGCTGGCGGCGGCGTGGGGGACGAAGCTGCTGTCGGAGGCGCATTCGCTGCCCGCCGCACTCGCGTGCCTGTTGCTGGCGGCGGGGATCACGTCGAACCGGCGCGGCAACCCGCTGGAATGGTGGCCGATCTACCGGCTGGGCGAGATCAGCTATGCGACCTATCTCGGCCATTTCCTGCTGTGGTTCGTGTTCAAGCTGGTGCTGGTCGAGGATGCGACCGACGCGCCGCTATGGGTGCTGGCGCTGTATATCGTGGCGGTGATCGCGTCGTCGGAAGTGCTGTATCGCGGCGTAGAGCGGCCGGCGCAGAACTGGTTGAACCGGGTCGGGGATCGGCGGCGGCTGGCGGTGGCTTAGCGTTTCCGCTTACGTCACCCCGGACTTGATCCGGGGTCCCGCTTTCTTTGCCGCGCGTAGAGGAAGAAGAAGCGGGACCCCGGGTCAAGCCCGGGGTGACGTTTGGGGCGGATGGTGAGGATCACCACCCGCCTCCTCGCCTCACGCCTCGGCCAGTTCGCTTTGCAGTGCCTCGATCACCGCCTTCGAAAAGGCGGGAATGTCGTCGGGCTTGCGGCTGGTGATCAGGTTGCCGTCGATCACGACCTGTTCGTCGACCACCTCGGCACCGGCATTTTCGAGGTCGGTGCGGACCGATGGCCAGCTGGTCACGCGGCGGCCGTCGACCACGTCGGCCTCCACCAGCAGCCACGGCGCATGGCAGATGGCGGCGACGATCTTGTCGTCGTCCATGAATTCGCTGACGATCTCGACCGCGCGTTCCTGCATGCGCAGCTTGTCGGGATTGCCGACGCCGCCGGGCAGCAGCAGCATGTCGAATTCCTCGGTATCCACCGCGTCGAGCGTCAGGTCGGGGGTGATCGTCCGCGCCTTTTCGCTGTCGTTGACGACGCCCTGGATCGGATCGGTCTTGATCGAGGCGAGCGTCACGTTCGCGCCTGCGTCCAGCAGCGCCTGACGCGGGTCGAACAGTTCGGATTCCTCGAACCCGTCGGTGGCGAGGATCAGCACGCGGGCATTGGCGAGGTCGGCCATGGGAAGTCTCCTGTGCAGGGTGGTCCGCCCCCAACCGGCTGACTCCGCGTCGGTTCCCGCCCACGCGGCGGATGCCGGAACGAAGCGACGAGCCGAACATTGATCGGGATATTCGCAGGGACAGCCCGATGGAACCAGCCGAAGACGACGACCTCCCCTGCCCCGCCGGCTGCGTCTTTTCCGATTGCGAGGCGCCGGGCATCACCCGCAAGAAGCTGACGCGCGGCTGGGGCTATTACGACCCGGACGGCGACCGGATCACCGATCGGAACGAGATCGACCGGCTGAACGCCATCGGCCTGCCCCCCGCCTATCGCGACGCATGGTTCTGCCCCGATCCCACCGGTCATATCCAGGCGATCGGCTGGGACGAGAAGGGTCGCAAGCAATATCGCTATCACGCCGATTTCCGCGCGGCGCAGGAGAGCGCCAAATATGATCGCTGCGCGTCGTTCGGGCACAAGCTGCCGAAGCTGCGCGCGCAGGTGGAGCGGGACCTTGCCAAGCGCGCGCTGTCACGCGACCGGGCGGTGGCGGCGGTGGTGCGGCTGCTCGATCTCGGGCGGGTGCGCGTCGGCAACGAAGGCTATGCGCGGGTGAACAAGAGCTTCGGCGCGACGACGCTGCGCAAGCGGCATGCGAAGCTGAGCGGGACCAGGCTGAAGCTCCAATATCGCGCCAAGTCGGGCAAGATGCGGGTGCTGACGATCACCGACCGCTCGCTCGCCAGTTTCGTGCGCAAGTGCCAGGACCTGCCGGGACAGCACCTGTTCCGCTGGGTCGATGCCGAGGGGGAGACGCATCCGGTCACGTCGAGCGACGTCAACGCCTATATCCGCGCGGCGATGGGCGATGACTTCACCGCCAAGCATTTCCGGACGTGGGGTGCGAGCGTGCTGGCGTTCGCGACGCTCGCCGATGCCGATCAGGATATCAGCCTGAAGACGATGCTGGGCCCGGTGGTCGATGCGCTGGGCAATACGCCGGCCATCGCCCGCAAATCCTATGTCCACCCGCTGCTGATCGATCTGGTCAAGGACGGGCAGAGCGCGTTTCGCGAGACCCTGCGCCTGCCACGGGCCGCGAAACATCTCAGCCGCCACGAACGCGGGCTGATCGCGCTGCTCGAAGCGCAGGACCGCGTCGCCGTCGCCGCTTGAAGGAACCGCATGAGTACCAATACCACGTCGCCGGCCGCGACCGTCGAGAAGAGCTTCAACGCCGATCAGGCCCAGGCACAGGCCCGGCTGTTGCTGCAGGA
This sequence comes from Sphingomonas hankookensis, assembly GCF_028551275.1. NCBI lineage: Bacteria > Pseudomonadati > Pseudomonadota > Alphaproteobacteria > Sphingomonadales > Sphingomonadaceae > Sphingomonas > Sphingomonas hankookensis. The sequence continues at coordinate 2,688,420 of NZ_CP117025.1, forward strand.
CAGTGCCCGGTGGATTTCGGACAACTGGCTGCAGGTGCTGGTGGCGCTGGGCGCCGGTGCGCTGATCGTCATCGTCCTGCTGCTGGTCCGCCGCTGGGGCATGAAGCTGGCGGGTGAGGACCGCACCGGATGGGGCAGCGTCGCAGGCCGCGCGATCGGGCGGACCGGGCTGTTCTTCATGGTGATGCTGGCCGCCAAGCTGGTCGACGGCTATGCCAGCGCGCCGCCGATGGTCACCGCGACGATCGAGTTCCTGTTCACCGTCGCCGCCGTGTTCCAGGCCGCGATCTGGGCGCGCGAGGTCATATTGGGTGCGGTCGAGCGGCGGACGGCGAGCGACCATTATCATGGCGAGGCGCTGGCATCGGCGATGGGGCTGATCCGGTTGCTGGTCACCTTCGCGCTGTTCGCCATCGCGCTGATCGTCGTGCTCGACAATCTGGGGGTGAACGTCACGGGTTTGGTCGCCGGCCTCGGCGTCGGCGGCATCGCCATCGGTCTGGCGGCGCAGGGCATCTTCGCCGACCTGTTCGCCGCGCTGTCGATCATCTTCGACAAGCCGTTTCGGCGCGGCGACAATGTCCATTACGACCAGACCGACGGGTCGATCGCCGAGATCGGGCTGAAATCCACCCGCATCCGTTCGGTCACCGGCGAAGAGCGGATCATTTCCAACAAGAACCTGCTCGACAAGGAAATCACCAACAACACCCGCCGCGCCCATCGCCGGGCGTCGTTCGTGATCGGCGTCACCTATCAGACCGATGCCGAGACCTGCGCGCGCATCCCGGCGATGCTGCGCGAGGTGGTGGAGGCGGAGGAGCGCGTGTTCGTCCGTTGCGGGCTGATCGGCTTCGGCGCGTCGAGCATCGATTTCGAGCTGCTCTTCGATTCGGCCGGCGCCGATTATGCAGCGTTTTACGACGGGCGGACGGCGGTCGGCATCGCGATCCTGCGCCGCTTCGCCGCCGAGGGGATCGAGATCGCCTATCCGACCCAGGTCAATCTGAATGCCCGCGCGGACGGCACGATCGTCGATCCCAGCCCGGCACATCCGTAGCGTTTTTCGAACATCGGGTCTGCCCTCCCGTCATAGCGCATTTGCCCTTTCGGAAAATTCGGTGCGTCGACGCTTGCAGCGGCGCCGGCCGACGCTATGATCGCCCTAACGTGCGGGAGAGGATCGCAATGGCCGAAATTGCGGCAGAGGAACTGGCGGCGCAGGTCGGCGCAACATGGCGGTCCGAATGGATCGTCGTCGATCAGGCGATGATCGATGCCTTTGCCGATGCGACCGGCGACCGGCAATTCATCCATGTCGACCCGCAGGCCGCCGCCGCGACTCCGTTCGGCGGAACCATCGCCCATGGGTTCCTGCTGCTGTCGCTCATGCCGAGACTGGCGGAGGCGACCGATCTGCCCCGGATCGCCGGCGTGCGGATGGAAGTCAATTATGGCGGCAACCGCACCCGCTTTCTGGCGCCCGTCCGGTCCGGCTCCCGCATCCGCGGCCGTTTCACGCTGCTGGCGCTGGAGCAGAAACACCCCGGCCAATGGCAGCGGACCAGCGAATATGCCGTCGAGGTCGACGGCGCCGACTCCCCCGCGCTGATCGCCGAATGGATCAGCCAGTATTTCACCTGAACACCCGAGGAAATTCCATGCGCTCTGCCGTCATCGTATCGACCGCCCGCACGCCCATCGGCCGCGCCTATCGCGGGGCTTTCAACAACCTGCCCGCGCCGACGCTGGCCGCCCATTCGATCCGAGCTGCGGTCGAGCGCGCCGGGATCGACGGGGCGGAGGTCGACGACGTGCTGTTGGGCGCGGCGATGCAGCAGGGGCATCAGGCAAACAATATCGCCCGCAACGCCGCGCTGCGCGCCGGCCTGCCGATCAGCGTTTCGGGCATGTCGATCGACCGGCAATGCGCCAGCGGCCTGATGGCGATCGCCACCGCCGCCAAGCAGATCGTGCACGACCGGATGGATATCTGCGTCGCGGGCGGCGTCGAATCGATCAGCCTGGTGCAGACGCCGCAGATGCGCCTTGCACCCGACCCCGAACTGCTCGCGATGCATGGCGATATCTACATGCCGATGCTCCAGACCGCCGAGATCGTGGCTGCGCGTTACGGCATCTCGCGCGAGCGGCAGGACGCCTATGCGCTCCAATCGCAGCAGCGCACCGCCGCCGCGCAGACGGCGGGCCTGTTCGACGCCGAACTCATTCCCGTGACCGCCACGATGAACGTCGTCGACAAGGCGACGAAGGAAGTGTCGAGCCATGAAGTCACGCTGACCAAGGACGAGGGCAACCGCGCAGATACGACGATCGAGGGGCTGCAGGCGCTCAAGCCCGTGCTGGGCGAACAGGCGGTCATCACCGCCGGCAATGCCAGCCAGTTGTCGGACGGATCGTCGGCCTGCGTGGTGATGGAGGAATCGGTGGCGGCGGCCCGCGGGCTGCAGCCGCTCGGCCGCTATGTCGGGATGGCGGTGGCGGGCACCAAGCCGGACGAGATGGGGATCGGCCCGGTCTATGCGGTGCCGAAGCTGCTCGAACGCTTCGGGCTGAAAACGGACGATATCGGGCTGTGGGAGCTGAACGAGGCGTTCGCGGTGCAGGTGCTGCATTGCCAGGACGTGCTGGGCATTCCCAACGACCGGCTGAACGTCAATGGCGGCGCGATTGCGATTGGCCATCCGTATGGCATGTCGGGCGCGCGGATGACCGGCCATGCGCTGATCGAAGGCAAGCGGCGTGGCGTGAAATATGTCGTCATTACGATGTGCGTCGGCGGCGGCATGGGCGCCGCGGGGTTGTTCGAGGTGCTTTGAGAGGGCTCGCGGCATCCGACACGGTAGGGAGCCATTGTGTCGGGTGCTGGCGATGGAACCGCGACGGTGCCGCGTCCATGGATCCCGGCCTGCGCCGGGATGACGGTTTTGGTGAGACGGACGTCGTCTAAAACGTCGTAGAACGAACTACCCTCCCCCACCCCGTTCGGTTCGAGCAGCTTCGAGCTTGTCGAGAAGCGTCAGTCGAGAACTTGGTCGCTCGGGACACCCCCTTCTCGACTTCGGTTCTCGACAGGCTCTAACCTGCGCTCGAAGCAAACGGTGGGTTTGGATGGATAAGGTTGTGGCGATCGGGTAGCGCCCCCCCCCCCCCGCCGGGGAGAGGGCTTTTAGGCGTCACCCGATCCGCTGCATCCAGCCGTGCGGGTCGTTGCTCCGCCCCCGCTGGATGTCGGTCAGCTGCTTGAGCAGCGCCTGCGTCCGCTCGCCGGGCTGGCCGTCGCCGATCTGGAAGCTGAAATCCGCCGACGATACCTTGCCGATCGGCGTCACGACGGCCGCCGTGCCGCAAGCGAACGCCTCGACCAGGCGGCCGCTGGCGGCATCGGCCTGCCACTCCTCGATCGAATAGCGTTCCTCGCGCACCGTGATCTCCTGATCGCGGGCCAGCGTCAGGATCGAATCGCGGGTGATGCCGGGCAGGATCGTGCCGGTCAGCGGCGGGGTGAGCATCGTGCCGTCGTCGAACACGAAGAAGATGTTCATGCCGCCCAGTTCCTCGACCCAGCGGCGCTCGGTCGCGTCGAGGAACACGACCTGATCGCAGCCCTGCCGGATCGCTTCCGACTGGGCGAGCAGGCTGGCGGCATAGTTGCCGCCGCACTTGGCATCGCCGGTGCCGCCGGGCGCGGCGCGGGTAAATTCCTTCGACACCCAGAGCGACACGCTCTTGGCACCGCCCGGCCAGTAATTGCCGACCGCCGAGGCGATCACGCAATAGAGATATTCGGCCGAGGGCTTCACGCCGAGGAACGTCTCGGACGCGATCATGAACGGGCGGAGGTAGAGCGCGCTGCCCTCGCCGGCCGGAATCCACTCGCGCTCGGCCAGCGTCAGTTCGCGGCACGACGCGACGAACAGGTCCTCGGGCAGCTCGGCCATGGCGAGGCGCTTGGCCGACCGCCGGAACCGGGCGGCATTCTGTTCGGCGCGGAACAGCGCGACGCCGCCATCGGGCAGCGTGTAGGCCTTCAGTCCCTCGAAGATTTCCTGCGCATAGTGGAGCACGGCGGCGGCCGGGTCCATGACGATCGGCGCGCGCGCGGTGATCTTCGCGTCGTGCCAGCCCTTGTCCTCCGACCAGCGGATCGTCGCCATGTGATCGGTGAATACCCGGCCAAAGCCCGGATTGACGATCCGCGCCGCCCGCTCGCTCGCCTCGACCGGGGTCGCATGGGGTTCGAAGGCGAAGCTCGGCTGCGTCATGGCGTCCTCTTGGATGAATGCTTGCGGAGGGGTAGGCCGGATGGCACAAATGGTCAACATGACTGCCCCATCTTCCGCGCAACCGATGACCGCATCCGCCCTGTTCCTGCGCGAGGCCGAGGTGCGACGCGGGATCGAGCTACTCTATTTCGGCTACAGCCACCTGACGCGCAGCATCGACGAGGAACTGTCCGCGCAGAATCTGGGGCGGGCGCATCACCGCGCGCTCTATTTCATCGCACGGCGGCCTGATCTGTCGGTCAGCGAATTGTTGCGGTTGCTGGCGATCACCAAACAGTCGCTCGGGCGGGTGCTGAACGACCTGTCGGCACGCGAACTGGTCGAAAGCCGGGCGGGCGACCGCGATGCACGGCAGCGGTTGCTGAAGCTGACGCCCGAGGGGCAGGCGCTGGAGGCCCGGCTGTACGAGATGCTGAACGCGAAACTGTCGCGCGCCTATTCGGGGGCGGGACAGGATGCGGTCAGCGGTTTCTGGGCCGTGCTGGAGGGGCTGATCCCGGCAGGGGACAAGGCTGCGGTGGCGGCGTTGGGGCGACCATGACTGCTGCACCGTCACCCCGGACTTGATCCGGGGTCCCGCTTCCTTTGGCACGGTTAGAAGAAGAAGCGGGACCCCGGGTCAAGCCCGGGGTGACGGGATCGCAAGTGGCTTAGCCCCGCGCAGCTGCGGCTATTTCCGCGTTGCGACGTTCGGATGCGGCGAGCGTGGCGCTGAGCAGCTGCTTAAGCGCATCGCCTTCGTCGAGCACGTTCAAGCCTTGCCGCGTCGATCCGCCGGGGCTGGCGACACGGTCGGCGAGCGTCGCAGGCGATACGTCCGACCCGGCGGCCATGGTCGCCGATCCCTGTACCGTGGCAATGGCGAGGCGTTGCGCCTGATCGGCAGGCAGGCCGAGAGCGGCACCGGCTGCTGCCAACGCGTCGATGAAGCGGAACACGAAACCCGGCCCGCAGCCCGACAGCGCCGTAACCGCGTCGAACAGCGCGGCGTCGTCGATCCATTCGACCAGCCCGAGCGGGGCCATCAGCGCGGCGGCGGTATCGCGGGCAGCCCGATCCTCCCCGTGCGAATGCAACGCCACGACCCCCTCCCCAATCGCGACCGGCAGGTTCGGCATGGCGCGGACGACGGTGGCGGCGTCGAACCGCCGCGCCAGCGCCGCCTCCTCGACCCCGGCAAGGATCGAGATCAGCAGCGGCACGCCGGCGATATGCGGCGCAAGGTCGGGCGCGACCTGATCGAGTTGTTGCGGCTTGATCGCCAGCACGACGACCGCCGGCGGCCCGTCCTGCGGGATCGCCGTACCATGGGTCACGCCCGCCGGCACCTCGCGCGGCGAGCGGGTGACGACGGTGATCGCCCTCGGATCGACGCCATCGGCGATCCACCGCTCCAGCATCGCCCCGCCCATATTGCCGCAGCCGATCAGCCACAGCGGTCCGGGCAGCGCGGTCATGCCTCGCCCTGCGTCTCGATCATCGACGCGGCGATCGCTTCCTTCGGCGACTTGCCGCCCCACAGCACGAACTGGAACACCGGGTAGAAGCGCTCGCATTCGTCGATCGCGGCGTCGATCATCATTTCCGCCTGATCGATGGTCAGCACCGGCTCCTCCGGCAGCATCGCGGCGTGGCGATACAGCAGGATGCCGCTCGACGACCACAGCTCGAAATGGCCGATCCACAGCTGTTCGTTGATCAGGCCGATCGTTTCATAGATCGCCCCGCGCCGTTCGTCGGCGACGCGGATGTCGGGCAGCGCGAGGAACTGCAGCACGCCGTCCTCGCCCCGCCAGATGGCGCGCAGCTCGAACTCGGTCCAGCTGCCCTTCACATGCGCGACGATCTCGTCGCCGTCGCGCTCATGCTTCCAGCCGTGCGCCGCGAAATAGCGCTCCAGCGTATCGATCGGCACGGCGTCGTCGCCGTCCTCTTCCACTTCGTCCAACATCATCCCCAAATCTTTAGCCGCTCGCGTGCCCGGCGTCACGCGTTACGGCGTGGGACCCGGGACGGCGGATCAGAGCGCGCCTTCGCCCGCCCCCGGCGCGTCGGGCGTGATCGGCTGCGCGGCCGGCGCGGTCTTGCCCTCCAGCGCGTCGAGCCGGGCGCGCAGCGCGTCGGCCTCGTCGCGGGCGGCGACGGCCATCGCCTTCACCACTTCGAATTCGTCGCGGCTGACGAAATCCATGCCGCCCAGGAAGGTCTTGGCACGTTCGCGCGCCGCAGCCTCGCCCTCGCGGGCCATGCCGGCAAGGGTCCCGGCGGCGCCGTTCACGAACTTGGCGAAATCGTCGAACAGGCGATTGTCGGACTGCATGGAAAATCCTTCCGGTTGGTCGGGCGCGACACGGCCCGCCCTTTCTCTAGAGCTTGATTTGGGTGGAATGGGCCGGCGGCACAAGGGTTTCCGCATCCGGATTGCGCCGGTCGATCTGCCAATTGAGCGCCGATGCGATCACCAGCCAGACCAGATAGGGCACCAGCAGCCACGCCGCGATCGGCCGAATGCGGCCGAAGGCGAAGGTGGTGGCAAGCGCGGTCAGGAACAGGGCGACGATCAGGTATAGCGCCAGTGTCACCTGATGCGCGCCGAAGAACAGCGGCGACCATATGAGGTTCATCGCCAGCTGCAGGGTGAACAGCGCGATCGCGATGCCGCGCCCCCGCGCCCCGCGTGCGTTGAGAACGACCGCCAGCGCGAAGCCCATCAGCAGGTACAGGATCGTCCAGACGACCGGGAATGCCCATTGCGGCGGGCGGATCGCCGGCAGGTCCAGCATCCGGTACCAGCCATTCGCATCCCCCGCGACGACCAGCTGTCCCGACGTGAACCCCAGCAAAAGGATTAACGGCACGCACACCACCGCGCGCCGCAGAAATCCTGATCGCAACTGCCACTTCGACGCGATCTCGTTCATCCCGTACCCCAGCCCCCACTGCGCACGCTGCGCTGCCGTTCAGGGCGCATTGCTTGCTGTGTGCGGTGCATCATTGCAAGCCAAAGCGGTCGATTCGGGGGCGTACGCACCGATCAGGAACTCGATATTGCCCTCGGGACCGGTAATTGGGCTGGGATCGACGCCCGCAACGCGCCAGCCAAGGCCGGTCAGCCAGTCGGCGACCGCGTCGCAGACCCGCGCATGGATCGCGGGGTCGCGCACCACCCCACCCTTGCCGACCTCGTCGCGGCCCGCCTCGAACTGCGGCTTGATCAGCGCCAGCAGCCGCCCGCCGGGCTTCACGAAGCCGAGCGGCACCGCCAGCACCTTGGCCAGCGCGATGAAGCTGGCATCGCACACCACCAGGTCGATCGGCTCGGGGATATGGGCGGGCGTCAGCAAGCGTGCGCTGAGCTGTTCATGGACGATCACTCGCGGGTCCTGTCGCAGCTTCCACGCCAGCTGGTTGGTGCCGCTGTCGACCGCATAGACCCGCGCCGCGCCGCGCGACAGCAGCACATCGGTAAAGCCCCCGGTCGACGACCCGACATCGATCGCCACCGCACCACCCACGTCCCAGCCGAAATGGTCGAGGCCGTGCGCCAGCTTGATCCCGCCGCGCGACACCCAGGGATGATCGCGTCCGCGCACGTCGAGCGTCGCGTCGGGCGGCAGTTGCTGGCCGGGCTTGTCCACCTTGCGGTCGCCGACGAACACCAGCCCCGCCATGATGAGCGCCTGCGCCCGCGTCCGGCTTTCGGCCAGACCGCGATCGACGAGCATCTGGTCCGCACGTTGCTTTGCCATGGCCCCGCATGGCGCGGCTTTCCGCCCGTCGCAACCCTTGATCGACTGGTCGATTGGCCATTGCCTATCGTTTAAGTAGGAATACATTGGCTGCAGGAAGTCGCCCGGACCCGATCCCTGTCCCTAAGCGTGGCCGGCGGCTTCCACCCTGTTGGAACACCCAAGAGCAGGAGCGCGATGATGGCACAGCTTTCGACTCCCCAGACCGGCCTGCCGACGGTGTTGACCGTGCCGGGCCTCAACGGTTCCGGCCCGTCGCACTGGCAGACATTGTGGGAGCAATCGCGGCCCGATACCGCGCGGGTCGAACTGGGCCTGTGGTCGCGGCCCTTGCGCAATGCATGGGTGACGAAGCTGGACCAGGCGATCCGGCAGGCGCAGGCGCCGGTGGTCCTCGCCGCGCACTCGCTCGGCTGCCTCGCGGTCGCATGGTGGGCGCAGCTGTCGGGCCAGCCCTATGGCTGGCCTGTGGCGGGCGCGTTGCTCGTGGCGCCGGCGGATGTCGATCGCCCCGGCGCGCCGGTCGAGTTGCAGGGGTTCGCCCCGACGCCGCGCTTCGCCCTGCCCTTTCCGTCGCTGGTCGTCGCATCGACCGACGACCCGTGGGTGTCGATCGAGCGGGCGCATTCGATGGCGGTCGATTGGGGCAGCCATTTCGTCGATGCCGGCGCGCAGGGCCACCTCAACGCCGCCAGCGGCATCGGCTGGTGGGAGGAAGGACAGGAACTGCTCGACCGGGTCATCGCTGCGTCGGGAGATGGCCATGGCCATGTCCGGTTGCCCTCCGAAGCGCGCTCTGTGCTGGCGGTGAACGCCACCGACGCAGCGCAGGGGCAGTTCCTGCGCTAGAGGAACGGGTTGCGGACCTCCAGCCGAGCATCGATGACCAGCCCGTGATGGAGGTCCTCGCTCCATAGCCGATCGCAACCCGCGGACAGCGCGGCGGCGGAGATCATGCTGTCGTAGATCGACAGGCGATAGCGTTCGGCGATGCGCAGGCCATCGCGGTGGATGGCATCGGTCAGGGGAACAATGTGCGGACACAGGACGCGCAACGCGGCAAGGGCGTCGTGGATTGCCGGCCATTCGTAGCGCAGCTTGCGCCGGGTAACGGTCGCAAACTCGTTGAGCGACTGCACGCTGATGATACCGCCGTCCGCCAGAAGCGACTGCGCGCGTATCGCCCTGTCATCGACGCCCAGCGCATAGACGAGAATGTTCGTGTCGAAGAACGCGACGCTCAACGCGCGTTCGCCTCCTCTCGATCGAATTTGTATCCGGGCGGGAGTGGCCGTGCCAACGCGCGCATCGCGGCAATTGCTTCGTCACGAGTCATTGGCGCAGGATCGCTGCTCCGCCGCACTTCGACGCTATCCCCTTCATGCAGCCCCAGCGTTTCGGCCACATCCTGCGGAATGACGATAGCGAGCTGGTCACCGATCTTTTCGACCTTCACCGCGCTTCTCCTTCGTCGGGCAAATTACGTCGATGCGGGGCGGCTGACAACCGACTGAAGATAGACCGCAAGGTCGCGAACGTCCTTCATCGGCGGCAGTTCGACCGGATTGGCTGGCGTCGGCATCACCAGCCCCAATCGCCACCAACTCGCCTCGACCAGATCCGCAACCTCTTCGTCATCGATCATCAGGAAGCGGGCGAAATCGTCGTCGGGATGGGGCACGACGCCCTGCCCATAATAAGGCGCGACCAGTTCGCGGGTCAGCGCGGCGATGGCCGGCGACACGCCGTTATCGGCGACCATCGCGTCGAAATCCGCCTCGCTCCACCCGGCGCGATACGCCCTGGCCGCGCGAAACTGCCGCCACATCCGCCAGTTGAACCAGGCGAGCGCGACCACCGCCAGCGCGATGATCGCCGCCGCCTTCTGTCCGCCGGTCATGCGCGGGCTTCGGCGGCTCCGCTCTCGTTCCAGCGCAGCGCCTGCAACACGGTGTCGACGATCTGCGGCGCGTTCAGGCCGGCCTCGTCATACTGTTTCTGCGGGCTGTCCTGATCCTGGAACGTATCGGGCAGGCGCATCGTGCGCAGCTTCAACCCGGCGTCGATCAGGCCGGAATCGCTGGCGAAGGTCAGGACATGGGCGCCTAGTCCACCAACCGCGCCTTCCTCGACGGTCACCGCGACCTCGTGCGTCGTCAGCAGGCGACGGATCAGCGCCTCGTCGAGCGGCTTGGCGAAGCGCAGGTCGGCGACCGTAGTCGACAGCCCCTTCGCCTCCAGCGCATCGGCGGCCTTCAGCGCCTCTTCCAACCGGGTGCCGAGCGACAGGATCGCGATCTTGCTGCCTTCGCGGACCAGCCGGCCCTTGCCGATCTCCACCTTTTGCGGAACCTCCGGCAGCGCGACGCCGACGCCGTTGCCGCGCGGATAGCGCACCGCGATTGGCCCGGCATCATATTCGGCGGCGGTATAGGTCATGTGGACCAGTTCCGCCTCGTCCGCCGCGGCCATCACCACCATGTTAGGCAGGGTAGCGAGATAGGTCACGTCGAAGCTGCCGGCATGGGTAGCACCATCCGCCCCGACCAGCCCGGCGCGATCGATCGCGAAGCGGACCGGCAGGTTCTGGATACAGACATCGTGCACGACCTGGTCGTAGGCGCGCTGCAGGAAGGTCGAATAGATGGCGCAGAACGGCCGCATCCCCTGCGCGGCGAGGCCGGCGGCGAAGGTGACGGCATGTTGTTCGGCGATACCGACGTCGAAGAACCGGTCGGGATGTTCCTTGCTGAACCGGTCGAGCCCGGTGCCCGAGGGCATCGCGGCGGTAATCGCGCAGATGCGGGTGTCGCTGTCCGCCAGCTTGCTCAGCGTATGGCCGAACACATTCTGGTACTGCGGCGGGCCGGCCGGCGCCTTGACCTGCGTGCCGGTGATGACGTCGAACTTCTGGACGCCATGATATTTGTCGGCTGCCGCCTCGGCCGGGGCATAGCCCTTGCCCTTCTTGGTCACGACATGGACCAGGATCGGGCCTTCCGCCGCGTCGCGGACATTTTCGAGGACGGGGATCAGATGGTCGAGATTGTGACCGTCGATCGGACCGACATAATAGAAGCCCAGTTCCTCGAACAGGGTGCCGCCGGTCGCCATGCCGCGGGCGAATTCGTCGGTCTTGCGCGCGGCGGTGTGCAGCGGGCGGGGCAGCTTGCGCGCCAGTTTCTTCAACGCATCGCGGATGCCGAGGAATTCGCGGCTCGACACGATGCGCGACAGATAGGCGGACAGGCCACCGACCGGCGGCGCGATCGACATGTCATTGTCGTTGAGAATGACGACCAAACGGTTGCCCGCCTGTTCGGCGTTGTTCATCGCCTCATAGGCCATGCCCGCCGACATCGCGCCGTCGCCGATCACGGCGATGCCCTTGCCCGGCGTGCCGGCGATCTTGTTGGCAACCGCAAAGCCCAACGCCGCCGAGATCGAGGTCGAGCTGTGCGCCGCACCGAACGGGTCGTATTCGCTCTCCGACCGCTTGGTGAAGCCCGACAGCCCGCCGCCCTGGCGCAGCGTGCGGATGCGATCGCGGCGGCCGGTCAGGATCTTGTGCGGATAGCATTGGTGACCGACGTCCCACACCAGCCGGTCGGCGGGCGTGTCGAACACATAATGGATCGCGACGGTCAGTTCGACAACGCCGAGGCCCGATCCGAGATGCCCGCCGGTCGTACCGACCGCGCTGATCGTTTCCTGTCGCAGTTCGTCGGCGAGTTGCCGCAAATCTTCCGGAGCCAGCTTGCGAAGGTCGGCGGGCGTCTGAACGGTGTCGAGCAGCGGGGTGCTAAGTGGATCGGCCATCGGGCCTGCCTAGCGCAGGCGGAACCCACTGTCGATTGCCGGTACGCGCAAGGTCCGACAAACTCGGCACGTCCTTCAGTTCAGGTTCAATTCTGCGCGCAATCTGCACAGGTTCCGCGCACTTCGATGACCGGACGTACCGGCTTGAACCCGGCACCCGATGCGGCGGCGCGGACGGTCCCGGTGATCTTGTCGTCATCGATATGCGTCGTCTGTCCGCATTGGTCGCAGACCAGGAAGATGCAGTCGTGGACGCAGTCGGGATGGGTGTTCGCTAGATAGGCGTTGGCGCTTTCGACCCGGCGGGCAAGGTTGGCGTTCACGAACAGGTCGAGGATGCGGTAGACGCTGTTCGGCGCGACCCGGCGACCCTGCGCCTTCGACACCGCATCGGCGATGTCATAGGCCGAGGCGGGTTTGTCGAACGAGGCGAGCACATCGAAGATGCTGGCACGCATCGCCGTCCATTGTTCACCGGCGCGAATCAGCGCGGCTTCCGCCGCCTTGTTCCATGCGGTCCCGTGATGTTCGTGATGTTCGTGCGCCATGCCAGCGAGATAAGCGTGCGCGGGGCCAGCGGCAAGCCGGTCAGCAACCCGCCCGGCGGTTGAGGTGATGGCCGAGCGCCAGCAGGCCGACACCGCTCAGCGTCGCCAACGCCTCCGGCACGCCATGCGGCAGGGTCAGCGCCATCGCCATGATCGCCAGCCCCGCCCCGCCGATCAACGTCGGCAGCTTGTGGCCGTGGCGCCAATAGCCCGCGCCCAGCGCGACAGTGCCGAGCAGCACGGCGAGCAACAGCCCGACTTCATGGATCGCGGGATGCAGCAAGGTGCCGCCGACCGAGGCGAGCAGCGCCATGACCGCGATGGTCGTGACGCAATGCACCGCGCACAGCCCGGACAACAGGATGCCGAACCGATCGAGTCGGCCTTCGTGCAACCAGGAGCGGGCGGCGGTGCTGCGCATCGCCACCCTATGCCCCGGATTGCGCGAAGTTACAACATATCGTTTCATGGGACCGATAACGCGGTTCGGACGATCGGGTTCGATCGCCGGACGAAATCGCTGATATTTCAGCGTTTGCGCTTCACCATCAGGTCCGGCTTCGCAGGCGGCGTCCAGCCGGCCGGCGGCTCGACCCGCTGCCGGCTGGTGCCCAGCCCCATCGCGCCGGGCTGCTGCCGCGTCAGCCCGGCGGTGTCCGCCGCCTGCGCCGCATCCGGTTCGGCACCGCCGCGCAACAAGGTGATCCGGTCGCGCAGCCGCGACGCGGTTTCGAAGTCCATCGCCGCGGCGGCGGCTTCCATCTGCGCGCGCAGGGTTTCGATCGTGTCGGTCATCCGGCATCAACGCACGACGCCGGTCGACGGATCATTGCCAGTCGAACGCCAGCGGCGCTTCACGAAAGGCGAAGCGGTCGAGATGCCGGGCGACGGCCCCCTTCAACCCATCCAGCTGTTCGGCGGACGTCGCGTCGATCCGGACGTTCAGCGCGTCGGCCCGGGCATCGAACGTCACCAGCGCGTCACCGGGATGGCTGGCGCCGCGCGCATCCTTCGGAAAGACGACGGTGCCATGATCGGCGTCGAACTCGACCGTCAGATTATGTTGCCAGTGCTTGCACAGCTGCTGGAGGTAGCGGCTGGCATGCGCGGTCGGCACCGCCGCCTGGGTCGTGCAATCATTCATAGACGTTCTACCTTCTGGGCCGCCTCGTCGAGGATCGCGGCGATGGCGTGGAGCGTGTCGGTGTCAACTTCCGGCCCGGCGAGGCGATGATGCAGCGCGGCGCGCAGATTGGCCCGGGCGCGGTGGATCGGCCCGGCGTCGGTCCGGGCGCGATGTTCGCCCAGCGCCGTCAGCCGCGCGAACAGGTCACCGACCTGCTCGGCATCCTGCGCCAGTTGCGTGGTGCCGGCCTCGGTCACCGCGAACAGCTTGCGCGTACCCTCGCTCGCCTGTTCCTCGATCAGCCCCATGTCGGTCAGCAGCGTCAGCGTCGGATAGACGACACCGGGGCTGGGCGCATAGGCACCGCCGGTACGCGCTTCGACCGCACGGATCAGGTCATAGCCGTGGCGCGGCGCCTCGGCGATCAGCGCCAGCAGCACCAGCTTCAGCTCGTCCCCGCCCAGCACCCGTCCGCGCGGTCCGCCGCCATGGCGACCGCCGCGACCGCCATGCCCCGGTCCGCCGGTCCATGACGCATATCCCATTCCAAATCGCATATTCATTCTCCGATATATCTTGTCCTTTAAGATATATCTCGAAATAGCTTTTGCAAGGGCGTTTCGCGTAACTTTCGCAACCCCTATATTCCGCTCATGTCCGACCTGTTCGCCGACTTCGCTCCCCCTACGCCCCAGGCCCCGGTCGACGGACCGCTTGCCGACCGACTGCGCCCGACCACCCTGGCCGAAGTCGTCGGACAGGATCACCTGACCGGCCCCGAAGGCGCGATCGGGCGGATGGTCGCGGCGGGCAAATTGTCGTCGATGATCCTGTGGGGACCGCCCGGCACCGGCAAGACGACCATCGCCCGCCTGCTCGCCGACGCGGTCGGCCTGCGCTATGCCCAGATTTCCGCCGTCTTTTCCGGCGTCGCAGACCTGAAAAAGGTCTTCGCCGAAGCGCGCGAACATGGCCGGCTGGGCCGCAAGACACTGCTGTTCGTGGACGAAATCCACCGCTTCAACCGCGCGCAGCAGGACGGTTTCCTCCCCTATGTCGAGGACGGCACGGTCACGCTGGTCGGCGCCACGACCGAAAATCCGTCCTTCGAACTGAACGCGGCATTGCTCAGTCGGTCGCAGGTGCTGATCCTGCACCGGTTGGGCGCCGATGCGCTGAACGAATTGCTGGCGCGCGGCGAGGCACTCGAAGGGCGCCCCCTCCCCCTCGACGACGCGGCCCGCGCGGCGCTGGTGGCGAGCGCCGATGGCGACGGGCGCTTCCTGCTCAACCAGGCGGAGACGCTGTTCTCGATCGAACTGCCCGAACCGCTCGATCCCGCCGGGCTGTCGGCGCTGCTGCAACGCCGCGTCGCGGTGTACGACAAGGACCGCGAGGGGCATTACAACCTGATCTCCGCGCTCCACAAATCGCTGCGCGGATCGGACCCTCAGGCGGCGCTCTATTACATGGCGCGGATGCTGACCGCGGGCGAGGAACCGCTCTACGTCCTGCGCCGGCTGACCCGCTTTGCCAGCGAAGACATTGGTCTCGCCGACCCGCAGGCGCTGGTGCAATGCCTCGCCGCCAAGGACGCGTACGAGTTTCTCGGCAGCCCCGAAGGCGAACTGGCGATCGTGCAGGCGTGCCTCTACCTCGCCACCGCGCCCAAATCGAACGCCGCGTACAAGGCGCAGAAGGCCGCGTTCAAATCGGCGCGCGAGACGGGATCGCTGATGCCGCCGCCCTCGATCCTGAACGCACCGACGCGGCTGATGAAGGATATCGGCTATGGCAAGGGCTATGCCTATGACCACGACCATCAGGACGGCTTTTCCGGTGCAAATTACTGGCCCGAGGAGATGACGCCGGCGCGCTTCTACGAACCGACCGGGCGCGGGTTCGAACAGCGGATCGCCGAGCGGATGGCATGGTGGGACGAACGGCGGCAGACGTCGTGAAGGACTGGGCGGAGGTCGTCGCCGCCGGGCTGGCGCTGCCCGGCGTGGAACTGGGCACCAGCTATGGCCAGCCGGCGCTGCGCTTCCGGAACGGCACGCTCGCCGGCACCACCGCGCCCGATCCGGGCAGTTTCGTGCTGCATGTCGCGCTGGCGGAAAAGGACGTGCTGCTCGATACCGATCCGGCGATCTTCTGGCAGACCGATCATTATCGCGACTGGCCGGCGATCCTCGTGCGTTACGGCACCGATGCGCGCGACCGTATCGCACTGCTGCTGGAACGGGCATGGTGGGACCGGGCGACGCTGCGCCAGCGGCGCGACCGGGGCGAGCGACCCTGACGCGGCGCTTTACCTGGTTCGCCGCGATCGACTGGTCGGGACAGGCGGTCGCGCGCCCGGCGGGGCTGGCGGTGGCGGAGGTGGGCGACGGCGGCCCGGCGCTCGTCGCACGCGACGGAGGATGGTCGCGGGAAGGAATCCTCGACTGGCTGACCATGCTCGCCGACACCCAAGCGGACATGCTGATCGGGCTGGACCTGTCGCCCGCCCTGCCCTTTGTCGATGCCGACAGCTATTTCCCCGGCTGGACGGAATCGCCGACCGATGCACGCGCCTTGTGGGCGATGGTCGAGCGACGCGCGGCGGACGATCCGCATCTGGCGGCGACGTCGGCGGTCAACGATGCCGAGCTGTCGCGCCATTTCCGCCGCCATCGCGCCTGCGGCGACCTGTTCGGGCAGGGCCGCGGACGATTGCGGCTGTGCGAGGAACGGCAACGCGCCGCCGGCTTTTCGCCGACCAGCTGCTTCAACCTGGTCGGCGCGGCGCAGGTCGGCAAATCGAGCCTGACGGGCATGCGGGTGCTGCACCGATTGGACGGGCGGATACCGGTCTGGCCGTTCGATCCGGTGCCGGAGACCGGACCGGTCCTCGTCGAAATCTACACGACCATCGCCGCACGGGCCGCCGGGGTGCGTGCCGGGCGGAGCAAGCTGCGCGATGCGGAACAGCTGGATGCAGCGCTGGCGGTACTGGGCAGTCCGCCGCATGTACCCTCGCCACGCTATGACGATCATGCCACCGATGCGCTGCTCGGCGCCGCATGGCTGCGGGCGGTGGCGCACGATCCGGCGCTCTGGTCGCCACCGGCATTGTCGGCGCAGGTCGCGCGGACCGAAGGCTGGACCTTCGGTGTGGTTTGAGATTGTGGTTCGACCCGCCGCTTGGTAGACGGCACGCGGCGTGCCCCGTTACGTTAATGGTAAACGGCTTCCTTTGTAACGAAGAGACGCGGGTTCGATTCCTGCACGGGGCACCAGCCGCCGCTTCGCTGCCTAGTTCAGACTCGCGCGCAGCCTTCCCGCCACATCCTCCAGCGTGACGCCGGCCAGCTGGTCCTGTCCCTCGCCTGCGCGCAGGACGGTCGCGATGTTCAGCATGATCTGCGTCACATGGTCGATCGACTGCAGCCCGGTCAGGTGCCGGCGTAGCGTGGCTTCGTCGCTGCCCAGTTCGAACGCCAGCTCGCCGAGCAGGCGCGAGGCCCGCTCCAGCTCGCCGGCCAGCGCCTCGCCCAGCGCGGGCGAGGCCGGGGGAAAGGCGACCCCGCTCATTTCGAACACAGCTTCAGCACGCCGGCGGCCAGCCCATCGGCCGGAACCGGCTGGGTCACCATGCCTCGCGACAGGGTATGGCCGCCGCCGCTTTCCGCCGGGGCAAAGGCATAGCCGCCCGCGCCCAGCATCGCCTTCAGCCCGCCGCCGCCATCTTCGCTGCTGTCGAGGAACAGGACGCCGGCCGCGTTCGACCCGGCAGCCTTGGCGGCGGCGGCGAACAGCAGCGAGATCGACGGACGCTCGCCCGCCACCGGATCGCGCGCCAGCAGGCGCAGCTTGCCCGAGGGCCAGGCATCGACGACGAGGTGATGGTCGCCCTGCGGCGCGAAATAGATCGTGCCCTGTTCGATCGCCATGCCGTCCTGCGCGACCACGACCTTGGGCGCGACCTGCGATCCGAGCTTCTCGACCATCCCCTCGACCAGCCCCGGCCCCAAATGCTGCACGACGATCGTCGGCGGGCAGTTGGGCGGGAATTGCCCGAACAGGTTGAACAGCGACGCCGTGCTCGACGCATCGCCGCCCACCACCAGCAGGCGACCGTTCCAGTCGATCGGCCGCGCGGCCGATGCGACCTTGGGCACCTTGACCGGCGCGTTGCGCGCCGACTTGATGCGCTTGCCCAGCTTCGCGATGATCGCGTTCAGTTCGGCCGGCGCCGCGACGCGCGGCTTGGGCAGGCAGTCGATCGCGCCCAGGCGCAGCGCCTCGATCGTCTCGCCCGCGCCATCGGTGGTGCGGGTGGAGAACATGATGACCGGCATGGGCTTCGATTCCATGATCTCGGCCAGATATTCGATGCCGCTCATCCCCGGCATTTCGACGTCGAGCGTCATCACGTGCGGCTTGAGCGACGCGACCATCGAGCGCGCCTCCTCGGCGCCATCGGCCAGTCCGACGACCTCCACGCCCGGAATCCGTTCGAGCGCCCCGGAAATGAGCGCGCGCATGGTCAGGGAGTCGTCGACGACAAGGACCTTCGTGCTAGCAGCCATGATGTGATTGTCCCAAAAAGATTACGCGGTACGTCAGGCGGCTTCGGCGACCGGCTGGTCGACCAGTCGGTCGAGCGCCAGCACCAGGATCATGCGATTGTCGATCGTCGCCAGCCCTTCGAGGAAGCGCGACGCTTCGGTATCGCCCATGTCGGGCACCGGCTGCATCGCATCGGGGTGGATCGACACGATGTCGTTCACCGCATCGACGATGATGCCCTGCAGCTGTTCGCCGATCCGCACGACGATGATGACGTGGCGGGCCGACGGATCGGTCACGCCCCAGTTCAGCCGGTGGCGCAGGTCGAACACCGGCAGCACGACGCCGCGCAGGTTCACGACGCCGCGGACATAGGGCGGCACGTTGGGCAGCGGCGTGGCCGGCGACCATGCGCGGATCTCGCGGATCGCCATGATGTCGACGCCCAGGATCTGGTCGCCCAGCTGAAAGGTGATGAGTTGGCGGGACATGGGTGGTTCCTTGATCGCGCTATAGGGTCAGTGCATGACGCGCCGGATCGCGGCGGCCAGCTTTTCGGGGTGGAACGGCTTCACGATCCAACCGGTAGCACCGGCATCGCGCGCGCGCTGCTTCTTTTCGTCCGAACTCTCGGTCGTCAGCACCAGGATCGGCAGGCTGCGACGCCCCTGCCCGCGGACTTCGGCGATCAGGCCGAACCC
Organism: Sphingomonas hankookensis; assembly: GCF_028551275.1. Taxonomy (NCBI): domain Bacteria; kingdom Pseudomonadati; phylum Pseudomonadota; class Alphaproteobacteria; order Sphingomonadales; family Sphingomonadaceae; genus Sphingomonas; species Sphingomonas hankookensis. The sequence goes on from NZ_CP117025.1 coordinate 2,707,224, forward strand.
GTCCATGCGCGGCATGTTGATGTCGGTAATCAGCAGGTCGGGCTGGAACCCGTCCAGCTTTTCCAGCGCATGGACGCCGTCCTCGGCCTCCACGACGCTGTATCCCAGATCGGTCAGCGCGACCCGCAGCAACATCCGCATGCTGGGCGAATCGTCGACGGTCATGATCGTCTTGGCCACGGTAAGAGGCTCCCTCGGTGCAAATTCGGTCATCAGAAAAACTCCACGTCGCCGACGGCGGCGGGCGGCGGCGGGGATGCCCGCACGATAATGGGCGGGGCGGCGGAATCGACGACCGAGCGGCATCGTGCCAACCCGACCGCCGCCCGGAATTCGACCCGGCGCGCCTGCGTGCCGCCCACATCCTCACCCACCAGCGCGATGCGTTCGTCGCGCAGGAAGCTGCGGGCAAAGGCGATGTTGGCGCCGCCGATATCGCGAAAGCCGGCCCGCATCGTCGCTCCGCCAAAGATCCGCGCGCGCATCCGCGACCGCGCGGCGCCACGCGCCAGCATCGCGTTGATCAGGACTTCCATCGCATAGACGCCATAGCGCTGCATCGACGCTTCGTCGGACGCATTGCCCTCGGCCAGCAGGTAATGGTTGATCCCGCCGATCTGCGCGATCGGATCGAAGAAACAGGCCGCGACGCAGCTGCCGAGGACGGTGGTCAGCACGACGTCGCGTTCGTCGCTGACCTTCGTCTCGCCCTGCGCGACGGTCACCCGGCGCAGCCCGTCGCGGGTCGCCAGCGCACTCATGCGGCACATTCCGCAAGCAGGCGCGCGGCGATCCGGCGCAGCGGCAGCTGCTCGGCGACCGCACCGATCTGGTGCGCGATCGCGGGCATGCCATAGACGACGCTCGTCGCCTTGTCCTGGCCGAAGGTCATCGACCCGCAGCCACGCATCGCCTTCATCCCCTCCGCGCCGTCGCAGCCCATGCCGGTCAGGATCGCGGCGGTCGCATCGCGGCCGGCGAGCCGCGCGACCGAATGGAACAGCCGGTCGACCGACGGGCGATGACCGTTGACCTTGTCACCCTCGACCAGCCGGCAATGGCGCCGGTCGCCCGACCCGCCGATCTCCATGTGCCGTTCACCGCCCGGCGCCAGATAGACCTTGCCCACCGCCAGCGGCGCGCCGGCGCGGGCTTCCTCGACGGTCGGCGCGCACAGGCGGTTGAGCCGTGCGGCGAAGCTGGGGGTGAAGGTCGCCGGCATGTGCTGGACGATGACAGTCGGCGGGCAGTTCGCCGGAAAGCCCGACAGCAGTTCGATCAATGCCTCGACGCCGCCGGTCGACGCACCGATCGCGATCATCGCACCGGGTCGCGGCGTGTAGCTCGCGCGTTCCTGCACCGGCGGCGCGGTGCGGACCGCGGCAGGACGCGCCGCCGGCCGCGACGATGCCGCCGCGCGGACCAGTTCGGTCAGCTCCGACGTGCACGCCGGATCGGTTCCGGCCATCAGCCGCGTCTTGTCGAAACAGTCGAACGCGCCGCGTTCCAGCGCGGTCAGGCTGGCCTCCGCCCCTTGCGCGGTCAAGGTCGACAGCATCACCACCGGCGTCGGGCGCAGGCGCATTAGCCGTTCGAGGAAGTCGAGCCCGCTCATGCCCGGCATCTCGACGTCCAGCGTCACGACATCGGGGTCGAGCGCCTTGATCTGGGCGCGCGCCTCGTCGGCGCTGGCGGCGGTGCCGACGACCTCGATCGCCGGATCGGCCAGCAGCCGACGCCGGATGATCGCCTGCATCGCCATCGAATCATCGACGATGAGGGTGCGGACGCTCATGCGGCGATCTTCTGATAGGCGGTGCGGCCGATGCAGCGGAACTTGTCCTGTACCGCGCCGATCAACCGCTCCGAATGACCGATATAGAGCATCCCCCCAACCTCCAACCGCTCGCCGAGCCGCGCCAGCAGGCGTTCCTTGGTCGGCTCGTCGAAATAGATCATGACATTGCGACAGAAGATCGTGTCGAACCGCCCCTTCATCGGCCAGTCGCCGAGCAGGTTGAGCGGGCGAAACGCGATCGCGTCGCGAAGGACCGGATCGACGACCAGCTGGTCGCCGTCCCCCCCGGTCCACACGGAACGCAGCGACGCGGGTACGGTCCGCATCGTATCCTTCGAATAGCGACCCGCGCGTGCGGTGTTGAGCACGCTGGGCGACACGTCGGTCGCCAGCATGCGCAGATCGGTCTTCAGAAGTCGTTGGGCGGCGGCGCGGTCGTTGCCGAACATCGCCATCAGCCACGAATAGGGCTCTTCCCCGCTCGAACACGCCGCCGACCACAGCCGGACCCGGCCGCCCTTGGCCAGGCGGTCGGCGAGCGGCGGCCAGATCCGCTCCACGAAATCCTCGAAATGATGGTTTTCGCGAAAGAAGCTGGTGTGGTTCGTCGTCAGTGCGTCGATCGCCCGGCCGCGCTCTTCGGCATCGCGCCCGATATGCGCGACATAGTCGGCAAAGCTCGTCAGCCCGCACGCGCGGACGCGCGGCGCGATACGGCCATAGACCAGCTGCGCCTTGCCGTCGGGCAGCAGGATGCCGACCTCGTCATACACCAGTGCCGCGATGGCACGGTGGTCGCTCGCCTGGAATTCGAATTCCCGCGCGCGGCTGTCGGCAAGGGCGGCGGCCCGGGTCATGCGGCCAGCGCCGCCGACGGACGGTTGGCGAAACGGCCGCGCGTGGTAAGCGCATCGACATCGGCGATCAGCGCGACGCGCCCGTCGCCCAGGATCGTCGCCCCGGCCACGCCGTCGATCGCCTGATAATTGGCTTCCAGGCTCTTCACGACGACCTGCCGCTGATCCTGGATCGTGTCGACCAGCAGCGCGGCCTGGCCATGGTCGCCCTCGACCACGATCAGCACGGCGTCGGTCGGATTGCGCTCCGCGCCCTCGATGCCGAGATAGTCGGCGATGCGCAGTACGGGCACATAGGAGCCGCGCACGTCGAGCACCGTCCCGTCCGGCCCCAGCCGGCTGAGAGTCGTTTCGTCGGGCCGCAGGCTTTCGACAATATGGCCGAGCGGAATGACGAAAGTCTGCGCCCCCACCGTCACGATCATGCCGTCGAGCACCGCCAGCGTCAGCGGCAGGCTGAGCGAGAAGCTCGACCCGAAGCCTTCGCGCGACTGGATGCCGATGCGGCCGCCCAGCGCCTGGATGTTCTTGCGCACCACGTCCATGCCGACGCCGCGCCCCGACACGTTGGTGATCGCCGCCGCGGTCGAGAAACCGGGCGCGAAGATCAGGTTATCGATCTCTTCGTCGCTCAACACCGCGTCGGGCAGGATGATGCCCTTCTCGATCGCCTTGCCCTTGACCCGCGCCCGGTTGATCCCCTGCCCGTCATCGGCGACGGTGATGACGATGCGGCCCGACTGATGCGCGGCCGACAGGCGCACGACCCCTTCGGCCGGCTTGCCCGCCGCGACGCGGACGTCGGGCATTTCGAGGCCATGGTCGACCGCGTTACGGATCAGGTGGGTCAGCGGCTCGCCGATCCGCTCGACCACGGTCTTGTCGACCTCGGTCATCTCGCCATCGACCTCCAGGCGGACGCGCTTGCCGGTCTCGCCCTCCAGTTCGCGGACGATACGCGGGACGCGGCTGAACACCGTCTTCATCGGCTGCGCACGGATCGCCATCGTCGACTCCTGCAACTCGCGCGTCAGGTGCTCGAGGTCGCTCAGCTCCGAAATGCCGCCCATCTGGTTTTCCGCCAGACGCTGCGCCAGCATCGCCTGGGTAATCACCAGCTCGCCGACCAGGTTGACCAGCCGGTCGAGCTTGTCGAGATCGACGCGGATCGTCTGTGCCGCCGGCGCGGCGGGTGCGGACGGCGGGGCGGCGCGTGCCGCGGCCTTCGCCTCGACCGGCTCCTCCGCCACCGGCACAGGGGCCGGTGCGGGAGCCGGCGCAGGTGCGGGCGGCGGCGGTGCGGCGACCACCACTTCCTCGACCACCGCGACCGGTGCCGGCGTGGGTGCCGATTCAACCGAATCGAGCAGGTCGAACAGCGCATCGACGCTGTCCTCGGCCATCGCCGGTTCGGCATCGCCGCGGGTCAGCGCGATCGCGGTCGGATCGCCGAATTCGAACACCGCGCGGATATCGTCCTCGGCGACGCTGGCGGGCAGCGCCACGTCCCACGCCAGATAGGCGCATTCGGTATCCATCGTGTCGAGCGGGGGCAGCGCGGAACGGTCGCAGGCGGTGACCTTTCCGCCCAGCATCGTCAGTTCGCGCAGCAGCAGCAGCGGTTCGGCGCCATGTTCGAACCCCTTGGGCCCCGGCGTGTAGCGCAGGCGCCAGCCATTGGCCGCATCCGCCCCGTCCTCCGACTGGGCGACATCGCCCAGCATCGACATCAGGTCGTCGAAATCGTCGGAAATCTCGACCGCCGGGACCGCTTCGGCAACGGGTGCGGCCGCCTTGGGGGCGGCGCCGCCGCCCGCCGCCGCTTCCAGCCGTTCGAGCATCGCCGCGTCGGCCGGCGGCGTGTCGCCGTCGCGCGCCGCCGCGACATGGTCGGCCAGCATGTCGAACGCGCCGACCACCACGTCGAGCAGCGCGGGCGTCAATTCCAGCGTGCCGTTCCGGATCAGGTCGAGCAGCGTTTCATACTGGTGGGTATAGGCCTGCAACCGCTCGTGACCGAACGCCCCCGCCCCGCCCTTGATCGAATGGACGCAGCGGAAGACGCCGTTGATCGTCTCCGAATCGCGGTCGCCGTCGCGCAGCGCCGCGAAGTTGCTCTCCATCGCGGCGAGGCCTTCCTCGCACTCCTGGAAGAAGATTTGCTGGATTGCGTCGAGGTCCATGGGGTTCGCTCCCGATTCAGGCGGCGATGAGGGTGTCGAGGGCCGCCAGCGTCGCCATGTCGGCGAACACCGGGCTCGCGCCGACGATGCGGAAATCCTGGCCGGCTTCCTCGGCCGCGGCCTCGGCGGCGGCGAGGACCTGCAGACAGGCCTGCCCGATCCGCTCCACGGCCGATGCGTCGATCTGGATCGGCTGGCCGGTGCCGACCGCGTCGCGCAGCGTCTGGCGCAGCGGGGCGGCGGCGGGGGTGTCGAGCACGGCTGGAAGGGCGATGGTCATGGGATTTCCCGGGATAAGATGGTCGCTGGCGGTGGCGCGGATCAGAATTCGGTCCAGTCGTCATCGCTGACGACGGTCGCGACGGCGGCGCCACCGCCGGCCGCGGCGACCTTGCGACGGGGCGGCGGAGCGGTCATTTCGCGGCTGACCTGCGCCACGCGTGCCTGGAGGCGGTGGACGGCGCTCTGGGTCGGTGCAGACCGGACCGAAGCCGCCATCGACGCCGCACGGCCATGGGCGGCCAGCGTGAAGCGGTCGACCTGACGCGCCAGTTCCTGCGCCTCTTCGGCGAGGCTGCGGGCGGCGGCGGTGGCCTGTTCGACCATCGCTGCGTTCTGCTGCGTCACGCCGTCCATTTCATTGACCGCCGTGTTCACCTGCTGAAGGCCGGTGGCCTGCTGATCGGCGGAGGTCGCGATGGTGCCGACCAGCGTGCTGATCTCGCCGATGCGACCGATGATGCGTTGCAATGCCTTGCCGGTCTCGCTCACCAGCTCGACGCCGGTCGCGACCTGTTCGGACGATGCGTTGATCTTCGCCTTCACGTCCTTGGCGGCATCCGCCGAACGCTGGGCCAGTGCACGCACTTCGGACGCGACGACGGCAAAGCCCTTGCCAGCATCGCCCGCGCGGGCCGCTTCGACACCGGCGTTCAGCGCCAGCAGGTTGGTCTGGAATGCGATGCCGTCGATGACGGTGATGATGTCGCCGATCTCGGCCGAGGCGCGTTCGATGCCGTTCATCGCATCGACCGCGCGGCGCACGACGTCGCCCGATTGTTCGGCCTCGTCGCGGGTCTCGCTGACGACGGTATGGGCGCGGGTCGCCCCGGCGGCCGTCTCGCGCACCGTACCGGTGATCTGGTCCATCGCCGCGGCGGTCTGCTCCAGGCTCGCGGCCTGCTGCTCGGTCCGCTGCGACAGGTCGTCCGATGCCTGGCGAATGTCGTTGGCGCCGTTGTTGATGCCGTCGGTCGCCTGGCGCACCGCCGCCAGCACTTCCGACACCGCGTCCATCGCCGCGTTGAAATCGATGCGCAGGCGTTCGTAGTCGGCGGGGAAAGTATCGTGGATGCGATAGCTGACATCGCTGGCCGCCAGCCGCGACAGCCCCTCACCCAGCTGCGTGACGAGCAGTTGCTGGGCGAGCGTCGCATCCTTCACGACCTGGCCATTGGCGCGGAACACTTCCATCGCACGCGCCATCCGGCCGATGCAGTCGCGATAGTCGGTATGTTCGATCGGGCTGGTCAGGTCGCCCGCGGCAATCCCTTCCATCCGAACAACCGAATCGACATAGGGATCGCAGACCGCGCTACGGAACACCACCGACATCACGACGGTCAGAACGAGCGCCGCACCCGCCAGTCCGAGCAGGAGGGGCGTCGGCGCCATATCGGACAGTGCGGCCGCTGTCGTCGCGACCGGCACGGCCGCCAGCAGCGCGTAGACGCTGCCCATGATAAGAAACTTTTGCCGGATCGGGGCGTGCTTGCGGAACGAGGGCGTCATTCAATTGCTCCAAACGACCAGTGCGACGTCCCCCCCGGGCGGCATGTTCGCTTGCCTGCCGGTGTAGGGCAGCTCGTATAATTTCTGGTTAACGACGCTTTCGGGCGGTTTCCGCCGGCAAATCCGATCATGCCCGACAATCCTGCCAAATATCGGATACTGGATATTATCCAGCTATTCCATGATGTTATCCGATTTCCCGAATTGACAACGCTGGACAGATTGGTAGCGTTACCACGACCGGACATTCCGGCGACATGATGGGCGGGCCGAACCGCACCACGTTCAGGGGAGTTTTCGCATGAGAGGCCATCTTCTCGGCAATCTGGCGCGCAGCGCTTCGGGCATCGCGATCGCCGCGCTGCTCATCACGCCCGGCATCGCCGCCGCGCAGACCGACGATACCGCCGCCAATGCCCAGCCGGGTGCCACCGAAGGCGCCACCGGCAGCACCGTCCAGCAGACCGGACAGCACCCGGCGCAGGAAGGTGACGAAATCGTCGTCACCGGCATCCGCGCCTCGCTCAACCGCGCCATCGATATCAAGCGCAACTCGGCCGGCGTCGTCGACGCGATCAGCGCAGAGGATATCGGCAAGTTCCCCGACACCAACCTCGCCGAGTCGCTGCAGCGCATCACCGGCGTGTCGATCAATCGCGTGAACGGCGAAGGATCGCAGGTTTCGGTCCGCGGCTTCTCCGGCGGCTTCAACCTCGTCACGCTGAACGGACGCCAGTTGCCCGCGTCCAACGTCGACACCAGCGGTGCGGGCGATTTCGCCCGCGGCACCGGCCGCTCGTTCGACTTCCAGAACCTGGCCTCGGAAGGCGTATCGGCGCTGGAGGTGTACAAGACCGGCCGCGCGTCGATCCCTTCGGGTGGTATCGGCGCGGCGATCAACGTCGTCACCCGCAAGCCGCTGGAATCGCGCGAGGACGGCGTGACCGGATCGTTCGGCGCAAAGGCGCTGCACGACGTGAGCACGATGCAGGGCGAAGGCGCCCGCGTCCTTCCCGAAGTGTCGGGCCTGATGAGCTGGCGCAACGACGCCCGCACCTTCGGCCTGTCCGTGTTCGGCAGCTATCAGCGCCGCGACAGCACCTCGGCCCAGAGCGCACCCAATTATTTCACCGTGGTCCCGACCGCCGATGTGCTCAATCCCGCTGGCCCGTATGTCAACGGCCAGACCCAGATCGAGAACCGGCCGACCACGCCGTTCACGCTGATCCCCAACGACAGCCGCTACCAGTTCTCCGAAAACAAGCGCGAGCGTATCAACGGCCAGGCCGTGTTGCAGTTCGCGCCGACCGAAGGGCTGACCTTCACCGCCGACGCGCTGTTCGCGCAGAACCGGCTGGAGGAGCAGCGCAGCGAGCAGACCAACTGGTTCAACCGCCCGTTCGGCCGCATCGTCTTCAACGGCAACGACGTGATCGCCACGCCCGATTTCATCTCGGAATCGATCAACGGCGTGAAGGACCAGGGCTTCGAACAGCAGTTCCGCGCCACCAAGACGCAGCTTCAGTCCTATGGCCTGAACGGCAAGTGGCAGATGACCGACACGCTGTCGCTGAACCTCGATGGCTATCACGCCGTCTCGCGTTCCACCCCCGATGCGCCCAACGGCACCTCGGCCACATTGGTGTCGCTCGGCGCACCGGTGATCGACAGCCAGGCGATCGACTATAGCAGCGGCTTCCCCCGCGTGACGCAGACGATCAACGACCGCATCAACGGCAACGGCAACGGCGTGCTCGACATCGGCGATCTCGGCACGCAGATCGCCCGCACCAACGCCGCGACGCAGCGGCAGCGGATCAACGGCGGTCGCGCCGATCTCGGCTGGGATCTGGGCGGCGGCAGCCGCTTCGATTTCGGCGGTACGTACACCGATTCGGTCATGACCAGCGCGCGGGTGCAGACGCAGCAGCAGCTGGGCGACTGGGGCATCACCGATCCGGGCATCGTGCAGCGCCTCGCGTCGAACGTGGTCAAGACCTTCTGCCTCGACTGCAAGTTCGACCGCTTCAACACCGCCGACGTCAAGCGCACCGCCTTCCGCGGCAACGCCGTCGTGCTGAACGACATCTTCTCGAACTTCTACGCCGCCAACCCGATCAACACGACCGCCAATGATTACGACCGCGTCGGCGAAACCGTGTGGGGCGTGTACGGCCAGATCACGTGGAAGGGCGAGATTGCCAGCCGCACCGCCAACCTGCTGTTCGGCACGCGCTACGAAGAGACGAAGGTCCGCTCGACCGCGTTGCAGGCAACCCCGTCGGCGATCAAATGGGATGCCGACAACGACTTCTCGTCGGTGATCTCCAACTCGGTGTCGACCGTGTCGCAGCGGGGCAATTACCAGAATTTGCTGCCCGCGATCGACTTCAACATCGAGGTGTTCGACAATTTCGTCGCCCGCGCCTCGGCCAGCCGCACGCTCGCCCGGCCGGATTACGGCAACCTGTTCGCGTCGACCACCGCTGGTGCGCCGACCCGTCCAACGGCACTGGGTGGCCGTCCGACCGGCAACTCGGGCAATGCCGGGCTGCTGCCGCTGGTTTCCGACAATTTCGACCTGTCGGTGGAATGGTATTACAAGCCGTCGAGCTATGTCTCGGTCGGCTTCTTCGACAAGCGGGTGCGCAACTTCATCGGCACGGGCGTGTTCAACCGCACCCTGTTCGACCTGCGCGATCCGTCGTCGGGCGCCGCCGGCACCCGTTCGGGCATTGCCGCCGACCGGCTGCGCGCGCTCGCCGCCGACCTCAGCGACGTCAACCTGTTCACCTATACCGCGCTGCTCCAGCAAAATGGCGGCAACACGGCGCAGGCGGATGCGACGTTCCAGGCGAACCGCAACGCCGGCGGTGCGCTGAACCAGGGGTTCGTCGACTCGATCCTGCAGGCGGTCGACATTTACGGCAACACGCAGGACCCGCTCTACAATTTCGCGGTGTCGCAGCCGGTCAACAACCGCGACGGCCATATCTATGGCTTCGAGCTGGCCGGACAGCATTTCTTCGGCAATACCGGCTTCGGCGTGCAGGCGTCGTATACCAAGGTGTATGGCGACGTGAATGCCGACATCGCCGCCGACCCCAGCGTCAACGTGTTCGCGCTGACCGGTCTGGGCGACAGCGCCAACGGGTCGATCATCTACGACAAGAGCGGCCTGTCGGCGCGCGTGACGTACAACTGGCGCGACAAGTTCCTCGCCGCGACCAATCAGGGCGACAGCCGCAACCCGCTGTTCGTCGCGCCGTTCGGTACGCTCGACTTCAACATCAGCTACGACCTGAACGACCGCATGGCGCTGTCGATCGAGGGCGTGAACCTGACCAGCGAGCCGCTGGTGCAATATGGGCGCGATCGCAACGCGCTGGTGTTCGCACAGGAACTGAAGCCGCGCTTCCTGCTGGGCGCGCGCTACCGGTTCTGATGCCGGCCAAATGACTGGAAAGGCCAAATGATTGAAAAGGGGCGTCCTTTGCGAAGGATGCCCCTTTTCATCATGCCGCATTGCCCTACCCTGCCGCACGCTTAACGAAAGGTCCGCGTGTCGATGCCCCCCGTGCCCCTTAACAACGTCGATCATCACGACTTGACCGTCCTCGTCGCGCACGGCCAGGCGCATGGCGATGCGGTCAATCAGGCGCTGCTGTTCCCGAATGAATTCGAAGCGGCACAGCGCGATTATCCGATCCTGTTCCGCCGCGACGATCGCGGCGGCATCTATGCCGTGGCGCTGCTCGGCCTCGATCCCGACGACAATCTGTTCCTAGGCAGCGATGGCGGCTGGCACGCCAGCTACGTCCCCGCCGTCCGCCAGCGCGGGCCGTTCCTGCGCGACCGGGAAAGCGGCGCGGTGACGCTCGATCTCGACGATCCGCGCGTTTCGCGCGGCGGCGACGGCAATCCGCTCTATCTGCCGCAGGGCGGCACCGCCCCCTATCTCGCCCATGTCGAAACCGTGCTCGACGTGATCCACGAAGGGCAGCAGATCAATGCCCCGTTGTTCGCGGCATGGCAGGCGGCGGATCTGTTGCGCCCCACCACCATCGAACTCGATCTCGGCGACGGGCAGAGCTGTGCCATCACCGACATCCTCGTCGTCGCCGACGATGCGCTCGACGCGCTGACCGCCGAACAGGTCGCCACCCTCCACGCCAGCGGCGCGCTGCGCGCGGCGTTCATGGCCAGCGCCTCGCTCGACAATATTCCCCGGCTGATCGACCGGCGGCACCAGCGCCACGGCAACTGACCATGGTGCGCGCTGTCCGCAGCATCGATACCGCGCGCCCGGGCAACCTGTCGCTGCCGGAGCTGCTGGAAGCGAACGAGCCGGTCGTCCTGCGCGGCATTGCCTCGCACTGGCCGCTGGTCGCGGCGGGTCGGGCGGGTCCGGCGGCGACCATCGCCTATCTCAAGCAGTTCGACGGCGGGCGCCCCATCGTCGGCTATACCGGCGATCCGGCGATCGGCGGGCGCTTTTTCTACCGCGACGACGGGTCGGGGCTGAACTTCGACGCGGCGCGGGTCGGCTTGTCCGACTATCTCGACCGGATCGCCGCCCATCTCGACGATGCCGAACCGCCGGCCTTCTATATCGGGTCGACCGATCTCGACACCTATCTCCCCGGCCTGCGCCGCGACAACGATCTGGCCGTGCCGCCCCCGCCCCCCGGCCATGCCGCGCCGCTGGCGAGCATCTGGATCGGCAACCGCACCATCGCCGCGACCCATTACGACCTGTCGAACAACCTCGCCGTCTGCCTCGTCGGGCAACGCCGCTTCACCCTGTTCCCGCCCGATCAGGTCGCGAACCTCTATCCCGGCCCGCTGGAGCCGACGCCCGGCGGACAGGTGGTGAGCATGGTCGACCTGCGCACGCCCGACCTCGACCGCTACCCGCGCTTCGCCAAAGCGCTCGCCAATGCGCAGGTGGCCGAGCTCGAGCCGGGCGACGTCCTCTTCTACCCCGCCTTGTGGTGGCACAATGTCGAGGCGCTGGGACGCTTCAACGTCATGATAAACTATTGGTGGAACGACGCTCCCGCCTTCGCCGACAGCCCGATGACGACCTTGCTCCACGCGATGCTGTCCTTGCGGGAACGCCCGGCGGCCGAGCGGGCGGCGTGGGCTGCGATGTTCGACCATTACATCTGGAGCGGCGGCGACGATGCCCGCGACCACCTGCCCCCTGAAATGCAGGGCGACCTCGCCCCGCTCGACCCGACCGCCGCCCGACGGCTGCGCGCGAAACTGTTGCAAAGGCTGAACCGATGACGCGCAAACGGATCGTGATCGCTGGCGGCGGCACTGCCGGCTGGCTGGCGGCGGCGCTGCTGACGCGGCAGCTGGCCGGGCTGGTCGACGTCACGCTGGTCGAATCCGAAGCGATCGGCACGGTCGGCGTCGGCGAGGCGACCATCCCCACCATCCGCAGCTTCCATGCGCTATTGGGCCTCGACGAACGCGATTTCATGGCGGCGACCGGGGCGAACTTCAAACTGGGCATCGCCTTTGAAGGCTGGGCGCGCGCCGGCGACCGCTACATCCATTCGTTCGGCGAGGTCGGTCGGTCGACCTGGATGGGCGATTTCCAGCATTTCTGGCTGGAGGCGCGCGAACAGGGCGGGGCGGCGGACATCGGCGCCTATTGCCTCGAACACGAAGCCGCCGATGCCGGGCGCTTCCTCGGTGGTCCCGACACCCCGCTCAACTATGCCTATCATTTCGACGCCGGCCGTTACGCCGCCTATCTGCGCGAACGCAGCGAGGCGCAGGGCCTGACGCGGATCGAGGGCAGGATCGCCCGCGTCGAACGCGACAGCGACAGCGGCGACATCGCCGCGCTGGTGCTGGACGACGGGCAACATATTGCCGGAGACATGTTCCTCGACTGCACCGGCTTCCACGCCCTCCTGATCGAACAGACGCTGGGCGTGGGGTTCGAGGATTGGGGTCATTGGCTGCCCACCGACCGTGCGCTGGCGGTGCAGACCAGGGCAACCGGCCCGGCCGTTCCCTATACCCGCGCCATCGCCCATGACGCCGGCTGGCGCTGGCAGATCCCGCTGCAGCACCGTATCGGCAACGGCCTCGTCTACAGTTCGCGTCACCTTGGCGACGATGCCGCACGCGACCGGCTGATGGCCTCGGTCGAGGGGCAGGCGCTGATCGAACCGCGCCTGATCCGCTTCCGCACCGGGCGGCGGCTGGCGATGTGGGAACGCAATTGCGTCGCACTCAGCCTGTCGAGCGGGTTCGTCGAACCGCTCGAATCGACCAGCCTGCATCTGGTTATGATCGCGCTCACCCGGCTGGTACAGCTGCTGCCTTTCGGCCATCTAGGTGCCGCCGCCCGCAACCGCTTCAACGACCAAGCTCGGCGCGAGATCGAAGCGGTACGCGACTTCGTTCTGCTCCATTACCACCTCAACGAGCGCCCCGAACCCTTCTGGCGCGAACGGAAAGAAATTCCCCCACCCGATAGCCTCGCCGAGCGTATCGCGCTGTTCGCCGAAGGCGCGCATACCTATCAGTCGTCCGACGACCTGTTCCGCACCGGTTCGTGGACGCAGGTGATGCTGGGCCAGCGCCTGACGCCTGCCGCATGGCATCCGCTTGCCCGGGCGATGCCACCGGGCGAGCTGGGCACGGTGCTGCGCGGGCTACAGTCGAATATCGCCGCCACCGTCGCACGGCTGCCGACGCATCAGCAGTTTCTCGACAGCTATTGCCTCAGCCGGGAGTAGGCGCGGTTCAGTCGCCGGCGCGCCGATACGGATTGTAGATATGGGACAGCCAACCGGCCAGATGCTGCGGGACCGGTGCCACCGTACCGCGCGGGCGCCGGGCGGCGGCGATGTCGATCCGCCCCTTGTCGAACAGCAGGCCGGCGCGGCCGTCCCGCGTCCAGCGAACCCGCCCTTCGAGATGATGGAGCTGTCCCATCGTCACCAGCACCCGCCCGTCCGGCGGCAGCTGTACCGGATCGTCGATGCAGGCGCCGGCCTCCGACAGGTTGCGCACCCGGCATTCGACCACCTGATCGCGCAATTCGACACGCGCGGTCAGCAGCACGCTGTCCCGGCGCGGGCGCGGGGGGAACGGACCGGTCGACGAATCGCTCATGGGAGCGATGCTATCCGGCAGGCCGCTAATATCCGGTTAAATCGCGACACATTCGCGGAAATTGGTGCCCCTGGCCGGGCTCGAACCAGCACTCCTTTCGGAATCCGATTTTGAGTCGGACGCGTCTACCAATTTCACCACAGGGGCACGAAGGGCGCGTTAGCCGAAGCGACACGCCCTCGCAACCGTCATGAAAACACTTGGTCGATGTCCGCGCTGCCATAGGGGTCCTTGGGATCGGGCCCGAACCGGTTGGGACCGCGCGTGCCTTCGGTCACATAGAGCACGAACAGCCAGATCCACCCGATGATCGGCAGGAACACCAGCAGCATCCACCATGCCGACCGGTCGGTATCGTGCAACCGGCGAAAGGTGACGGTGAAGCTCGGGATCAGCAGCGCGAGGCTGGTAAGGCCGTTGATCGGACCGGTGCTGTCCCAATCGAAGCCCAGCACCCGGTCGACGATCGTCGTCGCGATGCCGACCAGGATCGAGAACAGCGTGAACATCCAATATTCCTGCCGACGCGAACGGCCACGCACTTCGAAATACCGCTTCAGCGGCAGGATCATCCACTCCATCGCAACGCTCCCTCATCGTTACAGCTACGCAATGTGTTGCAAGCGCGCCCGGACAACGCAATGGCTCAGTTCGTCGGTGCCCGCCGGCGATAGCTCAGCGCCTCCGCGACCTGCCCCCGACCGATCGTATCGGTCCCGGCCAGATCGGCGATCGTCCGGCTGACCCGCAGCACCCGGTGGAACCCCCGCGCCGACAGCCGCATCGCCTCCGCTGCCTGTGCCAGCAGCGCGCGTGCGGGAGCGTCCAGCGCGGCAGCACGCTCCAGCACCGCGCCGTCCGCTTCGGCGTTGGTACGAATGCCATCGGCGGCATAGCGTTCGCGCTGCACGCCACGCGCCGCCGCGACCCGCGCGGCGACCTCGGCCGATCCTTCGGCGGGTGGCGGCAGGACGAGGTCGGCGGCACTCACCGCCGCCATTTCGATGGCAAGGTCGATGCGATCCAGCAGCGGGCCGGACACCTTCGCCTGATAATCGGCGGCACAGCGCGGCGCCCGCGCACAGGCGAGCGCCGGATCGCCCAGATGGCCGCAGCGGCACGGGTTCATCGCCGCGATCAGCTGCACCCGCGCCGGAAAGGTGACATGCGCATTGGCCCGCGCCACGCTGACCTCGCCGGTCTCGAGCGGTTGCCTGAGCGAATCGAGCACCGCGCGCTGGAACTCGGGCAGCTCGTCGAGGAACAGCACGCCCAGATGCGCCATGCTGATCTCGCCCGGCTTCACGCGCAGCCCGCCACCGGTCAGCGCCGCCATCGATGCGGAATGATGCGGATGGCGAAAGGGGCGCACCCGCGTCATCCGCCCACCGGTCAGCGTGCCGGCGACCGACTGGACCATCGACACTTCCAGCGCCTCGGCGGCGTCGAGCGGCGGCAATATGCCGGGCAGGCAGGAGGCGAGCAGCGACTTGCCCGCTCCTGGCGGCCCGACCATCAGCAGGTTGTGATTCCCCGCCGCCGCGATCTCCAGCGCGCGCTTGGCCGTCTCCTGACCCTTCACCTGTTGCAGGTCGGTGCCGCTCCACCCGTCCTCGGCACCGCCCGGTTGCGGAGCCGACAGCATCTGCTCGCCCTTCAGATGGTTGAGCAGCGACAACAGGTCGGGCGCGGCGACCACCGACGTTCCGGCCCATGCCGCCTCCGCACCCTGCACCGCCGGACAGATCAGCGCCCGCCCCTCGCCGCTCGCGAGCATCGCCGCGAGCAGCACGCCCGGCGACCCGGCGATTCGCCCGTCGAGGCTCAGTTCGCCGACGATCAGATAGTCGGACAGCGTCTCGGCATCGACCACGCCCATCGCCGCCAGCAGCCCGAGCGCGATGGGAAGGTCGTAATGCGATCCTTCTTTGGGCAGGTCGGCGGGCGACAGGTTCACCGTGATCCGCTTGGGCGGCAGCGAGAGGCCGATCGCAGCGATCGCGGCGCGCACCCGTTCCCGGCTCTCGCCCACCGCCTTGTCGGCCAATCCGACGACGACGAAAGCCGGAACGCCGCTGGCCAGTTGCACCTGCACCTCGACCCGGCGCGCCTCCAGCCCGAGATATGCCGCCGTCGATACGATCGCGACCATGCTGCCCCTGTCCCCATTTCCCCTTGGGTCGTCCATAGCCGCTTTGCCGCCGTAAGGAACGGCCCGTCGTGACCGTCTTGCCAGCGCAACACACGGCTGGCATGGCGAGCTACGATGCAGATTGCGCTGGTGACCCTCGGTGTATTGCTGGTCCTGGTGACGCCGCTGGTCGCGGTGCTGCCGGGTCCGGCCGGCATCTTCACCTTTGCCGCCGGCACCGCGTTGATCTTGCGCAATTCGCGCTGGGCAAGGCACCGTTTCGCCCGCCGGTTGCGGCGGCATCCGCGGCTGCGGGCGCTCACCGACCGCGCGCTGCGCCGCGCCAGCGCCAAACGGCGCCGGATGCGGGCGGGTACGTAACGCTCGGCGTTGACTTGCGCGGCCTCCATGGCTAAGGGACCACCCACGCGGCCGCCGTCACTGGCGGCTTTTTACGTTCTGGCAGTTTTGAATACCCGGGGAATGAGTGATGAAGCGGACTTTTCAGCCGAGCAACCTGGTACGGGCCCGTCGTCACGGCTTCCGCTCGCGCATGGCGACGCCGGGCGGCCGCAATGTGATCCGCGCGCGTCGTGCCCGCGGCCGCAAGAAGCTGTCGGCCTAACCAAAATGCTTCGCCGCCGGGATTATCTGGCGGCGAATGCGGGACGCCGGGCCCCCATGCCCGGCTTCGTTCTGCTGGTGCGTAACCGCAAGGCGGACGAACTGGCCGATACGCCGCCTGGCGCGATGCGAATCGGCATTACCGTATCGAAGAAGGTCGGAAACGCCGTCGTCCGTAACCGGATGAAGCGGCGTTTTCGCGCGCTTGCCGCAGAGCTGCTGCCCGAGCACGGCATTGCCGGTGCCGATCACGTGCTGATCGGCCGGGCGAGCGGGATCGAACGCCCGTTCGACGATCTGAAAGCCGACCTTTCCAAGGCGTTGCGCAAGGTTCGCCGGTGACCGACGCAGGCGACCCCGACCGTCCGGGCATCGCCGCCCGCGCGCTGATGCTGGTCGCGCGCGCGTGGCAACTGGGTCCGTCGCTGATCCTGCCGCCGTCGTGTCGCTATCAACCCTCCTGTTCGGCCTATGCAATCACCGCCCTTGCCCGCTATGGCGCGATCAAGGGGGCGTGGCTGGCCGCCAAACGGATCGCGCGCTGTCACCCCTGGGGCGGGCACGGCCATGATCCGGTGCCCTGAGTCTGCGCCGTAAGGATTGTACGTGAAGAACGACCAGAAGAATTTCCTGCTGTTCGCGGTACTGGCTGCGCTGGTGCTGTTCGGCTGGCCGTACATCGCCAACCATTTCTTCCCGGCCGCCAATCCGCCGGTGACGAAGCTGGAGGACGGCAGAAGCAAGCCCGTCGCCAATCCCGCGACCGATCCTGCCGCCGATACCGCGAACGCGATTCGTGACCGGGCGGTGGTGCTTCGCGAAACCCCGCGCGTGCTGATCGAAACCCCGTCGGTGCGCGGATCGATCAACCTGCGCGGCGGGCGGATCGACGATCTGGTGCTCGTGCGGCACAAGGAAACCATCGCCAAGGATTCGCCCCCCGTCCGGCTGCTGTCGCCATCGGGTACCGCCGATGCCTATTTCGCGCAGTTCGGCTGGAGCGGCACCGGCATCACTCCGCCGCCGGCCGACGCGCTGTGGACCGCGTCGGGCGCGAAGCTCACCCCGACCACCCCCGTCACGCTCACGACGCAGGCGGGCAGCCAGCGCTATTTGATGCAGATTTCGGTCGACAACGACTATATGTTCACCGTGCGCCAGAGCATCGTGAACACCGGCGCGCAGCCGGTGCAGGTCGCGACCTATGGCCTGCTCAGCCGTCGCGGCTCGCCGGTCGACAAGGACACGATGACGATCCAGGTCGGCCCGATCTACGAAGCGGGCAACGGCGTGAAGTTCGACGTCGATTACAAGGATATCGACGCCGCCCCCACGACCTTCAACGCGAAGGGCGGCTGGCTGGGCTTCACCGACCATTACTGGATGACCGCGCTGATCCCGGATCAGAACGCGCAGCACGGCCTGTCGCTCAAGGGCGCCGACCAGCGCCATCAGGCCGACTATCGCTCGCCGACCCTCGCTACGCTCAACCCGGGCCAGGCGATGACGCAGAGTGCGCGCTTCTTTGCAGGGGCAAAGGAGAACAAGGTCCTCAACGCCTATGAGGAACAGGGCGTGCCCTATTTCTCGCGGTCGATCGACTGGGGCTGGTTCCGCGTCGTCGAGGAACCGATCTTCGTCTATCTCGACTGGCTGTTCCGCATGGTCGGCAATTTCGGCGTGGCGATCATCCTGCTGACGCTCACCATCCGCGGCCTGATGTTCCCGATCGCCCAGCGCCAGTTCGCGTCGATGGCGGCGATGCGCGCGATCCAGCCCAAGCTGAAGGTGCTGCAGGAACGCTACAAGGACGACAAGCCACGCCTCCAGCAGGAGATGATGGCGTTGTACAAGACGGAAAAGGTGAACCCGGTCGCCGGCTGCCTGCCGACGCTGATCCAGATTCCGATCTTCTACGCGCTGTACAAGGTGCTGTTGCTGACCATCGAAATGCGGCACCAGCCGTTTGTCGGCTGGATCAAGGATCTGTCGGCACCCGATCCGGCGACGATCCTGAACCTGTTCGGCTATCTCGACTTCACCCCGCCGCACTTCCTGGCGATCGGCATCGTGCCGGTGCTGCTCGGCATCTCGATGTACTTCCAGTTCAAGCTGAACCCGGCACCGATGGACGACATGCAGAAGCAGGTCTTCGGGCTGATGCCGTGGGTGCTGATGTTCATCATGGCGCCGTTCGCGGTCGGCCTGCAGGTCTACTGGATCACGTCGAACCTGCTGACCATCGCACAGCAGCAACTGCTCTATTCGCGGCATCCGGCGCTCAAGCAGGCGCCGGCCAAGTGAACGACCTGCCACCCCCGCCGCCGGGCGACGACCGCTTCGATCCAGACCAGATCGAAGCGGCGCGCAAGATCTTTGCGGGCCCGATCCAGTTCCTGAAATCGGCACCGTCGCTCGACCATCTGCCGTCGCCAGACGTGCCGGAGATCGCGTTCGCCGGCCGATCGAACGTCGGCAAGTCGTCGCTGCTCAACGCGCTGACCGGCCGCACTTCGCTCGCGCGCACCTCGGTTACGCCGGGGCGGACGCAGGAGCTGAACTTCTTCGACATCGGGCAGCCGCTGAAACTGCGGCTGGTCGACATGCCCGGATACGGGTTCGCCAAGGCGCCCAAGGACATGGTCCGCAAGTGGCGCTATCTGGTGAACGACTATCTGCGCGGGCGGCAGGTATTGAAGCGCACACTGGTCCTGATCGATTCGCGCCACGGCATCAAGGATGTCGATCGCGAAGTGTTCGAGATGCTGGACAAGGCGGCGACCAGCTACCGCATCGTCCTGACCAAGACCGACAAGATCAAGGCGACCGAGTTGGACGCCGTGTACGCGGCGGTGGGCGACGAGGTCCGCAAGCGTCCGGCCGCGCATCCCGACGTCATCTCGACGTCGAGTGAAAAAGGCATGGGCATCGCCGAACTGCGCGCGGCGGTGATCGAATCGATCGGGTGACCTACCGTCATTCCGGCGCAGGCCGGAATCCATGGATGGGGTAAGGTCGCGATAAACCGCGAACACCCGACACAATGGATCCCGGCCTGCGCCGGGATGACGGCAGAAATCATTTACCCCGACTTCGACACAAACAACCCCGCCCCCAGCGCCACCGCCCCGACCGACAACGCGCACGCCACGATCATCAGCAACCCGTCGCGCACCAGCAGCGCGATGCCGAACGCCATGATCGCCGCCATCGGCGCGGTGCTGGCGAAGGGCAGCAGTTCCAGCGGCGGCACGGTCAGGCACAGCAGCACTACCGCCACCCCGGCGACCTTGACCATCGGCCCCTTGGTCAGCGCCGGTAGCCGCCCGTGAAACCATTTGTCCATCCGCTTGGCGATCGGCCGCGTCTTGTCGGCGACCTTGACCAGCTTTTCGCCCTTCAGCCCACGATTGGCGAGGAAGCCCGGCAACCACAGATGCTTGCGGCCGAGGATCAACTGAACGGCAAGCAGGATCATCACCACCGCCATTGCCGTCGGCAAGCCGGGAATGCCGCCGACCGGCGAAATGTCGATCAGCGGAAAGATGATGAAGAACGGGCCATAGGCACGCTGGCCCAGCGCCTCCAGCATGTCGCCCAGCTTCGCTTTCTCGGCACCGGCCTGCTCGCCCAGTTCCTTCAACCGGTCAAGCACCTCGCCCACGCTATGCGGATCGCCGCCTTTTTCGTTTTCCGCCATGGATTTGCCAACGGATCGTTCCGCCCCCGGTTCCAATCGCTCGACACGGGCGCCGTCGCATGGCACCACCCGCGCCCATGCTGAAGCTCATCATCGGGAACAAGGCCTATTCCTCCTGGTCGCTGCGCGGCTGGCTGGCGGCCAAGCTGTCAGGCCTGCCGTTCGAGGAGGTCGTCGTGCCGCTCTACGACGCCGACTGGGACAAACGCCGCGAAGGCGACGAATTCGCGCCGTCGTCGGGCAAGGTGCCGATCCTGTGGGACGGCGACGACATCGTCGTGTGGGACAGCCTGGCGATCGTCGAATATCTCAACGAGAAATCGGGCGGCGACAAATTCTGGCCGGCCGACCCGGCGGCGCGCGCCATGGCCCGGTCGATGGCCGCCGAAATGCATTCGGGCTTCGCGCCGCTACGCCGCAAGCACAGCATGAACGTCCGCCAGGTCTATGATCCGACCCAACCCGACGACGACGTCGCCGCCGACCTTTCGCGCATCTACGAGCTATGGGCACAGGCCCGCGCCCGCTTCGGCCAGGGTGGCGACTATCTGTTCGGCGAATTCGGCGCGGCCGACATCATGTTCGCGCCGGTCGCGACGCGGATCGTCACCTATTCGCTGCCCTGCCCGCGCTTCGCGATGGGCTATATCATCACCCTGTTGCAGCACCCATGGATGCAGGACTGGATCGCCAGCGCCCAGGAAGAAGACTGGGTCCTCGAACAGTACGAACAGCCGGTGAAATAAGCTCCTCCCCGGCACGGGGAGGATTTTCAGGCCAGAAACCCCGCGATCGCGTCGCCCAGTTCCTTCTTCACCACCGCGCTCATGTGGTTGCCGGGTGTCTCGATCAGCCGCGCATCGGGCAACAAGTTGGCCAGCGCGGCGTGGCTGCCATTATCGTCGTCCTCCTCGCCCGCCAGCACCAGCACCGGCTGCCGAATACCGGCCAGTTCCTCGCGCGAGGTGTCGACGAACGTTTCGAGGATGCCGAGCAGCGCCACCGGATCGCCTCCGGTGGTCTTCAGGAACGCCTCCGCCATCCATTCCGGCGACCCGCGCTCGAAGCTGCCGAGATTGGTCAGGATGCGCCGGAAATGCGCCGCGCGCCGCCCGGTGTCGAGCAACCCTTCCAGCCCCATGCCGCTCAGCACCAGCCTGCCCGGCGTCGCGCCCATCGTTACCATCCGCACCGCCGTCCGCGCGCCGAGCGAATAGCCGCCCAGGTCATAGTCGGTCAGCCCGAGATGCGCGATCAGCGCCATGCCGTCCTTCGCCAGCGCATCGGGCGGATAGGCGGCGGCGTCGTGCGGCCGGGCGCTCGCCCCATGCGCGCGCAGATCGGGCATGATGACCCGTCGACCGAGCGCCGCGACCTTCGCCGCATGGCCGTACTTGATCCAGTTGGTCTGCGCGTCGCTGAAATAGCCGTGGATCAGCACGACCGGCCGCCCCTCACCTATTTCGGCCCAGGCGATCTCGACCCCGTCGAAGCTCGCGAAACGATGGGTGGTGACAGGGGGCTGGGTCACGATCATGCAGTCCTTGGCCGGAATTTCGCGAAGGGCTATGCGCGGACCGATCCCGCCTGTCGAGCCGGGCGTCGCGCATTTGCCGCTTCACCAGCGCGTGAAACCAAGTTAGTATCCCAAGCAACAAAAGAACAAGCGGAAGAGGATGCCGGCCAGCCCGGAGACCACCGCCATCAATCCCGCCCTGCCCCATAACGGCGTACCGCACAGCCGATCCGAAGATGTCTATGCGATCATCGTCGGCTGCGTGATGATCGCGCTGGGCCTCGCCATGCTGCGCGCCGCCGGACTGGTGACCGGCGGCATCGCCGGGGTGGCGTTGCTGGTGTCCTATCTCGTGCCGCTGCCGACCGGCGTGCTGTTCACGCTGATCAACATTCCCTTCTTCCTGTTCGCGCGCGCGGCGATGGGGTCGCGCTTCATGTGGCGCACCATCGCGGTCAATGGCGGCATCGCGCTGTTTTCGACGATGGCGCGCTACGGCTTTCGCATCGTCGAGGTGCATCCGGCCTTCGCCGCGGTCGCGGGCGGTACGGTGATCGGCATGGGCATCCTCGCGCTGGCGCGGCACGATGCCGGCGTCGGCGGGACCGGCGTGGTGACGCTGTGGCTGCAACGCACGCGCGGGTGGAATGCGGGGCGGACGCAGATCGCGATCGACCTCGCCATCCTTGCCGCGTCCTTCGCGGTCGTCGCCCCGGTACAGGTCGCCTGGTCGGCGCTCAGCGCGGCGGCGATCAGCGGCATCCTGATCGCGTGGCACCGGCCGGGACGCTACACCGGCTATTGACGGGTCAGGCGGCGATGGCCGTCAGCTGATCGTTCTCACGCAACATGGCCGATGCGCGTTCGGTGGCGTGGCGGATATCCTCGGCCAGCGACTTCACCTCGCGCGCGACCACGGCAAAGCCGCTCCCCGCCTCACCCGCGCGCGCCGCCTCGATCGCGGCGTTCAACGCGACCAGCCGCGTCTGCGCGGTGATATCGCCGATCGAGGTGACGATCGCCGCCAGTTGCGTCATCAGCAGCCGCAGCGCCTCCGCCTGCTGCTCCAGCCGCGCCTGAAACCGCTGCCCCTCGTCGAAGCGTGCCTGCACTTCGCGTTCCAGCAGCACCTGCCGCGTCAGGTCGGTCGCGATCTTGACGATCGAGGTCGGTTGGCCGCGACCGTCGAGGATCGGGTTGTAGGTCGCCTGCAACCACACATCATGGCCCTGCCGGTCGATCCGCCGGTACAATCCGCTGTCGAACGCGCCCTCGCCCAGCTTGTGCCAGAATTGCGCATAATGCGCGGAAACGCCATCTTCCGTCCGACAGAAAATCCGGTGATGCCGGCCGCGTATCTCCGGCAGGCCATATCCCATGACGTCGAGGAACAGATCGTTGGCCCACAGGACGGTGCCGTCCAGCCCGAAATGGACCACCGCCTGCGACCGGCAGATCGCCTCCCACGCACCGTGATACAGCGCGCTATCCTGGATGAACTGCGTGTCCATGCACACATCATGCGCGCATAGCGTTAAGGACGACTTAGGAAATCGGAACGGCTTCCGAAAAACAACGGTACGTCAGGTACGTAGCGCGCCGCGGCCGCCGCGGAAGCCGCGCCCGGTCAATCCTTCTTCAGGTGCCGGCGACCCAGCAGCTCCGCGATCTGCACCGCGTTCAGCGCGGCGCCCTTGCGCAGATTGTCGCTGACGCACCACAGGGCCAGGCCGTTCTCGACGGTCGAATCCTCGCGCACGCGGCTGACATAGGTCGCGAAGTCGCCGACGCATTCGATCGGAGTTGCGTATCCGCCGTCCTCACGCTTGTCGACCAGCATGATGCCGGGCGCCTCGCGCAGGATCTTCTGCGCATCCTCGGCCGACAGCTCGTTTTCCAGCTCGATATTGATCGCTTCCGAATGGCCGACGAACACGGGAACGCGAACGCAGGTCGCGGTCACCTTGATCTTGGGATCGAGGATCTTCTTGGTCTCGACCACCATCTTCCACTCTTCCTTGGTCGACCCGTCGTCGAGGAAGCTGTCGATGTGCGGGATCACGTTGAACGCGATCTGCTTGGTGAACTTCTTGGGCTCTGCCGAGTCACCGACGAAGATGTTGCGGCTCTGTTCGAACAGCTCGTCCATCCCCGCCTTGCCCGCGCCCGACACCGACTGGTAGGTCGCGACGACGACGCGCTTGATCGTGGCGGCATCGTGCAGCGGCTTCAATGCCACGACCATCTGCGCGGTCGAGCAATTGGGGTTGGCGATGATGTTGCGCGTCTTGTACCCGTCGATCGCCTCCGGGTTCACTTCCGGCACGATCAGCGGAACGTCGGGGTCCATGCGGTACAGCGACGAATTGTCGATCACCGTGCAGCCGGCGGCGGCGAACTTGGGCGCATAGACCTTGGTCGCCTCGCTGCCGATCGCGAACAGCGCCATGTCCCATCCGGTCGGATCGAAATGCTCGATATTCTGGATCTTGTACTGCTTACCGGTCTCGCCGAAATCGGCCATGTCGCCGGCCGAGCGCGACGATGCCAGCACCGCCAGATCGTCGATCGGAAACTCGCGCTCCGCCAGGATGTTTAGCATTTCGCGCCCGACATTGCCGGTCGCGCCCGCGACGACTACCCGATACCCCACTTGCATACTCCGCGTTCTTAACTTGCGCGAACGCATAGTCGCCTTGCAAGAAAAGTCCAGCGGTTCGCGGATCACGGTCAGCTCCTGCGCCGCTCTTGCCTGGGGATCGGTGGCGCGTGCATGATCCCGGCCGGAGCGGAGGACAAGGCTGAATGCAACACCCAAGGCGTTTTATCTCAGCGACATTCCGGCGGTCATGCGGCGCGAGCAATGGCCGATTGGCGCAGCATTGATGGATCGCTGGTTCGCAGCGAAGGCCTGGGCCATGCCGACAGCCGTCAAGCGCGGCCAGCAACCAGCGCCGCCGCGTGCCGTCGATACCACCACCGTCACGATGGCATGGGCAATGGCGGTGCCGCGCTTCGCCGCTGCCCAACGCCGGCTGCTGGCAACATGGTCGCGTGGTGAGCGGCTCGGTCCCAGTCCGGGCGAAGTCGTGCGCAGGTCCTGCGGTGGATGCGCATCTACCGTGTCGCCGGTGATCGCTCGTTCCGCTTCGGCGACCTGAGACGGCGGGTCCCGGTCATCGACATGGACTGCGCGATCAACCGCGAGGTGGTCGACAGCGCCTGGTATGGCGCCGCCGACGATTTCTACGCCGCGTTCGGCAGCGCGCTGGTACGGCTGGCAGTCAGCGGCATGGTCGAACCCGTATCCGGCGGCTAGCGGGTGAGCATCGATCAGGTCGGTACCTACCTGCGTGACTCTTACGATTTCAACGGCAACCAGCCGCTGGGCAGCTGGGGTCCGGGCGGCCTTTTGCGCGTCGCGCTACTCGCACCGGCCATCGAAGTAGAGGTCCGCAAGCAACCCTCCTCTTTCCGACAGGGGTTTGCCTGTTTCCCGGTCAGCAACGACCCGTTCCGGCAATATCGTGGCGTTACGGACATGGGCGGGGACTTCATGATCTATTCGGACATACGCGGGCAGCGACTGGCCCAGCCCGTCACCGTCATGGTGCCACGATGAGCCGGCGGCCGTGGCGTGCGCCGGTAGTCGCGATCGCCTTCGTTGCGGGCACCGCAGTCGGCGCGACTGCCGGACTGCATTGGGCGACGCCGGGTGCCCTGATCGACATCGAAACCTCACCCGACCAGAAAGAACGGGTCGAGCTCTATCGCCCGGATCGCTGGCAGCAGCTGACGGGCCACAATGCAAACGACTATGCCATCGCCCGCCTGTCCTCGACCGCCGACGGCACGATCCTCGCCACCAGTCCGCCCTTCTACCTCGACGGATCGGGCGCGACGCGGTGGTCGCCCCGCGCGGTCGAGATCGGCGTCGCCGCCCGGTACGACCGGGCGACGGGCCGATGGTCGGTGCAATAGCTTACGGCTTGTCCTTCACCTGCCGGTTCAGGAAGTTCAGGATCGTCTTCCACAGATGCTCGCTCACCCCCGGTCCGCCGACGCGGTGGGTCTGCCCCGGATAGAGCATCAGTTCGAACGGTGTCGCCGATTTCTGCATCGCCGCCATCATCGCGGTCGAATGTTCCAGCACGACGTTATCGTCGGCCATGCCGTGGATCAGCAGCATCGGATCGCTGATCTTCGCCGCGTCCGCCACCGTCGCCGACGTGGCATAGGCTTCGGGCACCGTGCGGGGATCGCCCATATAGCGCTCGGTATAATGGGTGTCGTACAGTTCCCAGCGCGACACCGGCGCGCCCGCCACGCCCGCCGCGAACACGCCCGGCGCCTTTTCCAGCATCTTGAGCGTCATATAGCCGCCATAGGACCAGCCATAGGTCGCGATCTTGTCCGGCGCGACGAAGGGCAAGGTCTTGAGATAATTCGCGCCGGCAATCTGGTCGTCGACCTCGACCGATCCCATCGCGCGATAAATCTGGTTCTCGAACGCCTTGCCGCGTTCGGGCGATCCGCGATTATCGATCTCGAACCAGATCCACCCCTGATCGACCAGATATTGGCGCAGCGCCCCGCCCCATGCGCGGCGCACGACCTGGCTGCCCGGCCCGCCATAATGCGAGAAGAACACCGGATAGCGCTTGCCCGGCTCCAGCTTGGGCGTGATCATGTTCCAGTGCAGCACCGACCCGTCGGCCGCCTTGATCTCCCCGAACTGCGTCGGGCGATGGCTGGCGACATAGGGCGCGTAGGGGTGATCGCCGCTCAGCGCATTCTCGTTGATCCACGCGATCCGCTTGGCCGACGTATCCGCCAGATAGGTCTGCGCCGGCTGGTCGGGGTTGGAGCGGGTGACGATCAGCCGCGCCGCCTTCCCGTCCATCGACGCGCCGTAGGACCAGCCCGCCTCGGTCATCCGCGTGACCGCGCCGGGCTTGGACAGGTCGACGCGGTATAGCTGCCGCTCCAGCACATCGTCCTTGTTGGCGAGGAAATAGACGCGCCCCTTCGCCTCGTCGACGCCCGCCAGATCTGCGACCATCCATTTGCCGCTGGTCAGCTGCGTCCACTTGCCTGCCTGCCAGCGGTACAGATGGCCGTACCCGTCGCGCTCCGACCACCAGATGAGACTCCCGTCCTTCATCATGTGATAGGCATCGGACAGGTTGATCCAGCTCTTCGGTCCCGATTCTTCGGTGAACAGCACGGTCGAGCGACCGGTTGTCGGATCGACCTTCAGCATGTCGAGCCTGGTCTGCGCCCGGTCCTGCCGCTGGACCAGCAGCGCCTTGCCATCCGGCGTCCAGTCGACCCGCGCCAGATAGATGTCGGGATCGGGGCCCAGGTCAACCTTCACCCGGCCCGACCCGTCCGGCTTCATCACATACAGGTCGACCAGCACGTTGGGCGTGCCCGCCTTCGGGTAACGCTGCTGATAGATGCTCGTCCCCTCGGCACCGATCGCCGAGCGGGTGACGATGCCGACCGGCGCCTCGTCGAAGCGCTGCACCGCGACCAGCCGGTCGCCCGGCGACCACCAATAGCCGGTACGCCGTCCCATTTCTTCCTGCGCGACGAACTCCGCCTCGCCGAAATGGACATTATCCTTGCCTTCGGTGGTGAGCGCGGTTTCCTTGCCGGTCTTCAGGTCCAGCGCCACCAGGTTCTGGTCGCGTACGAAGCTGACATAGTTGCCCTCCGGGCTGACCACCGGGTTCAGCTCGCCGCTCTCGCTGTTGGTCAGCCGGCGGACCTGGCCGTCGATCGTCGCGAGATAGAGGTCGCCGTCCAGCGGCACGAGGATCGACTTGCCATCGGGCGCCCAGTCATAGGCCAGGATGCCGCGCTTGCCGGTCAGCGAGCGGTCGCGCTCGCGCTGCATCTTTTCCGCTTCGGACAGCGCCGCACCGGTGCCGACCTTCTTGGAATCGACCAGCATCCGCCATTCGCGGGTGGTCGTGTCCATCGCCCACAGATCGAACCGCTCGCGCTCGTCCGCCCGATTGCGCAGCAGCGTGACGTACTTGCCGTCCGGCGACAGCTTCAAATTCTGCGGCTGGCTGCCGTTCAGGTCGGGGCTGGCGAACACCCGCTCCAGAGTCAGCTCGCCGGCCCTTGCCGGATTGCCGGCGGCCGCTGGCTGGGCCGGTTCACTCGCCATCCCGGCCGTTCCCATTGCCAGCAACGCTGCGCCCATCAACCATTTTACCATAGTGCCCCGTATCCTTGCCCGGCACGTCCGCGCCGGTCGTATCGGTTGTTATCGCTTGGGGGACGGCGGAGGTAAATGGCTGAATTAGGCGGGTCGCGGACCGGTCCTACCAATGCCGTACCCCCGCGCAGGCGGGGGTCCAGGGTCACAGGCGCGGGCCGTGGTCAGCTTGGCTCCGGATTCCCGCCTGCGCGGGAATGACGGAACGCCCTACATCGTCTCGCCGGGATCGACGCCCCACAGCCGCGACTGTTCGACATAGCCCCCGCGCCCCTTCACATCGAAGAAGCACCATGCGCCATTGCATCGCGACAACCGCCCGACGACCCCCGGCGCGGCGCGCCACACCACCGCCGCCCCCGCCTGCGGCGACGCGCGCAGTTCGACCACCTCGCGCCCGACAAAGCCGGTGCGCCGGTCGCTCAGCAGCCCGACCTGCAACCATCCACGCGTGCCGTCCGGGTCCTCGACCCGGCGCCAGTCCTGATAGATGTCGAGCACCTTGATCGGCATGTCGGCGCGGCGATAGACCCACTGGGTCGGATAATTCTTGCCCGGCCCGCTGCGCATCCGCGCCTCGCCCGCGGCGATCGACGCATAATAGGGCGTCTTGCGGCGCTGCGCATCGGCCGCTCCCGTCGCAACCACCGTCAGCACCGCCGCCACCGCGATCGATCGCCCGCCCAAGCGCATGATATTGTCCCCGAATGTCTGTCGCTTGCCTGTATCGGCAAGCAGCCCCCGCGGCAAGCCGTTGACGCCGCCCGCCCCCTTCGCCAATCCGTATGACATGGCCGCAGCATCCCCCCGCCCCGCACCCCCGAGTCCAGGTGACGCGGCGGTTGCCGGCGGCGACGGAGGGGCGGATGGCGACGCTGTTCGACACGGTGTTCAGCCCCGACGACCATGCCCTTTCCCGCGACGAACTGGCCGCCGCGATGGCGGACTGCGACGTGCTGGTCCCCGCCGTCACCGACGTCATCGACGCCGAGCTGATCGCCGCCGCGCCCGATCGCCTGCGCCTGATCGCCAATTACGGCGCGGGCGTGAACCATATCGACCTGAAGGCGGCCCACGCCCGCCGCATCCTAGTCACCAACACCCCCGGCGTCCTGACCGAGGATACCGCCGACATGGTGATGGCGCTCATCCTCGCCGTGCCGCGCCGGCTGGCCGAAGGGGAAAAGCTGGTCCGCTCGGGCGAATGGAAGGGCTGGAGCCCCAGCGGCATGCTCGGCCACCGCATCGGCGGCAAGGCGCTGGGCATCGTCGGCATGGGCCGCATCGGCCAGGCCGTCGCACGCCGCGCCCGTGCCTTCGGCCTGTCGATCCATTACCACAACCGCCACCGCCTGCCCGAAACGGTCGAGGCCGAACTCGGCGCCACCTGGCATGCCGACCTCGACGAGATGCTGGGCGTCATCGACCTGCTGACGATCCACACCCCGCGCAATGCAGACAGCGAAAACCTGCTCAACGAGAACCGCATCGCCCGGCTGCGCCGCCACGTCTATCTGATCAACGCCTCGCGCGGCGGCATCGTCGACGAAGAGGCGCTGGTCGATGCCCTCGAACGCGGACGCCTCGCCGGCGCGGGCCTCGACGTCTGGGCGCACGAACCCGCCATCGACCCCCGTCTGCTGGCGCTGCCCAATGTCGTGATGACCCCGCACATGGGATCGGCCACGCTGGAGGGCCGCGTGGCGATGGGGGAAAAGGTGATCACCAACATCCGCGTCTGGGCGGACGGCCACCGCCCGCCGGATCAGGTGCTGGACGGGTTGCGGTAGGATCATTGGGGACAGGCGATGCGGTGGAGATCGATTGCCTCAGGACTGATCCCGATCGTCGCGCCGACCGGCGGAACCGTCGCCATGCCGGCCGCGCAACAAGCCGAAGCGGACAAGCCGATCGTCTGCCCACTATCCGCGCCCTATCGCACCGACAATGCCTTCGCCCGCATCCTGCGCCACGAAATCCCCGCCTCGATCATCGCCGAAAACGCGCGCGTGATGGCGATCGTCCCGATCGACTGGAAACGTCCGGGCCATGCGCTGGTGATCCCCAAGGCGCCGGTCCGCAACCTCTACGAGCTGAGCGACCGCGACATGCTGGCCGTCATGCGGATGGCCAAACGCGTGGCGACCGCGCAGCAGCGTGCGCTGGGCAGCACCGGGTTCGCGGTGCAGCAGAACAATGCCGTCAGCCAGCATGTCTGCCACTTTCACCTGCACGTCATCCCGAACACAGCCCCGGACCCCAGAAGCAACCCGACCCGCGCCGAAATGGACGCCATCGCCCGGCGTTTGAAGGCTGCCCTTCCGCCCGGATGACCGGCCGCTACTCGTCCTCCACGAACCGGCGCTTCGGAAAGGCGGCGCTCCCGTCGTCCACGACCTGCCGAAAGCGCATTGCCAGCCGTCTTTCCGCAACGGGAAGGTCGCGAAAATCGATCGGGATGCGCGCGACTTGCTGCAACCGCCCGTCATACAGATCGATATGCGCCACCGGAAACACGCCCAGGACGAACACCGTCCGGCCAAAGCCTTCGACGTTCCGCAGGTCGATCGTCCGCTCTCGGTACAGCCGGTTCATGCGGATGACGTCGCCATCCAGCGTCCAGCTGAAATCCTGGATCGCGAACCCACCGATTACGAAGCCGAGAATGACCAGTCCGATCGCCAGCCCGGACCAGATTTCAGCCGCGGGCAATGTCGCCCAGTGCCGCACCATCGCCTCTACCAGCGCGATCAGTGCCGCCGATCCGGCCAGAATGATGAACCAGCTCAGCAGGCGCTTGGGCCATCCGGTTCGGAACACGAGCTTCTCTGCCATCGCACCTCGTCCGGCATCTCAGCGGGAAAGCCGACGATAGGACGGCCGTCCTGCGCGATCCAGTCGGTGCAGCCACCCAAAAGCCCGATTCATCCTCCTGGGAGCAGGCGTCCCGCCAATGAGCGCCGGGACTTCTTTGCGGTAGCACAGCAAGAGTAGCTTCAGACCCCAGCCTCCGAGAGGGTGACACGTCGCTGCCGGGAAACCGGACCATCCTCCGGACGGAGCGAGCGCTTTCCTACAGCGACCTTCGCTGCCAATCTGCCCGATGGCCCGGTTGCGGGACGTGCTCTTCGACGGCACCGCTCCATACGCCACGCAAACAGCGCACGAGTGTGAACTTAGTGAACTTGGGAAAAAATATTCAGCCCTTCAAGCTACTCAGCCATTCGGCAATCATCGCCTGCCCCGCGCGCACCGCCGCCGGTCCCAGCGTGCGATATTCTTCGGTCAGGACGCCGCGATGCGTCGGGCAGTCGAGATAGTCGAGCCACGCTTCGAACCGCGCATCCTCGCCCATCTCAGCATGGAATTGGAGTGCCAGCAGGTTGCGCCCCCGCCGGAACCCCTGCCGATAACGCGGCGTCGTCGCCAGCAATTCGGTCCCTTCCGGCAGGTCGAACGTATCGCCATGCCAGTGCAGCACCGGCACCCCGGCGACATGGGCCAGCGGCGACTCCACCCCCGGCGCCAGGTCGATGGGCGCAAAGCCGATCTCGCACCCGGTCCCCCGGGAAACGGGCGATCCCAGCGCCGCCGCCATCATCTGCGCGCCGAGACAGATGCCCAGCGTCGGCCGGTCCGCCGCCAGCCGCCGTGACAATGCGGCGATCTCGCCCGGTATCCACGGGTGCTCGGCGACGTCATACACCCCCATCGGCCCGCCCATCACGATCAGCAGGTCGGGCCGGGTCAGGTCGGCGGTGGCGAAGCTCGGGTCGGTGACGTCGATCCGGTCGATGACATATCCCGCCGCCTCCACCGGCGCGCGGTATCCGGCGCAGCCTTCATAGGGGACGTGGCGGACGATCAGCGCGGACTTCATGGGCACAATCTATCCTGCGCAAGCTGAATGGCACCTGCAATGTTTCTTTGTGTTGCAGTGGTGACGCTTGGGAACCCCGGCCGCCCGAAAATCATTGCCCGGGCATCGCGTAAACAGGAGTAACCCGATGAAGAAGCTCGCAACCATCGCCCTCGCCCTCGCCGCCGGCAGTTCGCTGGCCGCCTGCTCGACCCTGCGCGGCGGCGCGATCGGCGCAGCGGGCGGCGCCGGCATCGCCGCAGCGACCGGCGGCAATGTCGAGAAGGGCGCGGCGGTCGGTGGCGTCGGCGGTGCGGTGGTCGGCACCGTCGCCGACGACTGATATGGAAAGGCCGGGGTAGCGCCTTCGCTACCCCGGCCCGTTACCTTTGCGCCATGCCGGCAGGGATCGCCGATCAATCCCCGGTCAGGATACGGTCGACCAGCTGCTTCACGCTCGGCACGAACCCGTTCGAATAGAAGGGATCGCGCTTGAAATTGTATGCGGCGTGTCCCGCGAACATCAGATTCTGGTCGGTCGGGCCGCCATGGGCGATGTCCTGCAACGTCTTCTGGATGCAGAAGCTGCGCGGATCGGCCAGCCGCCCGGTCGAGTTCGTCTCGCTATCGGCCCAGCTCGAAAAGCTGCACTGCGACAGGCAGCCCATGCAGTCCGCCTGATCCTTCCGGATGATGCCCTTTTCTTCGGGCGTCACGAACACCAAAGTATTGTCCGGCGTCTTCAGCGCGTCGGTGAAGCCCATGCCGAACCATTCGCGCGCGCGCAGCAGGTCGCCCTGCGTCACCCAGAAATTCTTGCCCTTCACCCCGACGTCGAGCTGGAAGACATGGTCGCCCGCCTCCTGCGTCGAGAAAGCGATCTGCCGCTCGGACCGGGCCTCGAGGTTGCGCAGGAACGGGTTGCGCACCGCCGACGAATAGAAACCGGTCGGGCTGAACCGGTGCAGCAGCACCTCGCCCTCCTCGATCTCCATCAGCTTCGCCTTCCATTCGGGCGGGATCGGGCTTTCCTGCGTCAACAGCGGCCGGGTGCCGAACTGGAACGCGATCTTGCCGAGCTCGGGATTGTCGATCCAGTCGTTCCAGTCGCGCAGATACCACACGCCGCCGGCCATCACGATCGGCACGTCGTCCGAGATGCCGCCCTCGCGCATCGTCGCGCGCAGGTCGCGGACGCGGGGGTACGGGTCCTGCGGCTCCAGCGGGTTCTCGGCATTCGACAGGCCGTTATGCCCGCCGGCCAGCCACGGATCCTCATAGACGACCGCCGCCAGCCATTCCGACGCCTTGGAATAGGCGCGCTTCCACAGCGCGCGGAACGCCCGGCCCGACGACACGATCGGCAGATAGCTGACGCCGTAGGACGCGGTGATCTCCGACAGCTTGTACGGCATGCCCGCGCCGCAGGTCACGCCCGACACCAGCCCACGCGTCCGCTCCAGCACGCCATGCAGGATGCGCTGGGCACCGCCCATTTCCCACAGCACGTTGATGTTGATCGCGCCCTTGCCGCCGGCGATCTCCCACGCGCGCCGCACCTGCTGCACCGCGCCCTCGATCGCATATTCGATCAGTTCCTCATGGCGTTCGCGGCGGGTCAGCGCCTTGTACACCTGGGGCACGATCTTGCCCTCGGCGTCATAGCTGTCGGCATTGACCGCCGAGACGGTGCCGATGCCGCCCGCCGCCGCCCAGGCGCCAGCCGATGCGTGATTGGTCGCGGCAACGCCCTTGCCCCCTTCGATCAGCGGCCAGACTTCGCGGCCGTTATAGACGATGGGCGACAGACCTTTGAACAACGCGACCTCCAACGGGAACTTCGTTGCGGCACGCATCGCGCCACCGCATCCGGCCGTCATTACTGCCAGCAGCGCCCGATGGCGAGCAAATTGCGTGGCGTCGATCGGCCGGCACGTTATCGTGCGATATGCGCGCCCGTCTCCTGCTCCTGGCCTTTGCCTTCCCCGCCGCCAGTTGCGCCGCTCCGCCGGGCCGTGAGCAGGTGCTGATGGAGGAGATCGAGCGAACGATCAGCCTGCCGGACGACGCCTATCCCATGCGAACCTATGCTCGCCACTACGCGTTCCGCAGCCCGACCGCGGTGGAGGCAGTTTACGTCATTCCGATCGAACCGACCGACTGGCAGGAGGACGTGGCGGCATTCACCAGAGGCAATCGGCGTGCACCCACCGCGCGCGAGATCGAGGACATCAAGGCGATGAATGCCTTGTCTCGCGAACAATGGGGCGGAGCGGGCAGAAGATACTGGCATGCCACGCCCGACATGCTCCCGATGATAAGTGACGGTGGCTGTGCCCAGCTAACCATCCGGTACGACCCCGCGATCAAGCGCTTCTCGATGGTGGGGTGCAACGGCGAGGTACCATCGGCAAGCGGGTCCCGATAATCGCCTACCCCAACGCCCCCAGCCGCCCCAGCGCCCGCTCGTACAGCGCCTTGTACGCGGCGATCATCTTCGCCTCGTCGAACTCCGCCCGTGCCTTGGCGAGGTTCGCCTCCCCCACCCGTCGGCGCGCGTCGGCGTCGACCGCAAGCGTCTGCAACCGGTCGCGCAGATGCACCTCGTGCCGGTCGATGCCCATGAACGGATGGTTCTCGTCCGCCACCATCGCCATGATATCGCCGACCGGCGGCGCGACCACCGGCAGGCCGGTCGCCATCGCCTCCATCACCGAAATCGGCTGCTGCTCGCTGCGCGACGACAGGGCGAAGATGTCGAACAGCCCCATATAGCGATAGGGTTCGGGCAGGAAGCCGGGCAGCACGACCCGGTCGTCGATCCCCATCGCCTCCGCCGCGTCGAGGATCGCCTGCCGCTCCGGCCCCTCGCCGACGATGACCAGCCGCACCTTGACCGCGATCCCGCCGACCGCGCGGACCAGCAGCGGCAGGTCCTTCACCTCGCGCAGGCCAGCGACGGTGCCGATCACCACCTCGCCCGGCTTGCGCTTCAGCCCCGGAATGGCATCCGCCGCGACCGGTTCGGCATAGCGCTCGACCGGGATGCCGTTGCCGATCAGGTGCAGCCGGTGGTCGGGCTGTTTCCACGGCCCCCCCGCGACCTGCATCAACCGCTGCGACGGCACGACCAGCGCCTCCGCTGCGCCAAGCGCGAACCGGCGATACAGGTTGCGCACCGGGTTCAGTCGGGTCGCCTCGTCCTCGTTGAAGCCGTCCTCGTGATGGACCACCGGCGGCGTGCCCCTGGCGAAGACCCGCTTCGCCATCACCCCGTCGATCGCCCCCCAATTATAGGTCAGCACCAGATCGAAGCGGCGCATATATTTCGCGATCGCCTCGTACCGCGCGACCGACGGCTTGCCGGTCAGCGGCGGCGGATTCTGCGCGATTTCGTAGCGGATATAGTCCGCGATGGCCGAGCGCGCCTCGGTACGCTCCGGCACGCCCGACACGATCGTATGCACCGCGCGGTCGCCCCAGGCATGCATCAGCCGGATCGCCCGCGCTTCCTTGCCGCCATAGGCGAAGGACGAATGCAGGTGGAGGATGCGGACCGGCACGCTCACTGGCCGGCGACCCGCGCCAGCAGCCGGTCGATCGCCGCGACCGACTCCGGCTCGGTCAGGACCGGGGCATGGCCGACATCGGCGACCGTCGTCAGCTCCGCCCCGTCCAGCCGCGTTACCATCGCCTCCGCCACGGTCGCCGGCAGGATATCCGACAGTCTCCCGCGCAGGATACCGACCGGCTTGCCCGCCAGCGCCTCATAGGCGCGCCACATGTCCGGCCCCGCCTCGTTGCCCGGCACGCGGAACGGCTCGGCGATCTTCATGTCATAGTCGAGGATGATCCGCCCGGCCGAGTTCAGCCGGTGCAGCCGCTTCGCCATGTGCAGCCAGTCCTGCACCTGATAGGTCGGATAGGCGTCGCCATTCCCTTCGGCCAGCGCACGCGCGGCGTGCATCCAGGTGGGATGGCTGACCTGTTTCCCGACATAGCCGCGAATCCGTCCCAGCCCCGCCGGGTCCAGCTCCGGCCCGACATCGTTGAGCAGCGCCGCGGCGATCCGGTCGCGATCGGTCGCCGCCAGCAACATGGTCAGGATACCGCCCAGCGACGTCCCGAACGCGACGACGCGCGGCAGCTCGAGCTGGTTCAGCAGCGCCTCGACATCCTGGAGGTAGACCAGCGGCACATAGCTCATCGGATCGCGGGCATAGCCGCTTTCGCCGCGCCCGCGCATCTCGGGCACGATCAGCCGCCACTCTCCGGCCAGCCGGTCGGCGACATCCTCCCAGTCGCGCGCGTTGCGCGTCAGCCCGTGCAGGCACAGGATCGCCGGCCGGTCCGTGCGTCCGCCGCCCTGCCCGCCATAGTCGCGATAATGCAGTCGGAGGCCGTCGTTCGACCACCAATAGCCATCGGTGAAGCGTTGCTTGTCCAAAAGCGCCATCGCACCCCATATCGCCGCATGGCCGAAAACCCGCAACCCGCTCGCTATCGTCCCCGCACCGATATTCTGTCGCTCGGCGCCCCGTTCTATGACGCGGTCGCCGCAGCCCAGTTCCCGGCGCACACCCTGCGCTTCAGGAACGACCGCGCGGCGGGGCAGATCGGGATCGTCCCTGCGTCGCGTACCCCCGCGCAGGCGGGGGTCCAGAGCCTAGCAGAGCCCAGCGCAGCGATTGAAACCCTGGATCCCCGCCTTCGCGGGAATACGCTTCCGCTATCCGACGCCCAATGGATCGACCATTTCGGCCGCTTCGTACCGCTCCCCGGCAGCCTCTCCGAACCGCTGGCGCTCCGCTACCACGGCCACCAGTTCCAGTCGTACAACCCCGATATCGGCGACGGACGCGGCTTCCTTTTCGCGCAGGCGACCGATACCCATGACCGCCTGCTCGACCTCGGCACCAAGGGATCGGGCCAGACCCCGTACAGCCGGTTCGGCGACGGCCGCCTGACACTGAAGGGCGGCGTGCGCGAAGTGCTGGCTACCGAGATGCTGGAAGCGCTGAACGTCCCCACCTCGCGCAGCTTCTCGCTGATCGAAACCGGCGAGGAACTGGTGCGCGGCGACGAGCCCTCACCCACCCGCTCGGCGGTACTGGTCCGGCTGAACCACAGCCATGTCCGCATCGGCACCTTTCAGCGCCTCGCATACGAACGTGATGCGGAAGCGATGCACCGGCTGGTCGACTATGTCCTGACCCGCCTCTACCACCGCACGCCGGGCAGCGAACCGGCGATCGAGCTGTTCGACGAAGCGGTCGGCCGCATCGCGACGCTGGCGGCGCGGTTCATGGCGGCGGGTTTCGTCCACGGCGTCCTCAACACCGACAATATCAACCTGACCGGCGAGAGCTTCGACTATGGCCCGTGGCGGTTCGCGCCGACCTGGGATGCCGGCTTCACCGCCGCCTATTTCGACCATCACGGCCTCTACGCCTATGGCCGGCAGCCCGATGCGATGCACTGGAACGCGATGCAGCTGGCGGTGGCGCTGCGCACCGTCGTCGACGCCCCGCCGCTGATCGCCGTCCTCGAAACCTTCCCGGAGCGCTATGCCCGGGCGGCGGCCGAAGCCATCCTCTGGCGCCTCGGCGTCCGCCCCCGCGGCGCCGACGAAGACCGCGCGCTCGCCGATGCGGTGACGACCGCGCTGGCGACCTCCGCCATGCCGATCGACGCCTTCT
The DNA here is from genome assembly GCF_028551275.1 of Sphingomonas hankookensis. NCBI lineage: Bacteria > Pseudomonadati > Pseudomonadota > Alphaproteobacteria > Sphingomonadales > Sphingomonadaceae > Sphingomonas > Sphingomonas hankookensis. The sequence continues at coordinate 2,744,757 of NZ_CP117025.1, forward strand.
ATCATCACGCATTCGGCGGCTGGCTGCCCGAAGGCGAGGAATGGGCCGCGTTCGAGGAAGTCCGCGCCCGCCTGTCCGACTATCACCCGCGCACCGACCGCAGCCACCCCTACTGGTCCGACGCGAACCCTTGTTCGATGCTGATCGACGAGGTGGAGGCGATCTGGGCGCGGATCGCCGAGGCCGATGACTGGTCGCTGTTCGACGCGAAGGTCGCCGCGATCCGCCGGATGGGCGCGGCGCTTACCTGATATCAACCATCATCCACGAAACTGGCGCCGTCCCGCATTCTGGTTCAAGGATGCGGCAAAGCTGAAACCGGACGACCCTAGATATGCCCGAACTCGTCTCGACCGAACCCGCCACCGGCGCGACGCTGTGGCGTGGACCGGTCGGCAATGTCGACACCGAAATCGCCGCCGCGCGTGGCGGCTGGGCCGGCTGGGCATCGCGCCCGCTGGCATATCGCATCGAAGCGATGCGGCGCTTCGCCAATGTGGTGCGCAGCCGGTCGGAACCCTTTGCCGACATCATCGCCCGCGAAACCGGCAAGCCGCTCTGGGAAGCCCGCACCGAGGTCGAAACGGTCGTCGCCAAGGTCGAGATTTCGATCAGCGCCTATGCCGAACGCACCAGCCAGCGGCGGCTGGAATCGCCGATGAACGCCCGCACCGCGCTGCGTCACAAGCCGCATGGCGTGCTGGCGGTGCTCGGGCCGTACAACTTCCCCGCACACCTGCCCAACGGCCACATCGTCCCCGCGCTGATCGCCGGCAACGCGGTGGTCTTCAAACCGTCGGAAAAGACCCCGGCCACCGGCGCGTTCCTCGTCGAATGCTTCCACGCCAGCGGCGTCCCGGAGGATTGCGTCCGCCTGCTGATCGGCGGCCCCGATGAAGGGCGCGCACTCGCCTCGCATCCCGATATCGACGGCCTGTTGTTCACCGGATCGTCGCGGACCGGCATCGCGCTCAACCGCCAGTTCGCCGAAACGCCGGACAAGATCCTCGCGCTCGAAATGGGCGGCAACAATCCGATCATCGTGTGGAACACGCCCGATTTGTACGCTGCCGCGGTGCTGGTGGTGCAGTCGGCCTTTACCTCCGCCGGACAGCGATGCACCGCCGCGCGCCGGCTGATCGTCGAGCGGCGTCTGGCCGAGCCGCTGCTCGCCGAGATCAACCGGCTGTGCGAACGGCTCATCATCGGCGAACCCCATGCCGATCCCGCGCCGTTCATGGGTCCGGTGATCGACAACGAAGCCGCCGACCAGCTGACCGAGAGCTTCCTGTCGCTTTCGGCCCGCGGGGGCCGTCCGCTGCGCTTCATGCAGCGCCTGGTCGAGGGGCGTCCGTTCCTGACGCCGGGCATCATCGACATGTCCGACACGCCCGAACGCGCCGATGTCGAGCTGTTCGGCCCGTTGCTTCAGGTGTTCCGCGTCGACAGTTTCGACGACGCCCTGGCCGAAGCGAACAACACCCGCTACGGCCTGTCCGCCTCGCTCATCTCGCCCGACCCGCAGCTCTACGACCGGTTCTGGGCGAACATCCGCGCCGGCATCGTCAACTGGAACCGCCCGACCAACGGCGCGTCGTCGGGCGCACCGTTCGGCGGGATCGGCCTGTCGGGCAACCATCGCCCGTCGGCCTATTATGCCGCCGACTATTGCGCCTATCCGGTCGTGTCGGCCGAAGCCGAGCAGGTCCGCGCATCGATCGGCATCGGGCTGCGCAACCAATAGGCTGCTAAACAATCCCTTCCCGCCCCCCAAGCAAGCGTCGGTTGCCTGCGAACCGCCCCGGCAGCATCTACGCCAGCATGGCAACGTTACTCGATCCGACCGCGCGCGGGCGCGTCATCCTTGTCGGCGCAGGTCCCGGCGATCCCGGCCTGCTGACCGTGCGCGCCGTCGAGGCGCTGAAGACCGCCGACGTCGTCGTCCATGACGGGCTGATCGATCCGCGCGTCCTCGACCTCGCGCCCGCGACCGCACAGCGCATCTCGGTCGCCAAGCAGCGCGCGCGCCACACCCTGCCGCAGGAATCGATCAACGCGCTGATCGTCGCCCATGTGAAGACCGGCGCGATCGTCGTCCGGCTGAAGGGCGGCGACCCGTTCATCTTCGGTCGCGGCGGTGAAGAGGTCGAGGCGGTCCGCGCCGCCGGCCTGACCGTAGAGGTCATTCCCGGCGTCTCGGCCGCGCTCGGCTGTGCGGCGGGCGCGATGCTGCCGCTCACCCATCGCGACTGGTCGTCGGCGGTCAGCTTCGTCGCCGGCCAGTGCAAGGGCTTAAGCGAACAGGACTGGTCGGGCCTCGCCGGACAGGGTCGCACGCTGGTCATCTATATGGGCGTCGCCACTGCCGAGGCGATCGCCGACAAGCTGATGGCCGATGGCGTCGCCCCCGACATGCCGGTCGCGGTGCTGGAGCGCGGCACCTATGCCGACGCTCGCGCGCTGCGCACCCTGCTCGCCGATCTCGGCCCGATGGTCGCGCGCGAGGATGTGAAGAGCCCGGCGGTGATCGTCGTCGGCGAAGTGGTGCAACTGGCCGATGCCGAGGACAAGCTCGGCAATTGGGCGAAAGCGGCGGAGTTGCTGGCATGAAGCTGCTGACCGGAAACGACCTCGCCACCGGCGACGTGACCTGGTGGACCGGCGGCGACTGGTCGCGCCATGTCGAGGATGCGGCGGACGTCGGTGAGGACGGTGAACGCATCGCCCTGGTCGAGGAAGCCGCCCGCCGGGTCAACGTGCCGTACGTGATCGACGCGGTGGCAACCCCCGAAGGCCCCCGCCCCGCCCACATCAAGGACCGCATCCGCGCCCTCGGCCCCACGGTGCGCACCGACCTGACGCTAAAGCCCGCCGACCCCGACGCCGGAGCGTGGGTGATCTAATCAAGCTCCTCCCCGCTCCGCGGGGAGGGGGACCAGCCGCAGGCTGGTGGAGGGGGGTGTCCCCAAGCGCAGCATCGCTGACGCAACACCCCTTCCCCGCCAACGGAGAGGACTTCGAAGTGTACCAATACGACACCTACGACCAGTCGATCGTCGACGCCCGCGTCGCGGAGTTCCGTGATCAGGTCGAACGCCGCCTGTCGGGCCATCTGACCGAGGATCAGTTCAAGCCGCTGCGGCTGATGAACGGCCTGTATCTTCAGCTCCACGCCTACATGCTGCGGGTCGCCATCCCCTATGGCACGCTGTCGTCGACGCAGATGCGGGTGCTGGGCGACATCGCGCGCACATACGACCGCGGCTATGGCCATTTCACCACGCGGCAGAACCTCCAGTTCAACTGGATCAAGCTGGCCGACACGCCCGACATTCTGGAAAAGCTGGCGAAGGTCGAGATGCACGCCATCCAGACCAGCGGCAACTGCATCCGCAACATCAGCTCGGACCAGTTCGCCGGCGCCGCCGCCGACGAGCTGACCGATCCGCGCCCCTGGGCCGAGCTGCTGCGCCAGTGGAGCACCTTCCACCCCGAATTCAGCTACCTGCCGCGCAAGTTCAAGATCGCGGTCATCGCGGCTGACGAAGACCGTGCCGCGATGCGCCTGCACGACATCGGCCTGCGCATCGTCGAACGGGACGGCGTGGCGGGGGCCGAGGTCTATGTCGGCGGCGGCATGGGCCGCACGCCGATGATCGCGCCGCTGGTCAACGACTTCGTGCCGTTGTCCGACCTGATGAGCTATCTCGAAGCCTGCCTGCGCGTCTACAATCGCTACGGCCGCCGCGACAACATGTACAAGGCGCGGATCAAGATCCTGATCCACGAGATCGGCGTCGACCAGTATCGTGCCGAGGTCGCCGAAGAGTTCGCGCACATCAAGACGCTCGGCATCGATCCGCCCCAAGCCGAATTCGACCGTATCGCGGCCTTCTTTGCCGATCCCGCCTTTGCCGATACCTCGGCCGACGCCCCGGTCGATCGCAGCGACGCCGGCTTCGCCGCGTGGCTCGACCAGAACACGCACGCCCACAAGCGCGCGGGCTACACCATCGTGACGATCAGCCTGAAGCCGACCGGCGGCATCCCCGGCGACGCTTCGGCGGATCAGATCGATGCGATGGCCGATCTGGCGGAGGCGTACAGCTTCGCCGAACTGCGCGTCACCCATGCGCAGAACATCGTCCTGCCGCATGTCCGCTCGGGCGACCTGCGCGCGGTCTATGACCGGCTGGTGGCGATCGGGCTGGCCGAGGCCAATCTCGACCTCATTACCGACATCATCGCCTGCCCCGGCCTCGATTATTGCAGCCTCGCCAATGCCCGCTCGATCCCGCTCGCGCAGAAGATCGCCGATCGCTTCGCCGATCCGGTCCGCCAGCGGGACCTCGGCGAACTGAAGCTCAAGATCAGCGGCTGCATCAACGCCTGCGGCCACCATCATGCCGGGCATATCGGCATCCTCGGCGTCGACCGGAAGGGGACCGAGAACTACCAGCTGCTGCTCGGCGGATCGGGCGCGGAGGACGTGTCGCTCGGCAAGATCACCGGCCCGGGCTTTTCGGAGGACGGCGTGGTCGACGCGATCGAGCGCGTCACCGACCGCTATCTCGCCGAACGGAACGACGGGGAGCGCTTCGTCGACACCTATCGCCGGATCGGCATGGAACCGTTCAAGGAGGCGATTTATGGGTAAGCGATCCGCCGTTTTCCCGGCCGCGCCGCATGCGCTCTATGCCGAACACGGCTACTCCCCGGCAATCCGCGCCAACGGCCTGTTGTTCGTATCCGGGCAGGTCGGCGCGCGCAGCGACGGCACGCCCGAACCCGACCTCGCCGACGAGGTTGCGCTGGCCTTCGCCAACCTGACCGCCGTGCTGGCTGGGGCCGGCTGCACCCCGGCGGACGTCGTCGATGTGCAGATCTTCACCACCGATCCCGAAGCGGTCCTGCCGCTGCTGTTCGCGCACCATCCGGCCTATTGGGGCGATGCGCCCCTGCCCGCGCTGACCGCGACCGGCGTAACCTGGCTCGCCGGGTTCCGCTTCGAACTGAAAGTCGTCGCGCGCCTGCCCGACAATGGAGAGACGGCATGAACGAACCGCTGCGCCTGCGCGACGATGCCGCGCATGACGAACCCGCCGTCACCCTCGACGCGTTCCTCGGTCAGTCGAACTCGACCGCCGTTCGGATCGAAGCGGGCGACGACGCCCGTCTGCTTCTCCCGTACCTCGACCGACTGTCCCTGATCGAGGTCAGCTTCCCCAAATTCCGCGACGGACGCGGCTATTCGGCCGGGCGCATCCTGCGCGAGGCAGGCTATACCGGCGAACTGCGGGCCGAAGGCGACGTGCTCGTCGACCAGATTCCGCTGATGCGCCGCTGCGGCTTCGACAGCTTCGCGCCCTCCGCCCCGATCGATCGCGCCGCGCTCGACCGCGTGCTCGAACGCTACGACCATGTCTATCAGGCCGCGGCCGACGGGCATGTCCCGGTGTGGAAACTGCGCCATGGCTGATGCCGATCCCGACATCCGCGTGCGCGACCGGCTGACGGTCGGGCCGCGCTACACCGCCGCCGATGCCGCGGCGCTGAACGCCCGTTTCGACCGCGTGTCGACGCAGGAAATGCTGACCGTTGCCCTGCGCGAACGGCTGCTGGGTAACGTCGCGGCCGTATCGTCGTTCGGCGCAGAATCCGCGGTGTTGTTGCACCTGATCGCCTCTGTCGATCCGTCGGTCCCTGTCCTGTTTCTCGAAACCGGCAAGCATTTCCCCGAAACGCTCGCCTATCGCGACCTGCTGGTCGAACGGCTGGGCCTGACCGATTTCCGCAACCTGACGCCCGATGCCGATCTGCTGGCAGCAAAGGACGCAACAGGTCTGCGCTGGTCCTACGATCCGGACGGCTGCTGCGACCTGCGCAAGGTCGAACCGCTTGCGCGCGGCTTGCTGGGCTTCGATGCCAGCTTCACCGGGCGCAAGGCGTTCCAGTCGGCAACCCGCACCGCCCTGCCCCGCTTCGAACTTGATACCTCGGACGCGGTCGGCCGGTTGAAGGTCAATCCGCTCATCACCTGGACCCCGGCCGACATCGACGCCTATTTCGCGCAGCACGACCTGCCGCGCCACCCGCTGGTCGAACAGGGTTTCCCGTCGATCGGCTGCCAGCCCTGCACCAACCGGGTAAAGCCGGGCGAAGACCCGCGATCCGGCCGCTGGGCCGGCTGGGACAAGGTCGAATGCGGGATTCACAAGCCGCTGCCCGACGGCGATCCGAACCTGCCGAGCTTCTGAGGCGCGCTTGCCCCCGCCAGCGTTCGGGGGCAAAGCGGCGCGATGCAGCAATCGGCAGTCGCCTATTTCACCAACGGTCGGATCATCATCGCGCCAGTCTCGCGCACCGTGTCGGGGGACAACATCGCCACCGATCCGAAATGGTTCGGCAAGTCGGCCAAGAAGACGGTAATCGCGCAGGCGATCGGCGAAGGGCTGGCAGCATCCCGTGCCGACGTACCCGACCCGACGTCCGAAGAGTGGAAGCGCCAGTTCATTCCGTTTCAGGATGCGGCGGCAGTAAAGAATTTCAAGACGTTCATGCGCGACGCCCGGCGCGTCGATATCGAACGAACCGACGATGCGGTGACGCTAACCCCGTTCGACAATCTCGGCCCGAATAACGGCTTCGAAGCGCGGGAGAGCGACATCGTGACGCTCGTCACCGAGGATACGGAAACCCTCGCGGTCCATGTTCTGGCGTTGCTCGGCCCGCGACCGCCGGCCATGTCGGGCTGACCAAGCCGGCGGCCCCGTCGTCAGTCGCGCCCGAAAAAGTACACCGCCTCCAGGACGAACCCGAGCACGATTAGGAACCGCTCATAGGGCAGGCGTTCCGGCGGTTCGCCGGCGCGCACGACAGGCATCGCACCGCTACGGCGGAGCAGTTCCTCGCGGTGCAGCCGTGCGATCACGATCCCCGGATCGCCTTCCGGCTCATACGGCCCCGGCGAACCGTACAGCATCGGCACCTCGGTCAGCAGCCCCTGCTCGACCTTCTGCGCCGCCTCGGCACGTTGTCGCAGGTGTTCGGCAAAGGCGTCGCCGTCACCGTCGACGGTGCCGGTCGGAACCTTGTTGCGCAGTTCCTCCATCCATCGACCGGTCATATCGCGCCTCCGCCGTGCATCAGGACCGCTCTACCGGCGCAGGGTAAACGAAAAGGAAGCGGCGCGGACGATCACGCCCGTGCCGCTCGTTCGCCTCAAGCCCAGGCCTTGGTCCGCACCGCATGGTCCGCCGCACGCGCGGTCAGCGCCATGAAGGTCAGCGACGGATTGACGCACGACACCGACGCCATCTGCGCACCGTCGGTGACGTACAGGTTCGACGCGTCGTGCGCCTGACTCCACTGGTTCAGCACCGACCTCCGCGGGTCCGCCCCCATGCGCGCGCCGCCCATTTCATGGATCGCATCGCCCGGGACATGGGCGCCTTCATAGCTGTGGACGTTCACCAGACCGGCGGCCTTCAGCATCTTCTCGCCCTCGATGCGGGCGTCGGCCATCATCTTGAGCTCGTTGTCGCGGAAGGTGACGTCGAACTTCATCAGCGGCACGCCGAACCGGTCGACCTTGTTCGCATGCAGCGACACCCGGTTGTCGGCATAGGGCAGGCACTCGCCGAACGCACCCATCCCGAACTTCCACGGGCCGTACTGGCGCATGCCGTGCTTCATATCCTTGCCGAAGCCGACCGGAGCCGCCGGATCGCGCCGCGCGCTGCCCTGATAGCCATAGCCACGACGGAAGCCGACACCTTCCTCGCCATTCAGGTTGCGGAAGCGCGGAACATAGACCCCGCCCGGCCGCCGCCCGAATTCGATCAGGTCGGTCATGCCCGGAATCTCGCCCTCCGCGCCGACGCGGAAGATATGGTCCATCACATAGCGGCCCAGCGTCCTGCTGCTGTCGAAATGGCTGCGACCGCCACCGCCCATGCGCGAGTTCATCAAAATCTGCGTCGACGCCATCGCCGATGCGCACAGGAACACCATGCCGGCCTGCACCGTCTGCGCCTGGCCGGTCTTCGCATCGATGAAGCGGACCCCGGTCACTTTCTTACGCGCGGCATCATATTCGAGGTTCGTGACCACCGCATCGGACTGCAGCGTCAACCGCCCGGTCGCCCGCGCAGCAGGCAGCGTCACCGCCTGGGTCGAGAAATAGGCGCCGAACGAACAGCCATTGCCGCACTGGTTGCGGAACTGGCACTTGCTGCGGTTCTGGTCGGGCTTGTCCTCGGTCATGTTGGACAGGCGGGTGTGGATCAGCTTGCGCCCCGGAAACTGGGTCTCCAGCCGCTGCTTCAGCCACTTCTCCGCGACGTTCATCGGCATCGGCGGCTGGAATTCGCTGTCGGGCAGGTATGGCAGGTTCTCACGCGATCCCGACACGCCGATATATTTCTCGACATAGCTGTACCAGGGCGCGACGTCGTCATAGCCGATCGGCCATTCGCCATCGATCCCTTCGCGCGTGTTCGCCGCGAAGTCGTCCGCACTCCACCGGAACGACCAGCGCCCCCAGATCAGCGACTTGCCGCCGACCGCACCGGGGCGGATCCAGTAGAATTTTTCCCCCTCGTCGAACGCATAGGGGTTCAGCCGGTCGTCATTGTAGAACTGCCGGCTGCTCGGCGCGACATAGCCGTGCTTGGCGATGAAATAGTCGCTGTCCATCAGCGGCTTGGGCATCATGTTGCGCGCCGGCACCTCGTAGGCCGGCTTCCCGTCATAGGGATAGCCCTCGATATGCTCGACCATGCGCCCGCGGTCGAGCATCAGGACGCGCAGGCCCTTTTCGGTCAGTTCCTTCGCGGCGAACCCGCCGCTGACGCCGGACCCGATGACGATCGCGTCGAACCTGTTGGTGGCAGCCATATGTCCCCTCCCAGGGTCTTGATTCTATTCAGTAACGCAGCGCGCGCAGCGTGCGGTAGCTCGTCGTGATGTCGGGCAGATAGGGCGCAGGCGCCTGGTCGTTCTCGACATAGAAATGGCGGACACCCCGGCTTCCCGGACGGCGGAACAGCGCAGCGAAATCGGTCTTGCCGGCACCCACCGCGGTCATGCTGCCATCGGCGCGCGCGTCCTTCACATGATAGGCGTAGAGGCGCGGTCCCAGCCGGTCGATCCAGCCGCCGACATCCTCGCCGGCATGGCCGACCCAATAGAGGTCGAGTTCGACCTTCACCAGCGACGGGTCGGTTTCCTTGAGCAGCCGTTCGTACAGGCTGACCCCGCCCGGCTTCACCGTGAATTCGAAGTCGTGATTGTGATAGGCGAAGCCCAACCCCGCCTTGCGCAGGTCGCGGGCGAAGCGGTTGATATTGGGCAATGCCTTCGCCCAACCGGCTTCGTTGCGATATTCGTCGGTCATGTACGGCAGGATGACCGTATCGGCGCCCAGCGTCTTCGCCATCGCCACCTGCCTGTCGAACGAGCCGAGCAGCGCGTCATAGCCGATATGGACCGATGGCGAGGTCAGCCCCAGCCGGTCCATCGTCCGCCGCAGCATCTTGTGGTCCATGGCGTCGTACCCGCCGCCGCCATATTCGACCTCGCGATAGCCGATCTTCGCGATCGACGTCAGCGTCGCGACCGGGTCCTTCTGGAACAGGTCGCGGACGGTGTAGAGCTGGATACCGATCTTGCCGATCTGTGCGGCCGACGCGGTACGGGTGGCGGCGAGCGCGGCGACGCCGCCCGCCCCGATCAGGAGGTTCCTGCGATCGATCATCATGCGCTGTAGACCTTGTTGACCTTGGAATAGGGAAAGGCGCCGTCATATTCGCCGGGCACCGGCAGATATTCGCGCTCCTGCGTCATGCCGATTTCCGACGTATAATAGCCGGCGATGACCAGCTGGCGGAACGCTTCGAAGAACGTCTTGCCGCCGGTGATCCGGTCGTTCATCGCCAGCGTCAGCAGCGCGTCCTGCTGTGCCGGTGTCGCCTTGGCGGTCGACACGCGGTAATCGGCCATCGACTTCGCCTCGATCGCGTCCAGTCCGGCGAGGATCGGCACGCGCTCGGCCGGATAGGACCAGTCGGCGAGCAGCTTTTCGATATAGGCCGGCACCCCGGCGGCGATCGCGCCAGGCGTATCGGTGGTCGGCAGCACCCGCTCGCTCAGAGCGGTCATCGCCGCCCGCTGCACGGGCGTGAACACCGCCACGCTCGGCGGCCCTTCGCTGATGGCGGGCACCGGCGTGGTGACCGGTCCGCTCGCCCCCGCGGCCCGCGCGAGCGGTGCGTAGAGCGCGGTGCCGAACATCGCCGCGACGCCGGCCAGCGCCGTCCTCCGGTCGATCATTTCATCGTCTCCTTCAAATCCTGCGCGATGGCGGCTTCGGGCAAGGGGCGGACCCAGATATTGCGGAACGACACCGGCGAATCATGGTCCTGCAACTGGATCGGCGCGGCATCGCCATGCGCCGTATATGTCGCGACCTGCCGCCAGACGGTCGTGCCCAGCATCGCCTGATGATTCTGCACCAGCACCCCGTTCAGGAACGCCGTGACATAGGCCGGCCGCACCAGCGATCCGTCGGCGGCAAAGCGCGGCCGTTCGAACACGATGTCGTAGCTCTGCCATTCGCCGGGCGCGCGCGACGCGTTCACCAGCGGCGGTTTCCAGCCATAGACCGCGCCCACCGTGCCATCGGCATAGGTCGGGTTCTGATAGCCATCGAGGATCTGCACCTCGTAGCGCTGCATGAACCAGATACCGCTATTGCCGCGATCCTGCGACGATTTGGTCGGCGGGTTGGGCGAACGGAACTCCAGATGGAGTTGCACATCGCCGAAGCTCTGCTTCGTCACCAGCGCATTCTCGCCCCCGGCGCTGGCGCGCGACGGCACGGTCATCGCCCCGTCCTTGATCGGCCATGCCATGCGCTGCGGCGTCCATGCATCGAGCGAGCGCCCGTCGAACAACACCACCGCGTCGGACGGCGCACCGCCGGGCTGCTTCGCCGGCGTCACCGCCACCGGCGCAGGCCGGTCGGCGTCGTGGACGCGCCACTGACCACCCGGCAGCATCGGCGTATCCTTGAACCCCGGCTTGTCCTGCGCGACACCGGATGCTGAGAGCGTTATCAACGTCGCGCCGAGCGCGACCATCGTGCGGAGCGTCATCCTCGCCTCCCCCTTAAACCTGATCGATCCGGCGATAGGCGGCGACCAGCGCCTCCTCCCCCGGTCGGCCTTTCAGCGAATTGCCATGTTCCATCCCGATCACCCCGGCATAGCGCTTGTCGCGCAGCCAGCGGACGATCGTCGCATAGTTGATCTCACCCGTGCCCGGCTCGTTCCGCCCCGGATTGTCGCCGAACTGGATATAGCCGATCTCGTCCCAGCACGCGGCAAGCGTCGGGATCAGATTCCCCGACTGAATCTGTTCGTGATACAGGTCGGCCAGAACCTTCACGCCCGGACTGTTCGCACCGCGCGCGACGGCATAGCCCTGCGCCACGGTCTGCATATAGACGCCGGGATGGTCGGTGCGGGTGTTGAGCGGCTCCATCACCATCGCGATGCCGTGCGGCGCGACGATCTCGCCCGCGCGACGCATCACGTCGATCACCCGCGCGGTCTGGATATCCAGCGGGACGCGCGGGTCCATGAAGCCGGTGACCACGGTCATCCGCGTCGCCGACAGCCGCTTGGCGACGTCGATCGACTTGCGGATATCGCTCAGGAACGCCTCGCGCTCCGCGCCATCGGTCGCGCCCAGGATCGGCCGCGACTGTGCCCATTTCGGCATGGAGGCGACGAACACGCCCATCGTCATGCCGCGCTGTTGCAGCGCCTTGGCCATCGCCGTCTGCTCGGCAACGCTGCGCAGGCCCGCCTCGTTATCCTCCCAGGCGGTAAAGCCCTGATCGGCGGCATAGGCGATCTGTTCGATCCGCCCGCCCCGACTGGCGAAGCTGCCTTCGTGCGGCGCGAACTTCAGCGAGAAGCGCGCCGCGTTGGACGGCGGACGTTGTGCCGCGCCGACGCCGACCGCCAGCGTCGCCGCAGCGCCGCCGGCCATCACCGTGCGTCGCGACACGCCGCTCATTTGGCGGACGTCAGATAGGCGATGATCGCCGCGCGCTTCGTCGCATCGGGCGTCGCGATCGGCATCCGCGTGCCCGGAACCTTCTTGGTCGGAGCCGCGAGATATTCATCGAGCGTCTTGGCATCCCAGCGCAGCTTCGACGCCTTCAGCGCGGGCGAATAGTTGAAGCCCGCGACCGATGCCGCCGGGCGGCCGACCACGCCGTTCAAATTCGGGCCGATGCCGTTGCGACCGCCCTTGTTGACCGTGTGGCATGCCTTGCACGCATTGAACGCGGGGGGCGCGGGCGTCTGCGCCGTTGTCGGCGTGGCGGTGGCGAGTAGCGCGACGGCGGCGCTGGTCCCGGCGATGGCGGTCCCCATCAAAAACTTCATCGATACTCTCCCGATACATGGGTCCATTTGTCGTCCGACGCGGCGTTCGCGATCATCGCCTCGATAAAGGCCATGGTGCGCAGGCCATCGGTCAGGCCGGGCACGAACCGTTCGTCGTCACCGCGTATCCGGGCGGCGAAGCCCCGATACAGATTGGCAAATGCCTCGATATAGCCCTCCGGATGACCCGAAGGTGTACGCAGCAGCGCCTGCGTCGACGCCCCCAGCCCCGGTCCACCGGCACGCACCACCTCGGCCGGCCGGTCGAGCCAGCGCAGCGTCAGCGTGTTCGGCTCCATCTGCGCCCATTCGAGCGTGCCGAGTTCGCCCGACACACGCAGCTTCAGGCCGTTCTCCTCGCCAGCCGCGACCTGCGTCGCCTTCAACGTGCCGCGCGCGCCGCCTTCGAAGCGCAGCAGCGCGCTGACATCGTCGTCCAGCCGGCGGCCCGGGACATGCGTCGTCAGGTCCGCCGACAGCGTATCCACGCGGATGCCCGCGATATGCTCGGCAAGGTGAAAGGCGTGGGTGCCGATATCGCCCAGGCACCCGCCCAGCCCGGCCTTGGCCGGATCGGTGCGCCATTCGGCCTGCTTGTTGCCCTCGCCATCGATCGGGAGGCTCAGCCAACCTTGCAGATATTCGACCTGCACCAGCCGGATCTTGCCCAGTTCGCCCCGCGCGACGCGGGCGCGTGCCTCCTCGACCAGCGGATAGCCGCTATAGGTAAAGGCCAGCGCGAACTTCGCGCCGCCGGCCTTGGCGGCGGCGGCGATGGCGCGGGCTTCGTCGCCGTTCATCGCCATCGGCTTTTCGCAGAAGACATGGATGCCGGCGTTGAGCGCGGCGATCGCCATCGGCGCGTGCAGGTGGTTGGGCGTCACGATCGCCAGCGCGTCGATCCGCTCGCCGACCGGCAGGGCCAGCTCGCCCGCGATCAGCGCGTGGACGTCGCCATAGACCCGTGCCGGATCGAGATTGAGCGCATCGCCACTCCGGGCGTTACGTCCCGCATCGCTGCTGAACGCGCCGGCGACCAGTTGCCAGTCGCCGTCCATCGCCGCGGCGTGGCGGTGGATCGCGCCGATGAACGCGCCTTCGCCGCCGCCGGCCATACCGAGCTTCAAGGGGCGCTTCGCACTCATTCCGGCGACAGCCCCATCAGCGTGCGGATCGCGGCGCGATCGACCCCGCTCGCGGCGAAATCGTCGAACGGATGATCGGTCAGGCGGATCATGTGCGCTTCGATGAACGGCGCGCCTTCCGCCGCCCCGTCCGCCGAATTCTTCAGCGCGCATTCCCATTCGAGCACGGCCCAGCCATCATAGCCATATTGCGCCATGCGGCTGAACACGCCCGAGAAATCGACCTGCCCGTCGCCCAGCGAGCGGAAGCGTCCGGCGCGGTCGACCCAGTTCTGATAGCCGCCATAGACGCCCGACCGGCCGGTCGGATTGAATTCGGCGTCCTTCACGTGGAAGCACGAAATGCGATCGTGATAGCGGTCGATGAAGTCGAGATAGTCGAGCTGTTGCAGGACATAATGCGACGGGTCGAACAGCAGCCGCGCGGCATTATGGCCCTTCACCGCCTCCAGGAAACGCTCCCAGGTGGCACCGTCGTGCAGGTCTTCGCCGGCATGAACCTCGAACGCGCAATGCACGCCATGGTCCTCGAACACGTCGAGGATCGGGGTCCAGCGCCGCGCGAGTTCGGCGAACGCTTCCTCGACCAGCCCCGCCGGACGCTGCGGCCACGGATAGAAATAGGGCCAGGCCAGCGCGCCGGAGAAGGTCGCATGCGCCTTCAGGCCGAGCTTCGCGCTGGCCTTCGCCGCCATCTTGACCTGCTCGACTGCCCAGACCTGCCGCTCGGCCGGCTTGCCGTGCACTTCCTTCGGCGCGAAACCGTCGAACAGCGTGTCGTATGCCGGATGCACCGCGACCAGCTGCCCCTGCAAATGGGTCGACAGCTCGGTCACTTCGATGCCGAGCGTCGCCAGCTTGCCGGTCAGCTCGTCGCAATAATCCTGGCTTTCCGACGCGGTCTTCAGGTCGATCAGACGGCTGTCGCACGGGATCTGCACCCCGACATAGCCAAGGCCCGCGGCCCACTCCGCCATATTCTCCAGCGTGTCGAACGGGGCCTCGTTGCCCATGAACTGGGCGAGGAAGATGCCCGGTCCCTTCATGCCCGTCATGCCAGCGTCTCCTTGCGGTCGTCACGGAAGGTCAATTGAAACAGCAGCGCGATGGCGGCGGCGGCGACGGCGGGATAGACCCACATGCCCTGCCAGTCGGCAATGGTCGGGTTGGCCGGCAGCTGCGCATAGAGCAACGCGCCGATCTGCGAGCCGAGCAGCATACCGACGCCATAGGTGAACAGGGTCAGCATTCCCTGCGCCTGTGCGTTCACGCCCTTCGGCGCGGCGATGATGCCGGTGTAGATCGCGCCCGCGACGAAGAAGAAGTCGTAGCAGACGCCGTGCAGCGCGACGCCGAGATAGACCGCCCAGATGCCCGACCCGCCGTCACCGATCGCGAACAATGCATACCGCAGCGCCCACGCAGCCATGCCGACCAGCAGCAGCGGCTTCACCCCGAAGCGGCGATAGAGCCACGGCATCGAGAACATGAACACCAGCTCGGACATCTGCCCGATGGCGAGCGTACCGCCGACATTCTCGATCCCCGCCGCACCGACATAGGGTGACGCATAGGCATAATACATCGCCAGCGGGACCGAGATCAGCGTCGCGCAAGCGATAAACACCAGGAACGATTTGTTCCGCATCAGCGAGAACGCCTCGACGCAGAACACCTGCGCCAGGACGCTGCCGCCCTGCGGCTTGTCCGCTTCGACGGTCGGCAGCGTGACGCTGTAGAGACCCAGTGCTACCGACACGACCGCCGCGACGGTAAAGATCTGCGGGCTGGCCGACAGTCCCGCCCAGCCGATGATCAGGCCCGACGCGATCCAGCCGATCGTGCCGAACGCACGCACGAACGGGAAATTGTCGGTCCGTTCGCCGAAGCTCTTGAGCGCGATGGTGTTCGCAAGACCGACCGTCGGCATGTACAGGATCATGTAGCCGAGCAGCAGCCACACGAAGGTGCCCCCGCGCTCCGGCGTAATCAGCGAAGGCAACAGGAACAACAACACCCCGCCAACCAGATGCAAAATCACCATCAGCATCTTGGGCGCGACATAGCGCGTCGCGACCATGCCGAGCAGCAGCGACCCGACGATCGACGCGATCGGCCCCATCGAAAACGCATTGCCGATCAGATTGCCGATGCCGACCGTCTGCATGACCAGGCCGAGCGTGACCTGCCACGCGCCCCAGATGAAAAACTGCATGAACATCAAAGCGCTTAGTCGGACGGTCATCCCGCCATCGACCGTCGCGCCGCTGCGACGTCCCACACCCTCCGCAATGGCCATGCGCCATCCCCTCCGCGGTTTTGTCTGCTAATTACGCACGAGGCTAGGTAGATATGACACCGCTGTAAAGTCCAATGTAACCGGTTTCACAGCTTTTACGATATTTGATGCATGGTGATTTCGCTGCGGATTGATAACGTTCACTGGTTTGGGCTGCGACAATGGCGATCGATGAACGCCATATGATCCGGCATCACGCGCACGCCCGAATCCATCGCCGCGGCGATCCGCGTCATCCGGTCGTCCAGTTCGGCATCCGGCAGCAGATCGGCGATCGGATGATAGCGCTTGGGCGCGATATTCTGACCATGCAGCACCGCCAGCCAGCTCGTTTCACTGAATAGTTCATTGTCGTGGCGGTAGAGCCGGGCATTCTCGCGGAAGATCGCGATGCGTTCTTCCAGCGATGCCGGAATCGCCATGTCGCGGCACCGGCGCCACAACGGACTGTCGTCGCGTGCCGTCGCCTTGTAATGCAGGATCAGGAAGTCGCGGATCTGCTCATACTCCGCGCGGGTCCGGCGGTTATAATAGTCGATATCGGGCTGGTTGAACGACCGGTCGGGAAAATTGGTCAGCAACCGCGCGATCCCCGACTGGATCAGATGGATCGACGTTGATTCGAGCGGTTCGAGAAACCCCGACGCCAGCCCGAGCGCGACGACGTTGCGGTCCCACGCCTTGCGCCGGACGCCCGCGGTGAAGCGCAAGAAGTTCGGTCCGGCAAGCGGTTCGCCGTCAAGACTCGCGTCGAGCATCGCCAGCGCGGCATCGTCATCGATATAGTCCGAACAATAGACATGGCCGTTGCCGGTCCGCGACTGGAGCGGGATACGCCAGCGCCACCCGACGCTGGTCGCGGTCGCGCGGGTATAGGGCGTCGGATCGCCGATCCGCGCGCACGGCCGCGCCACCGCCCGGTCGCAGGGTAGCCATTCGCTCCAATCGTCGTAACCGGCCTTCAGCGCTCCTTCGATCAGCAGCCCGCGAAAGCCCGAGCAGTCGATGAACAGATCGCCCGCAACCTTGCGTCCATCTTCCAGCAGGACATGGTCGACATGACCGTTCGCGCCGTTCAACGCGACATCGACGATCCGCCCCTCGATCCGCTCGACGCCCGCCGCCTCGGCGCGTTCGCGCAGGTAACGGGCGTAGAGCGCCGCATCGAACTGGAAGGCATAGGATATGCCGGCGAGCGGCGATCCCGGCCGGCTGTGGTCGGGCCGCTGGAACTTGCCCGCCCGCGCCGCGCCCACGCCGATACTGTAGCGGTCGAGCGGCAGCGCGCCGCCCATCTGCGCCTGCCGATACCAGAACTGATGGAAGTGCAGCCCCTCCATCTCCTGCCCGTAACTGCCGAAGGGATGGATGTAGCGCTCGCCGATCCGGCCCCAGTCGACGAACTCGATCCCCAGCTTGAACGTCGCGCAAGTCCGGCGAACGAACTCGTCCTCGTCGATGCCGAGCAGCCGGTTGAAATACTGGATATGCGGGATCGTCGCCTCGCCCACCCCGACCGTCCCGATCTCCTCCGACTCCACGACGCGGATCGCAATGCCGCTGCCTGACAGGATATGGGAGAAGGCGGCGGCGGCCATCCACCCGGCGGTGCCGCCGCCGACGATGGTGATGCTGCGGATATTGCCGTCCTTCATGCCGCAACCGCCGGGCAGTAGCGCAACAGGAATTCGCCATGGGTCGGCATCCGCTGCACCGCCGCCGCCATCGCCTCGCGCATCGACGCCAGGCTGCGCGCGACATCGTCCGCCGGCAGCGTGGCGACGATCGGGTCGCTTGTCGTCGGCATGATCCCCTGCCCCAGCATCACCGCAACCCAGCTCGGCCGCGCGAACAGCTCGTCGTTATAGCGGAATACCCGCCCGGTTTCACGGAACAGCTCGATCTTGTGCAGCAGCGTATCGGGCAGCGTCATCGTTCGGCAGTAGTTCCAGAACGGCGTGTCGTCGCGCGTCGTCGCGGCATAATGCAGTATGATGAAATCGCGCACCTGTTCGAACTCGGTACGCATGTGGCGGTTATATTCGGTGCGCAGGATTTCGGGAATGTCGCCCCGGGGAAACAGCGAGATGAAACGGCTGATGCCTTCTTGGATCAGATAGATCGACGTCGATTCCAGCGGCTCGAGGAACCCCGCCGCCAACCCGATCGCGATGCAGTTGCCCTGCCAGAAACGCTCGCGGCACCCTGCGCGGAACGTAATCCGACGCGGATCGGCGAGCGGAGCTGCTTCGAGGGTCGCCAACATTACGTCGCGGGCGGCATCCTCCGACTGGAACGCGCTTGCAAAGATATGGCCGTTGCCGACGCGGCGCTGCGTCGGGATGCGCCATTGCCAGCCGGCGTCGCGCGCGGTCGATCGGGTATAGGGCGTCGGCGCTCCGGCGTGGGCGCTCGGCACCGCCAGCGCGGTATCGCAGGGCAGCCAGGGGCTCCAGTCGACGAACCCGGCATCCAGCGTCTGGCCGATCAGCAGCGCGCGAAAGCCGGTGCAGTCGAAGAAGAAATCACCCTCGACCACCCGCCCGTCCGACAGGGTCAGCCGGGCGATATCGCCCCGCGCATCCTGCCCGACCTCGCCGACCGTCCCTTCGACCCGCACCACGCCCCGCGTCTCGGCATAGCGGCGCAGAAAGCGGGCATAGAGCGTCGCATCGAAATGATAGGCATAGCGGATCTGCGACAGCACCGACCGGGGATTGGGATCGGGCAGGACGAACCGCCCGGCCTGCGCCGCGACCGCGCACAGGCTGTATGCTTCGATCGGGTCGGTCGCACCGTCCTCGCGCGCGCGTAGCCAATATTGGTGGAAGTCGATGCCCTGCATGTCGACGCCATGCTGACCGAACGGATGAATATAGCGGTCACCCTTCGCGCCCCAGTCGACGAACTCGATCCCCAGTTTGAACGTCGCCCGAGTCGCGGCCATGAACTCCGCTTCGTTCACGCCCAGCATCCGGTGGAAGGCGAGGATGTCGGGAATGGTCGCCTCCCCCACCCCGACCGTGCCGATCGCGTCGGATTCGACCAGCGTGATCGCCACGTCCTTCGGACCCAGCAGGCTGGAGAGCGCCGCCGCCGTCATCCAGCCGGCCGATCCGCCGCCGACGATCACGATCCGGCGCAACAGGGGTGCGTTCACGATGCCGCCTTTCGCAGATATTGCTCCAATTGGGCGCGATAGACGCGCGCGGGCGGCAGCGTCGCCACCCCCTGTTCGATGGTGCGCGCCATCTTCGACAGGAACGGCGTGACCTGCGCCCTCTCCGCCCGGTCGGCCAGCGGATCGTATCGCGCCGGCCGCCGCCCCATGCCCATGTGCAGGATCAGCCAGTCCTCCGGGTGGAAGGGTTCGAGGTCATAGGCGACCAGCACCCCGCGCCGTTCGAACATGGTCAGCTTGCGCTCGAGCCTTTCGGGCACCGCCTCCGCACGGGCCGCCTGCCAATAGGGTCCGTCCGGCAATCCACCAGCCTGGAACATCGCCTGCT
This sequence comes from Sphingomonas hankookensis, assembly GCF_028551275.1. Taxonomy (NCBI): domain Bacteria; kingdom Pseudomonadati; phylum Pseudomonadota; class Alphaproteobacteria; order Sphingomonadales; family Sphingomonadaceae; genus Sphingomonas; species Sphingomonas hankookensis. Next base: position 2,764,168 of record NZ_CP117025.1, read on the forward strand.
GGAACAGCGCGGCATGGTCGTAATCCTCGGCGAAACGGCGGTTATATTCGGCCGCCTCGACCGCCATCCCGCCGGTGACCGGGATCAATGCCAGCAGTCGTTCGATGTCCCGCTCCAGCAACAGCATCGGCGCGGGGGTCAGCGGCTCGACCACGCCGGCTGCCTGACCGACGCCCACGCAATTGCCGGCCCAGGCCAGCGAACGACGTCCCAGGGTCGCCTTTGTCCCCGCGACCTCGCCCACCGCACCGACGACGGTCCGCCGCGTGCGGCCTTTCAACGGCGTATCGCTTTCCCAGCCCGACGACGTCACCCGGACCGTTCGGAGCGGTGCCTGATCATCGGCGGGCAAGTCGCTGGTAGCGATCGCTATCGCCCGGCCCGATGGACGATCGCCCGCCAACGCCGCCAACAGCTGCGCCTCCGGCCCCGATGCGTCGACATAGAGATCGGCGATCACGACACGCCCATCGTCCATCGTCACGCCGGCGATGCGCCCGTCCGCCGCCTCGACCGAAGCAACCGCGCCACCGATCCGCTCGACCCGGTCGGGCACGTCGAACAGGCGCGCATAGTCTTGCGCATCGAACTGATAGCCATATTCGGCGCGCGACAGCGGATGCGGCGCCCCGTTCGCGCCCGCGCGTGGCGGGTGGACGAACACGCCGCGGCGCGCGGCCTGCAATCCGGCCACGAACGGATCGATGCTGTCCGCACCGGCCGATGCCAGATAATGATGGAACTGCACGCCGTCGATCACCGGAAAGGGCAAGGCGAACGACTGCATCCACGACCGCCCTGCCCCCCAGTCGGCATAGCGCGTACCCCAGGAGAACGCCGTCGTGCTGTCCAGCGTCAGCCGCCGTTCGTCCAACCCGGCGGTCAGGTTGAACGCATAGGCCGATGGCCCGGTGACATTGCCATAGAACAGGTCGCTGCCCCGCTGGTCGCCGGCCCGCGCCCACAGGATCGCGATTGATGGCGGCAAGTGCCGCGCCAACGCGGCCAGCGCCATGCGCGCGGAAAGCCCGTCACCGCAAAGTAAGATCCGATGGACCGTCATGCGGCGAGGCCGGCGGCCGCCGGCGAACGGCGGATATAGTCGGCATGGTCCGGCGTCGCCTGCACCGCGCCGGCGACCTCCGCCCGCAACGCTGCCGCCTGTGCCGCCAGTGCGTCCGGCGCAATCATCTCGACGCGCGGGTCGTAGGCGCCCGGCATCAGCCGCTGCCCGAGCATCACCGCAACCCAGCTGGGCGGCAGGAACAGCCCGAACTGATAGGGCACGACATAACCGCGCGTGCGCCACGTATCGATCTTGTGCGCCAGGCTGTCGGGCAGCGTCAGCGCGCGGAAATGCCGCCACATCGGACTGTCGTCCCGTTCCGTCGCGACATAATGCAGCAGCAGGAAATCGCGCACCCGTTCGAAATGCAGCGCCATGCGGCGGTTATATTCGTCAATGTCCTCCGCCGCGAAGTCGCGGTCCGGAAACAGCGCCAGCAATTCGGTGATCCCGTCCTGAATCAGATGGATCGAGGTCGATTCGAGCGGTTCGAGGAACCCGCTGGCCAGCCCGATCGCGACGACGTTGCGCTTCCAGAAATCGCGCCGCCGCCCGGTAGTGAAGCGCAACCGGCGCGGGTTCGCCTGCATCGGCGCATCGAGATGGTCGACCAGCTGCCGCTCGGCCTCGTCGTCCGAGATGAAATCGCTGCAATAGACATGGCCGTTGCCGACGCGGTGCTGCAGCGGGATACGCCACTGCCACCCCGCCGTCCGCGCCGTCGCGCGCGTATAGGGGCCGAGCGGCCCGCGACTCTCGGTCGGCACCGCGACCGCGCGGTCGCATGGCAGCCACCGGCTCCAGTCGTCATAGCCCGACTGCAACGCCCCCTCGATCAGCAGCCCGCGAAAGCCCGAACAGTCGATGGACAGCTCGGCGCCGATCGTCCGGCCATCGGCCAGCGTCACGTCGCGGACGAAGCCCCCCTCGCCATCCAGCGCGACGTCGACCACCTTGCCCTCGATCCGCTCGACGCCGCGCGTCTCGGCATAGCGGCGCAGGAATGCGGCATAGAGCGACGCGTCGAACTGATAGGCATAGCCGAAGCTCGATTCGACCCGGCCCGGCTCGCTGGCGGGATGGCGGAACCGGTTCTGTTCGGCCGCGATCACCGGATAGGAATAGTCGTCCAGCCGACCGGCATCGCCCATTGCCCTGAGCCGCAGCCATTGGTGGTAGAAGGGGATGCCATCCTCTTCCGGCCCGTAATTGCCGAAGGGGTGGATATAGCGGTCGCCGATTCGGCCCCAGTCGCAGAATTCGATGCCCAGCTTGTAGGTCGCCTCGGTCGCCCGCATCAGCTCGGGCTCGGCGATCCCCAGCGTCGCGTTGAACGCGCGGATATGCGGCAGCGTCGCTTCACCGACGCCGACCGTGCCGATCTCCTCCGATTCGATCAGGCGGACCCTCACGCCCAAACCGGCGAGCCTGTTCGCAAGCGCAGCGGCGGTCATCCATCCCGCCGTACCCCCGCCGACGATGCACGCCGAGGTAACCCGCCGGTCGGTCATGCCGCTTCTACCCGGACAATTTCTTTCCTCACCTTACGGCACTCCCCCTGCCCGTCTTAGCAATACGCAAGACTTTTAACAGTCTTCGCGCAGCTTCGCCGCATCGCAGCAATGGTAACGGCTGAAATTACTTCCTTCTCAACAGGAAAGCGCGATTTCGTACCCAATTGTCAACGTGGCCAGGAAAAATGTTACCGCTATCTTGTCCGACTAAAAACGATCCGGTATGCGATTCGTCGTAGCCGGAACCATGCGGGCCAAGTCGTATCGACATACGGCATGAGACCCGATCTGACCGGCCACAGGGGAAACCGGGGCGGCCGTAACAACGGGCGACCTTTGGGAGGGGATAGAGCAATGAACGCACAGCGATTCCGCATTCGATCCGGCTCGGCCAAGTGCCTGCTGATGGCGACATCGGCACTCACCTTGGCATTGATGCCGTCGATCGCCTCGGCGCAGGACGCCGCCACCGATCCGGAAGGGGAACCGACGGTCACGTCGCAGGGACCGCAGACCACCACCAGCGATACTGAAATCGTCGTCACCGGCATCCGCGCCGCACTGGAATCGGCCAAGGAGATCAAGCGGAAGTCGTCGACCTTCGTCGATTCGATCACCGCATCGGACATCGCGACCCTGCCCGACCTGTCGGTCGCCGAAGCGATCGGCCGTATTCCGGGCGTCACCATCTCGCGCTTCCCGCAGGGCGGCGCCAGCCCCGATTTTCCGTCGCCCGAAGGACGCGGCAACCTGGTCCGTGGCCTGGGCTTCGTCCGGTCGGAATTCAACGGACGCGACGCATTCAGCGCCAATGGCGGCCGCAGCCTCGACTTTTCCAGCATCCCGCCCGAACTGGTCGGCGGCGTCGACGTCTACAAGAACCAGAGCGCCGACCTGATCGAAGGCGGCATCGGCGGGTCGATCAACCTGCGCACGCTCGAACCGTTCGACAGCAAGAAGGATCTGTTCGTCGTCGCGGTCGACGGCACCTATTCCGACCTGCGCAAGAAATGGTCGCCACAAGCCAGCATCACCGCCGGCAAGCGGTGGAATACCGGCATCGGCGAATTCGGCATCCTCGGCTCCTATTCGCGCTCGCGGCTCGATTCGCGCATCCATGGCTGGCAGCAGAACGCGCCGATGCCGCGCGTGCTGAACGCCGCCGGACAGGTGCCGGAAACGACCTTCACCGGCGCGAACAAGGTGAACGAGTTCGCCGGCGTCGATCCGTCGCAGATCGTCGGCATCACGCCGGGCTTCCAGCTGCGCACCAACGATGTCGATCGCGAACGCATCAGCTATTATCTCGCGGCGCAGTGGCGCAACGACAATGTCCAGCTGACCGGCAAGTACATTCGCGCCGAAAACAAGATCAACAGCATCGAACGCACCTTCGAATGGTTCCCCGAACATGACACCGGCACCACTGCGGGCGTGTCGGACATCGTGCTCGACAAGAATTGGAGCACGGCCGGCACCTCGATGTGCAGCGGCCCCGGCGGCTTTCCGTCCAACCCGGGCGACTGCGAACGGCTGATCCCGATCCGCGGCGGCCTGATGGAATCGGGCTATGTCACCAACAATGCCGACAGCTGGACCGGCGCACGCGGTTCAGCGGTCGGATCGCTGGGCATCGGCAAGATCGAGGAAGCGACCACCGAGGATTTCAGCCTCAACCTGAAATGGAACGCAACCGACCGCCTCTTCATCACCCTCGACGGCCAGTACACCAAGGCTGACGCCCGCCAGCGGTCGATCTGGGGCGGCATGAATACCTATCTGAACTGGAAGATCCGGCACGACCTCGACAATCCGTCGATCGAATTCCTGATCGACCCGCAGCACCGCTTCAATCCCAACCAGACGCGCTTCACCGGCGACCGTGACGCGACGGCGACCACGCCGGGCGTCTACATCCCGACGCCGACCAGCACCGCCGATTTCAACGGATCATCGTGGCAGTTCGCCGCCGACCAGTTCCAGGTCGGCACCGGCGAGCTGAAGGCCTTCCGGGGCGACCTCGCCTATGACGTCTCGGGCGGCGAAGGCCTGGCCAGCTGGTTCGACAGCGTGAAGTTCGGTGCGCGCTGGTCGGAGCGCAGCCAGATCAACCAGGAAATGGCGCTCAACTGGGGCTCGATCGCACCGGCATGGGACGGGCGCGGCGGCTTCGCGGTCGCCGGCACCTTCCAGAACCCGTCACAGGGCTTCGAAGCGGTGAATTTTGCCGATTTCTTCCGCGGTGGCGTGGTGCAGGGCGCGAACAATGCGTTCGTGTTCGTGAACCAGGACCTGCTGTCGAGCTATGCGAACTTCCGCAACTATCTGAACACCGAACCGCAGCTCGCGAACGGCAATTACGGCTGGGTGCCGCGCGGCACGTCGGACGGCAGCCGCTTCGGCAGCCCGATCTTCCGCCCGTCGGACATTTCGGACATCACCGAAAAGACCCGCAACGCCTATGTCCGCGTCGACTTCAAGCATGAATTCGACAACGGCATGTCGGTCGACGGCAATGTCGGCGTCCGCTACGTCCGCACCGATCTGGATTCGTCGGGCTTCCAGGCGTTCCGTCCGTTCGTCGACGACATCCAGACGCCGGCGGTGGCGAACGGCGTACGCACCCGCACCGACGATGCGGAAAGCCGCGACGATATTCGCGACTTCTCGCCGCAGACCGTTGCCTATGCCGCGCAGCAGGCGATCGCCCGGACGTTGAAGCTGAAGGACGAGCATTGGCTGCCGTCGTTCAACATCAAATGGAACCTCAACCGCGAAATGCTGATCCGCGGTGCGTTCAGCAAAGGATTGAGCCGCCCGAACGTGCAGGACCTGCGTGCCGCACAGGAATATGTCGTCACGATCAACCGCCTGAACTTCCCGCAGATCACCGACCGCAACGACCCGCTGTTCGGCATCGATCGTGGTGCGCAGAACATCACTCCCGGCGAAATACGGGTGAGCGGCGGCAACCCGTTCCTGAAGCCTACCACCGCCGACAGCTTCGACCTGTCGTACGAATGGTATTTCAAGGGCGGCTATCTCTCGGTCGCCGGTTTCTACAAGGACCTGCGCAACATCATCAACAATGGCAGCCTGCCGCTGGGCGTGCTCGGCGGCGGCGGCGACCAGCAGGTCGGGTCGGTGACGCTCGACGGACGGCAGGTGCCGATCATTTACAACGGTGCGGTGAACCAGGCGAAAGCCAAGGTGAAGGGCATCGAGATCGGCTATCAGCAGTTCTTCGACTTCCTGCCCGGACCGCTCAAGCATCTGGGCTTCCAGGGGAACTACACCTTCATCGATGCCAAGACCACGCCGCCGCAGAACGGCGTCGACAGCGATGGCGACGGTGTGCCGGACGACGTGATCACCGTGTTCCGCTGGGGTGTCGACGACCTGCTCGGCCAGTCGAAGCATATCGCCAACGCGGTCGCGATCTATCAGGACAAGGTGGTCGAGGCCCGACTCGCCTATAACTGGCGCTCGGAATATCTGACCACCTATCGCGACTATGTGACCGGCAACCCGATCTACAATTCGGCGGCCGGATTCCTCGACGCGTCGCTGAAGTTCAACATCGGCAACCTGCAGCTACGCGGATCGATCGCCAACATCCTCGATACCAAGAGCAAGGCGCGGTCCTACATCGATGCCAGCGGCCAGCTGTACGATCGGTTCAGCTTCCTGAACGATCGCCGCATCGTGGTCGGCTTGCTGTTCCGCATCTAACCCCTGGAGCGGAACAACTTGGGGAGGTGCCAGTGGCCCCTCCCCGTTTCTTTGGTGGACACGGTCCGTGTCGCCATAAGCCATCGTCACTCCCGCGAAGGCGGGAGTCCATACACGCCGAAGTAGCGCCTCCGGCATTGTCGTCAGCGGCTATGGATTCCCGCCTTCGCGGGAATGACGATATAGCTGCCCCCTACTCATCCAACCCGCTGAATCCGCCGCCGGCATAGTCGCTAAACTTGGTGATCTGCGGTTCGAACTTCAGCGTGACCTTGCCGGTGGCACCGTGACGCTGCTTGGCGATGATCAGCTCAGCCAGGCCATAGACCCGTTCCATGTCCATTGCCCATTTGGCGTGATCCTCGAAAATCTTCGCATCGTCGCCGTCGCGCGGCCGCTTCGGCTCCTTCGCCGCGACATAATAATCCTCGCGGTACACGAACCACACCATGTCGGCGTCCTGCTCGATCGAGCCGGATTCGCGAAGGTCGGACAGCTGCGGCCGCTTGTCCTCGCGCTGTTCGACGGCACGCGACAGCTGCGACAGCGCCATCACCGGCACACCGATATCCTTGGCCAGCGTCTTCAATCCGCGCGAGATTTCGGAGATTTCCTGCACGCGATTGTCGCTGCCCTTGCCCGATCCCTGCAGCAGCTGGAGGTAATCGACGACCACCAGCCCCAGCTCGCCGTCCAGCTTGCGCTGCAACCGGCGGACGCGGGTGTGCAGGCCGGAAATGGAAAGGCCGGCGGTATCGTCGATATAGAGCGGCAGCTGCTCCAGATCGGCGGCGGCATTGGCAAGGCGAGTGAAATCCTCCTTGCGGATCTTGCCCATGCGCAGCGCTTCGGAACTGATCGCCGCCTGCTCCGCCATGATACGCGTCGCCAGCTGATCGGCGGACATTTCCAGCGAAAAGAACGCGACCTTCGCACCGACCGACTTGCCCTTTTCCATGCCCGCGCGCTGGTCGTCCATGTAACGCTGCGCCGCGTTGAAGGCGATGTTGGTCGCAAGCGACGTCTTGCCCATGCCGGGACGGCCGGCAAGGATGATGAGATCGCTATGGTGCATGCCGCCGATCCGGCCATTGACCGAATCGAGGCCGGTGGTGACGCCCGACAGGCCGCCGCCGCTGTTCATCGCGCGTTCGGCCATGCGCACCGCCATCGTCGTCGCCTGCGCGAACGACTTGACCGCATTGGCCGTGGTGCCCTCCGCCGCGACCTTGAACAGCGCTTCTTCCGCCGCTTCGATCTGCTTCTTCGGGTCGACCTCGGTCGAGGTGTCGGTGGCGTTTTCCACCAGCGTGCGGCCGACCGTAATGAGTGCGCGCAATTGGGCCAGATCGTAGATCTGCTGGGCGAACTGCCGCGCGCCGATCAGGCTGGCGTTGCTGCCGGTGATCTCGACCAGATATTGCGTACCGCCCCGCGCGGCGAGCAGCTCGTCGCCATCGAACATGGGCCTGAGCGTCACCGGACTGGCGATCATGCCGGTGCGGCGCACGTCGCGGATGCGTTCGAAGATGCGGGCATGCGCGGGGTCGTAGAAATGTTCGAGGTCCAGCCGCTCGACCATGTCGTCGGCAAGGCCGTTGTCGATCAGCATCGCGCCCAACAGCGCCGCCTCCGCATCGACGTTATGGGGCACGCGCGGGGGTTGCGGGGGAGTCCCCCCGCCGATGCTGTGAACAGTAGCCATCGCCCCTTCTCCCAGACCTCGGCGTTACGCTCAACCGCTTGACAGCGCATTTTGCGGTGGACGCCAGCAGATGAAGGGGCGACAGGAAGCCATGGCCGACCCGCGGATCATCGATGTCACCCTCGACGAGCGCACCATCCTGTGGCGCAGCGCCGATATCGAACAGGAACGCCGCATCGCGATCTTCGACCTGCTGGAGGCGAATCACTTCGCCCCGCAGCGCGAGACGCCCGACAATTATGCCGGCCCGTACCGCATAGCGCTGTCGGTGCCGGAGGGGCGGCTGGCGATCGATATTGCGCGTGAGGACGGCACGCTGATCGAAACGCTGGTGCTGGGCATGGCGCGCCTGCGCCGGCCGATCCGCGACTATTTCGCGATCTGCGACAGCTATTACAAAGCCATCCGCCAAGCGACCCCGCACGAGATCGAAACGATCGACATGGCCAGGCGTGGCATCCACAACGAGGCGGCAGAGGCGCTGCGCGAACGGCTGGACGGCAAGGTCGAGATCGACTTCGACACCGCCCGCCGCCTGTTCACGCTGATCTGCGTACTCCATATCAAGGGATGATGCGGAACCGGTTGATCCTCGGCGCGCTGGCGATGCTGGTGATTGCCGCCATGGTGACGTGGCGCTGGTCGCTCGGCTGGCATCCCGACGCCGCGCGCTTTCCGGTACAGGGCCTGACCGTGGCCGCCCACGACGGCACGGTGGACTGGGGCATGGTGCGCGCACGCGGCGCGGACTTCGCCTTCATTACCGCATCCAGCGGCACGACCCGCGATCCGGCGTTCGAAGGCAACTGGAACGGCGCACATGCCGTGGGCCTGCGCCACGGTGCGCTCCACGTCTTTTCGCTATGCGAACCGACCGCCGATCAGGTGACGGCCTATCTCACCACCGTGCCCCGCGCCGCCGATGCGCTGCCTGCTGCGCTCGCGCTCGATTTTACCGACGGCTGCGATGCCCGACCGACCCGCGCGCAGGTGCTCACCGCCATTCGCGGCTTTCTCGCCCCTGCCGAATATCATGACGGCCGCCCGATGGTGCTGCGCATCTCGCCCGCGTTCGAGGACGAGTATCGGGTGAGCGAGGCGATCGTCCGGCCGCTCTGGGCGACGGGACGTTTCCGCGAACCCGATTATCTGGCGCGGCCGTGGCGGATGTGGCAGGCGAACCCGGCGCGCACCATCGATGGCGTCGCCGAACCCGTTGCCTGGAGTGTAGCCGCCCCATGACCGACCCCGCCCAGTTGATCGCGGCGGCCCGCGCCGCCGCCGCCCATGCGCACGCCCCCTATTCGCGCTTCGCGGTCGGCGCCGCGCTGCTGATGGAGGACGGATCGATCGTCACCGGCGCGAATTTCGAAAATGCCAGCTACGGCCTGTCGCTCTGTGCGGAGACAGTGGCGATCGCCAGCGCATCGGCGGCGGGACGGTTGCGACAGATCGTCGCGATCGGCGTGATCGGCGGCGCGATGGATGCCGAAGGAATCCCCACCGGCACGACCCCGGTCAGCCCCTGCGGCCGCTGTCGTCAGGTCATCAACGAAGCCGCGCAGATGGGCGGCCGAGACCTGCCCGTCCATTGCGGCGCGGCGGAAGGTGACGCCATCCGCTCCTACCGCCTGTCGGAACTGCTGCCCGATGCGTTCGGGCCAGCCGATCTCGGGATCGGCTGACCCGGCGGATCAATCGGGCCGCTTCGCCGCATCGGCCGCCTGAATGAACTGCCAGACCGCCCCGGAGAAACCCGGATCGGCCTGCCCGTCCCATTCGGCGCGCGAGTCGTGCAATCGCTTCGCACCCGCCCACATCTCCGGTGTCGCGACCGATGCGAAGGGCGCCAGCAGCGCCTGCCATTCCGCCAGGAATGCCTGCGCTTCGCTGGACGCCGGATCGAGCGGTAGCGCAGCCTCGATCCGCTGACCCAGATCGGTCCATTGCGCTTGATAGGCTGCCTGATCGAAGTCGGCGGGCAGCGCCGCTTGGCGTTCGGCCCATTCGGCCTGTTCCGCATCGGTGAAATGGCGGTCGATCACCGCCCTCCATTGGGTCGTCGTCATGATGTTTCCCTTTCGGATCAGCGAGCAGAGCGTCGCGACGTCGATGCGCTCGCCGGCATCGATGCGGGACTGGATCGAGCGTAAGAAAAGGGCGGTGTCGGCCAGCGCCGCCCGCTGGGTCTCGACGACCGCCGCTTGCGCGGCGATCATCGGCCCGAGCCGTGCGTCTGGCCGATCGAGCATCCGCCCGATCGCCGCGAGGGTGAAGCCCGCGCGCTTGAGGGCGACGATCGCGTGCAGCCGCTCCAGCTCGCCCGTGCCGAAGACGCGCCGCCCACCGGCGGTCCGCAGCGGCCGGATCAGCCCGCGCGCTTCATAGAATCGCAGGGCCCGGCTGCTGAGACCGGTGGCGGCGGCAACGTCGGCGATGTCGAGCATGGTGGTCATGGCGGCACTCTACCGCTTGACGCAACGTCAAGCGCAAGCCCCGATGCGACGATGCCGCTTGCCCTGTCCCTGCGATCCGGCGATGGAGCGGCTAGCAGCAAAGGGGCAAGCAATGACGATCCTGTCGGACCACTGGATTCGCGAACAGGCGCTGGCGACGGGGATGATCGAACCCTTCGTCGAATCGCAGCGGCGCGAGGGCTGCATCAGCTATGGCCTGTCGTCCTATGGCTATGACGCGCGAGTGTCGGACGAGTTCAAGATCTTCACCAACGTCGATTCGGCGGTGGTCGACCCGAAGGACTTCGCCCAGAACAGCTTCGTCGATCGCAAGACCAACGTGTGCATCATCCCGCCCAACAGCTTCGCCCTCGCCCGCACGGTCGAATATTTCCGGGTTCCGCGCGACGTGCTGGTCATCTGCCTCGGCAAGTCGACCTATGCCCGCTGCGGCATCATCGTGAACGTGACCCCGCTGGAACCGGAATGGGAAGGCCATGTCACGCTGGAATTCTCCAACACGACGCCGCTCCCGGCGAAAATCTACGCCAATGAAGGCGCGTGCCAGTTCCTGTTCCTGAAGGGCGACCGGCCCTGCGGCACCAGCTATGCCGACCGCGCGGGCAAATATATGGGGCAGCGTGGCGTGACCCTGCCCCGGCTCTGACGATGATCGGGCGCAACTGGACCGGGCGCAGCGCCGTCGTGCGATCGGCGGCCTTGCTGCCGATCCTAGCGCTGCTCGCGCCGAAGCTGCCGCTGCCCTGGGCGTTCGGGATCGGGGCGACGCTGATCGCGTGGTTTGCGTTCGTCAGCGCCCGTGTGGCGATCAACGATCACCGCGCCGCGTCGGAAGCGCCGCCGTTCCGCCCGTTCCGCCGCTCGCGATAGGGTGGACGCGGCGGGGCGATCGTCTCGGGCGTCTCCCACGGATGCTGTCCGCCGCCGCGCACCGTCGTTATCCGGCCGGTCGACAGCGTCACCGCGACGCCCCCGGTCCGCGCCAGCATCGCGCGGTCGAGCTTCAGCCAGCGCGAGCGGCATTCCTCGGGCAGTCGCCGCTCGCTGACCACGATGTCCGCACGTGCACAGGCCGCGATCAGTTCGGCCCAAGGCACCGCATAGCCGCTCCGGGTCGCGAGGATCGTCCAGACCCGTCCGCCCGCTTGACGCCGCGCAACGCACAGGTCGGGGCTGCACCGCGCGCCGGGCTGGTCGGACAGCGGCGGCAGTGCGCCCAGCACGCCACCGCCCTCGCCCAGGGTCGAGCGGACATACTCCCCCGCCCGGTCGCGCAATATCGCCATGCCGCCGTCGTCGGTCGCCAGCGCCAGATGCCGCCCGTCCCCCGTCACCAGCAGGTCGGGCGCAGGCGTCGCCAGCGCCCATAGCACCCCCGCCGCCAGCGGCACCACGCCCCAGCGTCGCCACGTCGTCCGCCACAGGGCGATCCACAACCCGCCCAGCACCATCAGCGCGAACGCCCCGTCGGGCATCGCCGGCAGCGCCGCGACCGATCCCGGCGCCGAAGCGACGACATGCGCCACCCACAGCAACAGCGCCAGCGACCGCTCGACCAGCCACCATGCCGGCGCGCCCAGCCCGGCCACGTCGAGCAGCAGCGCCAGCGCCTCCAACGGCATGGTGACGAAAGTCGTCAGGGGGATCGCGACGATATTGGCCAGTGCCCCGTACAACCCGGCGGTATGGAAATGGTACAGCCCGATCGGCATCAATGCTGCCTCGACGGCCACACCGGTCAGCAGCAACGAGCCGAGACTACGCGCCATCTTGCGCCCATAGCCTTCGTCGCGCGCGAGGAACCAGCGGCGGACCCGCGGATGCTCGTGCAGCGCGACGATCGCGGTGACAGCCGCAAAGCTCAGCTGAAAACTCGGACCGGCGAGCGATTCGGGCAGCACCAGCAGCACCAGCAACGCCCCCGTCGCGATCATCCTGAGCGTGATCGCCTCACGCCCCAGCGACAGCGCCGCCAGCACCAGCAGCGCGGCGATGCACGACCGCACCGTCGGCACGTCCGCCCCCGAAAGCCAGGTATAGAACAGCGCCGCCCCGGCGCCGGCTGCCGCCGCGACGACCGGCAACCGGATACGCAACGCCAGCGGCGGAAACAGCGCCAGCAGCTTCAGCACGACCGTCATTGTGGCGACCACGACCGCCGTGACATGCAGCCCGCTGATCGACAGCAGATGCGCCAGGCCGGAGCGCCGCATCGCCTCGGCATCCTCTTCGGCGATGGCGCCGCGATCCCCCGTAACGAACGCCGCGGCGATCCCTCCGGTGCTGCCGTCGATCCGCGACAGGATATGGTCGGTCAGCCGGTCCCGTAAGGCGGCATTGCCGGGATTGCCCGGCGTCACGACCCGCACCGGCGCAAAGCCCCGCCCGGTCGCGCCCAGCCGCCGAAACCACGCCGCCCGCGCGAAGTCATAGGCACCGGGCACGGCGGCCGTCGGCGGCGGCATCAACCGGGCGCGAAGCGAGATTCGCGCACCGGGAACGACGCCTGCCACCATGTCCTTTTCGGACAGGTTGACGCGCAGGCGCGGCGGCAGTCCCGCCCCGGCATCGGGCAGCAGCGTCAACCGCACCGCTTCGCGTGCGGGCAGCGGTTCGACCCGCTCGACCCGCCCCACGAACGCCACCACCACCGGTCGCGCCAGCACCGGCGCGGCGACCCGCTCCGCCCGCCACCACACCAGCGCACATCCCAGCATCGCCAGCATGCCGGCCCACGCCACCACCCGCGCGGTCCGCATACCCCAGGGCAGCACCATGCCGCCCAGCGCGACCGACAGCGCCAGCAACAGGAACGCGACCCACGCCCCCTGCCCCGGCAACAGGAACCAGGCGGCGATCCCTGTGCCCAACGCGACCGGCATCCACAGCGGCAACTGCCCCCGCTCCACCTCCGCTCGCGCCTCCAGCCCCTCAAGGAACCGATGCGGCCGGCGCACGGTTTGAAGCGTGCCGGACGTCATGCTAGGGGCGGTCGCGGCTGAATGGGCCATCATGTTCACCCGAAGTCTTGGGGGTATCCGCGCTTGGGCGCAACCAATTCCGCGACGCCTGTCGTCACCCGTTTCGCACCGTCGCCGACGGGATTCCTGCACATCGGCGGCGCGCGCACCGCGCTGTTCAACTGGCTCTATGCCCGTCGCCATGGCGGCCGGTTCCTGCTGCGGATCGAGGATACCGACCGTGTCCGCTCGACCGAACCGGCGATCGAGGCGATCCTCGACGGGATTCGCTGGCTCGGCCTCGACTGGGACGGCGACGCCGTGTTCCAGTTCGCCCGCGCCGACCGCCATGCTGCCGTCGCGCATCAGCTGCTCGACGCCGGCCGTGCCTATCGCTGCTATGCGACGCCCGAAGAGTTGACCGCGCTGCGCGAGGAACAGCGCGCCGCCGGCAAGCCGATCCGCTATGACGGCCGCTGGCGCGACCGCGCGCCCGAGGATGCGCCGGAAGGTGCCCCGTTCGTCATCCGGCTGAAGGCGCCGAAGGAAGGCGCGGTCACGATTGCGGACCAGGTGCAGGGCGACGTGACCGTCGCCAATGCCGAACTGGATGATTTCGTGCTGCTGCGCTCCGATGGCACGCCGACCTATATGCTGGCGGTCGTCGTCGACGATCACGACATGGGCGTGACGCACATCATTCGTGGCGACGATCACCTCAACAACGCCTTTCGTCAGCTTGCGCTGATCCGCGCGATGGACGCGGTCGAGGGCGGCTGGCCCGATCCCGTCTATGCGCATGTTCCGCTGATCCATGGTGCGGACGGCGCGAAGCTGTCGAAGCGGCATGGCGCGCTGGGGGTCGATGCCTATCGCGACGAGCTGGGCGTCCTGCCCGAAGCGCTGAACAACTATCTGCTGCGCCTCGGCTGGGGGCACGGCGATGAAGAGATCATCAGCCGCGAACGCGCGACCGAGGTGTTCGACCTGTCGGGCGTGGGCCGCTCGCCGTCGCGCTTCGATACCAAGAAGCTGATGAACCTGAACGGCCACTATATCCGCGAGGCCGACGATGCCCGGTTGACCGATCTGGTCGCGCAGCGCCTGCCCGACGGGATCGACCGCGATCTGCTGCAACGCGCCATGCCGGTGCTCAAGGTCCGGGCGGCCGACCTGAACGAACTGGCGGCCAATGCCGCCTTCTTCTTCCGGTCGCGACCGCTGGCCATGGACGAGAGTGCCACCGCGTTGCTGACGCCGGACGCACGCGCGATCCTTACGCAGTTGCACGCCAAGCTTGACGCACTCGCAGCATGGGATACGGAGACGATCGAAGCTGCGGTACGCGAAGTCGCCGAGGCAGCGGGGTTGAAGCTGGGTGCCGCCGCGCAACCGCTTCGCGCCGCGCTGACGGGTTCGCGCACATCGCCGGGGATCTTCGACGTGCTCGCCCTGCTGGGCCGCACCGAAAGCCTCGGCCGCATCGAAGACCAGATGGCCAAACCGGCCGCATAACGTAACAGGAGACGCCGAATGGCCGAAGACGCTAAGCTGCAAGTTGCCGGCAAGGACGTCCAATTTCCGGTACGGTCGGGCACCATCGGTCCCGACGTGATCGACATCCGCAAGCTGTATGCGCAGACCGGCACCTTCACCTACGATCCGGGCTTTACCTCGACCGCCAGCTGCGATTCGGCGCTGACCTATATCGACGGTGACGAAGGCGTGCTGCTGCACCGCGGCTATCCGATCGGGCAGCTGGCCGAAGAGTCGAGCTTCATGGAGGTCGCCTATCTGCTGCTGAACGGCGAACTGCCCTCGGGCGACGAGCTGATCAAGTTCACCGGCACCATCACCCGCCACACCATGCTGCACGAACAGCTTGCCGGCTTCTATCGCGGCTTCCGTCGCGACGCGCATCCGATGGCGGTGATGTGCGGCGTGGTCGGCGCGCTGTCGGCCTTCTATCACGATTCGACCGACATCACCGATCCGCACCAGCGGATGGTCGCGTCGCATCGCCTGATCGCGAAGATGCCGACGATCGCCGCCATGGCGTACAAGTACAGCGTGGGCCAGCCGTTCATCTATCCGAAGAACGACCTGAGCTATACCGGCAACTTCCTGCGGATGACCTTCGGCGTTCCGGCCGAGGAATATGAGGTGAACCCGGTCGTCGAAAAGGCGCTGGACCGCATCTTCATCCTGCACGCCGACCACGAACAGAACGCGTCGACCTCGACCGTGCGTCTCGCCGGTTCGTCGGGCGCCAATCCGTTCGCGTGCATCGCGGCCGGTATCGCCTGCCTATGGGGTCCGGCGCATGGCGGCGCCAACGAAGCCGCGCTCAACATGCTGCGCGAAATCGGCACGCCCGATCGCATCCCGGAATATATCGCCCGCGCCAAGAACAAGGACGATCCGTTCCGCCTGATGGGCTTCGGTCACCGCGTGTACAAGAACTACGACCCGCGCGCGACGGTCATGCAGAAGACGGTGCGCGAAGTGTTCGACTCGCTGGGCGTCAACGATCCGGTGTTCGAAACCGCGCTGCAGCTGGAGGAAATCGCGCTCAACGACGATTACTTCCGCGAAAAGAAGCTGTTCCCGAACGTCGATTTCTATTCGGGCGTCATCCTGTCGGCGATCGGTTTCCCGACCACCATGTTCACCGCGCTGTTCGCGCTCGCCCGCACCGTCGGCTGGGTCGCGCAGTGGAACGAGATGATTTCGGACCCCGAACAGAAGATCGGCCGTCCGCGTCAGCTCTACACCGGCCCCGCACAGCGCGATTACGTGCCGGTGGGTCAGCGCTGAGATGCGCATCGTCCGGCGCACGCTGATGATCGTGGGTGCGATCCTAGCGTTCGTCGGGCTGTTCTGGCTGGGTCAGGGGATGGGTGTCATCCGCTGGCCCGCCAGTTCGTTCATGATCGATCAGTATCTCTGGGTCGTGACCGGATCGGTCACCGGCGCGCTCGGGCTGCTGTTGGTGCTGATCGCCCGGCGCCTGCCCCGTCGCTGACCGGGCCTTTCCCGAGTCGCGCAGCGGCATCGTCGTCGATCGAGTCGCACCGTAATCGGGCGGCGGAGCCGTAGCGTTCGCGCGACGTAAAAATATTTGTGTATCGGCAACGGCGTTCGATCCCGCAAAATGCGCGCTATGCTCTTGTTAGCGCTGCCATTCGTGACTCGAGCCCCGGTCGCGGCCGCCTGTTGCGACCCGTTCGCTTAAATCGATCTTAATCACGTTCTGCGACGACGGTCTCCTGTTTGGGGGCCGACATCGTATGACTTCTACCTTCTTCCTTCCTGCCGGTCTGGCGATGCCATCGATTGCAACGGTGGCCGAGGAACTGCGTGCGCAGCCGCTCGGCGGTGAGGTCGTGCTCGACGCATCGGCCCTGACCGCGCCCGACCTCAGCGTCGTCCAACTCCTTCTCAGCCTTCGTGCCGAAGCCAGGTCGCAGGGCGGCGATGTCCGCCTGTCCGCGCCGGCCGGCGAGGCGCTGACCGCCCTTCTCCATCGCGGCGGCTTCACCGACGCGATGAGCCCCGACGACAACGCCTTCTGGTTCCACGGAGTCCCGCTGCAATGACTGCTTCCATTCTCGCCGTTGATGATTCCGCCAGCCTGCGCATGGCGATCCGCATCGCCCTGACCGGCGCGGGCTATACCGTGACCGAAGCCGGAGACGGCGTGGAGGGTCTGGCCAAGGCCACGTCGACCAAGTTCGACATGATCGTGACCGACCTGAACATGCCGAACATGGACGGACTGTCGATGATCCGCGAACTGCGCAAGCAGCCGGCGCAGGCCGGCGTGCCGATCATCTTCCTGACCACCGAATCCGATCCGGAAATGAAGAACCAGGCAAAGGCCGCCGGCGCGACCGGCTGGCTGGTCAAGCCGTTCGTTCCGGATCAGCTGGTGAAGGTCGCGCGCAAGGTCCTTGGCCGGTGAGCGGCGACGATCCGATCGCCGCCTTCCGCGTGGAGGCGGGCGAGGTGCTGGATCAGGTCGAACAGGGGCTGCTCGACCTCGGGCACGACCTTGGCAATGCCGATCTGGTCAACGCCGTCTTCCGCGGGCTGCACACGCTGAAGGGCTCGGGCGCGATGTTCGGCTTCGATGCACTCGCCGGCTTCACCCATCACTGCGAAACCGCCTTCGACCGCGTGCGCAAGGGGCAGGTTCCGGCGACCGCCGGGCTGGTCGCGGTCATCCTGTCGGCGCAGGACCATATGCGTGCGCTGGTCGACGGTGACGCCCCCAAGGCGGAAGGCGACGCGATCCTCGCCCGCTTGCAGGCGGCGATCGACGAGGCATCGGGCGTCACTTCCGCTGCCGCCCCGACGGCTGCCCGCACCGGCTGGACCGTGTCGTTCAAGCTGCCGGTCGACGCCATGGCCAACGGCACCAATCCGCTGATGCTGCTCGACGAATTGCGCGAGCTGGGCGACTGCACCGTCGTCGCGCGGACCGACGCCATCCCGCCGCCGTCGCAGCTGGTCCCCACCGAATGCCATGTCGGCTGGGACGTCACGCTGATCGGCGACATCAAGCGCGACGATATCGAGGACGTGTTCATCTTCGTGATGGACGACATGGACCTGACCATCGAACCGCTGGCGGTCGAGGGTGAGGAAGCGCCCATCGCCGAAACACCGGCCGTCGTCGAAGAACCCGTCGTCGCCATGGCCGCCACCGCCAGTGCCGACGGCCCCGCCGCCCGCTCGACCGCCAAGGCCGAGGAAAGCGTCCGCGTCCCCGCCGGCCGTCTCGACGCGCTGATGGACCGCGTCGGCGAACTGGTGATCGCGCAGAGCCGCCTCTCGCAGCTTGCCGACCATGGACAGGACCTCGTGCTGCGCTCGGTCTCCGAGGAGATCGAGCGGCTGGCCGGCGAACTGCGCGAAACCATGATGGTGCTGCGCATGGTCCCGGTCGGATCGCTGTTCTCGCGCTTCCGCCGCCTGATCCACGACCTGTCGCGCGATACCGGCAAGACGATCGAGTTCGAGACCGAAGGCGAAGCGACCGAGGTCGACAAGACCGTGATCGAACGCCTGTTCGACCCGATGGTCCACCTGATCCGCAACAGCTGCGACCACGGCCTCGAAACGCCCGAGGACCGCGCCGCCGTCGGCAAGCCCGCCGCCGGCACCGTCCGCCTCGCCGCGCATCAGGCCGGAGGTGAGGTCGTCATCACCATCCGCGACGACGGCCGGGGCATCAACCGCGCCCGCGTCCGTGCGAAGGCGGAAGCGAACGGCCTGATCCAGCCCGACCAGGCGCTCACCGACCACGAACTGCTCCAGATGATCTTCGCGCCCGGTTTCTCGACCGCCGCGACCGTCACCAACCTGTCGGGCCGCGGCGTCGGCATGGACGTGGTGAAGCGCACGATCGAAGGGTTGCGCGGATCGATCGACGTCCAGTCGACCGAAGGCGAAGGATCGCTGATCGCGCTGCGCATTCCGCTGACGCTGGCGATCATCGACGGCCTGCTCGTGCGGGTCGGCACCGGCCGCTACGTCATCCCGCTGACCGCGGTCGAGGAGTGCATCGAGCTGTCGCTGGAAGACGACATGCGCCATCGCGGCCGCAGCCTCATCACGCTGCGCGAAAAGCTGGTGCCGTTCCTGCGCCTGCGCGAACTGTTCGCGACCGACACCCGGCCGGACCCGTTCCAGAAGATCGTGGTCGTCGCCACGCCGATGGGCCGCGTCGGGCTGGTCGTCGACCAGATCATCGGCAACCACCAGACGGTGATCAAGCCGATGTCGGCGCTTCACCGCGACGCCACCACCTTTGCCGGCGCAACGATCCTCGGCGATGGCGAGGTCGCGCTGATCCTCGACATCGCCCAGCTCATCGCGCTCGGCCAGCCTCGTGAGGAGACGCTGCGTGCAGCCGGATGAACAACGCCAGGCGGGGGGCCTGGTCCCGTGGAACAGCGACCGCCAGCTCGAGGTGCTGGTTTTCGACTTGGGGGGTCAAAGCTTCGCGCTCGAGGCGGTGCTGGTCCGCGAAATCCTCGACATGATGCCCGAAACGCGGGTGCCCGGCGCACCCGATCTGGTCGGCCATGTCATCAACTTTCGCGGGCGGATCATTCCGCTGGCCGACCTGCACCTCGCCTTCGGGATGCGCGTGCCGGAAACGACCAAGGACAGCCGCATCGTCGTGATCGAGGCGGAGCTCGGCGGCGAGCCGACCATCCTCGGCCTGCGCACCGACAAGGTGCACGAGGTCGCGACCTTTTCGGCCGCCCATAGCGAGGACGCGCCGGTCGTCGGCCTGCGCTGGCGCCGCGAACATGTCCGCACGCTGATCCGGCATGGCGACGACGATATCGTCGTCCTGCCCGACCTGAATGCGATTTTCCAATCGATCACGCGCGGCGACGTCGCGGGGACGTCGATCCACTAACATTCCATTTAGGGGGGGGGTCTCCATGCGTGCAACGATCAAGGTTAA
Source organism: Sphingomonas hankookensis (assembly GCF_028551275.1). NCBI lineage: Bacteria > Pseudomonadati > Pseudomonadota > Alphaproteobacteria > Sphingomonadales > Sphingomonadaceae > Sphingomonas > Sphingomonas hankookensis. The sequence continues at coordinate 2,784,106 of NZ_CP117025.1, forward strand.
ATTGGCCGCCACCTTTGCTGCCGTCATCATACTGCTCGCCGTCGTCATCGGCGTCGGCATCAACAAGATGAGCACACTGAACACCGCGATCAGCGATGTTATCGCCGGTCCGGCGCGCCAGTCGCTGACGGCGCAGCAGATCGATACCGAACAGAGCCAGGCGCTGGCGGATCAGCAGTCGCTGATCCTCAACACCGACGCCAGCCGGATGCAGGGCTATTATGACGCGGTAGTTGCCGGCGAAGGCCGCGTGGACAAACTGATCGCCGAGGGACAGTCGCTCGCGTCCGAGAGCGGCAAGCCCTACTGGGTCGAAGTCGCCAAGAGCTGGACCGAACTCAAGCCCGTTTTCGACCGCATCCGCGACATGGGCAAGGCGAACCAGAACGAGGAGGCCACGCGACTGTCGAACGAGGTGCAGGTTCCGCTGCTCAAGAAGATGAACGCCAGCGTCGATCGGCTCACCGATTTCCAGAGCGCGAACATGAAGGAAGCCGACGAGGCGACCAACGTGCTCTACGCCGAAAGCCGCATGGTCCTGGTCGTCACCGGCATCATCGCCTTCGTCATCGCCGTGCTCGGTGCCGTCTGGATTTCGCTGACCGTCTCGCGCGGCCTGAAGCGCATTACCGTTGCGCTGGACGCGGTTGCCATCGGCGACCTCGACAACGAAGTCACCGTCACGTCGAACGACGAGATCAAGGACCTGGTTGATACCGTCAACCGCATGACCGGTTCGCTGCGCAAGTCGGCGACGCTGGCCGACACCATCGCACAGGGCGACCTGACGGTCAGCCACACCCCGCTGTCGGACAAGGACAAGCTGGGCCATGCGCTGGTGACGATGGTCGAACGCCTGCGCAATGTCGTCGGTGACGCATCGGGTGCGGCCGACAATGTCGCCGCTGGCAGCCAGCAGCTCTCCGCCTCGTCGGAACAGGTGAGCCAGGGCGCGACCGAACAGGCCGCCGCTGCCGAAGAAGCATCCGCTTCGATGGAAGAGATGGCCGCCAACATCAAACAGAATGCCGACAATGCCGCCCAGACGGAGAAGATCGCGCGCCAGTCGTCGAAGGACGCCGAGGCGAGCGGCGTCGCGGTCGACCGTGCGGTCGGTGCGATGCGGGTCATCGCCGAGAAGATCGGCATCGTGCAGGAAATCGCCCGCCAGACCGACCTGCTGGCGCTGAACGCGGCGGTCGAGGCGGCACGTGCCGGCGAACATGGCCGGGGCTTCGCGGTCGTCGCATCGGAAGTCCGCAAGCTGGCCGAACGCAGCCAGACCGCCGCTGCCGAAATCAGCGCGGTGTCGGGCGACACGGTGCAGGCCGCGGCACAGGCAGGCGAGATGCTGACCAAGCTGGTCCCCGACATCCGCCGGACCGCCGAACTGGTCGCAGAGATCAGCGCCGCATGCCGCGAACAGGATATCGGCGCAGCACAGATCAACCAGGCGCTGCAACAGCTCGACACCGTCACGCAGCAGAACGCGTCGGCATCCGAACAGATCACCTCGACCTCCGAGGAACTGGCGGGTCAGGCGAACGAACTGCAGCAGAGCATCGCCTTCTTCCGCGTCGAACATGCCCATGGCAACCGCCGTCCGGCGGCCACCCGCAAGCCGGCGGCACCACGGGCGAAGGCCCCCGCCGCCAGCCGCGCCAAGCCCAACTCGGTCGCCGACCAGCAGGCCCGCGCACGCGGCTTCGCACTCGACCTGACGCAAGGCGGGCCCGACAGCGACGACGCTGCCTTTGGAGAAGCCGCATGACCGACAAGACGCCGATGCAGGTCGTGACCTTCGGCCTGGGTGAGGAAGTGTTCGCGGTTCCGGTGACCATGGTCCGCGAAATCCTCGACTATCGCCCCGCCTTTCGCGTGCCGAACGGCCCGGCCTGGATGCTCGGCATCACCGATGTCCGGGGACAGGGTGTGCCGATGATCGACCTGCGGATGCGGCTGGGGCTCAGCGCGGTCGAACCGACGCTGGCGACCCGGGTGCTGATCGTCGACGTGATACTGGCCGACCGGATGCTGTCGCTGGGCCTGGTGGTCGACCGGGTGATCGCGGTCGCGACCTTCGAACGCGAACGGCTCGAAGCCGCGCCGGACATCGGGCTGCGCTGGCGGTCCGACTATATTGCCGGCGTCGTCCGTGAAGCCGATGGCTTCGTCGTCATCATCGACGCAGCGCAGGTCTTCTCCAACGACGACGGCGCGATCGCGACCCTCGCCACCGCCGCCTGACCTGCCCCGCGCCGCGTCCGCCGGACGGATGCGGCGCGGACAGACGCCCGACCGACCACGGCCTGGACAACCATAATAATAAGGATGCCATTCATGTCGCTGCTGTCGCACTTCAACCGCACGTCCCGGCCCGCCGCGGCGATCGCGGAAATCCATGCGCTGACCCGATCGATCGCCGCCGGCGATCTGTCGCAGCGCCTGCGCGAGGACGTCGCGACCGACGAGGCGCGCGAGCTGCTGGCGGCGGTCAACGCACTGCTCGACACGGCGCTGGGTCCGGTCGCGCGGCTGGAAGTGGCGATGGTCCATGTCCTCACCGAACATGATCGCGGCGACATCGACGTCATGCTTGCGCCCGATACGTTCCCCGGCGACGTCGGCCGGATCGCGGATCAGGTGAACCGACTGGTCGGCGCCCATATCGACACCAAGAAGGCGGCAATGGGCTGCGTCCGCGAACTGGCGAACGGCCATTTCGACGCGCCCTTCGCCTCGCTGCCGGGCAAGAAGGCGTTCATCAACGGCGCGATCGAGACGCTGCGCGGCAATCTGCGCACGCTGATCGCCGAAATGAACCACATGTCGGCCGAACATGATCGCGGCGACATCGACGTACAGGTCGCGGCCGACAAATTCCCCGGCGATTTCGCCACGATGGCGACCGGCATCAATACCATGGTCGCCGGCCATATCGCGGTGAAGAAGAAGGCGATGGCCTGTATCAAGGCATTTGGGGAGGGCGATTTCGAAGCAACGCTCGAACCCTTCCCCGGTAAGAAGGCGTTCATCAACGACACCATCGAAACGCTCCGCCGCAACTTCAAGGAAATCTCGGGCGAGATCCAGCGCCTGATCGGTGCCGCGACCGCCGGACAGCTTGGTGAGCGGGGCGACGCCACCCGGTTCGCGGGCGATTATGCCGCGATCATCGCCGGCATCAACGGCATGCTCGACGCGATCATCCTGCCGATTGCCGAGGGTAACCGCGTGCTCGACCGCGTCAGCACCGGCGACCTGACCGGGCGCGTCGACATTGCGTGCGACGGCGATCATCAGCGGATGAAGGACGCGATCAACCGTCTGGTCGACAATCTGTCGCACTTCGCGGGCGAGGTCGCCTTCGCTTCGGATCAGGTCGCCTCGGGCAGCCAGCAGCTCTCCGCCGCGGCCGAACAGGTGAGCCAGGGCGCGACCGAACAGGCCGCCGCCGCCGAACAGGCATCGTCGTCGATGGAGGAGATGGCGGCGAACATCAAACAGAATGCCGACAATGCCGCCCAGACCGAAAAGATCGCGCGCCAGTCGTCGAAGGACGCCGAAACGAGCGGCATCGCGGTCGATCGCGCGGTAGGTGCGATGCGGACCATCGTCGAAAAGATCGGCATCGTGCAGGAAATCGCGCGTCAAACCGATCTGCTGGCGCTGAACGCAGCGGTGGAGGCGGCGCGCGCCGGCGAACATGGTCGCGGCTTCGCGGTCGTCGCGGCCGAAGTCCGCAAGCTCGCCGAACGCAGCCAGAACGCCGCCGCCGAAATCAACGCGGTTTCGTCCGACACGGTCAAGGCCGCGGGTGAGGCGGGCGAGATGCTCGCCCGGCTGGTGCCCGACATTCGCCGGACCGCCGAACTGGTGTCGGAAATCAGCGCCGCGTGCCGCGAACAGGATATCGGCGCATCGCAGATCAACCAGGCGCTGCAACAACTCGACACGGTGACGCAGCAGAACGCCTCCGCCTCGGACGAGATTTCGTCGACCGCCGATCAGCTGGCCGGCCAGGCCGAAGAGCTTCAGGCCAGCATCGCCTTCTTCCAGCTTGCCGAAGGGGCAACGGCGCCCGCCCCGGTCGTCCGTCCCGCCAAGGCGAAACCTGCCAAGGCGATCAAGGCCAAGCCTGCGCCCAAGGCCCGTCGCGGCAGCATCGCCGACCAGCAGTCCCGCGTACGCGGCTTCGCGCTCGACCTGTCGCAGGGCGGCAGCGACGACGAAGACGCCGACTTCGGTCGGGCGGCCTGACCGCCGCACCGCCCTTCTCCCTGCTCCGACGACGTGACCGTCGCCGCCACGTCGATCGAATGGAACCCGCCCTATGTCCGCCTTGCCCGCCCCCTCCCCCGATCTCGACCGGCTCAGCCCGCACAAGTTCGCGAAGCTGTCGGCGCTGATCTATGACAAGACCGGCATCAAGATGCCCGCGACCAAGGTCACGATGCTGCAAGGGCGGCTGCAACGGCGGCTGCGCGAAGTCGGCATCGCGACGCTGGATGCCTATTGCGACCATCTGTTCGACGGCAGCGCACATCCCGACGAGATCATCAACCTGATCAACGCGGTGACGACGAACAAGACCGACTTCTTTCGCGAACCCGGCCATTTCGACTTCATGGCAAAGACCGCGCTGCCAACGCTGGCGGACAGCGGCCGGCGCCGCATCCGCGCGTGGAGCGCGGCCTGCTCGACCGGTGCCGAACCCTATACGATGGCGATGGTGCTCGACCAGTTCGCGCAGAAGAGCGGAGTGGACTATGGCATCCTCGCCACCGACATCGACACCACCGTCCTCGAAACCGCGCGGCGCGGCATATACCCGACCGAAATGGTCGAACCGGTGCCGGCGTCGCTGCGCCAGCGCTATGTCGCCGTCTCGCGCGATCGCAAGGCGAACCAGGTGCGGATGGTGCCGGCCCTGCGCTCGGCGATCGGTTTCGCGCGGCTGAACCTGATGGAGGAACGCTATCCGGTCGGCGAACCGATGGACCTCATCTTCTGCCGCAACGTGCTCATCTATTTCGACAAGGAGACGCAGGAGCGGGTCGTGCGCCGGCTGTGCGCCAATCTGCGGCCCGGCGGCTATCTGTTCCTCGGCCATTCGGAATCGATCGCCGGCATGGACCTGCCCGTCCGGACCGTCTCCTACACCGTCTTCACGAAAGACTGACATGTCCAAGATCCGCGTCCTGATCATCGACGACAGCGCCAGCGTCCGCCAGGCGATGACGGCGATCCTGAGCGAAGACCCCGCGATCGAGGTGATTGCCGCCGCCGCCGACCCCTTCGCCGCCGCGCGCCACATCCAGGAGGAAATTCCCGACGTCATCACGCTCGACGTCGAGATGCCCCGCATGGACGGCGTCACCTTCCTGCGCAAGCTGATGAGCCAGAAGCCGATCCCGGTCGTCATGTGCTCCTCGCTGGTCGAGGAAGGGTCGGAAACCCTGCTCCAGGCGCTGGAAGCCGGTGCGGTCGACGTCATCCTGAAGCCGCGCATGGGTGTCGCCGACCATCTGAACGACGCCAAGATGCGGATTCGCGAAACGGTGAAGGGCGCCGCCCGCGCCCGTGTCCGCACCCGCAGCGCCAGCCGGCTCAACTCGCCCGCCGCAAAGCTCACCGCCGATGCCGTGCTGCCGCCGCCGACCGGCCGGGCGATGAGCCGCACGACCGAGATGGTCGTCTGCATCGGCGCCTCGACCGGCGGGACCGAAGCGCTGCGCGAGGTGCTGGAGGCGTTGCCCGCCAACTCGCCCGGCATCGTCATCGTGCAGCACATGCCCGAAAGCTTCACACGCGCCTTCGCGAAGCGGCTGAACGGCCTGTGCCAGGTCGATGTGAAGGAGGCCGAGGATGGCGACACCGTCATGCGCGGCCACGTACTGATCGCGCCGGGCGGCCTGCGCCACATGATGCTGGAGCGGCAGGGCGCGCGCTATGTCGTGGCGATCAAGGAAGGCCCGCTGGTATCGCGCCATCGCCCGTCGGTCGACGTCCTGTTCCGCTCCGCCGCGCGCAACGCCGGGTCGAATGCGGTCGGGATCATCATGACCGGCATGGGCGACGACGGCGCGCGCGGGCTGCTCGAAATGAAACAGGCCGGCGCCCGCACCTTCGCGCAGGATGAAGCGACGTCGGTCGTGTTCGGCATGCCCAAGGAAGCCATCGCCCGTGGCGCTGCCGACCGGGTCGTCCCGCTCAGCGCCATCGCCCGCGAATTGTTGCAGGCGACCGCGCGATGATCGGTGCGCCCCGCCCCGCCCCCTTCTCCGTTCAGGACTGACGCCATGCACCATATCCGCATCGACACCGACACCGCCGAAGCCCTGAACCTGTCCGACCTGAAGCGCAATCTGGCGATGGTCGCGGCGGGGATGGACGCGCGGTTCGTCCGCGCCGGATCGACCCTGTCGACCGCGATCGAGACGATCGACCGTATCATCCACTCGATCGACGGCGTCACCGGCGCACTCGACGAAAGCGTCGCTGGCATCGCGGTGTCGAGCCTGAAATCGGTCGCCGGACAGCTCGACGCCCTGCCCGTCGTACAGGCGGGGCGTGAGGCGGACATGGCCCGGATCGGTGCGGCATCGCGGGTACTGCGCGATCACGTCATGGACATGCGCCAGGCGCTTCGCGTGCTGCACATCTATGGCATGAACATCAAGATCGCGGCATCGGGCGAGGCGGCTTTCGTGGGCTTCGTCAACGACATGGGGCAACGTCTTGCCACCGGTGAAGAACATCTCGAAGGGTTCCTCGCCAAGCTGAAGGAACTGTCGGGCAGCGTCGGCAGCGTGCAGCAGGCCGGCCGCCTGCTCGCCGCCGAGGCGCGCAAGATCCTGCCCGCCGTGCCGCAGCGCCTTACCCGCGATGCCGACGCGCTCAACGGCCATCTGGGCGACGTCGCATCGATGGCGCGGCAGGTGGCGGAGATCGCGCGAACCGTGCAGGGTCGTGTCGCGACGATGCTCGGCGCGTTGCAGGTCGGCGACAGCACGCGGCAGCGGCTGGAGCATGTCGTGTCGGGCCTGCAACTGCTCGACGGCTGCACGCGCGAACTGGCGCCGGCGCCGCAGGCCGAGGTGACGGCGGTGGTCCACCACCTGCTCGCCGCGCTGCTCGAAACCAGCGCTGCCGATTTCGACCGCGACGCCGCGCTGCTCGTCGCCAGCCTGAAGGCGTTGCAGCCCGACACCGCCGCGCTGCTCGACCTGATCGACGACGGCACCGGGCGCAACGGCCGCCCGTTCCTCGTCCAGATCGAGGAGGCCGTGGGCGAAGTCGCGATCATCACCGTGCAGTTGCAGGAAGCCGACCATCGCTCCGGCGCGATGCTGGGCCTCATCACCGAAACCGTCGACGAACTGACCGGCCGCCTCGAACAGCTGCAACGCGTGCAGTTCAACGTGCAGGACATCGCCACCAACACCCGCCTGCTGTGCCGCCGCCATGGCGATCTGGGCAAGGCGGTGTCGGTCGTCGCGGGCGAAGTCGATATCTATGCCCATTCGCTCGGCAATGCGATGCGCGGCATCGGCCAGCCGATCCGCGAACTGTCCGACGTCAACGCGCTCCTCGCCCAGAAGCGCGGGGTCGAGGGGGACAGCGACATGGGGACCAAGCTGTCGCAGGCGCTGGTCGTCATCCGCGAAGGATGCCAGCGCACCGATCTGGCCGTTCGCGAGGGCGGCGACGATGCCCGCCAGTTGATCGAACTGCTGACGATCGCCGGCGACGAGATCGGCGCCGAGCTGCAACTGGGCGCGAACATGCGTCAGGCGGCGATCCTGCTGTCGGCGGCGCCGCACATCGACCAGCTGTCGGACGAAGCCCATGCCGCACTTGCCGGCCTGCTGCCGCAGATTTTCGCGCTCTACACCATGGCGCAGGAACGCGACGTCCACACCGCCAACGTGCCCCATGCCTTCGCCGTCACGACCGCCGTCGTCGAAACCGACGACGACGACGACGGCCTGTTCTGATCGATCGGCCGGGGGCGCAAGCCTTTGCACCTCCGGCCAAAGGCGGATAAGCGGTAGCGGGTGACGACCGACCTTACCCGTTCGCAACGATTGAAAGCCGCGACCGCGACGATCCACGATACGCTGGACCAGCGGATCATGGCCCTCGATCCCTTCTCGTCGCCTGCACGCTATGTCTGCTTCCTGCGCGCGCAGCAGGCGTTTCACGATGCCCTCGCGCCGCTCTATGCCGCACCCACGATGCAGGCGCTGATCCCGGATCTGGCGGAACGCGACCGATCGGCGGCGATCGCGGCGGACATTGCCGACCTCACCCTGCCGCTACCGGCTGTGCCCGACGCTCGACCGGTAGAGCCTGTCGACATGTCGACGTCGCTCGGCTGGCTCTACGTCGCCGAAGGATCGTCGCTGGGCGCGGCCTTCCTGCTGAAGGCAGCGCAGCGGATCGGCCTGTCGACCGATCATGGCGCACGCCATCTCGCCGGTCATCCCGAAGGGCGTGCGGCGCATTGGCGGCGCTTCACCGCGCGGATCGACGACGCGACGATGACTGCCGAGGACGAAGACCGCATGATCGCCGCCGCCCGCGATGCCTTTACCCGGTTCCGCACGCTGGTCGACGCCGCCTTCGCCTGAGGCGTCAATCGGCAGCGGCCGCCAGCGACTCCCGCACCCGCGTCAGCGCCATCTCCACCGGCTCGTGCTCGCCCATCAGCGCGAAGCTGCCGGTAATGTCGAACAGGCAATGACCATGCACCGTGGCGACCAGCGATCGGGCCAGCGTCGCCGCCCGATCGGCATGATCGGGGCCCAGCGCGGCCGCGACCTCGTCGACGACGATCCGGGTCAGCTCGCCGCGCTGCCGGCCCTGCGCCTCCTCCATCACGAAATCGTCCGGCAGGTGATGTTCGTAGATCGCCCGCCACAAATTGCGGTTGGTCCTCGCGAAGGTGAAATAGCTTTCCACCAGGCAGCGGATGCGATCCTCCGGCCCGGCGGCCAGCGCCGCGGTCAGGTCGCGCGCCCATAGCTGGAATGTGCGGGTGTTGAGCGCGACCAGAAACCGGTCATAGCTGCCGAACACATTGTAGAGCGTGCCGATCGAATAACCGATCCGCTTGGCCACCTCGCGCGCGGAAAACCGGGCGAACCCAACTTCGGCCAGATGACGATGCCCTTCGGTCAGGAGCATCTGTTCGATTTCCTGCCGGCTGTGATCCGATCTGCGTCCCATCGACGGTCCGATGCCATATCGGACCAGCCGGGTCGATCCTTCGGTGCGTTCAGTCCGGGGCGAACCGGCCCGGCAGCATCAGGACGAACCGCGCCCCCTGCCCCGGCGCGCTGTCGACCAGGATGTCGCCCCGCATCGCCCGCGCCAGCCGCCGCGCGATGTATAGCCCCAGCCCGCTGCCCCCCGCCTCGGTCGGGTCGACCCGCCCGAACTTCGCGAAGATGCGCTCCTGATCGGCGGGGGCAATGCCCTTGCCCTGATCGCCGACGATCACGCAGGCATCGTCGCCGTCGCGTTCCAGCAATATCCATACCGTCCCGCCGGGCGGCGAATAGCGGACCGCATTGCCGATCAGGTTGACCAGGATTTGCAGCACGCGGCGAAACTCGCCGCTCGCCGGCATGGCTTCGTCGAACGACGGGCGCTCGATCCGCACATCGCCCTGCGCCGCGCGCACCGCCAGCAACCCCGCCGCGCGCCGCGCGACATCGGCCAGGTCGAGGTCCTCGACCGCGACCGCGAAGTCCGCCCGCTCGATCGCCGACAGATCCTCCAGATCATCGACCAGCCCCAGCAGATGCCGCCCCGCGCTGGCGATATCTGCAGCATAGGCGACGTAATCGTCGCGCAGCGGCCCGTCGGCCTGCGCGGACATGCTGTCGGCATTGGCGATGATCCGGCCCAGCGGATCGCGCAGCGCCCGGCCGATCCGGCGGCTGAACCCGTCGGGCAGGTCGGATGCAACCTCGTCCGGCTGCGCCGGCACGTCCCCTGGCGACAGGTCGCGTGCCGCGCCGTCGAACCCGGCGAACTGGCCATTGGCATCGGCGCGCGGCACCGCCGACAGCCGGACGCGATGCGCCGTCCCGCGGATCGCCGCTTCCTGTCCGTCGAACCACGCTTGTGCCGCCAGCGCGCTCAGGATCGGAAAGCCCCCATCGCCATCGTCGTTCAGCGCGAACAGCCGCGTGATCGGCTGGCCCAGCACCGCCTGCGGATCGAAGCCCAGCCGGGCGGCGGCATGATCCGACACATGGGTCAGGTGCAGCGCGGCATCGGTGGTCCATAGCCAGTCGGCATCCGAACGCAGGAAATCCGCCTCGCGCCGATGCGCCGGCTCGGCCTCCCACGGTGCGCCCGCCTGCCAGCCGCTCACCTCCAGCCTGATGCCCAGCTCGTCCGGCTCGGCCCGCACCGTCAGCGCGATATCGTCCTCGCCATCGGCGGCGACGATCGGGCGGGTGAGCGCGATGCCCAGCCGCTGCACCAGCCGCACCAGCGCGGCGATCTGCGGCACCGCGACCGGCTGTCCCGGGGCACCGCCGGCGCGGCGGTTCAGTTCGGCCAGACGCGGCTCGGCATCGAGCAGCAGCCCGTCGGCCGACAATCGTCCGATCGCGGGCGCCGCACCGGGGCGATGATCGTTCACGCCCCCGCCCCCAGCGCCAGCATCGCCGCGTGATAATCGGCATCCAGCGCCATCGGCGCCAGCGCGATGCGCGCGGCGTCGGGCGTCACTTCCATGATGACGTCGATCCGATCGGCGAACCCCTCGACATCGCGTACCGGTTCGGACTCGGCCAGTGCAAAGCCGATCCGCGCGATCGTCGCCCGGTCGACCGCGAGCGCGCGCAGCACGACCCAGAGCCGCGCACCGTCCGGGTCGATCACCAGATCGCGCACCCGTTCGAACGCCAGCCCGCTCGCCCGCGCGACCAGTGCCGTGAACAGGATCAGCCGCCCGTCGCCGATCGCCTCGGCCAGCAAGGCCCCGACTTCCTCGCCCTGCGGCTCGATCGCCTGCGCCAACCGCATCGCGGCGACCTCCAGCGGGACCAGCTCGCTCTGCGCGTCGATCGCCCGTCGCACCGACTCGGCCAGCGCCGCATCGACCATCGCGATCTGCTCGCCCGCACCCGCCATCTCGCGCAGCGCCGCCGCGACCCACCATGCCAGTCGCGCGTACAGCGGCCGGACCAGTTCGACCGCCGCCGGAACTCCCACGACCATGCCCCCGCGCCGCGCCTGCGCCGCCAGCATCGACACGGCCGCCGCGGCGACCAGCCGGTCGCTCGACTGCGCCAGCCGCGCGACCATCGTCGGCCCGTCGCCAGCGCCCGTGACCATCACCGGCAACCCCTGCGCGATCGCATCCAGCCGCACCCGCGCGAACAACTCGCCGAACAGCGCCGGGTCGCGGAACAGCCCGGCCCGCACCACCCGGTCGAACGGCGATCCCGCCCCGCGCAGCCCCTGCGCCAGCGCCGCCTGCCCCCGCGCGGTCAACAGCCGGATGGCGTGATCCCGCACCGTCGCATCGATGCCGCCGACCATCGCCCGCATCACCGCGTCCAGCGCGGCGGCGGTCCGGTCGTCGATCCGCGCATCGTCGGGCAGATGGAAATGCTCGGCCGCCGCGCGCAGCCGCCGATGCCCCGCCCGCTCCGCTGCAGCGACATGGTCCAGCAGCAGAATGGCGGCAGCGCTGGCCTCGCGGGAATCGATCGGGTCGATGGACATGGTTCCGGCTTTAACCTTACCCGGTTAAGGCTAAGCTAAGCCTCGCGCCGCAGATTTTCGATGGCGTGGGCAAGGGTAATGCCCGCGTGCAGCGCGACCAACGCCAGCCCGATCGTCGATGTTCCCGCCAGTGCGAACGGTGCGAGCAGTACCAACGCCGTCGCCGGCGTCGCGGCCCAGGGCGGGCGGACGGCGGGCGAGCGCCGCGCGAGGATCGTCGCCGCCACGCCGACCAGCGCCAGCACCCCCGCCGTCCCGGCCTGCACGATCAGCGACTGGACCAGCCCGATGCCCAGCACCCCGGCCACGCCGAACACATCGACCCCGCGTTCCTGCCACGCGGCATGCCCGTCCTCGCCGCGCAACCATCCGAGCAGCGACCCGGCCGACAGCACGACCATCGCCAGGAACAGCAGCACCGTCGCCGCCCCCGCACTCCAGAACGGGATCGCCGCCAGCCCCGCGACGCCCAGCACCCCGCCCGCCGCACCGATCGCGACATCGGGCACCTTGCGCCGCACCAGCAGCGGCAGCAGCAACCGCGACACGGGCGTGAAGACGTACCGGTCGATCCACCCCGTCCGCTGTTCGGCCAGCGACGCCAGCACGTCCTTGCTCCGCACCTCCAGCGTGCCCGCATCGCGCTCCACGCCATGTCCCGAGCGCACCGCCTTGGCCGGCAGCAGGACATGCGCCGCGCGTGCCTGGGTCGCGACGCGCAGCAGCGTCGACTGAAAATCATATTCGCGCGGCAGCCGGGCGGCATCGTCCAGCCGGTCGACCGACAGCGTCGCGACCCCGGCCCAGCAATGCTCGGCATCGACCCGCTCGACCGAGGTCGCATCGCCGGTCGGCGTGACCAGCAGCGTGTCGACCGGCTCCAGCGCCATCCCCTCGACCACCGCGTCGGTCGTGACCAGCCCGTCGGCCAGCGCGACGATGGTGGCGAGCGGGTGGACCTTCGCCTTCGCTTCCTCGGCCGACCGCACGATATCGACCGTCGCCCCGCGCCGCCCGATCCGGTTGACCGCCGCCGCCAGCGCGGGCGTCACCCGCCCGACCGCGACCAGCAACTGCCCGGCACCGGCCGCGACCAGCAGCCGCGCCTGATATTCGATCAGGGTCATGCCGCCAAAGGGCAATGTCGCCGCCAGCACGCCGGGCTGGTGTTCGGCTTCTTCGGTCGCGAAAATCAGGCCGGTCAGCATGAAGGGCCGTTAAGCGCTGACGAGCCGCAGCGCCAGCCCCGCGCGCGGTGCCGGATACAGCACGCCGCCGGTCAGCGGCGCCGCCACGCCGGTCGTCCCCGGAAAGGTGATCGGCAGCCCTTTGAGCGACCGCACCGCCAGATAGGCGAACCCCTCCGCCTCCAGCGCATCGCCGTCCCAGCCCAGCACGTCGCTCGGCTCGGCCGTCACGCCGCACCGCTCGCCGATCATGCGCAGCATCACCGGATTATGCCGCCCGCCGCCGCCGACCAACAGCCGCTTCGGCCGCGCCGGCAACTGGTCGAGCGCCTCGGCAACACAGGCGGCGGTAAAGGCGGTCAGCGTCGCCGCCCCGTCCGCCGCCGACAGCCCGCGCGCCGGCTGGATGGTGAAGTCGTGCCGGTCCAAGGACTTGGGGTGCGGCAGTTCGAAGAACGGATGGTCGAGCATCGCGGTCAGCACCGCCTCGTCCACCTTGCCACCCGCCGCCAGCGCCCCGCCTTCGTCGTAGCGCGCGCCGCTCTCCGCCTCGACCCAGCTGTCGACCAGTCCGTTGGCCGGCCCGGTATCGAACGCGATCAGCTCGTCGCCCTCGCCGACATAGGTGACGTTGCCGACCCCGCCAAGGTTCAGCACCGCCACCGGCTTGTCCATGCCCGCCGCCCGCGCCGCGTGATAGATGGGCAGCAACGGCGCGCCCTGCCCGCCGGCCTTCACGTCCGCCACGCGCAGATCGGCGACGACGTCGATCCCGGTCGCGGCCGCCAGCGCCGCACCATCGCCCAGCTGCCACGTCCAGCCCTTGTCCGGGCGATGCGCCACCGTCTGTCCGTGATAGCCGATCACGTCGACGCTCCGCGCCTCGACGCCGGCCTTCTCCAGCAGCGCGGTGACGGCGGCGGCGTGGGTGCGGGTCAGCAGTTCCTCCGCCCGCTCGATCAGCGGATGCTCGCCCGGATCGTCGAACAGCAGCGCCAGTTCGGTCGCGGACGCCAGGGTCGCACGATCCTCGTCGCTATAGGGCGTGCCGACGAACGCGACCGGCCGCACCTCCCCCTCGCCATCGGTCTCGATCAGTGCCGCGTCGATCCCGTCGAGCGAGGTTCCAGACATCAGGCCGATCGCAAGCAAGGGGGCATCTCCGCGCAAATGGACATTCTCAATATCGCCTGAACCGTGCCGAAGTCGAGATACGTGGACTTGGGTGCGCCCGCGACGCTAAGGGAACGCGCATGACCTATTCGTCCGACCTGCTCAACACCCTGTCCGAACGGGGCTATATCCATCAGCTGACCGACGCCGCCGGCCTCGACGCGCTGGCGAGCGAGCAGGTCGTGCCCGGCTATATCGGCTTCGATCCGACCGCCCCGTCGCTGCACGTCGGCAGCCTGGTGCAGATCATGCTGCTGCGCCGGATGCAGCAGACCGGCCACAAGCCGATCGTGCTGATGGGCGGCGGCACCGGCAAGATCGGCGATCCGAGCTTCAAGGACGAAGCGCGCAAGCTGCTGGCCGAGGACGGCATCGCCAGCAACGTCGCGTCGATCAAGCGCATCTTCGAACGCTTCCTGACCTTCGGCGACGGACCTTCGGACGCGGTGATGGTCGACAATGCCGACTGGCTCGACAAGCTGGAATACATCCCGTTCCTGCGCGAGGTCGGGCAGCATTTCAGCGTCAACCGGATGCTGTCGTTCGATTCGGTAAAGCTGCGCCTCGACCGCGAACAGTCGCTGTCCTTCCTCGAATTCAACTACATGATCCTGCAGGCCTACGACTTCCGCGAATTGTCCAGCCGCCATGGATGCCGCATGCAGATGGGCGGCAGCGACCAGTGGGGCAATATCGTCAACGGCATCGAACTGTCGCGCCGCATGGACGGGACCGACGTCTATGGCGTCACCACCCCGCTCATCACCACGGCGGACGGTGGCAAGATGGGCAAGACAATGTCGGGCGCGGTGTGGCTGCACGAGGATCAGCTGCCCCATTTCGATTACTGGCAATTCTGGCGCAACACCGACGACCGCGACGTCGGCCGTTTCCTCCGCCTGTTCACAGACCTGCCACTCGATGAAATCGCCCGGCTCGAAGCGTTGCAGGGCGCCGAGATCAACGAGGCCAAGAAGATCCTCGCCAACGAAGCCACCGCCATGTGCCGCGGCGCCGACGCCGCCGCCGGTGCGGCCGAGACGGCACGCCGGACCTTCGAGGAGGGATCGGCAGGCGACACGCTGCCGACCTTCGCGGTGGCGGGCGGGATCACCGTGGTCGACGCGCTGGTCGCGCTGGGCCTCGCCGCGTCGAAGGGTGAAGCGCGCCGCCTGATCAAGGGCGGTGGCGCACGGGTCGATGGCGAAAAGGTCGTCGACGAAGCGCAGCTGATCGCGGTGGAAGCGCCGGTGCGGGTATCGGCGGGCAAGAAGCATCACGGGCTGCTGACGCCGGCGGGGTAAGGCAGCTTAGCCCCGCCCACCCCGTTCGGTTCGAGCAGCTTCGAGCCTGTCGAGAAGCGCCCGTCGAGAACCCGGTCATTTGGGCAACCCCTTCTCGACTACGGTTCCCGACAAGCTCGAACCTACGCTCGAAGCGAACGGGTGGAGATAAGGATTGAGGCGAGCGCACCCTACCCCCGCCGAACCAACACCGCCCCAACCAACACCAACGCCACCCCAATTAGCCGCACCCCACTGATCGGCGCCTTGGGCAACCCGATCAACCCGAACCGATCGATCACCAGCGCCGCGACCAGCTGCGTCGCGATCATGATCGTCAGCATCGACGCCAGCCCCAGCCGCGGCGCGGCAAAGGCCGCCGCCAACACGAAGAACGCCCCATACGCCCCGCCCAGAAACATCCACGACCGCGCCTCGCGCAGGTTCGCCAGCGGCGTCCGATCGGCGATCAACCACACCCCGATCAGGATCAGCGTCCCCACCGCAAACGACACCAGCGCCGCGAGCAACACCGACCCGATACTCCGCCCCAGCGCGGCATTGGTCGGCGGCTGCACGGCAAGGCCGATACCACCCAGCAGGGCGACGAGGAGCGGAGCAAGGGCGTTCATGGCGCGGGAGCTATCCGCTTGATCCCGCACGAGCAACTATCGTCATTCCGGCGAAAGCCGGAATCCACGGATGCGGAGACGTAGCGGCTCCATCGAGAACGCCCGACACAATGGATTCCGGCCTCCGCCGGAATGACGGTGGCTTAGTGGCAAGCCACGCTGTCCTTCCGGTACCCTCGCGAAGGCGGGGGTCCAGGGTAACAAGGCGCAACGACCGCGGCTCTGGATCCCCGCCTGCGCGGGGATACGGCCTATGGCCGATCACCCCGACCGCAACCGCCCAACCCCCGCATCCCGCTCGAACAGATACAGCGCCACCCGCGCCGCCTGCCCCCTCGGCCCTTCCAACCCGCCATCCCGATCCACCAGCAACCGCGCATCGGCATTCGCCACCGGCAGCAACTCGCCCAGCATCTCCGGCGTCGCCAGCCGGAACACCGCCTCCCCGGATTGCCGCGTGCCGAGCAACTCGCCACCCCCGCGCAGCCGCAGATCCTCCTCGGCAATCCGGAACCCGTCGTTGCTCTCGCGCATCAGCGCCAGCCGCGCCCGCGACGTTTCCGACAGGCTGTTCCCCCGCAGCAACAGGCACACCGACTTGCCCCCGCCCCGGCCCACCCGCCCGCGCAACTGGTGCAACTGGGCAAGCCCGAAGCGGTCCGCCGCCTCGATCACGATCAGCGTCGCATTGGGCACGTCGACCCCGACCTCGATCACCGTCGTGGCCACCAGCACGCCCGCGCGCGCCGCGGCGAACTCGGCCATCACCGCGTCCTTCTCCAGCGGCTTCATCCGCCCATGGACCAGCGCGACCTTGTCGCCGAAGCGTTGCCGCAGCGCCTCCGCCCGCGCCTCGGCAGCCGCCAGGTCGGACTTCTCGCTCTCCTCGACCAGCGGGCATACCCAGTACGCCTGCTTGCCCGCCGACAAATGCCGCGCCAGCCCATCGACCACCGCGTCCAGCTTGTCCTCGGACATCACGACCGTCTCGATCGGCTCGCGCCCCGGCGGCATCTCGTCCAGCCGGCTGACGTCCATCTCGCCATATTGGGCGAGCGTCAGCGTCCGCGGGATCGGCGTCGCGGTCATCACCAGCAGATGCGGTGGCCGCGCCGCCTTCGCCTGCAACATCATCCGCTGCGCGACGCCGAAGCGATGCTGTTCGTCGACTACCACCAGCCCCAGGTCGCGATAGGCTACCGCCTCCTGAAAGATCGCGTGCGTGCCGACCAGAATGTCGATCGACCCGTCGGCCAACCCCATCAACACGCCCTCGCGCACGCGCCCCTTGTCGCGTCCGGTCAGCGCGGCGACGGTGACGCCGGTCCCCGCCAACTGCCGCTGCAACGTCGCATAATGCTGCCGCGCCAGGATTTCGGTCGGCGCCAGCAACGCCCCCTGCGCCCCGCCCTCGACCGCGATCAGCAGCGCCATCAACGCGACCAGCGTCTTGCCCGACCCGACATCGCCTTGCAGCAGCCGCAGCATCGGCTGGGTCTGCGCCATGTCGCCCTCGATCTCGCCGATCGTCCGCGACTGCGCGCCGGTCGGCTTGTATGGCAGGTCGAGTTTCGCGCGCAGCCGCCCGTCCCCGGTC
Source organism: Sphingomonas hankookensis (assembly GCF_028551275.1). Lineage (NCBI taxonomy): Bacteria > Pseudomonadati > Pseudomonadota > Alphaproteobacteria > Sphingomonadales > Sphingomonadaceae > Sphingomonas > Sphingomonas hankookensis. Next base: position 2,801,732 of record NZ_CP117025.1, read on the forward strand.
AGCGCCCGCCCCTTACGCGCCCGCGCCTCGCCCCGCACCAACAGCAGCGCCAACTGATTGGCGAACACCTCGTCATAGGCCAGCCGCTCCCGCGCCTTCGCATCCGCCGGATCGGCATGGATGCGCGCCAACGCTTCCTTCCACGCCGGCCACTGATGTTTGCTGAGCAAACTAGGCTCGATCCATTCGGGCAGGTCGGGCGCGCGCTCGATCGCCTGCGCCGCCAATTGCCCGACCCGGCGCGATGTCAGCCCTTCGGACAGCGGATAGATCGCTTCCCGCTCGGGCAGGCTGTCCGCCTCCGCCTCAGGCAGCACATGGTCGGGATGGACTATCTGCAACTCCTGCCCGTACGTCTCCAGCTTGCCGGACACCAGCCGCGTCTCGCCCAGCGGGAACAGCTTCTTCACCCAGCCCGACGATCCGCCGAAATAGGTCAGGTTGACGATATTGCCGTGTTTGTCGGCGGCACGCACCCGCGTCGGCCCGCGCCCCGCGCTCACCCGGTAATCGACGGCGGTCAGCGGGATCGCGATCACCCGCCCCGCATCCTGTTCCATCAGCTCGTTCCGCTTCAACCGGTCGACCCAGCCGGTCGGCAGGTGGAACGCCACATCGGCCACCCGCGACAACTTCAACCGCTCCAGCGGCTTGGCCAGCGCCGGGCCGACCCCTTTCAGCGAGGTGACTTCGGCAAACAGCGGGTTGAGGAGTTCGGGACGCATGACTACTTGGTCCTATATCCCAACCGACGGTCGCTGCCAGCGTCCGGCGGCGCAATTGCATTGGAACGTCATGGACCGCGAAACCCGGCTGAAGCGCCTGAAATTCCGTAGCTGGCATCGCGGCACCCGCGAAGCCGACCTGATGATCGGCGGCTATTTCGACGCGCATTCGGCGACGTGGAGCGATACCGACATGGACTGGTTCGAAACGTTCCTCGAGGAACAGGATGTCGACATCATGGCGTGGGCGATGGGCGTCCAGCCGGCTCCGGCGCAGTTCGACCATCCGGTGCTGCATGCCATGCGGAAGATGGATTTCGTGCCGGTCAGCCGCTGAACTGAACAATCTCCCTCTCCCCTTCAGGGGAGAGGGTCGGGGAGAGGGGCAGTAACGAAGCGCCCGCATTCCCCTCTCCCAACCCTCTCCCCTGAAGGGGAGAGGGCCAAAGGTAACAAATGCCCGACCTCTCCAAAATCCTGTCCGCCCCCCGCTCGCTGACCCTCGCGGGCGTGCCCACAGGCTTCCTCCCGGTCCTCCTCGCCGACCTCGCCCGCGGCGCAAAGGGGGACCTCGTCTACATCGCCCCCGACGAAGCGGCGATGCGCGCCATTGCGACCACCGCACCCTTCTTCGCCCCCGACCTGTCGGTGCTCCAGTTCCCGGCCTGGGACTGCCTCCCCTACGACCGCGCCAGCCCGACGCTGCGCTCGATGGCCGAGCGCCTCTCCGCGCTCCACTCGCTCCAGTCGAAGGCCAAAGGCCCGCGCCTGATCGTCACCACCGTCAACGCCGCGACCCAGCGGACGCTGACCCCGTTCCGCATCCGCCAGCTCGTCGCCCGCCTCGCGCCGGGCGAGCGCATCTCGCTCCCCCGCCTCTCCGCGCTGCTGCAGGCGAACGGCTATAACCGCGTCGATACCGTCCACGACGCCGGTGAGTTCGCCGTCCGCGGCGGCCTCGTCGATCTGTGGCCGTCCGGCTCCGACTCCGGCCTGCGCCTCGATTTCTTCGGCGACGAGATCGAAACCGTCCGCACCTTCTCGCCCGAAGACCAGCGCACCACCGGCCGCGTCGACGGCTTCACCCTGCTCCCCGCCTCCGAAGCCCTGCTCGATGAGGATTCAATCAAGCGCTTCCGCACCCGCTACCGCGAAAAGTTCGGCGCGACCGCGACCGGCGATCCGATCTATCAGGCGATCAGCGACGGCCGCCGCCTGTCGGGCATGGAGCACTGGCTGCCCTTTTTCGAAGAACGCCTCGAAACCTTCTTCGACCACCTCTCGCCCGAAGCGGTCATCGTCCGCGACGCCGGCGTTCCCGCCGCCGCCGAACAGCGCTTCGAATCGATCGCCGACTATCACACCAACCGTGTCCGCGCGCAGACCAACGACCCGGGCAGCTACCGCCCGCTTCTCCCCGCCGCACTCTACCTGTCGGCCGACGAATGGGCCGACCGCCTGTCGGACACCGCCGCGCATCAGGTCACGCCCTTCCACGCCCCCGACAGCGCCACCTCGGTCGATTTCGAAGTCGACGGCCCCCGCGACTTCACGCCGGAACGCACGCAACAGGCGAATATCTACGAAGCCGTCGTCGACCACATCGCGTCCTTGCGCAAACAGGGCCGCAAGCCGATCCTCGCCAGCTATTCGGAGGGTGCACGCGAACGGCTGATGGGCCTGCTCGCCGATCACGACCTGACCGGCGTCTCGACCGTCGAGACATGGCAACGGGCGCTGGGCGGTGCCAAGTCGACCGTCTCCTTCGTCGTCCTCCCCCTCGACCACGGCTTCACCAGCGCCGACGTGGCGGTCCTCACCGAACAGGACATGCTCGGCGATCGTCTCGTCCGCCGCGCCAAGCGGCGCAAGAACACCGACGCCTTCCTGCAGGAACTTGCCACCCTTTCCCCCGGCGACCTCGTCGTTCATGCCGATCACGGCATTGGCCGCTATGTCGGGCTGACCCAGGTCCCGGTGGCCAAGGCCCCCCACGACTGCGTCCAGCTCGAATATGCCGGCGGCGACAAGCTGTACGTGCCGGTCGAAAATCTCGAAGTCCTCAGCCGCTACGGCGCGGGCGAGGAAGGCGCCTCGCTCGACCGTTTGGGCGGCGAGGCATGGCAACGGCGCAAGGCGCGGATGAAGGACCGCATCCGCGAAATCGCGGGCGACCTGATCGCCACTGCCGCGAAACGCGCGATGCGCCCGGCCGAGGTCGCCGAACCCGATAGCGGCGGCTACCCCGCCTTTGTCGACCGTTTCCCGTATCAGGAAACCGACGATCAGGAACGCGCCATCGCCGACGTGCTCGAAGACTTGGGCGCAGGCCGCCCGATGGACCGCCTCGTCGTTGGCGACGTGGGCTTCGGCAAGACCGAGGTCGCGCTCCGCGCCGCGTTCGTCGCCGCCATGGCTGGGATGCAGGTCGCGATCGTCTGCCCGACGACCCTTCTCGCCCGCCAGCATTACAACAATTTCAAGGCCCGCTTCGAAGGATTCCCGATCGAAGTCGGCCGCCTCAGCCGCCTCGTCACCGCGACCGAGGCGAAGAAGGTCCGCGACGGCCTTGCCGACGGCACGATCGACGTCGTCGTCGGCACCCATGCCGTGCTGTCGAAACAGGTCGATTTCAAACGCTTGGGGCTGGTCATCGTCGACGAGGAACAGCGTTTCGGCGTGACGCACAAGGAACGGCTGAAGGCGATGAAGGCCGACGTCCACGTCCTGACGCTGACCGCCACCCCGATCCCGCGCACGCTGCAAATGGCGATGTCGGGCCTGCGCGAGCTATCGGTGATCCAGACCCCGCCGGTCGATCGCCTCGCGGTGCGCACCTACATCATGCCATGGGACCCGGTGGTCCTGCGCGAGGCGCTGCTACGCGAACATTATCGCGGCGGACAGGCCTATTTCGTCACCCCGCGCATCGCCGACCTGCCCGAGATCGAGAAGTTCCTGTCGGAGGAAGTTCCCGAAATCCGCTACGTCGTCGCCCATGGCCAGATGGCGCCGACCGAGGTCGAGGAACGCATGTCGGCCTTCTACGACAAGCGCTACGATTTGCTCGTATCGACCACCATCGTCGAGAGCGGCCTCGACATTCCCTCGGCCAACACGCTCATCATCAACCGCGCCGACAAGTTCGGCCTGGCACAACTCTACCAGCTGCGCGGCCGCGTCGGCCGTTCGAAGACCCGCGCCTATGCCTATATGACCACGCCCCCCGAACGGCTGGTCAGCGAAGCGGCGGAAAAGCGCCTCAAGGTCCTCTCCGACCTCGAATCGCTGGGCGCCGGTTTCCAGCTTGCCAGCCACGACCTCGACCAGCGTGGCGCGGGCAACATGCTGGGCGACGAACAATCGGGCCATATCAAGGAAGTCGGCTTCGAACTCTACCAGTCGATGCTCGAGGAAGCGATCCTCGACGCCAAGGCCGGGGGTCTTCGCGACGACAAGCCCAAGGACTTCTCCCCCACAATCACCGTCGACGCGCCGATCCTGATTCCGGAGGATTATGTCCCCGACCTCGACCTGCGCATGGGCCTCTATCGCCGCCTGAACGATGTCGAGGATCGCGCCGGCATCGACGCCTTCGCCACCGAACTGATCGACCGCTTCGGCAAGCTGCCGGTCGCCACCAGCAACCTGCTGCAACTGATCGAGGCGAAGCTGAACGCCAAGAAAGCCTGCATCGCCAAGATCGACGTCGGCGCCAAGGGCGCGATCGTCAGCTTCCACGAGGTCCCCAGCGTCGAAGGGCTGCTCGCCTATGTCGACAAGCTCAACGGCACTGCCAAGCTGCGTCCCGACATGAAACTGGTGATCAGCCGCAGCTTCGGCGACCCGCAGGCCCGCCTGAACGCCGCGCTGCAGATCTCGCGCGGGCTGGCGAAGGCGGCGGGGTAATGGGACTTCCCACGAAGTAGATGGATTGCGACGATCGGGTTTACCCGATCGTAAGCTGGACCGAAGTCAAATGGGCCTGCATCCTACCGGACAGGAGTCATCATGCGCCAGAACGGCTTCCTGCTTCCCCTTTTGATCGTTGCCGCGGCCGGCGTTAACGCCGGGCGACCGGTCGCACCCACGACGAACTGCTCGCCTTATCGCGCACCGGCTACCGAGGACGAACGGCCGGATGCGGGACCCTACAGGTTGCTATCCGCCCGCTGTTTCGATCCGGGGAAAGTGTATGACAGCGCCCCGCCCTCCGTATCGCCGGACGGCACCCATGCAGCATGGGCAGATCATGCTGGTGTCACCATTGTTGATCTTCGCTCCGGCCAAAATCGCTTTATCCCTGCGTCGACCCAAAGCCTCAATTTCCGGGTAACGACCGTTGCCGCGCCCATTGCGTGGACGCCGGATTCGACGTCGCTCTGGGCTACGACCCGTGAAAAGGCTGCGAGCGGATTTCCCACCTCGGGTGGAAAGGTCATACGCCTGTCACTTGACGGATCGCGCCTTCCGGTCCCCGATTTTTTCTCTCCATCCGGTCCGCTCGACGCCGTGCAGTGGGTCCCCGGCACGTCAATCGCTATCGTTCAGTTCGGGACGCACGGCGGTACCTATCAACCGACCCATCCGGACCCCGCGCCTGAATTGGCAATGGTCGACACGGCGACGGGCAGTATCCTTGATCGACTGTCATTGGCGTCCCTCCATTCGCTCAAGGGACGACCGGCGGGAAGCGATCCGCGATTTTCGCTCGCGGCGGTGATGGCAGTGATCGCATCGGGCCGGGTTCACGCGGTTGTCACGATTCGAACAAGAGCCGGCGCAACGCGGGTCCACTGGACACAAGGTCTGCCCGCAGTGGAACTGCCCGTTCGAAACCGCACGGATGAGCGGGTTTCCCTTCTTCCCTCCGGCAAGCAACTTCTCCGCTTGATCGAACTCCAGCCGGACGGAGTCCAGATATTCGACGGGCCAATGGATCCCCATGCCCCGAGGCCCGAACCGCCGAAACCGAGAGCCGGTATCGTGGTCGAGTCGATATCCCTTTCGACCGGTAAGTCCGCCTGGTCGATCACCCAAAGTGTGACGAATTTCTGGAAAGCCGACATTCTCGAAATCAGCCCGAATGGGCGTTACGCCCTGATCTCATGGCCGAATAGGCGCAGCCTTGTCGTGCAGGCAGCTTTGATCGATCTCAGAAATGGCGCGACGGTGCAGATGTTCCCGATGAGTGCTTCAGGCGGTCAGGCTGGCTTTACCGACAACGGCGACGTGATATGGATCAGGGTAGCGGGTAAGTTTCGGTTCTACCGGCGGTCTTAGCGGTCCCGCCCGGGATCGGGCCAGCGCACGACATCGCTTTCCTACAACATCCGCCACTGCCATTCTGCGCCCGGGTCGTTGTCACCCACGCTCTTTGACCTTCCCACTCAACGGTGATGCGCGCAGCGCGCAAAATCCGCACGAGTGTGAACTTAGTGAACTTTGGACGCCGCCGGCGGAAAAAAACCCTAATAATTCAACTGCAACTGCGTCCGGAACACATCGCCCTCGGCGCGTCCCATCCGCCGCTCGTCCGCCTCGGCGCGGTCCATTCGGGCATAAGCGATGGTCCATTCCAGCGCGGGCACCGGCTGGAACTCGATGCCCAGCTCGATCTCGTCGGTCTCCAGCCGCGGCGCGTTGACCGCCGCCTTCCATCCGCCGCGATAGGTCTGCCACCGGGCATAGGGCATGAACGGCCCGACCGGCGACGCCTTCACCCGCGCCATCGCCTGCACATAGCCGCCATGCAGCGGCTTGGTCGTGATCGCGCGCAGCGTCCGGTCATATTCCGGCCCCCGCCCCCAATTCCATTCCGCCTGGAACCCCAGCGGCGCCGGATACAGGATCGCGTGCAGCCCGATGCGCTCGTCGGTGAAGGGTTCGGCACCGACCCCGCCGGTCCGCACCTCGGGCTGGACGCGGTTGGTATAGGCGCTGCCCCCGACCTCCAACACGCGCCCGCCGCCGATCTCGAACGGCCATGTCGCCAGCGCCACCGCCATCACCGCGTCGTTCGCTTCCTCGCGGTTGATCCCCTGCCCGTTATAGACGCCGACGCCGAACGCGCCGTAATTGCCGAACAGCTTCTGCCCGTCTTCGGTCAGTCGTTCCCAGATGTCGTCGACATGGGTCGGGGTGTAATAGGCGACGACCCCGATATCGCGCTCGCTGGGCACCCCGCTATTGATCGCGTCGCTGCGGTCGAGCGGGATACGGTTCGACGACGACTGCATATTCTCCCACCCGAACGGCACCTTCGACTGGCCGAAGCGCAGCCGGAACCGTTTGTCGGGATCGAGGAACGCATCGAAATAGGCGTCGCGCAGTTGCAGGAACCCCTCGCGCCGCTCGCCGACCGACTGGCTGGTCACCGCCGTAGCGAAATCGGGCTGGAGGTAGAAGGACACCCGCTCACCCAGATCACCCTGCAGGATCAGCCGGATCCGTCGAAAGGTGAAGCCGGTGTCGTCGCCGATCCCGCTGTCATGCACCGACCGCAGCCGGGCGATGCCAGCGGGCGCGGTACGATCGCCCGAGATGATCTCGTTCAGCCGCAACTGGGTATAGCCGCGCAGCCTGATACGATCATACCACTTCTCGCGCTTGGCCGGCGGCGATGCGGCGGCGAGCTGGGTCGATGGCGGGGCGGGCTTCGGCGCGACGGCGACTTGCGGCACGGGCGCCGCGGGCGCACTCGGCGTGGTCGCGGCAGCATTTGCGGCCTGCGCCGCCTTCATCTCGGCAATGACCGCTTTCAGCTCGTCGATCTGCCGCTGCAATTCCTGCACGGTTTGCCCGGCGGCCGGCGGTGCAACCAGAAACGACGTGGCGAGGATCGCCGGAAAGAGCTGCTTCATGGACCCGCGCCATGCCGCTCGGGCACGGCGCGGGTCAAGAACTATGACGGTTCGGTGACGTCCGTCAGATGTGCAGCGCGCGACCGTACGCCGCCAGCACCGACTCATGCATCGATTCGGAGATGGTCGGGTGCGCGAACACCGTTTCGGTCAGCTCCTGCTCGGTCGTCTCCAGCTGGCGGGCGACGACATAGCCCTGGATCATCTCGGTCACTTCCGCGCCGACCATGTGCGCGCCCAGCAGCTCACCGGTCTTGGCGTCGAACACCGTCTTTACGAAGCCTTCGGCCTCGCCCAGCGCGATCGCCTTGCCGTTGCCGATGAACGGGAACTTGCCGACCTTGACGCTGTAGCCCGCTTCCTTGGCCTTCGCCTCGGTGAAGCCGACGCTGGCGACCTGCGGACGCGCATAGGTGCAGCCCGGAATGTTGTTCTTGTCCATCGCGTGCGGATGGACGTCCTTGTTGCCCAGCGCCTTGGCGATGGCCTCGGCGGCGATCACGCCCTCATGGCTCGCCTTGTGCGCCAGCCACGGCGCGCCGGTCACGTCGCCGATTGCCCAGATGCCCTCGACATTGGTCTTGCCATAGCCGTCGGTCTTGATGTGGCCGCGCTCGGCTTCAATCTTCAGCGCTTCCATGCCGATATTCTCGGTATTGGGCACGATGCCGATCGCGACGATCGCATGGCTGAACTCGACCTGTTCGACCTTGCCGTCCGGCCCCTTGATCGCGGCCTTGACGCCCGCCGGAGTCGCTTCTAGCTTTTCCAGACCCGACTTGGTCTTGATCGTCATGCCCTGCTTGGTCAGCCCCTTGTGCATGAACTCGCTGACTTCGGCATCCTCGACCGGCATGATCCGGTCGAGCATCTCGACGATCGTCACGTCGGCGCCCATGTCGTTGTAGAAGCTGGCGAACTCGACGCCGATCGCGCCCGATCCGATGACCAGCAGCTTGGTCGGCATTTCCGGCGGCACCATCGCGTGGCGGTACGTCCAGATCTTGGCGCCATCGGCCTTGGCGAACGGCAGGTCGCGGGCGCGGGCGCCCGTCGCGATGATGATGTGCCTGGCTTCCAGCTCGGTCGTCTTGTCGCCCTGCTTGACGCTCAGCTTGCCCTTGGCCGTGATCGTGCCGACGCCCTCGTGCACTGCGACCTTGTTCTTCTTCATCAGCCCCTTGACGCCCGCGTTCAGCTGGCCCGCCACCTTGCGGCTGCGATCGACGACCTTCGCAAGGTCGAACGACGGCTTCTCCGCCGACAGGCCGTACTGTGCGGCATGCATCATGTAGTGATAGATTTCGGCCGAACGCAGCAGCGCCTTGGTCGGGATGCAGCCCCAGTTGAGGCAGATGCCGCCCAGCCGCTCGCGCTCGACGATCGCGACCTTTAGGCCCAGCTGGCTCGCCCGGATCGCCGCGACATAGCCGCCGGGGCCGGAACCGAGCACGATGAGGTCGTAAGATTCAGCCATCACTTTACCTTTTCGCTCGATGCTGCCCGGTCGAGCAGCCGTAATGATGTTGGGACGATCCCGGGATTACGCCTCGATCGCCCGCGGCTTGCGATCCTCGTCGATCGCCACGAACACGAACTGCGCCTCGGTCACCCGGCACGTCGCCTCGCCGAAGCGGTCGCGGCGCCACGTTTCGACCTTGATCGTCATCGACGTCCGCCCGACCTTTATCAGGTCGGCATAGACCGACAATTCGTCGCCGACCGCTACGGGCGCATGGAACTGCATCGCGTCGACGGCGATCGTCACCGCGCGCCCCTTGGCATGGCGCGCGGCGAGCAGGCCGGCGGCCATGTCCATCTGCGACATGATCCACCCGCCGAAAATGTCGCCATAGGGATTGGTGTCCGCCGGCATCGCCGTCACGCGCAGCGCGGGCTGATCGGTCGGGGGAACCGTGGAATTCTCAACGATCATCCGACAAACCCTTTGCGCGTTCCTCGGCCATAGCGCGCCGCACCTGCCGGATGCCCAGCACGATGACGATCGCCATCGCCACCCATGTCACCGTCCAGATGTCGCGCCGGCCCAGCGGATACGACCATGCCGATAGCGAACCGATCGCCCATGCCGCCGCCACCCCGGCGACGACATGCACGATTTCGGTCAGCAGCCGGGCTCGCATTTACGCGATCAGGCCGAGCGGCGACTCCACCAGCGCCTTGAACAGCTTGAGCATCTCGGCACCGTCCGCCCCGTCGATCGCGCGGTGGTCGAAGCTGCCGGTCGCGGTCATCACGGTCGCGACACCCAGCGCGTCGTCGACGATGTACGGGCGCTTCTCACCGGCACCGACCGCCAGGATCATGCCCTGCGGCGGATTGATAACCGCTTCGAACTGCTTGATGCCGAACATGCCCATATTGCTGAGCGACGCGGTGCCGCCCTGATATTCCTCGGGCTTCAGCTTGTTCTCCTTGGCGCGGCCGGCCAGGTCCTTCATCTCGGTGCTGATCTTCGCCACGCCCTTGTTGGCGGCATCGCGGATGATCGGGGTGATGAGGCCGGTCGGCGTCGACACCGCCACCGACACGTCGGCGCGGGCATACTGCACCATTTCGTTGCCGAGGAAGGTGACGTTGCACTTCGGGCTGTTTTCCAGCGCGACGCCCAGCGCCTTGATGAGCAGGTCGTTGACCGACAGCTTCACGCCACGCGCGTCGAGCGACTTGTTCAGGTCGCCGCGCAGCTTGAGCAGCGCATCCAGACGGACATCGACCGTCAGATAGATGTGCGGCACCTGCTGCTTCGATTCGGTCAGGCGACGCGCGATCGTCTTGCGGATGTTCGACAGCTTCTCGACCGTGTGCGGGATCGAATCGTCGAACCACACCGCCGCCGGCTTGGGCACTTCCGCTGCCGGAGCAGGGGCAGCCGCCGCGCTTGGTGCCGGAGCGGCCGCTTCGGCCTTCGGCGCGCTTGCGGCACTTGGCTTCGCGTTCTCGACATCGGCCTTGACGATCCGGCCGTTCGGGCCGCTGCCGGCGATACCCGACAGTTCCAGCCCCTTGTCGGCGGCGATGCGACGCGCCAGCGGGCTGGCCTTCACGCGGCCGCCATCGCCTTGGGCAGCGCCGGCACCGGCCGGGCGGCCGTGATCCGACGTACCGGCCGGGGCCGGCGCGGCTTCGCTGCCGGTCTTGTTCGGGTCGGTCGCATCGGGCTTGCCCTTGAACTGGTCGTCGGCAGGCTCGGGCGTTTCCGCCTTCTTCGGCGCGGCATCGATCGCCGACGCATCCTCGCCCTCTTCCAGCAGGATAGCGATGACCGCACCGACCTTCACATTGTCGGTCCCTTCGGCGACCAGCACCTTGCCGATCGTGCCTTCATCGACGGCTTCGAATTCCATCGTCGCCTTGTCGGTTTCGATTTCCGCCATGATGTCGCCGGACTTGACGGTATCACCTTCCTTCACCAGCCATTTGGCCAGCGTCCCCTCTTCCATCGTGGGGGACAGGGCGGGCATCTTGATCTCGATCGGCATGGGGCAGAATGGTCCTCTCAGGCTCGTCGCGCCTCTTCGCCGCCGGAGCCGTCCCGGTCAAGCCCCGGCACGACCTTGCGTCGCCGCCACGAACCGGCGCATGAACCGTAGCGTCAGGGGAAGATGCATGCGGACATATCTGGTGGTGGTCGACGAAAGTCCCGAAAGCGCGGTCGCGTTGCGCTTCGCCGCGCGCCGTGCGGTCAAGACCAATGGCGGGGTCGAGGTGCTGGCGCTGGTCGAGCCGCAGGAATTCGCCCCCTGGGGCGGGGTACAGGCGACGATCGAGGAGGAAGCGAAGGAACGCGCCGAAGCGCTGGTCCAGGCGGCGGCGGGCACGCTGATCGCCGAATCCGGCCTGCAACCGCATCTGACGGTGAAGATCGGCGACGGCCCGCGAATCGTGCGCGAGATGATCGCCGCCAATCCGCAGATCGCCGCACTGGTGCTGGGCGCCGCCGCGACCGGATCGCCCGGCCCGCTCGTTACCCATTTCGCCGGCACCGATGCCGGTGCGCTCCCCGTGCCGCTGATGGTCATTCCCGGCAGCCTCGACCGCGCCGGGATCGACCGGCTGAGCTGATTCGCCATCACGGTCAGCCATGGTTCAGGCCGCTGCGATAAAGCGACGTTGGGAAGTACCGGGCGGGGGAGAGCAGCGATTCGCGCTCGATCCCCCGCGGGCTGCTGCTGTTCGCCGGGTGTCCGGCACATCCTCTCTTATAATTCAGCGCAGCGCTGGTGGACGTCCGTTAGCGCGGCTCGGGCACAAAAAAAAGGGCCGGCGAACCGACCCTTGAAAAGTTTTAGGAGAGGATGCCTGAAAGGCACAGTCGTTGTGCACCGCAACCGTTCCGTTAGCAATTGCAAAAAACGAAACCAAACATTTAGTTTCTGCATCAAACCCACCGGGTAACTAGGTTTTAGCCGGATATGGGTATCACGCGAAACCGGTTGAGCAGGGTGTCGGAACGCGGCATCCTCCCGCCCATGCGCTCGATGTTGCTTCTGCCCGCCCTGTTCCTCGCCACCGCTGCCGGTGCGCGCGATACCCCCCGCCCCGACCGGCTACGTGCCGACGTCGCGACCCTGGTCGGGTTCGGCACGCGCCATACCGCGTCCGATCCCGACCATCCGACGCGCGGCATCGGCGCGGCGCGACGCTGGTTCGCCAACGAACTGACCCGAATCGGTGCCGGCTGCGGCAACTGCATCACTGTCGCCAACATCGCGCGCGGCTTCACCGGCCCGCGCGCGCCACAGGGCGTCAATGTCGTCGACGTTCTCGGCTTTCAGCAGGGGCGCGATCCCAAACGCGTCGTCATCGTGATGGGCCATATCGACAGCCGCGTCAGCGACGTGATGGATGCGACCAGCGACGCGCCCGGCGCCAATGACGACGCGTCGGGCGTCGCGCTGGTGCTGGAAACCGCGCGCATCCTGTCGAAGGAAAAGTTCGACGCGACGATCGTCTATGCCGCGCTGTCGGGTGAGGAACAGGGATTGTGGGGCGCCCAGCTGCTCGCCGATACCGCGAAGGAGCGCGGCTGGACGGTGTCCGCCGTGCTCAACAACGATATCGTCGGCAACACGATCGGCCAGGACGGGCGCAAGGTCGCCGACCGCGTCCGCGTCTTTTCCGAAGGCATCCGCGCGTCTGAATCGATCGAGCAGCAGATCGCCCGCCGCGCCGCCGGCGGTGAGGATGACGGCCCGTCGCGCGCGCTGGCCAAGACGATCGATGCGGTCGCGACCACGATCCCCGGCGGCCTCGACGTGTTTCTCGATCGTCGCCCCGATCGGTTCGGGCGCGGGGGCGACCACGAACCGTTCCTGAAGCTCGGCTATCCTGCGATCCGCTTCTCGGTCGGGGTCGAGAATTACGACGCCCAGCATCAGGATCTGCGCCGCGACGGCAAGCGCGTCTATGGCGACACGATCGACCGGATGGATTTCCCCTATCTGGCCAAGGTGACGGCGATCAATGCCGCGACCATCGCCCGTCTCGCGGCCGCTCCGGCTGCCCCCGCCAGCGTGTCGATCGAAGGGGCGCTGGCGACGGATACGACGGTCCGCTGGGCGCCGGTGGCGACTGCAGCCGGCTATCGCATCCGCTGGCGGCGAAACGACGCGCAGGACTGGACCGACCGTCGCGACGTCACCGGCACGGAAGCGGTGCTGAACGGCGTCATCGTCGACGACCATTTCGTCGCCGTCTCGGCCCTGTCGCCATCGGGCGCGGAGAGCATCCCGACCTTCGCCGGCCGCGCCCCGCATTAACCCTCATCCGGCCCCATTCGGTTCGAAGCGTCTGTCGAGAACCTGGCCCTACCGCCGCAACGTCTTCGACCGGACCACCCGCCGGGGAGCACGACGCACCGTCTCGTAGGTGACGACTTCCTCGGTCGTGGTCGTCGTCACCGGCGCGTTCTGGACCGTAACCGTCGTCACGGTGCGCGGCGGATAATAATAACCGTTGGCGATGTAACCGCCCGGCCCCTCGGTGGTGGTTGTCGTGGTATAGCTGCGCGCGACCGGCGGTGCGCCGACATGTCGCTCGACATAGCCACCGCGCGAACGCGGGCCGATCGGCTGCACTTCCTCGCGCATCGGCCCGAACACGACCGGCGGCGGGGCATCGTCATAATAGCCGTCGTCCGGCGCGATCGGCACATCGTCCCCCGGCAGCGGATAGTCGGCGCCATAGCCAGGCTGAACCGGCGGCGGCGGCGGCGGCCCACGCCGATCCTCCGCCCGGTCGATCGCGGTCCCGGCCAGCGCGCCGACCCCGGCGCCCAGCACCGTCCCGCCCAGCCGGTTGCCGCGGCCGGCGATGACATTGCCCGCCACCGCGCCGACCGCGCCGCCGATCACCGCACCGCCCACGCCGTTATCCCGCCGTGCAACCGGCGGCGGCGGCGGCAGATCGCCCTCGCCAACATAGCGGTCATAGGCGCGATCGTCGCGGACATAGCGCCCAGTATCGCGCGCATCCCAATCGATGCCGCTGCGATAATCGAACACCCGCCCGTCGCGATCGGCCAGCACCGCATCGTCATAATAGCGATACCAGCCATAGCCCGGCTGCGGGCGGCTCAGCCCATAGGTCGGCCAGTCCTGAATGAAGAAGCTAGGCGCCACCCAGTAGCGCGGCAGGATCCACCCACGCACCGGTGTGCGATACGCCGCCCAGCCGCCCGGCGCATAATGGCCGCCATACCAGCGCCCGCGCACATTGCCGCCCCAGCGCGGCCCGGGCAGGTTCACCCGCGGCTGTCCCGGATAGAGCGCCGGCCGCCCCGGCCGCGCTTCGGGTGCCTGGCCGAGGCGCGGCTGCGCCTGCGCAACCCCGGTCGAGGCAAGGATCGCCGCAAGGGCGGCAAGGGTCGGCGTTCGCATCGTCCGGTCGGCTCCCTCATGCGCGGACGTACCGCGCGGATATGGTTGCCGAAAGCTTACCACGCGCGGCGGTTCCCGGCCAATCCGGCGCTTGCCGGACCGACCGTCCCGCACCGGGGCAGATCAGCCGATCCGCGGCGCCAGCACGCGCACCAGCGCCTCGCATCCCGCCTGGTCGCCGGCATCGAACCGGCCGGGCAGCGGGCTGTCGAGATCGAGCACCCCGATCAGCCGCCCGCCGTCGACGATCGGCACGACCAGCTCGCTGCGGCTGTCGGCATCGCAGGCGATGTGCCCTGGAAAGGCATGGACATCGGCGACCAGCTGCGTCGTCCGCGTTGCCGCCGCCGTACCGCACACCCCGCGCCCCACCGCGATGCGGATGCACGCCGCCTTGCCCTGAAATGGCCCCAGCACCAGCTCGTCACCGACTAGGCGGTAGAAGCCTGCCCAGTTCAGATCGGGCAGATATTGCATCAGCAACGCCGAGGCATTGGCCATGTTCGCGACGGCGTCGCGCTCGTCCGCCGTCAGCGCATCGAGCGCGGACAGAAGATCGCGGTACAGGTCGCCCTTGGCGCCGGTGGAGATATCGAACTGGTACATGGGGGCTATGTAGCGCCGGCGTGGCCCCACACAATCCTCCCCGGTACGGGGAGGATTCAGTCCATCCGTACCTTACCCCGCCCCGCCTTCACCTGCGACCGCCCCTTCTTCGCGTCCACCCGCCGCACCTGCGATGCCATGGTCGGCTTGGTCGCGCGGCGCTTCTTGGGCACGATCGTCGCCTCGCGGATCAGTTCGAACAGCCGCTCGCGCACCTCGCGCCGGTTCATCTCCTGCGACCGCGACGCATCGGCGCGCAGCGTCAGCACGCCCTCCTTGGTCAGCCGCGACCCCGCCAGCACCGCCAACCGATGCTTGACCGCGTCCGGCAGCCCCGGCGAAGCGACCACGTCGAAGCGCAGCAGCACCGCGCTGTCGGTCGTGTTGACATGCTGCCCGCCCGGCCCCGACGCGCGGGTGAAGCTTTCGACCAGTTCGCCGCTGTCGATCGAAATCGACCGGGTGATCGGGATGCGCGGCACCTACGCCTCGTCGAACCCCGCCGCGACGAAGCTGCGCGGCCATGGCGCGGTCACATCGATCGCCGGCTTGTTGTCGCGCGGGACCATCAGCCCGATGGCGTGCAGCAGCATGCCGTGCCGCCCGCCCCGGCCATAGACCGGATCGCCCGCCACCGGACAGCCCAGCCCTTCGGCCATGTGCACGCGGATCTGGTGCGTCCGGCCGGTTTCGGGGAACAGCGCGACCAACGCGCGGTCACCGACCGTGCGCAGCACCCGCCAGTTCGTCCGCGCCGGCTTGCCCTTCGCATCGCCGACCATGCGCCATCCGGTCTCGGCCGTGCTGACCTTGGCCAGCGCCAGGTCGATCTCGCCCGATTCCCCGGCGGGAATGCCGTCAAGGATCGCCAGATAGCGCTTCGTCACCCGTCCCTGTTCGAACGCCTGCTGGAACCGGGCATGCGCCTTGGGATTGCGTGCAAGCAGCAGGCACCCGCTGGTATCGCGGTCCAGCCGGTGCACCGGCGTCGGTTCGCGTTGAAAGGTGAAGCGCAGCTCGTCGGCCCGCGCGACGATGCTGGGCGAACCGTCGCGCGGGGGATCGACCGGCAGGCCGGCGGGTTTGTCGAGGACGATCGCTTCGCCGTCGATGAACAGGACCAGGTCGTCAAGCATTCCGCTCCCTTGCCATCGTTGTCGACGCCATGCCAGTGCGCATGGGCTGCACCGCCGACCCAGCCGGAGACTTTTGTGCGCCGAACCGCCCTCGCCCGCCTTCTGCCGCCGCTCTGCATCCTCGCCTCCTGCGCGCCGACCACCGCGCGGCGCCGCCGGTTCCCGTCCCGACGCCCGCCCCCTCGCCGGTCGCGCCTCCCCGGATCGTCACCCTGCCCCCGCCGGGCCGACCGGTCCCGTCGAACTTTGCGAGCGCGGCACGGTGCAGCGGACCGCCGATGGCCGGTTGTTCAACCATTTCCCCTATCCCGACATGCCGGCAACCGCGCTGATCGACGCGCCGACGACGCTGGGCGGTTCGTGCAAGGTCCATCCCGCGATGGCCGACGATCTCGCCCGCCTGCTCGCCGCCGCCGATGCCGATCCCGCCATCGCCGGCACGCTGCGCGCCGTCTCCTGCCATCGGTCCGAAGCGTTGCAGCGCCAGACCTTTTGCGGCGGCATCGGCGCGAACGGATCGGGCAGCTTTGCCGAGCGTGCCTGGGCCTCGGCACCCCCGGGGCATAGCGAGCATTCGACCGGCTATGTCATCGACTTCGGCACCAGCACCGCCCCCGCCTGCAACGCCGAAGCCTGTTTCGCCGCCACGCCCGCCGGACGCTGGCTGCGCGCCAACGCCGCCCGCTTCGGCTTTGAAATGTCGTTCCCGGCGGGCAACAGGCAGCAGGTGAAGTGGGAACCGTGGCACTGGCGCTGGGTCGGCACGACGGCGAGCGCAGCCGGCGCGCCGCCCGCCCGCTCGATCTTCCTTCAGGCCCGCACCCGCTTCCCCGCCGACCCGAAGGTCGATTAGGGCGGATCCACCCTACAGGGTCAACCGATAGCCATAGCCGATGCCGATCGTCGCCTGGACCCGCCGCCCGCGTTGCTCGATCAGCGGCGACTGTCCTGCCTTAATGCCCAGATAATCGACCCCACCGAAGACGGTGACGGCGCTGTTGCGATCGATCGGCCGGATCGCGCTGCCACCGATCCCGACCGACGCCAGCCCGCCACCGGGCCGATACCGCGCCAGCCCGGTGCGCAGCGACTGTCCCGCGTCGATCCCGAAATAGGTCCGCAGATAATCGCCCGTGGCGAACGTCGCGCGCGGTCCCAGCGACCCGGCGATCCGCCCCGCCCGCCACGTCCGCGCGACCGAAACGTCGGCGACCGCCGCGTCATGCCCGCCAAAGCCCTGCCGCCCCTCACCCCGAACCCGCCATGCGCCCAGCCGCTTCTCGATAAAGCCGCCCGCCTCGCCGGCGACACCGACATCGCCCAGCCCGCGCAGCACGTCGCTGCCCCCGGTCAGCTGGAACGGCGATCCGCGCCCATCCTCGTCGCGCCCGAAGCGAATTTTCACCAGCGGCCCGGCCCGCCATCCGTCACGACGCAGCAGGTTCAACCCCACCCCGTCCGGCACAGACGCGAAGAAGACGTCTCGATAATGGACCCGCAGGTCGGGAAACAGCGACAGCGCCATGTCGCGCGATCCCTGCCATGCCGGGCTCAGCACCGGTGCCGCACCGACCGTGATGCTCCAACCATCGGGCGCCCCGCCCGCTCGCCCGGCAGCCGGCCCGCCGCTCTGCGCCAGCGCCGGAGTCGCGACAACCGCCAACACACCGATCCCGACCGAAAGCCGCATCGTCATTTTCCCCTCGCGCCCGCCGCGCTGCGCGGGGCCGTCACTCCGGCCTCGGTCTGGACCACCGGCTGCATCGTGCCGTCTGCGTTATAATGCAGCCGCTCGACCGTCACCGCCCGCCGCCCGATCGCGCCGTTCAGGTCGCCGATCGCCAGCGTCGCATTGTGCAGGAACAGATACCAGTCGCCCTTATACTCCACGATCCCCGGATGGATGGTGAAGCTGTATTTGCCCGATCCGGTCAGCTCGCCGCGATAGGTCCACGGCCCCTTGATCGACGGCGCGGTGGCATAGGACACACGCTCGTCGCGATGCTTCGACCGGTCGAGCGAGGCATAGGTCAGGTAATAGGTGCCCTTGCGCTCATGCAGCCACGGCCCCTCCTCGAAATGCGGCGGGGTGATCTCGGTGATCGGTCCGTCGATCTCGATCATGTTCGGCTTCAGCTTCGCGATATAGCATTGCCGGTTGCCCCATGCGATCCACGTCGTCCCATCCTTGTCGGTGAACACGGTCGGGTCGATGTCTTCCCAGCTATGCGTTCCCTTCGGCGTCATCTGGTTGGTGATCAGCGCCGCCCCCTTGGCATCGACGAACGGCCCGGTCGGCTTGTCGGCAACGGCGACCGCGATCGCCTTGCCCGGATGCGTGTCGTCATGCTCGACCGCAGCGTAGAACCAATACTTGCCGTTCTTGAAGACCGCCTGGCTCGCCCAGGCATCGGCCTTCGCCCATTTGAAATCGGCCACCTTCATGATCGGTCCGTGATCGGTCCAATGGCGCATGTCGGTGGTCGAATAGACCAGCCATTCGCGCATGTTGAACATCTGGTCCCGCTCGGCCTGGTCATGCCCGACATACAGGTACAGCCGGTCGCCGACGACCAGCGGAGCGGGATCGGCGGTGAACTTGTCGCGGATGATCGGGTTGCTGCCCGGCACCGGCGCTGGCCGCTCCTGTGCCCCCGCCATCGTCGCCGCCGCGATCGTCAACGCACCCCATAACGCCATGCCGCGCATCGCTCTCTCCCATCATCGTTCTTTGCCACGATGATAACCGATAGCGCTAACAATCCAAGCCATGCACCACCGGTCCCGTTACCGGACCGCTTCACGGCACCGGCGGAACCAAGCGACATCCGCAATCTTGGTTAGGTTGGTACGCCATGGACAAACCAGCCGCCGGCCGATCTCGGCAGGAGGAACCCATGTCGAACACGCTAACGACCAAATTGACGAGTTTTTCCGACCTGTCGGCCGAAGAAGCCGCAGCGCTGGATGCAGTCTGCAACGACACTTTCACCGTCAAGGGACGCGACCTGATCCGCGTGGGCGACCGCCCCGAACAGGTGTTCCTCGTGCTTAACGGCTGGGCCTGCCGCTACAAGGACCTGCCCGATGGCAAGCGGCAGATCCTCGCCTATCTGATCCCCGGCGACCTGTGCGACCCGCACATCTTCATCTTCGAACAGATGGACCATTCGATCCGCGCCATCGGCGAAGCCCGCGTCGCGGCCATCCCGAAACAGGTGATCCTCGACCTGACCGAACGCTATCCGGCGCTCGCCCGGGGCCTCTGGTGGTCGGCACTCGTGGACGAAGCGGTCTCGCGCGAATGGCTGGTCAATGTCGCCCAGCGCGATTCCTACACGCGCATGGCGCATCTGTTCTGCGAAATCTGGCTGCGCATGTGCCAGGTGAAGCTCACCACCGGCGGCACGTTCGACCTGCCGCTGACCCAGGAGCAGTTGGGCGACACGCTCGGCATCACGCCGGTGCACGTCAACCGCGTGTTGCAACGCCTGCGCGCCGAAGGGCTGGTGACCACCCGCGACCGGCGGATGACGATCCACGACGTCGACGCGCTGAAGGCCGCCGCCGAATTCGACCCGCGCTACCTGCACCTCGACGCCCGGGCGGCGGCGTGACGGGGCGACCTCCCGGCCGCCCCGCCATCGCTTATCCGAAGACCTTGGTCGCCAGTTCGGCGATCCGCTTGCCCTGATGCCGCGCACCGCCCAGCTCGATCTCGGTCGGCTGACGGCTGCCGTCGCCGCCGGCGATGGTCGACGCGCCGTACGGCGTGCTGCCGTTCACTTCGTCCAGCCCGGTATGGCCTTCATAGGCGTAATCGAGGCCGACGATCGTCATCCCGTGATGCATCAGGTTGGTAATGATCGAGAACAGCGTCGTTTCCTGCCCGCCATGCTGCGTCGCGGTCGAGGTGAAGGCGCCGCCGATCTTGTTGACCAGCCCGCCCTTGGCCCACACGCCGCCGGTCGTGTCCCAGAACGCCGCCATCTGGCTCGACATCCGGCCATAGCGGGTGCCGGTGCCGACGATGATCGCGTCGTAGTTCGTCAGCTCGTTGGGATCGGTCAGCTCGGCATGATGGTCCGCGACGACGAAGCCCGCCGACTTGGCGACCTCCTCCGGCGCGGTTTCCTTGACGCGGCGGACGTCGACGTCCGCACCCGCCGACCGCGCACCCTCGGCGACCGCATCGGCCATCTTGGCGATATGGCCATAGGACGAATAATACAGGACCAGGACCTTCGACATGTTCAGATGCTCCCTTCGGCTTATTCGGAATCGACCAGGACGATTTCGGCGTCCTCGGTCGCGGTGATGGTGACGGTCTGCCCGCCGGAAAGTGCGGCCCCGTCGCGCGCCTGAAAGGCGACGCCGTCGATGGTGATCGCGCCGGTCGCGGCGACGAGATAGGCGTGACGCCCGTCCCCCACGCTATGTTCCACGCTTTCGCCAGCCTTCAACGTCGCGCCCAGCACCCGTGCCTCCGCCCGGATACGCAACGCATCGCCGTCTTCATCGAACCCGCTTGCCAGAGTAACAAACTTGCCCGACCGCTCGCCCTTGGGAAACGGCTTGGCCCCCCATGACGGCGCGCCGCCCTTCTGGCGCGGCTCGATCCAGATCTGGAAGATGCGGGTCGTTTCCGGCTCCAGATTATATTCGGCGTGGCGTACGCCGGTGCCGGCGCTCATCACCTGCACATCGCCTGCGGCCGTGCGGCCCTTGTTCCCCATCGAATCCTGATGGGTGATCGCGCCGGAGCGGACATAGGTGATGATTTCCATGTCCTTGTGCGGGTGCGGCGGGAAGCCGCTGTTCGCGGCGATCTCGTCGTCGTTCCACACCCGGATCGCGCCCCAGCCCATGCGGGCGGGGTCGTAATAATTGGCGAAGCTGAAATGGTGGCGGGCGTTCAGCCATCCGTGGTCGGCATGGCCCAGGCTGGTGAAGTCACGTTTGTCGATCATGGTCGATCTCCTTGCTTGACCCCCAAGATAAGCGCGGCGATCATACCGTAAATGGAAACGTCGGAAACCGATCGTTTCGCAGCGGAGGATATATGCGGCTCCCCGATTTCGAAGCCTGGGCGATGTTCGCCTGCGTTGTCGAGCACCGCTCGTTCAGCGCCGCCGCCCAGTCGATCGGCGTATCGAAGGCGACGGTGTCGAAGGCGGTCGCGCGGCTTGAGCTGTCGCTAGGCACCACCCTGTTCCACCGCACCTCGCGCCGCCTGACACTGACCGATGCCGGCCAGTCGCTCGCCGAACGGGCCGCCCGCATCCTCGCCGAGGCGCAGGCGGCGGAGGAACAGGCGCGCGACGCCGCCGCTGCGCCCACCGGCCTGGTCAAGGTCGCCGCGCCCATGTCGTTCGGCCTCGCCCATATCGCGCCCGCGATCGCCGACTTCCTCAAACTCCATCCCGGTGTCGAGATCGACCTGACCCTGTCCGATGCGAAGGTCGACATCGTCGCCGAAGGGATCGACGTCGCGCTGCGCATCGCCGACCTGCACGACAGCACGCTGCGCGCCCGCCGCCTCGCCCCCGTCGCGATCAGGATCGTCGCGGCCCCCTCCTATTGGGACGCGCGCGGCCGTCCGGCGCACCCGGCCGATCTCGGCGACCATGACTGTTTCGGCTATACCAACCTGCCGAACGCGATCTGGCATTTCCGGCGGGGCACGGAGGAAGTGTCGGTCCGCCCGGCCGGCCCGCTCGCCACCAACAATGGCGAGGCGATGCTCCCCGCATTGTGCGCCGGCCTCGGCGTTGCGCGACTGCCGGACTTCCTGGTCGATGCCGATATCGCCGCGGGCAAGCTGGAAGCGGTGCTGGCCGACTGGGCCGGCGACGGTGTGGCGCTGCACCTCCTCACCCCGCCCGGCACGCTGCGTCCGGCACGCGTCGAGTCGCTGATCGAGTATCTGTCCGATCGCTTTCGCCGGTCCTGCAATCCGCGTTAATTTTCCTAAACCTTGTCCGGCAACGGCCGTTTAGCCTTCCAGAACCCTTCATTCCGCTTAACCAACGGAATTTACGAAGTGTTTTCGATTAGGAAGAAATTAACCTTTTGCCTTCATAGGTCTTTACGTTAATGTTTTTGCTGCGCGCCGGTCAGGGACGATAGCGCGCCGCGAAACGGGGGAACCAAGCCGATGCGCGTGCTGTTGATCGAGGACGAGCCGACGACCGCCAAGGCGATCGAGCTCATGCTGACGACCGAGGGTTTCAATATCTACACGACCGATCTGGGCGAAGAAGGCCTCGATCTGGGCAAGCTGTACGATTACGACATCATCCTGCTCGACCTGAACCTGCCCGACATGCACGGCTATGACGTGCTAAAGAAGTTGCGGGTGGCGCGGGTGCAGACGCCGGTCCTGATCCTGTCGGGCATCGACGAGATGGATTCGAAGGTCCGCTCGTTCGGCTTCGGTGCCGACGATTATGTGACCAAGCCGTTCCACCGCGAGGAACTGATCGCGCGCATCCACGCGGTCGTCCGCCGCTCGAAGGGCCATTCGCAGTCGGTGATCCGCACCGGCAAGCTCTCGGTGAACCTCGATGCCAAGACGGTCGACGTCGACGGCGCGCGCGTCCACCTGACGGGCAAGGAATATGCGATGCTCGAGCTGCTGTCGCTGCGCAAGGGCACCACGCTGACCAAGGAAATGTTCCTCAACCATCTCTATGGCGGGATGGACGAACCGGAACTCAAGATCATCGACGTCTTCATCTGCAAGCTGCGCAAGAAGCTCAGCATGGCCTGCGAAGGCGACAATTATATCGAGACGGTCTGGGGCCGCGGCTATGTGCTGCGCGAACCGGACGAAATGGCCGAAGCGGCGGTCGCGTAACGCGGCCACGCACCCCCGGTCTCCCACTCCGTTCGGTTCGAGCAGCTTCGAGCTTGTCGAGAAGCGTCCGTCGAGAACGCCCAGTTTAGGGCACCGTCTTCTCGACCTCGGTTCTCGACAAGCTCGAACCAAACGGACCTGCACGAGACGGTAATCCAACCTCTACAGTATCCCCGCGCAGGCGGGGATCCAGGGTCATCAGGCGATACCCTTTTCGGCGCTGGATTCCCGATACGACTACCAAGAAAATCAGGCGGTAATCGCCCCACCCATCCCCAACCTCTTGCCGTTGGTGATGATCACCCGATCCCCCAGCTTCGCTGCCCCGAACAGCTTCCGCGCGAACGCGGTCGGCACGCCGATGCAGCCATGAGTCGCCGCCCCCTCCTGCACATCGCTGCCATGGATCGAAATGCCGTCATTGGTCAGCCGCAGCATATAGGGCATCGGCGCGCCATAGAGGTTGCTGACATGGTCGGCATCCTTCTCGGTAATCTTGAGCGCGCCCAGCGGCGTCGGTTTCCAGTCCGCGCCGTACAGCACCACCGCCGCACCGATTTCATAGCCGTTGCGAAACACCGACAGCGTCTGCGCATCGAGGTCGATCGTGATGACCAGCGGGCCCTTCGATGGCGCACCATCCTCGTCCCACACCCAGCGGCCATGGGTGAACGGCCCCTCGATATCCAGCACGCGGCGGACGACCATCGCCTCGGGCGCTGGCGTCGACACGGCGATGGGTGTGGCGACCGGAGCGGGCGCGGCCACCGGCACCGAAGCGGCCTTGGCTACCGGCTTGACCGGCGCGACGGCGGGCACCGGCCGCTCGACACCCAACAGCATCGCCGCCCCGCCCGCCGTGGCACCGACCACACCGACCAGCAACGCCAGCCCCAATCCGGTTCGCAACGAAGCGCGCATCGTCCCTCCTGTCGCCCGTATGTAGGGCAAACGGCACAAGCGTACACCCCGGCGAAACCCGCCGTATCAGGATGGCACATTAATCCTCCCCAGCACGGGGAGAATTTACCGCCCGGTCGCCTTCGGCTCCTCCTTCAGCGGCCAGGCCTTGTACCCGCCGACCCACGTTTCGATAACCCGCGTCGCGCGCAGTTCGGCCGGCGTCGCCGCCACCGGATCGCGATCGACCACGATGAAGTCCGCCTTCTGCCCCGGCAGCAGCGACCCGAACTTCTGTTCGGCGAAACCGGCAAACGCCGCGTCCTGCGTGAACGCCTTCCACGCCTGTTCGCGCGTGACCTTTTCTTCCGGGCGCCAGCCGCCCGGCGGCTGCCCGTTGGGGTCCTCGCGGGTGAACGCCGCCGCCCAGCCGACGAACGGGTTCGGGCTTTCGACCGGATAGTCCGACCCGAACGCCAGCCGCCCGCCGTCGCGCAGGACGGTCGCCCACGCATAGGCCCCGGTCAGCCGCGCCGGCCCCAGCCGCGCCTCGGCCATCATCCGGTCGCCGGTGGCGTGCACCGGCTGCATCGACGCGATGATGCCATTCTTCCCCAGACGCGGCAGGTCGGCGGGGTCGAGCACCTGCGCATGTTCGATCCGCCAGCGCCGGTCGTCCTTGTACGACGATGCCAGCTCGTCGATCGCGTCCAGCACCTGCCGGTTCGCCCGGTCGCCGATCGCATGGATCGCGAACTGGAACCCGTCCATCGTGCCCCGGCTCAACAGGTTGAGCAGCGTCGTATCGTTGATGAACGAAAGCCCGGTCTGCTTCGGCGCATCGCTATAGGGTGCCTTCAGCCACGCGCCGCGCGACCCCAGCGCGCCATCGGCGTACAGCTTGATCCCGCCCATGCGCAGCCGGTCGCCGTACAACCACGGCGTCGGCCCGGCCCCGGCGATGGTCAGCGCGGTGTCGAGGCCCGCGCCATAGCTCATGATCCGCACCCGCAGCTGGCCGATATCGCCCATCCGCCGGAACACCAGCCAGTCGTCGACCGACGTGCCCATGTCCGCCGTCGCGGTGATGCCGGTCGACAGCAACAGCTCCTGCGCCTTCAGGAACGCGGCGTTGCGTTCGCGCGGGGACGGCTTGGGCCTGGCCGCGTCGAACAGGCTGGCGGCGCTGTCGACGAACACCCCCGAAGGCTGTCCGTTCGGCAGCAATTCGATCCGCCCACCCGCCGGCGCGACCGTCCTGGCGGTGATCCCCGCCGCCTTCATCGCCGCGCTGTTCGCCCACACCGCATGGCCGTCGGCACGTTCGAGCAGCACCGGCTTGTCCCCCGCCGCCGCGTCCAGTTCGGCCGCAGTCGGAAAGCGCCCCAGCCCCCACGCCTCCTGGTTCCAGCCGCCGCCCAGGATCCACTGGCGATTGCCGTTGCTGCGCGCATAGGACTGGATCGCCGCCTGCGCATCCGCCAGCGACCGCGTGTTCGACAGGTCGAGTTCCAGCGCCCGATAGCCCAGCGACATGACATGGCCATGCGCATCGATCATGCCCGGCATCACGATCCGCCCACCCATGTCGCTGCGCCAGTCGAGCTTTTTCGGCGCCTTCTCGCCCTTGGGCACCAGCCGCACGACCTTGCCGTCCTTGTCGACCAGGATGCCGCCGAAGCGCACCACCTGGCCCCGCGAATCCAGCGCCACGCCGTTGACGTTGTCCACCAGCCCATCGGCCTGCGCGGTTCCCGCCAGCAGCAGCGCGGCGACGGTGAGTACCGACCGGATCACTTGGCGATCCTCCGCACCAGCGCGCTCGTATCCTGTCGTCCGCCACCCATCGCCTGTACCTCGGCATAGAATTGATCGATCAGCGCGGTCACCGGCAGCGTCGCGCCATTGCGCCGCGATTCGTCGAGCGCGAGGCCCAGGTCCTTGCGCATCCAGTCGATCGCAAAGCCGAAATCGAACTCTTGCCTAGCCATGGTCGGCCAGCGATTGACCATCTGCCAGCTCTGCGCCGCGCCGCCCGACACCGCCTCCAACACCTTGTCGAGGTCGAGGCCCGCGCCTTGCGCGAACCGCAATGCCTCCGACAGCCCGCCCAGCACGCCGGCGATGCAAATCTGGTTGACCATCTTGGTCGTCTGCCCCGCGCCCGCCTCGCCGACATGGACAATCCGCTGGGCATAGGCGGTCATCAACGGCTCGGCCGCCGCGAACGCCTCGGCGCTACCGCCGCACATGATCGACAGCTTGCCATTCTCGGCACCCGCCTGCCCGCCCGACACCGGCGCGTCGAGCACCAGCAGCCCCTTGGCCTTGCCGGCCTCGGCCAGTTCGCGCGCGATCGCCGCCGACACGGTGGTATGGTCGGCGAACAAAGCGCCTTCGCGCAACGTCCCGAACACCCCGTCGCTGCCCAACGTCACCTGCCGCAGGTCGTTATCATTGCCGACACAGGCGAACACCGCATCCGCCCCGTCCGCCGCGGCCGCCGGCGTATCGCCGACCGTCCCGCCATGCTTGCCGGCCCACGCCTCCGCCTTCGCGCGCGTGCGGTTATAGACGGTGACCTGATGGCCGGCGGAAACGAGGTGGCCGGCCATGGGTGCGCCCATGACGCCGGTGCCGATGAATGCGAGTTTTGCCATGGGGCAGCGGTCTATGGCGTTACGAAGGCGCGGGGAAGTGTCCATTTCCTACCCTCACTCGCCACCCCGGGCTTGACCCGGGGTCCCGCTTCTTCTTCTGACTGGGTAGGAAGCGGGACCCCGGATCAAGTCCGGGGTGACGAACAAGATACGGTCCTCCTTACGCCGGCTGTCCACCGCCCCCCGTCGCCCCGAAAATCTGCCCGGTCGAAAAGCTGATCGCCGGATCGGCCGCCGCGACATACAGTCCGGCGATCTCTGCCGGCTGTCCCGGCCGCCCCAGCGGCGAGCTACCGCCGAAGCTCTGCAATTTCTCGGGCGTCGCCCCGCCACTGACCTGCAACGGCGTCCAGAACGGTCCCGGTGCAACCGCGTTGACGCGAATACCTTTGGACGCCAGCTGCTTGGCCATCGCTTTAGTGAAGTTCAGCACCGCCGCGCGGGTCAGCGCATAATCCACGATGTCCGGCGACGGATCGCCCGCCTGCTCGGACGAGGTATTCACGATCACCGCGCCCGGCCGCATGATCGCCGCCGCCGCCTTGGTCAGCCAGAACGGCGCATAGACGTTGGTCTTCATCGTATCGTCGAAGTCCTGCGAACTGATCGACGCGATATCCGGCCGGGTCTGCTGCCGCGCGGCATTGTTGACCAGGATATCCAGCCCGCCCAGCTGCGTCGTCGCCTGCTGCACCAGTTTGCGGCAGAAGCCTTCGTCGCGCAGGTCGCCGGGGATCGCCACCGCCTTGCGCCCTGCCTCGCGGATCAGCGCAACGACCTCGCGCGCGTCCGGCTCCTCGGCGGGCAGATAGTTGATCGCGACGTCGGCGCCTTCGCGGGCATAGGCGATGGCGGCGGCACGGCCGATGCCGCTGTCGCCCCCGGTGATCAGCGCGCGCTTGCCCGCCAATCGCCCCGAACCCTTGTAGCTCTGTTCGCCATGGTCGGGCCGGGGCGTCATCTTGGACGCAAGGCCCGGCCAGGGCTGGCGCTGTACCGGAAAGGGCGGCTTGGGATGCGCGGCGGCGGCCGGGCTGGTGGGGGCAGCGGCCCCGCCATTCTGCGCGGCGGCGGGCACGGCGGCGGCGACCCCGGCAAGGGCGGCTCCCGTCACGAAAGTGCGGCGATCGGTATCGGTCATGGGGTTCGGCTTTCCGGCTTGGGGGTGTTTGAACAGAAGCCTGCCCGGCCCCATGGGTTCCCCTCTTGGTACAAATCGGCTACGCGCCCGCGATGGCTACCAACCCGATCGCTCCGCCCGCCCTGCCTCTCACCGTCGATGACGTGCGCATGGCAGCGATGCGTATTGGCGGCTCGATCGTCCGCACGCCGACCCTGATCAGCCGCACGCTGTCGGAACTGACCGGCGCGACCGTCTATCTGAAATTCGAAAATCTCCAGTTCACCGCCGCTTACAAGGAACGCGGCGCACTCAACACCCTGCTGCAACTAGACGAAGCCACCCGCGCCAAGGGCGTGATCGCCGCCTCGGCGGGCAATCACGCGCAGGGTCTCGCCTATCACGGCAACCGTTTGGGCGTGCCGGTCACCATCGTCATGCCGCGCCCGACTCCGACCGTGAAGGTCATGCAGACGCAGAGCCACGGCGCGACCGTGGTGCTGGAGGGCGAGACGTTCGACGCCGCCTATGCCCATGCCCGCAAGCTGGAGGCCGAACAGGGCCTGACCTTCGTCCATCCGTTCGACGACCCGCGCATCATGGCGGGCCAAGGCACCGTCGCCCTGGAAATGCTGGAGGACGTGCCCGATCTCGACATGCTGGTCGTGCCGATCGGCGGCGGCGGCCTCATCAGCGGCATCGCCACCGTCGCCAAGGCAGCCGATCGCCCGATCGAAGTCGTCGGCGTGCAGGCCGAGCTGTTCCCGTCGATGTACAACCGGGTGCACGGCACCGCCATGGACTGCGCCGGCGATACGCTGGCGGAGGGGATTGCGGTCAAGCAGCCCGGCGGCCTGACCGCCGAGGTCGTGGCAGCGCTGGTCGACGACATCGTGCTGGTCAGCGAGCGCCAGCTCGAAGAGGCCGTGAGCCTGCTGGTCCAGATCGAAAAGACCGTGGTCGAGGGCGCCGGTGCCGCCGGCCTCGCCGCGCTGCTGGGGCATGGACCGCGGTTCAAGGGCAAGACCGTCGGCATCGTCCTGTGCGGCGGCAATATCGACACGCGCCTGCTCGCCAACGTCCTGCTGCGCGACCTCGCCCGCTCGGGCCGCCTCGCCCGGCTGCGCATCCGGTTGCAGGATCGCCCCGGCGCGCTGTTCCACGTCGCGAAGATCTTCCACGAACACACCGTCAACATCATCGAAGTCTATCACCAGCGCGTCTTCACGACGCTGCCGGCCAAGGGCCTCATCACCGACATCGAATGCGAAACCCGCGACCGCGAGCATCTCGACCGCCTGGTCGAAGGGCTGCGCACCGGCGGTTACGAAGTCAGCACGGTCGAACTGGCATGACCGGCACCATCACCGGCGCCTGTCTGTGCGGAGCCTGTCGCTACCGCAGCGACGCGCCGGTGATGAACGTCCGCGCCTGCCACTGCCGCCGGTGCCAGCGCGCGACCGGCAGCCCCTTCTATGCGCGGGTAATGGTGCCGCTGGCCTCGGTCACGATCGACGGGCCGGTCGCATGGTATGACGGCGATACCGGCGTCCGGCGCGGCTTCTGCCCGGCCTGCGGCTCGACGCTGTTTTCGGAACGCGCCACGGCCGGCACGATCGGGCTGACGATGGGCACGCTCGACCACCCCGAACGCTTCGCGCCCACCGATCACATCTGGGTATCGGCGAAGCAGCCATGGCTGAAGCTGGACGACGGCCTGCCGCAGTTTGCGGAAGGGCCGCCCGCCTGACGCACCGGCCCTACGAAATTCGCGGTTAACGCGCTTTTCGCCACGTCTTGTCATCGCCATATTCGCTGCATCATTCTATCGGGAGCTGCCCGATCCGAAGGAGCAATGGGTGACCGCGCCGTTTCGATTCCCCCGGTTCTTCGTCACCTCGCCTGCGCCCTGCCCCTATCTGCCGGGGCGGCAGGAGCGGAAGGTGTTCACCGAACTGAGCGGTGAGAATGCCGACGAACTGAACGAAGCGCTCGGCCGCATCGGGTTCCGCCGCAGCCAGTCGGTCGCCTATCGCCCCAGCTGCGTCGGGTGCAGCGCCTGCGTCTCCGTCCGCGTCGTCGCCGGCGATTTTTCGATGAACGCCACCCAGCGCAAGCTGATGCGCCGCCATTCGGACCTCGATATCCGCGCGTGCAAGCCATGGGCGACCGACGAACAATTCCGCCTGCTGCGCCGTTACCTGACCGCGCGCCATCCCGGCGGCGGCATGACCGCGATGGACGAATCGGACTTTGCCGACATGGTCGAGCATTCGCCGGTCACCTCCTGGGTCATCGAATATCGCGAACCCGCCGTCGATGGCGTCCCGGGCAAGCTGGTCGGCGCGTGCATCACCGACGAACAGGCCGACGGGCTGTCGATGGTCTACAGCTTCTTCGAGACCGACGACGATGCCCGCCCGGGCTTGGGCAACTTCATCATCCTCGACCATATCCGCCGCGCCCGCGCCAGCGGCCTGCCGCACGTCTATCTCGGCTATTGGGTACAGGGATCGCCGCGCATGGCGTACAAGACCCGCTATCGCCCGCTGGAGGTGCTGGGGCCGACCGGCTGGGCGCTGCTCGACGATACGCCCTCAGCCGCGACCGTCCCGGCATGACCGCCGCGCTGCTCGCCCTCGCGCTGGCGGCGCAACCCTCGGCCGGGCTGGAGCAACGCCGCGCGACGATCGTCCAGTTCGAGATCAAGCTGGCTGCTGGCCTGTCCCCGGCCGAAGAGGCTGCCGCGACCGAAGTGTTCGCCGCCGACACCCGCACCATCCGGCGTTGCGCCGATGCGGGCACCATCGGGGCGCGGTACAAGGCGGAGAAGCGTTTCTCCGGCTCGATCACCGAACGCCGCAACACCGCCTTCGCCGCGATCCCGATCGAGTTGCGCCGCGAACTGGACAAGGTCCCAACCGGCCATGCGACCCGCGTGTTCGGATCGGCCGGCGTCCGCCGCGTCTTGATCGCGTGCACCGTGCCCACCGTTCCGGCCGACCGGCGCGGCACGATCTGACCGATACGTCGCACCGGCAAACGCCGGGCATCCTGCCGCTCCTGCCCTACGCCGTCACCGAGAATCCCAGTCTGCGCCAGGATGAAGCCCAACCCGCGCCATTCGTCATTCCCGCGCAGGCGGGAATCCATTGCCGCCAGCTTTTGAGATCACCTCGGAACGTCAGCGTCTATGGACTCCCGCCTGCGCCCGAGTGACGGACCGGGTTGGAAAACCGGCAACTACCAACACGAACAGGCACCCGGTCCACATGGGACCGGATGCCTGTTCGAAACCCGTGATCGGGCGGACCAAAGCCCCGCCCGACGCCGAATCAGCCCTGGCGGGCCTTGAAGCGGCGGTTGGTCTTGTTGATGACGTAGATGCGCCCACGACGACGGATCACGCGGTTGTCCCGGTGACGATCCTTGAGCGACTTCAGCGAATTGACGATCTTCATGGGAACGGCTCTCAAACGGCAAAAGGGCCGCTCGCACGGCCGGAAAAGAGGCGTCCAGCTATCGCCGCGCGACCGTCCCGTCAAGATACAACCGCCGCCTCGCATCGAAACACTTGCGCAATGAACCCATCGCCGGGTGTCGCGCGTTGGATGGGTTGATGAACCGTGGCATATTCGGGGTGAGTACCATGAACAAGGCGTTGGGGTTTGGCGTGGCGGCAATGGCAGCCCTGCTGGGGAGCGGATGCACCACCGCCGGATCGCGGATCGCGCCGGTCGACGTCACCCGCTTCCACCTGAACCAGCCGATCGCGAAGGGCAGCTTCTCGATCGAGCCGGTCCAGACCATCCGCGCCGCCACCCCGGAATTTCAGACCTATGGCAATGCCGTGGCCCGGGAGATGGAAAAGCTCGGCTTCACCCGCGCCGGCACCCAGCCGTCGGAACTGATCGTCGGCGTCGCCTTCACCCGCGGGACCAAGGGCTTCGTCGAACGGCGCTCGCCCGTCTCGATCGGCATCGGTGCCGGCGGTGGCAGCGGCGGCTGGCGCGGCGGTGGCGTGGGCTTGGGCGGCGGAGTCGGCTTCGGCCTGGGCGGCGGTGGCCAGCGCGAGGTGATCGGCACCGAACTCGCCGTCCAGATTCGCCGTCGGGCCGACGGCACGACCATCTGGGAAGGCCGCGCGGTCACCGATTCGCTCGAAAACACCCCCGGCGCCCAGCCGGTATTTCAGGCCGACCGGTTGGCCAACGCGCTGTTCCGGAACTTCCCAGGCGAGTCGGGAATCACTACGACGGTGAAATGAGCATCACCATCAACGCCGCGTTCGACAGCGGCAATATCCGCGTCGTCGCCATTCAGGGCGATGTGATCGACCTCGATATCGTCGCCGATCACCAGTCCGACTTCTATCAGTGGTTCCACTTCCGCGTCGCCGGGGCGCGGGGGCGGACGCTGACCTTCCGCATCGTCAACGCCGCCGGATCGGCCTACGCCTTCGGCTGGCCGGGCTATCGCACCCGGATGAGCACCGATCGGCAGGCGTGGCGGCAGGTCGCTACCGACTATGCCGATGGCGTACTGACCTTCACCGCCACCATCGACAGCGAACTCGCCTGGTTCGCCTATTTCGCGCCCTATACGATGGAGCGCCACGACGACCTGATCGCCCGCATCGCCGCGCGGCCCGGCGTCACCCATCGCGAGCTCGGCCAGACGCTCGACGGCCGCGCGATCGACTATCTGACGCTGGGCGACGGCCCACTACAAATCTGGGCCTATGCCCGCCAGCATCCGGGCGAATCGATGTGCGAATGGTTCATGGAGGGGCTGCTCGAACGTCTCACCGATCCGAACGACGCGCTCGCCGCCGATCTGCGCCGGCGCATGACCTTTCACTGCGTGCCGAACATGAACCCCGACGGCTCGTTCCGCGGCCATCTGCGCACCAACGCCGCCGGCGTAAACCTCAACCGCGAATGGCACGCTCCCTCGCCCGAGCGCAGCCCGGAAGTCCTGTGCGTCCGGAATCGCATGGACGAAACCGGTGTCGACATCGCCATCGACGTCCATGGCGACGAAGCGATTCCCGCCAACTTCATCGCCGGCTATGAAGGCATCCCCAACTGGACCGACGACCACGGCGCCCGCTTCACCGCCTTCGGCGCGGCATGGGCGGCGGCGACGCCCGAATTCCAGACCAAGCTCGGCTATCCGGTGTCCGCGCCCGGACAGGCGAACCTGTCCATGTCGACCAACCAGCTCGCGAACCGTTTCGGCGCGCTCAGCATGACGCTGGAAATGCCGTTCAAGGATCACGACGACAATCCCGATCCCGAATATGGCTGGTCGCCGGAACGATCGAAGGCGCTGGCGCATAGCTGGCTGGAGGTGCTGGCGGACGTCACCCGGTGATCGTCCGTCCGGGCGGTCTCGACCATCCCGCCACCGCCCGGCTGCTGGCGGCGCATCTGGCCGACATGCACGCCAGCTCGCCGCCGGGCAGCGTCTACGCGCTCGACCTGTCGGCACTGGCGACCCCCGATATCGCCTTCTATACCGCATGGGACGGCGACACGCTGCTCGGCTGCGGCGCGCTGCGCACGCTGGGCGACGGCACGGGCGAGATCAAATCGATGCGGACCGACGCCACCGCCCGCGGTCGCAGCGTCGGACAGGCGGTGCTCGACCGCATCATCGCCGACGCCCGCATGGGCGGCCTGACCCGACTGCTGCTGGAAACCGGCACCGGAGCGATGTTCGACGCCGCGCACCGGCTCTATGCCCGAGGCGGCTTCGCGCCCTGCCCGCCGTTCGGCACCTACGTCGCGACCGACTTCAACCGGTTCCTCTCGCGCACGCTTTGAGCTAGGTGCACCGCAACAACAGCAACGGAGGTTCCATGCCCACGCTCGTCCTGATCCGCCACGGCCAATCGGCCTGGAACCTCGAAAACCGCTTCACCGGCTGGTGGGACGTGAACCTGACCGAAAAGGGCGAGGCAGAGGCCAAGGCGGCGGGCGAGCTGCTGATCGAAAAGGGGCATGACTTCGACCTCTGCTTCACCAGCTTCCAGACGCGCGCGATCAAGACGCTGAACATCGCGCTGGAAGCGATGGGCCGCCTTTGGCTGCCGGTCGAAAAGGACTGGCGCCTGAACGAGCGGCATTATGGCGGCCTGACCGGCCTCGACAAGGCGGAGACCGCCGCCAAGCATGGCGACGAACAGGTCAAGATCTGGCGCCGCAGCTTCGACGTGCCGCCGCCGCTCCCCGAAGCGGACAGCCCGTGGGACCTGTCGGCCGACCGTCGCTATGCCGGCATCGACATTCCGCAGACCGAAAGCCTGAAGGACACGATCGATCGCGTCCTCCCCTATTGGGAAAGCCGCATCGCGCCCGAACTCAAGGCCGGCAAGCGTGTCCTGATCTCCGCCCACGGCAACTCGCTGCGCGCGTTGGTGAAGCATCTGTCGGGCATCCCGGATGACGAGATTACGGGTCTCGAAATCCCGACCGGGCAGCCGATCGTGTACGAGCTGGCCGACGACCTGACACCGACGGATCGGTACTATCTGAGCAAGCGGTAAGGGACAGGCACTCCCTATCCCCTGCGTTGGGCGGGCGGGTACAGCACGGAGCATCCTGCTCAAACACCCCCGTCCGCATACTCAAACGCCCCCATCCGTTCGTGCTGAGTAGGGATTGAGCTTGTCGAAAGCCCGTATCGAAGCGCGCCCAGGCAGTCCTTCGATACACCGCTTCGACAAGCTCAGCGGCTACTCAGGACGAACGGGAGGGGACAAGAAGCCATTCCTACCCCCACCCACCCCGTTCGGTTCGAGCAGCTTCGAGCCTGTCGAGAAGCGCCCGTCGAGAACCCGGTCGTTTGGGGCAACCCCTTCTCGACTACGGTTCTCGACAAGCTCGAACCTGCGCTCGAAGCAAACGGAGGGGCGTTGGCAGGAAAGAGTACAAACCCCTTTCCTACACGCCCCACCCCCGCCAAACTCCCCACCGGCCCCTCACCCCGGCCACCGCTCTTTGACACCGCCGCCCGACCCACCGCGCAAACATCGCACGAGTGTGAACTTAGTGAACTTTGCCCGCAAACGCGCGACGCCGCGAAACCGTCGTTAGCGTGAACTTAGTGAACTTTGGCCACGCCGGCACCCGCGCCCGAACACGCCACTAGTGTGAACTTAGTGAACTTTGGACTTTGAATATGCCCGTACGGCATCCTTCCGCTTGCCCTGTTCAACCCCCTTCCCTAAGCAGCGCGCTTCCCCAAAGCGTTTCGGGCAGACAATGAACGACGTGACCCTGGTCGGCATCATCATGGGCAGCACTTCGGACTGGGACACGATGGCGCATGCCGCCGACGTGCTGACCAAATTGGGCGTCCCCCATGAAACAAAGGTCGTCTCTGCCCACCGCACGCCGCAGCGGCTGGTCGATTATGCCACCAGCGCGGTCGACCGTGGGCTGAAGGTCGTGATCGCCGGGGCCGGCGGCGCCGCCCACCTGCCCGGCATGGTCGCCTCGATGACCCGCCTGCCCGTGCTCGGCGTACCGGTCGAATCCAAGGCGCTGAAGGGCATGGATAGCCTGCTCTCGATCGTGCAGATGCCCGGCGGCGTGCCGGTCGGCACGCTTGCCATCGGCAAGGCAGGCGCGATCAACGCCGGCCTCCTCGCCGCCTCGATCCTCGCGACCCACGACGAGGCTCTGGCCGAACGGCTCGACGCGTGGCGCAAGGCGCAGACCGACAGCGTGGCGATCGACCCGCAATGACGGCTTTGCCCCCCGGTTCGACCATCGGCATCATCGGCTCGGGCCAGCTCGGCCGGATGATCGGCGTCGCCGCCGCGCAGCTCGGCTATCGCATCCATGTCTATGCCCCCGACAGCGGTCCGGCCAACGACATCGCCTTCGCGCATAGCCGCGGCGCCTATGACGATGTCGACGCGCTGAAGGCCTTCGCCGCCCAGGTCGACGTGGTCACCTACGAGTTCGAGAATATCGCCGCCGCCCCGATCGAGGCACTGGGCGACAAGGTCCGCCCCTCGGCCCGCTCGCTGGCCGTCGCGCAGGACCGCGTCCGCGAAAAGAGCTTCGTCGAGCAACTGGGCGGCCGCCCGGCCCGCTGGGCCGAAGTCGCCGACCGCGCCGCGCTCGACGCCGCGATCGCGCAGGTCGGTTGCCCGGCGGTGCTCAAGACCACCCGCTTCGGCTATGACGGCAAGGGCCAGGCCCGCCTGATGGCACCCACCGACGCCGACGCCGCATGGGAATCGATCGGCGGCGGACCGGCGATCCTCGAAGCGTTCGTCGGTTTCGAGGACGAGTTCTCGGTCGTCCTTGCCCGCGGCCTCGACGGCGCGGTCGTCACCTACCCGACGCCCAAGAACGTCCACAAGGCCGGCATCCTCGACACCTCCACCGTCCCCGCCCCCGCGATCGCCCCTTGGTGCGCCGAGGCGGAGGCACTGGCGGCGAAGGTCGCCGAGGCGCTCGACCATGTCGGCGTCCTGACCCTCGAATTCTTCTGCGGCCGCGACGGCGCGGTGTTCAACGAAATGGCCCCTCGCGTCCATAACTCAGGCCACTGGACGATCGAGGGCAGCGAGACCTCGCAGTTCGAAAACCACGTCCGCGCCGTCCTCGGCCTCCCGCTCGGCAGCGTCGCGATGACCGCCAAGCGGGTCAAGATGACCAACCTGATCGGCGACGACGTGGCGGCCTGGCCCGCCCTGCTCGCCGAACCCGGCGCGCACCTCCACCTCTACGGCAAGCACGAAGCCCGCCCCGGCCGCAAGATGGGCCATGTGACGCGGGTGACACGCTAAACCCCAAGCGTCACCCCAGCGCAGGCTGGGGTCTCCCGGTTATGTCACGGACAAGAGCCGCCAGAGACCCCAGCCTTCGCTGGGGTGACGCCCGTGAATGGAAGGGCGAGGGTCTTACCCCTCCACCCCCAACTGCCACAGCACGAACGCCATCTCCTCGGCAGCTTCCTTCAGGCTCTCCCACCGCCCCGACTTGCCGCCATGGCCCGCGCCCATATTGGTCTTGAGCAGCAGCACATTGTCGTCCGTCTTGGTCGCCCGCAGCCGCGCCGCCCACTTCGCCGGCTCCCAATAGGTCACGCGCGGATCGTTCAGCCCGCCCGAAATGAATACCGGCGGATAGGGCTGCGCCGTCACGTTGTCGTAAGGGCTGTAGGACGCGATCAGCTCGAACGCCGCCTTGTCCTCGATCGGATTGCCCCATTCGGGCCATTCGCCCGGCGTCAGCGGCAGGCTGTCGTCGAGCATGGTGTTCAGCACGTCCACGAACGGCACGCTGGCCACCACCGCACCCCATAGCTCGGGGTCGGAGTTCATCACCGCACCCATCAGCTCGCCACCGGCCGACCCACCGGCGATCGCAATCTTGCCCTGGTCGGTAAAGCCCAGCTCGATCAGCCCCTTCGCCACATCGACGAAGTCGTTGAAGGTATTGGTCCGCTTCTCCAGCTTCCCGTCCAGATACCATTGCTGGCCGAGGTCATCGCCGCCCCGGATATGGGCAATGGCGAACGCCATGCCCCGGTCGAGGAACGACATGCGGCTGGTCGAGAAACCCGGCGGGATCGCATAGCCATAGGCGCCGTAGCTGTAGAGATAGAGCTTGCCCGTCCCGTCGCGCGGGAAGTCCTTGGGATACACGACCGAACACGGGATCGCGGTGCCGTCGCGCGCGGTGATCTCCAGCCGCTCGGTCGCGTATTTGTCCGGGTCGTAACCCGACGGAATCGTCTGCACCTTGCGGACGGTCAGTTCGCCACTCGCCACGTCATAGTCATAGACGGTGCCCGGCGTGACCATCGATTCATAGCCGAGCCGCAGCGTGTCGACGTCATATTCCGGATTGTCGCCCAGCCCGACGACATAGCTCGCTTCCGGAAACTCGATCGGCCGCGCCGGCCCGCCGGCATAATCATGCAGCCGGATCTGATCGAGCCCATCGAGCCGTCCCTCCACCACGAACAGCTTTGCGAAGGTCGTGACCCCGGTCATGTAGAAATGCGGGTCGGCCGCGATCGCCTCCTGCCAGTCGCTCGGGGCTTCCAGCGGAGCGGTCGCCAGCCGGAAGTTCGGATGGGTATCGTTGGTGTGGATGAAGAGGGTGCCGTCATGCTCCTCCACATCATATTCGACGCCTTCCTCGCGCGCCTTGACCAGCAGCGGCTCGGCGGTCGGATCGTCCGCTGGAACCAGCCGCACCTCGCTGGTGACGTGATCCCCCGCCGAGATGACCAGGAACCGCCGCGACTGGGTTTCCCCGACCGACACCCGCCAGCCTTCGTCGGCCTCGTGGTACAGCTCGACATCCTGCTCGACCGGCGTCCCGATCCGGTGCAACCGGGCATTGTCCGTCCGCCACTGCTCGTTGGCGAGGCCGTAGAGGAACCCGCCCGAATCCGCCGTCCACACCAGTTCGGACAGCGTGCCCGGGATCACATCATCCAGCAGTTCGCCGGTCGTCAGGTCCTTGACCCGCGCCTCGAACCGCTCGCCGCCGTCATCGTCGATCGCATAGGCCAGCAGCCGCCCGTCCGGGCTGACCGACAGCGCGCCCAGCCGGAAATATTCCTTGCCCTTGGCCAGCGCCGGTTCGTCGAGGATCAGTTCATCCTCCCCACCCGCCACCGGCCGCCGCCACCAACGACGATATTCCCCACCGGTCTCGAAATCGGACCAATACCACCAGTCGCCATCACGCTGCGGCACGGTGGCGTCGTCTTCCTTGATCCGGCCGCGCATCTCGGTGAACAGCGTGTCGATCAACGGCTGGTGCGGCGCCATCACCGCCTCAAAGTACGCGTTCTCGGCCTTGAGATAGTCGAGGACCGCCTCGTCCTCGACCTTCGGGTAATTGGGGTCGCGCAGCCACGCCCACGGATCGGACACGGTAATCCCGTGGCGTTCGTAGCTGTGGGGGCGCTGTTCGGCGATCGGCGGAATGGGCTTCGTCATAGCCGCCCATGTGGGACGGACGCGTGCGGAAGTCGAGCGAGCTTGTGGCTTTTGCGCAGCCGTTTCGACTGATACGAGCGGCACATGACCATCCACACCGAACGCCTCGCGGCTCTGCGCGCCCATCTCGCCACGCTCGACCTGACCGGCTTCGTCGTACCGCTGACCGACGAGTATATGAGCGAATATGTCGGCGACTATGCGCAGCGCCTCGCGTGGCTGACGGGGTTCAAGGGGTCGGCCGGCAGCGCCGTCGTGCTCGCCGACACCGCCGCGATGTTCACCGATGGCCGCTATACCTTGCAGGTCCGCGAGCAGGTCGACGCCGCCGACTGGCAGTTCGTGCAGGTTCCCGCGACGTCGATGGCCGATTGGCTGCGGACCAACGCGCGCGAAGGCGACCGGATTGGCTTCGATCCATGGCTGGCGACGGTCGACTGGGTTGCGGCCACCGAACGCGCGCTGGCCGATGTCGGCGCGGCGCTGATGCCGGTCGACGCGAACCCGATCGACGCGCTGTGGACCGACCGTCCCGCCCCCTCGCCCGCGCCGATGACGGCGCAGGACGATAGCCTGACCGGCCGCACCTCCGCCGACAAGCGCGCCGCGGTCGGCGAATGGCTGGCCGAGCGCCGCGCCGATGCCGTCGTGCTGACCGCACTCGACTCGATCGCATGGACCTTCAACGTGCGCGGCAGCGATGTTGCGCGTACCCCGGTCGCGCTTAGCTATGCGATCGTCCATGCCGATGGCACCGCCGAACTGTTCGCTGCACCCGGCAAGGTCGGCGAAGACGTCGCCCGCCACTTGGGCAACGCCGTCACCGTCCGCCCGATGACCGACTTCGCTGCAACGCTAGGGCGTTTCGCTGGCAAGCGCGTCGCCGCCGATCCCGACCGCGCCGTCGCCGCGATCCACGAAGCGCTACGCCGCGGCGGCGCGACGGTGGTCGCCGAGCGCGACCCGACCGTGCTGGCCAAGGCAATCAAGAACCCGGTCGAGATCGCCGGCCATCGCAGCGCCCAGGCACGCGACGGCGCGGCGATGGCCCGCTTCCTGAAATGGTTCGAGGAAACCGCCCCCTCCGGCACGCTGAGCGAACTGTCGGCATCCGACCGCCTCGAAGCGATCCGCGGCGAAACCGGGCTGCTTCGCGACCTGTCGTTCGACACGATCAGCGCGACCGGCGCCCACGCCGCCAGCCCGCATTACAAGGCGACGGTCGAGAGCAACGCGCCGATCCTGCCCGGCCAGCTCTACCTGATCGACTCCGGTGGCCAATATGCCGACGGCACGACCGACATCACCCGCGTCATGCCGGTCGGCGAGGTGTCCGACGAAATGCGCGACCGCTTCACCCGCGTGCTGAAGGGCCATATCGCGATCGACACCGCCATCTTCCCGGACGGCACCCTCGGCGGGCATATCGACGGCTTCGCACGGCGGCCGTTGTGGGAGGCCGGGCTGGATTATGCCCATGGCACCGGCCACGGCATCGGCGCCTTCCTGTCGGTACATGAAGGTCCGCAGCGGATCGGCGCCCCCAATTATCCGGGTGGCGGACCATTGGAGCCGCTGCGCGCCGGCATGATGCTGTCCAACGAACCCGGCTATTACAAGGCGGGTAAATACGGCATTCGGATCGAGAACCTGCTGCTGGTGGTCGAGTGCGACATTCCCGGCGGCGACCTGCCCATGCTGGCGTTCGAAACGCTGACCTTCGTACCGATCGAACGGTCTCTGATCGTCCCGGCCCTGCTGACCCATGCCGAACGGGCCTGGGTCGACGCCTATCACGCGCGGGTCGAGGCGTTGCTGACGCCGCTGCTCGATAACGAAACCGCGGCATGGCTATCGGCAAAATGCGCTCCGCTTAGCTGAGGTCGAGCGGGTTGCGTGCCCATGCGCCAACCAGAGCATGATGCAATGCAATCGATTGTTGCAATTTACTCCGTGACGCGCGACAAGCGTCGCGTCGGCGTCAGACCGATGTGCAAGGAGCAGGATCGACCATGGCGCCCCCGATGAAACCGCACCTGTCCCTACCCCGCATCCTTGAGATGAACCTCGGGTTCCTCGGCCTGCAGTTCAGCTTCGGGCTGCAACAGGGCAACATGGCGCCGATCTACAGCTATCTGGGCGCGGATGAGTCGCAGCTGCCCCTGCTGCAGTTGGCCGGGCCGCTGACCGGACTGCTGGTACAGCCGCTGATCGGTGCGCTGAGCGACCGTACCGATAGCCGCTGGGGCCGGCGGACGCCCTATTTCGTGATGGGCGCGGTGCTGTGCTGCTTCGGCCTGTTCTTCATGCCCTTGTCGAGTTCGATCCTGATGGCGGTGTCGCTGCTATGGATCCTCGATGCCGGCAACAACATCACGATGGAGCCGTATCGCGCCTATGTCAGCGACCGGCTGAACGAGGATCAGCACCAGATCGGCTTCCTCACGCAGAGCGCCTTTACCGGCCTGGCGCAGATGCTGGCCTTCCTCACGCCCTCGCTGCTGGTGTGGGCGGGGATGAACCAAGACTGGGTCGATACCCACAATATTCCTTACACGGCGCGGGTCGCGTTCATGGTCGGGGCGGTGCTGTCGATCTCGACGATCCTGTGGTCGATCCTGCGCGTGCCCGAACTGCCGCTGACCCCGGCGGAAAAGACCGCGATCGCCGCCAAGCCCAAGTCGTTCGGGGCGACGCTCGCCGAAATCGGCAGCGCGATCCGCGACATGCCGCTGGCCATGCGCAAGCTCGCGCTGATGAGCCTGTTCCAATGGTACGCGATGATGGCCTATTGGAATTACGTCATCTACACGATCGGCCGCTCGGTCTACGGCACCGCCGATCCGACCTCGTCCGGGTTCCATTCGGCGGTGCTGACCAATGGCGAGATGGCGGCCTTCTATAACGGCGTCGCGTTCCTGGCCGCCTTTGCCATGGTCCCGATCGCACGGCGGATCGGAGCCGCGCCGCTCCACGCACTCAGCCTGATCGCCGCCGGCATCGGCATGGTCTGCCTGCCGCATGTCACGTCCAAGGCGCTGCTGTTCCTGCCGGCGGTCGGCATCGGCCTCGGCTGGGCCAGCATCATGGGCAATCCGTACATCATCCTTGCCGGATCGATCCCGCCGGAGCGGACCGGCGTCTATATGGGCATTTTCAACATGATGATCGTCATCCCGATGCTGATCTTTTCGGCAACGATGTGGCTGTTCTACCAACCCCTGCTGGGCGGCGACCCGCGCAACGTGCTGACGCTGTGCGGCGTGCTGATGTTCTGCGCAGCGGCGGCGGTGTGGAGCGTGCGTGAGCGCAACGCCGATGGCCTGCCGGTCGGAGCGATCCGTTGAGCGCAGCCCCTACCGCACCGACGCGCTGGTCGGCCGAGCAGGTAGCGCGGATCGCGCCGGACGGCCCGGACCGGCTGCCGATTCTGAGCCCCGCCGACATCGTGCCGATCGATCCCGCATACGACTTCTGGGACATGTGGCAGATCGCCCGCGCAGACGGGTCGACGGTGTTCGTCGACGGGCGGAGCTACTGGTTCTTCCTTGGCACGCCGCGCTTCGACGATCCGGAGGCACGGCATGATGCGGCGCGCATCTACCTGACCAGCCATGGCGCGGATGGCTGGCGGCTGCATGGTGCGGCGTTCCCGGACGGCTTTACCCCCGGTAGCCGCGAATGGTCGGGGTCGGCGGTGCTGGCCGACGATGGTGCGACGCTGACGATGTATTTCACCGCCGCCGGCCGGCGGGACGGGCCGCACAGCTTCGAACAAAGGCTGTTCGAGACGGTCGGTCGTTTTACCGTCGAGGGCGACGACGCGCGGACGGAGCACTGGTCGACGCCGGTGGAGAGCGTCGTGGCAGACGGCGCATGCTACCGCATCGCGGACGAGGTCGAGGCGCCGGCAACCGGCATCAAGGGGTTTCGCGATCCCGGCTTCTTCCACGATCCGGCGACCGGTCGTGACCATCTGCTGTTCGTCGGATCGGCGGCATGGACCGATGCCCAGCTGGACGGGGTGATCGGCATCGCCAGCCGCGAGCGGGCCGATGCGCCATGGCAGCTGGCGACGCCGCTGGTCGACGCGATCGGCGTGAACAGCGAGCTGGAACGCCCGCACATCATCCTGCGCGACGGGCTCTATTACCTGTTCTGGTCGACCCAGGCGAAGCGCTTTGCCCGCGGCCTGCCCGCCCCCACCGGGTTGTACGCGATGGTCGGCGACAGCATGGACGGGCCATGGCGGCCGGTGAACGGCAGCGGCCTCGTCGCCGGCAACCCGGCGGCCGAGCCGACGCAGGCCTATTGCTGGTGGGTCACCGGCGAGGGACAGGTCGCCGCGTTCGTCGACTATGCCGGGCTGAACGGAGCGGATGCCGCCGCCGACGTGGCGCTGCGCCGCGCCCGGTTCGGTGGGACCGCCGCCCCGTTCTTCCAGCTCGATTTCACCGGCGACCGGGTGACGATCGCCGGTTCTGGCGCCCCTACAGGTTAAGCAGCGCCGGGTCGCCGCCCTTCGCCATGATGTTGATCGAGGTGGAGCGTTCGGCGGCGTAGCGCAGCAGCGCATCGGGTCCGCCGGCCTTCGGACCGGTGCCCGACAGCCCTTCGCCGCCGAAGGGCTGGACGCCGACGACCGCGCCGATGATCGAGCGGTTGACATAGACATTGCCCGCCGGAACCAGCGCGGCGACTTCCTCGGCAAAACGGTCGATGCGGCTGTGGATGCCGAGCGTCAGGCCATAGCCGCGTGCCGCCAGCCTTCCCGCGACCGATGCGAGGTCGGCGGGGTCGTAGCGATAGACGTGCAGCACCGGGCCGAACACCTCGCGTTCGAGGAAGTCGGGGCTGGGCACTTCGGCGATGACCGGCGCGAAGTACGTGCCGCGCGAGTCGTGGCCGCGGGCGTCGGCGCGGAACAGGATCTTCGCCTCGCGCTCGAGGCGTTCGACATGGGCATTGAGGGCATCGCGTGCCTCCGCGTCGATCACCGGGCCGATATCGGTCGCCGGATCGGACGGATCGCCGATCACCATGCAGCCGGCCGCACCAACCAGCGTCTCGATCGTCGCGTCGGCGGTATCCTGGGGCAGGTACAGCAGGCGGAGCGCCGAGCAACGCTGCCCCGCCGAGCCGAAGGCGGAGAGGAGCACGTCGTCGACCACCTGTTCGCGCAGCGCACTGGTATCGACGAACAGGCCGTTCAAGCCGCCGGTTTCGGCGATGAACGGCAGGATCGGACCGTTGCGGTTGGCGAGGCTGCGGTTGATCGCCCAGGCGGTGTCGGTGCCGCCGGTGAAGGCGACGCCGGCAATGGCCGGATGCGCGACCAGCGCCGCGCCGACCTCCGCCCCGTCGCCCGGCAGCAGCGCCAGCAGATCGGGATCGAGCCCGGCCGAATGGAACAGGCGGACGGCTTCGGCGGCGACCAGCGGCGTCTGTTCGGCGGGCTTGGCGAGGACGGCGTTGCCGGCGGCGAGCGCGGCGGCGACCTGTCCGGTGAAGATCGCGAGCGGGAAATTCCATGGGCTGATGCAGACGAACACGCCGCGGCCGTGGAGTTCGATCTGGTTCACTTCGCCGACCGGCCCCGGCAGCACGGTCGGACCGGCGAAGCGGGTTTCGGCCAACAGGGCATAATAGCGGCAGAAATCGATCGCCTCGCGCACTTCGGCTACCGCGTCGTTCAACGTCTTGCCGGCTTCGG
The DNA here is from genome assembly GCF_028551275.1 of Sphingomonas hankookensis. Taxonomy (NCBI): domain Bacteria; kingdom Pseudomonadati; phylum Pseudomonadota; class Alphaproteobacteria; order Sphingomonadales; family Sphingomonadaceae; genus Sphingomonas; species Sphingomonas hankookensis. The sequence continues at coordinate 2,846,197 of NZ_CP117025.1, forward strand.
CGGAGAGAATCGCGATGAAGCGGTCCATCTGCGCATCGAGGGCGTCGGCCATGGCGCGGAGGATTTTCCCCCGGGAAACTCCGCCCATGGCGTTCCAGCGGGGCTGGGCGGCACGGGCGAGCGCGGCGGCGCGGTCGATTTCGGCGGGGGTGGCGGCGGTGACGGAGCCGATGGTCCGGCCATGGTCGACCGGGCTGGCCATGGGCACGGCGCCGGTGCCGGCAAGGGTCTGGCCACCGACGATCGGGCCGGCGTGGATGGTGGCGAAGGTGTCGCGAACCGACATTGCCCGGGCGCGGACCGAGGCGATGGAATAGTCGCGGCCAAGGGGGTTGCCGCGGCCGGGATAGATGCCGGATGGGGACGGGAGGCGCGGATGTTGACGCGGGGTCGCCGCAACCGCCGCGACCGGATCGGCGACCAGCGTCGTCGCCGGCACTTCCTCGTCCAGCAGGGCATTGACGAAGCTGCTGTTGGCGCCGTTTTCGAGCAGGCGACGGACGAGATAGGGCAGCAGTTCCTCATGCCCGCCGACCGGCGCATAAGCACGCAGGATCAAGGCGTTATCGCCGATAGTTGCCGCCGCCTGTCGGTACAGCCCCTCGCCCATGCCGTGCAGCCGCTGGTGCTCGATCCGCACGCCGGCGCGGTCGGCCATGTGGCGCACCGCCATCAGGCTGTGGGCGTTATGGGTCGCGAACTGCGGGTAGAGCGCCGGCGCCGCCGCGATCAACTTATGCGCGCACACCAGATAGGACAGGTCGGTCGCGGCCTTCGACGTGAACACCGGATAGCCCGGATGGCCGGCGATCTGCGCGCGCTTGACCTCGCTGTCCCAATAGGCGCCCTTGACCAGCCGGACCATGATCCGCCGCCCGGTGTCGCGCGACAGCCGTTCCAGCCCGTCGATCACCCCGCGCGCACGCTTGCCATAGGCCTGCACCACGACGCCGAGACCGGTCCAGTCGCCCAGCTCGCTCTCGCGCGCCAGCCGGTCGACCAGCTTGAGCGACAGGGCGAGGCGGTCCGCCTCCTCCGCGTCGATGGCGAGGTTGAGATTGTGGCGCGCGCCGATCAGCGCGAGGCGCTTCATGCGCGGATAGAGGTCGGCGAACACGTCGTCGGTCCGCACCGCTTCGTAGCGCGGGCACAGCGCCGAGAGCTTGACCGAGACGCCATGCCCTTCCTCCGGCGTGCTGCCGGGCGCGCGGGCGCGGCCGACCGCCTCGATCGCGGCGGCGTAGATATGTTCATAGCGTTCGGCATCGGCGGGGGTGCGCGCACCCTCCCCCAGCATGTCGAACGAGCAGAGATAGCCTTCCTTCGCGGCACGCTTCAGCGCGGCCTCGATGGTCGAACCGAGCACGAACTGGTCGCCCATGATACCGACCGCGGCGGCCAGCGCACGGCGGATGACCGGTTCGCCCAGCCGCCCGGCAAGGCGGCGGATCGTCTCGCCGATGCCGGCCGGCCCTTCGTCGCCGACCAGCTTGCCGGTCAGCGTCAGGCCGATGGTCGAGGCGTTGACGAACAGGCTGGACGACTGGCCCAGATGCGCTGCCCAGTCGGCGGTGCCGACCTTTTCGGCGATCAGCCGGTCGCGGGTCGCGGCGTCGGGGGTGCGCAGCAGCGCCTCGGCCAGACACATCAGCGCCAGCCCCTCCTGCGTGCCCAGCGAGAATTGCTGGAGAAAGCCCTCGACCACGCCGGGCTTGGCGGCGGCGGCGCGGGTGCGTTCGACCAGCTTCGCGGCCTTGGCGACGATCTCCGCGCGGTCGGATTGGGTCAGCGGCACCTGGGCAAGCAACTGCGGGAGCAGGACGCTCTCGTCGATGAACTTGTCGGCGTCCAGGGCATCCCAATCGATCGCGGGCATTCGTCTCTCCGTATGTCGGTTCGTCGGTATATCGCGGTTGAAGACAAAGGTGCTTCGTATGTTGGGGCGATCAGACGATAGTTTTCCTGGATAAGGGCGTTAGTATCGCCTGATCTTCGGACGTGGTAGAAGAAGAAGCGGGACCCCGGGTCAAGCCCGGGGTGACGTAGAGTGTGGGAGAGGTGGTTGCGATGGACCAGACGGACCGGAAGTTGCTGCGGGTGTTGCAGGGCGATGGGCGGATCACCAATCAGGCGCTGGCGACGCAGTGCGGCCTGTCGCCCGCCGCCTGTTTCGAACGGGTGCGGCGGTTGCGCGAGAGTGGCGTTATCCGGGGGTACGCCGCGCTGCTCGATCCGGGAAAGCTCGACCGGTCGCTGCTGGTATTCATCGAGGTACTATTGGACCGCACCACCGACGACGTCTTCACCGCCTTTGCCAACCATGTCCGCGACCTGCCGGAAGTGTTGGAATGTCATATGGTTGCGGGCGGTTTCGACTATCTTTTAAAGGTTCGCATGGCCGATATGGATGCGTATCGGGCGTTCCTGGGCCGGACGCTGACGACCGTGCCCGGGGTACGCGAGACGCGGACCTATGCCGTGCTGGAGGAAGTGAAGGCGACGACCGCGCTGCCGCTCTAAGCCGCGCTCAATCCTGTTCGACTACCAGATAGACCATCGACTGGGTGAGCAGGACATAGGCGATTTCGCCGAAGGTGACGGGACCGGTCATGTCGCCCGGCCGCTCACCCTCAAGTCCCGCGTACATATAGTTCAGGATGCAGTTGCAGCTGAACACGACCTCGCCACCCGGGCTGCCCAGTTGTTCGGCGAATTGCCGCGGATAATCCTCGACCGGGCGGGCGAAGCGATAGGCGACATGGCCATAGACCGGGGCGAAGAAGGTTACACGCCCGGTCGCCTCGTCGATCCCCGCGGTCGCGACATTGACCATCGTGCCGTTGTAATCGGCGACCAGCGGCAGCCGGGTGTCGATGCCGTTCGCGGCGATATGATCGACCAGCCGGGTCGGCACGCCATCGACCGACACGTGTTCGACGGTAAAGCCGGTATCGGTGTCGAAGGTCAGCACCGGCCCGTCCATGTCGGGCGCGAACAGGTTGACGATATCGGCACGGGCAAAGGCATGGTCGGGCAGCGCGACATGCAGCACCACCGCCCGATCGTCGGCCGAACGACCGCTGCGCCCGTCGAACACTTTCGGACGGTCGGTCGCGGCGGCTTGCCCCGCGACGCCGGTGACCCAGCCCACCACCGGGCGGCGGAACATGTCGGGCCATTCGATGCCGTGGAGCGCGAAGTCGCGATGGACCTCGCTCTGCCCCGGGATCAGCAGGATGGTATAGCCATTGTCGGGACCGAGCGCCGCCATGTCCGGCAGGGCGGCGCGATCGAGCATCCCGACCCATGCGACCGAGGCGAAGGCGGGCATCCGCTGGACGAAGATGCGGTCGGGCGCATGCGCCCCGCCGGCTTCGGCGGTCATGAAATAGGGGCTGGTGCCGCCGACCCATTCGCCCCGGGGCAGCGCGGCGAGCAGGCGCTCCTCCCCCGCCAAAATCAGGGTTTCGCCGGCGGCCAGCATCGCGGCGACCTCGTCGACGCTGTACAGCGACCGGTCGGCATGGAACGGGTTCGACGCGGTCATTGGGGCTTCCCCTGAAAGATCGTGGCATAGTCTTCGCGGGCGAAGCGCAGATTGTCGCGGAAGAAGCGGCGCAGTTCCTCGACCAGCGCCGGCCGGTCGGCATCGTCGCGGGCATAGGCATGGGTCAGGCGGATCATCAGGATGCGCAGCGCGAGGCATTTATACGCCGGGCGGACCGCGCCCGACAGCACCGCGTCCCAACGGGGATCGGCTGCCGAAGGAATATCGATTGTATCTGTCATGCCTTCCGGACCTCTCACCCGGCCTGCGATAACGGCATGCGCTTTAACATGGAGTATACGTCTGTAGCGGCGCGATCCGTGGCATTTCGGGATCGCTTCACCGTCACGGCGCGTTTGCGCCATTGCGCGGGGATGCAGGCATGATAGCCTGCCGTACATCACCCGCAGGAGGGGAGACGACACGATGGTTGCCGTTGCCGACACCCGATATTCGGTGCTTGCCCTGTCCGATGGCACGCCCCCGCCCGCGCTGAACGACGTGATCGAGCGGCTGCGCGCGACGTTGCTGCCGCTGGGGCGGGAGAATGAGCGCAACATGCTGGGCGCGCGGATCGACCGGTTCGTCAGCGAGGCGGACCGGCAGGTGATCCTGCTGGCGCATGGTGCCGGGTGCCGCGCGGCGGCGTGGTGGGCGCGGCTGTCGCCGTCGCATTATGTGCAGCGGGTGGCGGGCGCGATCCTGGTCGATCCGATGGTCGCGGATGGCGACAGCCGCTTCGCATCGCCCGCGACCCTGCTGCCGTTCCGGTCGATGACGCTCGACAGCACCGGGCGGATCGAGACGCTGGCACGCGAATGGGGCAGCGAGGTGATGCCCGGCGACAGCGCGGCGCGCGGTGGCGGGTTGCTGCGGCTGATCGACCGGTTGAGCGGTGCGGTGGTCGCGCATGATGTGCGGACGGCGGAGAGGCTGGTGGGGTTGGGGTAGGGTTCCGGCCGACTTCTCTCTTTCCCGGCCGCTCTCTACCCTCCCCCCGTTTGCTTCGAGCGGAGGTTCGAGCCTGTCGAGAACCGTAGTCGAGAAGGGGGCGCCCCAAACCGGGGGTTCTCGACGGGCGCTTCTCGACAAGCTCGAAGCTGCTCGAACCGAACGGTAGGGTATGGTGGGAACCGCCCTCACCCCCGGCGCCTGGGCATCAACGCATTGCGCATCGCGAAGCTCGAATTGATCCGCGTCACGCCGGGCAGGCGCGACAATATGTCGGTGTGCAGCGCCTCGTACGCCGCTGCCGATTCGACCGCGACGCGCAGCCAGTAATCGGACTGGCCGGTCATCAGCCAGCATTCCTGAATCTCCGCATGGCGGCGCACCGCCGCTTCGAAGCGGGAAAGATATTCCTCGGTCTGGCGCTCCAGCGTCACCTGCACGATCACCGTCGCGCCATGGTCGGCCGGGTCGGCGCGGGTGACGACGGTATAGCCGCGGATGACGCCGGCATCCTCCAGCAACCGCACCCGGCGGAGACAGGCGGAGGGTGATAGCCCGACCTCCGCCGCCAGCGCGTTGTTGGGGCGGCGGGCGTCGAGCCGCAGCAGGTTCAGCAATTTGCGGTCGATGGCGTCGAGGTTCATCTTCGTTGCGTCCAACCCGCCAATTATTGCGTACCTACGCTATTACGGCAGAAGATGCGGCACAATCGCAAAACCTGCGATACTATCTGCGCTACGCTGGGCTTACGGAGAGCATGGAACGATGGCATTGCTGACGATCGACCTGAACGCGCTGGTCGCCAATTACCGGACGATCGCGGCGACCGTCGCCCCGGCGCGGGCGGCGGGCGTGGTGAAGGCCGATGGCTATGGCCTGGGCGCAGGGATCGTCGCCGATGCGCTGTACCGCGCGGGGTGCCGCGATTTCTTCGTCGCGCTGACCGGGGAAGCCACCGCGCTGCGCCCGACCCTGCCCGCCGATGCTCGGCTGTTCGTGCTCAACGGAATCGCGCCGGGCGAGGAAGCGGCGCTGATCGCCGCCGATGCGGTGCCGGTGCTCAACTGCCCGGCGGATATCGAGCGCTGGGCGGCGGCGGGGCGGATCGCCGGGCGGCGGCTGCCGGCGGCGGTGCAGGTCGACAGCGGCATGTCGCGGCTGGGGCTGGCCCCGGACGAGGTCGCGGCGATCGCCGCCGACCCGACGATGCTGGGCGGGATCGAGCTGGTGCTGGTGATGAGCCACCTCGCCTGCGGCGACGAACCGGGATCGGGCGCGAACGCGGCGCAGCGGGCGCGGTTCGACGAACTGGCGGCGATGCTGCCCCCGGCGGAGCGGTCGCTGGCCAATTCGGGGGGATCGTTCCTGGGCGGCGGGTTTCATGGCGACCTCGTCCGGCCGGGAATCGCGCTCTATGGCGGGGCACCGCAGGACGGGCGGCCCAATCCGATGCGGCCGGTCGTCGCGTTGGAGGCGCGGATCGTGCAGTGGCGCGACGTGCCGGCGGGGACCGGCGTGGGCTATGGCCTGACCTCGGTCGCAAGCCACGACCGGCGGATCGCGACCCTGTCCTATGGCTATGCCGATGGCTGGCCGCGGATGCTGAGCAACCGGGGCGCGGCCTATGTCGCCGGGGTACGCGCGCCGATCGCCGGGCGGGTGTCGATGGACAGCATCTGCATCGACGTGACCGATGTGGCCGTAGACCTGCTGGTCGCGACACCCAATGCGGAGCTGATCGGCCCGCACCAGAGCATCGATGCGGTCGCGGCGGATGCCGGAACCATCGCCTATGAAATCCTGACCAGCCTGCGCCACCGCCATGCCCGGCGGATCGTGGCCCTCACCCAACAAGAGGACGCAACATGCGGATCGTGATCCTGGGCGCGGGGGTGATCGGCGTCACCTCGGCATGGTATCTGGCCCAAGCGGGGCATGAGGTCGTGGTGATCGACCGGCAGGCCGGCCCGGCGCTGGAGACGAGCTTCGCCAATGCGGGCGAGATCTCGCCGGGCTATGCCTCGCCCTGGGCGGCGCCGGGCATTCCGGCCAAGGCGATGAAGTGGCTGTTCATGCAACACGCCCCGCTTATCCTGCGGCCGCAGATGGACCTGGCGATGCTGCGCTGGCTGGTCGCGATGCTCGGCAACTGCAATGCGCGCGACTATGCGGTGAACAAGGGGCGCATGGTGCGGCTGGCCGAATATAGCCGCGACAAGCTGATCGAACTGCGCGGCGCCACCGGCATTGCCTATGACGAGCGGTCGCAGGGCACGTTGCAGCTGTTCCGCGAGGAGAAGCAGCTGGCCGGGATCGACAAGGATATCGCGGTGCTGAAGGCCGATGGCGTCGCGTACGAAGTGCTCGACCGCGCGGGCTGTATCGCTGCCGAACCTGGGCTGGCGGGGAGCAATATTCCGCTGGCGGGCGGCTTGCGGTTGCCGGGCGACGAGACGGGCGACTGCTTCAAGTTCACCAACCGGCTGGCCAAGATGGCGGCGGCAGCGGGGGTCGAGTTCCGCATGGGCACGACGATCCGCCGGCTGGTCCGGCAGGGCGGCCGGATTGCGGGGGTCGAGACCGATGCGGGCATGGTGACGGGGGACGCCTATCTGGTGGCGCTCGGCAGCTTTTCGCCGAAGCTGGTCCGGCCGCTGGGGCTGAAACTGCCGGTCTATCCGGTGAAGGGTTATTCGATCACGGTGCCGATCGTCGACGAGGGGCGCGCGCCGGTGTCGACGCTGCTCGACGAAAGCTACAAGGTCGCGATCACCCGGCTGGGCGACCGCATCCGCGTGGGTGGCATGGCGGAGATTTCGGGGTTCAACAACGACCTGCCCGAAGCGCGGCGGGCGACGCTGGAATATTCGCTGGGCAGCCTGTTCCCCGGCGCGGGTGATACGTCGCGAGCGAGTTTCTGGAGCGGGCTCAGGCCGATGACGCCGGACAGTACGCCGGTGGTGGGGCCGACGAAGTTCGGCAACCTGTTCCTGAACACCGGACACGGCACGCTGGGGTGGACCATGGCATGCGGATCGGCGGCGGTGATCGCCGACCTGATGTCCGGCAGGCGCGCGGCGATCGAGACGGAGGATTTGTCGATCGCTCGGTATTGAGCCAAAGGCTCGTCATTCCCGCGAAGGCGGGAATCCATAGACGCTGACGTTAGGGAACGATTCGCAACCGCTGCGTATATGGATCCCCGCCTTCGCGGGGATGACGATACTTGCGCCCCCTACCCCAGCAACGCCGTGAGCGCCGGCACCGTCAGCGGTTCGGCGCACAGGAATCCCTGGTACAGCTGACACCCCTCGGTCGCCAGCGCGTCGCGTTGGTCGACCGTTTCGACCCCTTCGGCGATCACCGTCAGGTCGAGCGAGCGGGCCATGTCGATGACGCCGCGCACCACCACCCGGTCGCGGTGCGAGCCGACGATATCCTGCGTCAGCCGCCGGTCGAGCTTGAGATAGTCGAGCGGCAGCGCCTTGAGATAGGCGAGGCTGGAATAGCCGGTGCCGAAATCGTCGATCGCGACGCGGCAGCCGGCCGCGCGCAGCGTCGCGAGCAGCCCCGCCGCCTCGCCCAGTTCGGCGATCAGCCCGCTCTCGGTAATCTCCACGGTCAGCCGGTCGCGCGGAAAGCCGCTGTCGTCGGCGGCGGCGAGCAAGGTTTCGGCAAAGTCGGGCTGCGCGACATCCTCCGCCGTGACGTTGATCGACAGGCGCAGGCGCGAGAGCGGCGCGTCCCAGCCGGCGGCGATGCGCATCGCAAGATGCTGGACATGCGCCGACAACACCCCCGCCAGCCGGGCATGGGTCGCGGCGGCGAACAGCAGTTCGGCACCCAGTTCGCCGCGTTCGGGATGGTCCCAGCGTGCCAGCGCCTCGACCCCGACGATGCGGCCGGCGAGCAGGTCGACCTGCGGCTGGAAGCGGATCGCGATCTCCCCCCGGTCGATCGCGCGATGCACCTCGCCGGCAAGGACGTCGGCGCCGTCCGCGGCCAGCGGCCCCTGCGCATCATCGGCCCGCGCACCGGGCAGCTCGCCCTCGACCCGGCGGATCAGCTGGTCGCCGCTCTCGCCCGGCGCGGCCACGCCGCATGCCTGGCGCAGTCCCAGCGTCACCATGCCGCTGCCCGCGACGAACGGACGCGCCAGCGCCTGCCGCAGCGCCTCCTCCAGCCCTTCGTCATTGCCGTGCGGCAGCAGCACGCCGAATTCGGTCCCGCCCAGCCGGGCCAGCGCCGCGCGGGCGACGCCGGCATCGCGCACCGCCTGTTCGATGCGGCGTTCGACGGCACGCAACAGCGTGTCGCCGACCACCCGCCCCTGTTGCCGGTTGATCGGATCGATCCCGGCGATGGCGAGCACGCGGATGCCGGGGCGCTCACCCCCCTCGATCCGGCGGTCGAGCCAGCGCTGCGCCCCGGCATGGTCGCGCACCGACCCCAGCGCCTCGCGCACCACCGCGCCGATATCGCCGACGCGCGCCAATGGTTCGATCAGCGCGTGCAACCGCCCGCTATGCGCATCCCGCGCGACATGCTGCACCACCCGCCCCAGCCCCGGCAGGTCATGGGCGAAGGCGGTGGCGGGCAGGTTGTCGGTCAATCGCCGGATCGCCGCCAGCGCGATCCGCCGCCCGTCCGGCCCCAGCGCACGGAGCAGCGCGCGCGGGTCGCTCGATTCGGCAAAGCCGGTCGCCTCCGCCAGCGCGGGCGTCAGTTGCAGCGAGCCGCGTTCGGCATCGTGCCGCCAGCCAAGCGGCGCGCCCGCCCCGGCGGTCGGATCATGCCAGCCGCCGCCCATGCGGACGACATGGCGTTCGGCGGAGCGCACCGCCTGCAACAACACCTCGCTGCCGATCGGGCTGACCAGCAGATGCGTCGCGCCGGCGTCGTGCAGCGCGCCCAGCCGGTCGACATCGCCGCGCGACACCAGCACCAGCAGCGCGTCGCCATGGCCGGCGATGCGGGCGAGTTCGGCGGTGGCGGCGATTCCTTCGTCGATCGCGCCGCGCGCATCGACGATGGCGATGGCAGTCCCGCTGGCGGCAACGCGCTGACGTAGCCCGTCCGACCGGCGTGCGGCGACGACCCGCCAGCCGGCGCGCGAGAGGATCGCGGCGAGTTCGTCACGCTGTCGAGACGACAGCACGAACAGCGCGCGCTGCTGCGCCGCATCGTGGCCGGTCCATGCGGTCAAATCCCACCCATGGGCGCGGACAATATGGAGACATTGGGGCGGCGGCAATGGACACCTTGTATGGTCCGTTCGGGCACCTTAGCTTGGTCGGCAATGTCCTGCGCCCCCTCCCTGATCGACGCGCATGGCCGCACCATCCGCTATCTGCGCATATCGGTGACCGACCGGTGCGACCTGCGCTGCCGATACTGCATGGCGGAGGCGATGACCTTCCTGCCCCGTTCGAAGGTGCTGAGCCTGGAGGAGATCGCACTGATCGCCGAGCGGTTCGTGGCGCGCGGGATCGACAAGATCCGCCTGTCGGGTGGCGAGCCGCTGGTCCGGCGCGGTGTGACCGAACTGTGCCAGCGGCTCGGCCGGATGATCGGGGGCGGCCTGTCCGAACTGACCATGACGACCAACGCCACGCGGTTGCGCGAACATGCGCCGGCGCTGGCCGATGCCGGCATCCGGCGGATCAACGTCAGCCTCGATAGCCTCGACCCTGAAATCTTCCGCTATGTCACTCGCCACGGCGATGTCGCGCAGGTGCTGGACGGCATCGCCGCCGCACGCGACGCGGGCATGGCGATCAAGATCAACATGGTGGTCCTGAAAGGGCTGAACGAGGACCATGTCGGCGACATGCTCGACTGGTGCGGGCGTGAGGGGCACGACCTGTCGCTGATCGAGACGATGCCGCTGGGCGCGATCGACGAGGACCGCACCGACCGGTTCGTGCCGCTGACCCGCGTGTTCGACACGCTGTCGGACCGTTTCACCCTGACGCGCGACAGCCACCAGACCGGTGGGCCGGCACGCTATTGGCGGGTGGCCGAGCATGGCAACCGGCTGGGGCTGATCTCGCCGCTGACCGCCAATTTCTGCGCGGGATGCAACCGGGTGCGGCTGACGACCGAGGGCAAGCTGTACCTTTGCCTGGGCCATGACGACCATGTCGACCTGAAGGATGCGCTGCGCGAGGGCGGGATCGCGGCGGTCGATGCCGCGCTCGACGCCGCGCTGCCGCGCAAGCCGGCCGCGCACGACTTCCGCATCGAAACCGGGGCGGCGCCGGCCGTTGCCCGCCATATGAGTGTGACCGGCGGATGACGACGCGCCTTGCCTTGCTGGCCTCCCCCACGCCGCAGGCGCGCGCGGCCGAGGAGACGCTGCGCGCCCGCTATGATTGGGCGGGGGTCGAGGATGCCGATTTGATCGTGGCGCTGGGTGGCGACGGGTTCCTGCTGCAGGTGCTGCACATGCTGCTGGAGCGCCGCAATACCGTGCCGGTGTTCGGCATGAACCTCGGCACGGTCGGGTTCCTGATGAACGAATGGCGCATGGACGAGCTGGACCGGCGGCTGGGCCGGGCCAAGCCGTTCCGCGTATCCCCGCTGACCATGACCGCGACCACGATGGACGGCGAGGTGCGCGTCCTGCCGGCGATCAACGAAGTCTCGCTGCTGCGCGAGACGCGGCAGACCGCCAAGCTGGAAGTGTCGCTCAACGACCGGGTGGTGATGCCCGAGCTGGTGTGCGACGGCATCCTGGCGGCCACGCCCGCCGGGTCGACCGCCTACAACCTGTCCGCGAACGGCCCGATCCTGCCGATGGGGTCCGGCATGCTGGCGCTGACGCCGATCAGCCCGTTCCGCCCGCGGCGCTGGCGGGGCGCGATCCTGCCCGACAAGGCGCGCATCACGCTGCGCGTATTGGAGCCCGACAAGCGCCCGGTATCGGCGGTTGCCGACCAGCGCGAGGTGCGCGACGTGGCGCAGGTCGATGTCGCGGTCGACCGGGTGCGCGACCTGACGCTGCTGTTCGATCCCGAACATGCGCTCGACGACCGCATCACGATGGAGCAGTTCGCCGGCTGACGCGCAAAAAGTGAAATTAGGCGTTGCAAAGCCCGAATCCGCTGCTAAAGACGCGGCCTCGCAGTTGTTCCCTGATAGCTCAGCGGTAGAGCTCTCGACTGTTAATCGAGCGGCCGTAGGTTCGAATCCTACTCAGGGAGCCAGCGACACCCCCGGAAATTGTTGGATTTTCCCTTCCGGGGGCGGGCCCGTTTACGGCCGTCGCGGCATCGCGCTGCTTTGCGGGCGACAGCCGAATGCCTGGAACATATCGGCCAGATCGTCCCGTCGCGGGGTAGCGCGCAACAGCTCGCCTTCGATCACCGCACAGCGCCGGTCATTATCCCGCGCCATCGTTCGCGCCGCGAAGAACAGCTGCCCGGCGAACAGCACCGTCATCGCCGCCGTCCCGAAAAACGCGCCGCGCGCCACCTGTCGCACCACCGCGCTATGCGCCCGGTGCGAACGCTCCAGCGTCAGGATGACCAGAAAGGCGCAGACGCCGCAGCGGGCGAGCGCGACGGCATCGGCATAGCGGATCAGCGGCGCGCTGAACCACGCCAGCGCGAGCAACCCGATGCCATAGCCCCAATAGATGCGTCCGATATCGTCGTTCGTGCTATCGGCCATTCCTGCCCCCGCATCGCGTCCCGAAGGCAGCGTATCGACAACCACCCGCGAACGCGACCCCAGCCCAGCCTCGTCTTGTGGCGGCGGCAGCCCGCCCTGTATGCAATGCGAACAGGTCATCGTTCAGCCGCCGCTAATCTCAACTCGTGCACGGTCCGTCGGTCCGTCCCACGGACCCGAACCGGCGACCGTTCGTTGAAATGGCAGGAAGACACGCCATCGGTCGGGAACCATGGCGGCATTGGAGAAACTGATGTTGCTGCACCCTATGTCCCGTGCCCGCCTTCGCGCGATCGGCGCCACCTTGGTCGGGGCGCTCGCGCTCGCGGCCTGCGCCACGCCTACCCCCTATCAGCCCGCGTCGGGTTCGGGCTTCTATCGCAATGGCTATAGCGACCAGCAGATCGAGCCGAACCGCTACCAGGTCAGCTTTTCGGGCAACAGCCTGACGTCGCGCGAGACGGTCGAGCGGTATCTGCTGTACCGCGCCGCGCAGCTGACGCTGGAGCGCGGCTATGACTATTTCATCATGGCCGATCGCGACACCAATCTGCGTAGCCGGACCTATTCGACGCCGGGTGTCGGTGGCTTCGGCGGATGGGGTGCGGGCTTTGGCTGGGGCGGCTGGGGCCCGGCATGGCGCTATCGCAGTCCGGCGTTCGGCTGGCGTACCTGGGACCCGTTCTGGGGCGATCCGTTCTTCGACCGCTCGGTCGATATCCGCACCGTCGACAAGTATGAGGCGATGGCGGAAATCGTGCTGGGTCGCGGTCCGAAGCCCGCCAACAATGTCCGCGCCTTCGACGCCCGCGCGGTGTTGCAGAGCCTGGGGCCGAGCGTGATGGAGCCGGAACCGCGCCGGTAACGTAAGCTACCGGCTGAATGCGGAAAGGCCGCCGTTCCTGATGGGGAGCGGCGGCCTTTTTCGTTGTGCCCGTATCATGTCGCTCCAACTCAAGCTGGGGACAGTTGCGATACTAGCGGCGCCACCAGCCGTCATCGTCACCCCGGACTTGATCCGGGGTCCCGCTTCTTTGCCGGCGTGGAAGAAAAAGAAGCGGGACCCCGGGTCAAGCCCGGGGTGACCGGGGGGAGCGTTGGGTCACCAACAGACGACCGGGACTTCGCCTAGCTGACAAACGTATCCCCGCGCAGGCGGGGATCCAGAGCCGCAAGCGCCATCGCCCGTAACCCTGGATCCCCGCCTGCGCGGGGATACGTCTTTCGCGGTCGAGGTAGTGGTTACGCCACCAGCGCGCCGTGGCAGTGCTTGTACTTGCGGCCCGACCCGCACGGGCACGGCGCGTTGCGGCTGACCCGGCCTTCCCAGCTGGCGGGATCGTCGCCCAGATCCTCGTCGGGCTGCGGTGCGGCCATCTGCAGCATCGGCACGCGGGTGGTGATGAGGCCCGGCGTGCCCTCCCCGCCCCAGCTGTCGTCCTCGCCGGTCAGCGGGTCGATGTGCATCGTCAGGAAATCGGGCAGCTCGGGCAGTTCGGGCGGAACCTGGAAATTGAAGTTGGCGTGGGCCATCGTGCGGGTCACGTCCTCGCGGATGCTGCCGAGCATCCGTTCGAACAGCGCGAACGCCTCCTGCTTATATTCGTTGATCGGCGTCTTCTGGGCATAGGCGCGCAGGTGGATGACAGCACGCAGCGCGTCGAGCATCGCCAGATGCTCCTTCCAATGATGGTCGAGCGTCTGGAGCAGGATCGACTTTTCGATCTGCGTCCAGCTTTCCGGGTCCAGTTCGGCCGACTTGGCCTCAACCAGCGCATCGGCTTCGGCGCGGATGCGCTCTTCGAGGGTTTCGGCGTCCAGCCCGTCCTCGTTCGCGATCCATTCCGCGACCGGCGCGTCGACGCCCAGCAGCTCCTGCGCCTGTTCGCGCAGCCCCTCGACATTCCACTGTTCGGGATAGCTGTCGGGCGGCACCGCGTCGCCGACGATGGTGTTGACGACCGCGTGGCGCATGTCGACCACGACATCGCCCACTGCATCGGCGTCCATGATGTCGGCGCGCTGTTCGTAGATGACCTTGCGCTGGTCGTTCATCACGTCGTCATATTCGACGACCTGCTTGCGCACGTCATAGTTGCGCGCCTCGACCTTCTTCTGCGCGGTTTCGATCGCGCGGCTCAGCCACTTGCTGCCGATCGCCTCGCCATCCTCGATATTGTTGCGCATCATCTTGGCGAACAGCGTGTCCGGTCCGAAGATGCGCAACAGGTCGTCGTCGAGGCAGAGATAGAAGCGCGACAGGCCCGGATCGCCCTGACGCCCCGAACGGCCGCGCAGCTGGTTGTCGATGCGGCGGCTTTCATGGCGTTCGGTGCCGAGCACGAACAGGCCGCCGGCGTCCAAGACCTTCTGCTTTTCCTCGACGATCTCCGCCCGGATGCGCGCGGCGGCGGCGTCATATTCGCTCGTCCCCTCGACCAGGTCCGGATGTTCGTCGAGCATCCGGAATTCGAGGTTGCCGCCCAGCTGAATGTCGGTGCCGCGACCGGCCATGTTGGTGGCGATCGTGACCGCGCCCAGCCGCCCCGCCTGCGCCACGATATGCGCTTCGGATTCATGATAGCGGGCGTTCAGGACCTTGTGATCGACGCCTTCCTGGGTGAGGAATTCGGACAGCAGTTCCGACTTCTCGATCGAGACCGTGCCGACCAGCACCGGTTGCCCCTGCGACGCATGTTCGCGGATCTTCTTCGCAATGGCGCGGAACTTGTCGTCCAGCGTCTTGTAGAATTCGTCCTCTTCGTCGACGCGGCGCACCGGCACGTTGGTCGGGATCGACACGACGTTCATCTTGTAGATGTCGAAGAATTCCGGCGCCTCGGTCGCGGCCGTGCCGGTCATGCCCGACAGCTTCGGATACATGCGGAAATAATTCTGGAAGGTGATCGAGGCGAGCGTCTGGTTCTCCGGCTCGATCGTCACGCCTTCCTTGGCTTCGGCGGCCTGGTGCAGGCCGTCCGACCAGCGGCGGCCGTCCATCATGCGGCCGGTGAATTCGTCGATGATGACGACCTTGCCGTCCTTCACGATGTAGTCGGTGTCGCGCTTGAACATCACGTTCGCGCGCAGCGCCTGGTTCACGTGATGCACGACCTGCGTATTCTCAAAGTCGTAGAGGTTAGCGCCGACCAGCAGGCCGGCATCCTCCAGCATCCGTTCGACCTTTTCGGTGCCGTCCTCGGTCAGGACGATCGACTTCTGCTTCTCGTCCTTCTCGTAATCGTCCGGCGACAGGCGCTTCACGATCTCGTCGACCGAACGGTACAGGTCCGACTTGTCGTCGGTCGGGCCGGAGATGATGAGCGGGGTGCGGGCTTCGTCGATCAGGATCGAGTCGACTTCATCGACGATCGCGAAGTTGAACGGCCGCTGCGTCATCGACGCGCGGTCGAACTTCATATTGTCGCGCAGATAGTCGAAGCCGAATTCGTTGTTGGTGCCATAGGTGATGTCGGCGGCATAGGCTTCGCGCCGCTGGTGATCGGCGATGTTCGGCACGATCACGCCGGTGGTGAGGCCGAGGAAGCCGTACACCTGCCCCATCTGTGCCGCGTCGCGCCGCGCCAGATAGTCGTTGACGGTGACGACATGGACGCCTTCGCCCGGCAGCGCGTTCAGATAGCAGGCGAGCGTCGCGACCAGCGTCTTGCCCTCACCGGTGCGCATCTCGGCGATCTCGCCCCGGTGCAGCACGATGCCGCCGACCATCTGCACGTCGAAATGGCGCATGCCGAGCACGCGGCGCGCGGCTTCGCGAACGGTCGCGAAGGCTTCGGGCAGCAGCGAGTCGAGCTTGGCGCCGTTCGCCAGTTGCTCGCGGAACTTCGGGGTCTGCGCGGCCAGTTCCGCGTCGGACATGGCGGTCAACGTGGGTTCGAAGCCGTTGATCTTGTCGACGATCGACCCGAGCGACTTGACGTAACGGTCGTTGGACGACCCGAACAGCGATTTGGCGAGGCCACCGAACATGGGCGAATTTCCTTGAAACTACGGGAAGCGCGCCGCGATGCGTTCGCCGGCTGCGCTGGAATAAGGGGTCGGACGGGCGCGGGTGCGCGCTATTCGTGGGTGCGCAGCGTGCGTGCGCGGACCGCGACATGGGGCGCGGGCGTCAGGAACAGCGGATGCGGATCGCGTACCAACGGCTGTAGCGGACGGGCGGTCGCGGCCGATCCGGCCTCCACCACGGCGACCGCGATCTGCCCGGCAACGGCCTGCGCCTGTGCGACCTGCCGCGCATTCGCGACTCCCACGCCGGGCAGCAGGCCGGTCAGGCCCGTCAGCAGCGCGGAGAGGAACAGCAGCAAACGCAAGCGATACGTCCAGACGGTTTGGTTTCGCGACAGGATGCCGGCCGCAGTCGCGCGAGACATAGGGAATGGGTGGCCCGGCGTCCAGACGCGGTCGATCTACTTGTCGGAAGAGCGGCCCGGCAATTTCCACCGCATCTCACGCTGCCAAACGCCCGCTACGGCCTTTCCATCCGCGTCACGCGCCGGCTTGAATCGCAACCGCGTCACCAGTCCGCGACAGGTCGCCTGATCCAACGAAGCGCCGGCCGACTCGAGGATACGGCACCCTTCAACCCTTCCCCGCCGGTCGACATCGATCGCGAACTTCACGACACCTTCTTCGCCCCGCCGAAGCGCCACCTCCGGATAATCGTCGCCGGTCAACCATGTGGCGGCACCGATCCTTTCGGGTGGTGTCTGTGCGCAAACCCCGCCACCCCAACAAAGCGTTGCAACCGCCGCGCCCATGCGTAGGAACCGTCGCATTGCCACCCCCTGCCCCGAACCCGGCGCAGGCTAGACCGGACCCTGCGACCATGTCGACTGCCACATCCCCGCTCGCCACGCCGTTTCCCGCGCTGCCGCCGATCGGAGGCGTGACGCTGCGCGTCGCGCGGGCGCGGTACAAGAATTGGGACCGGTGCGACCTGACCTTCGTGACGCTGGCCGAGGGGACGGCGGTCGCCGGCGTACTGACCAACAGCAAATGCCCCTCGCCCGAGGTGGAATGGTGCCGTCGCGCGCTGGTGCTGGGCCGGGCGCGGGCGCTGGTGGTCAATGCCGGCAACTCCAACGCCTTTACCGGCGACCGGGGCCGTGCCGCGGTCGAAGCGATCGCGGCGCGCACCGCGCAGGCGATGGCATGCCAGCCGTCCGACGTGTTCGTCGCCTCGACCGGCGTGATCGGCGTGCCGCTGCCGATCGACAAGGCAGAAGCGGGCCTCGACGCCGCGTTCGTCGCCGAATCCTGTGGCTGGGAAGCGGTGGCCGAGACGATCGGCACGACCGACACCTTTACCAAGGGTGCGTTCACCACCGCCAGGATCGGCGACCGGACGGTCAAGCTGTCGGGCGTGATCAAGGGGTCGGGCATGATCGCGCCGGACATGGCGACGATGCTCGGCTTCATCTTCACCGATGCGGCGGTCGATCCGGCGTTCCTGCAAAGCGCGCTGGAGGCGGCCAACCGCCAGACCTTTTCGTGCATCACGGTCGATGGCGATACCTCGACCAGCGACACCGTGTTGGCCTTTGCCACCGGGGCGGCGGGGAATGCGCCGATCGCGTCGTTCGATGATGACGGGGCCGATGCGTTCGCGGCGGCGCTGCATGACCTGTGCCGGCAACTGGCGCATCTGGTGGTACGCGACGGCGAAGGCGCGACCAAGTTCATCGCCATTACCGTCGAAGGGGCCGAGAGCGACGGCAGCGCGCACCGCATCGCGATGAGCATCGCCAATTCGCCCTTGGTGAAGACTGCCATCGCGGGCGAAGATGCGAATTGGGGCCGTGTCGTCATGGCGGTCGGCAAGGCGGGCGAACCGGCCGAGCGTGACAAGCTGTCGATCCGGTTCGGCACGACGCAGGTCGCCGAAGGCGGGCTGGCGGTAGCCGGTTACGACGAAGCGCCGGTAGCGGCGCATCTGAAGGGTCAGGAGGTCGAGATCGGCGTCGACCTGCATCTGGGTGAAGGCCGCGCGACGGTGTGGACCTGCGACCTGACGCACGGCTATATTTCGATCAACGCCGATTATCGGAGCTGAGGGGCGACGGAAGGCCGCTTTCGTCCCGTTGAACCTCGCGTCATCCCGGCGGAGGCCGGGATCTGTGGCGGATAGCGCGGGACAGGAGTCAGTCGATGCCTCAGCCTCCGCTGGGGCGACGGTTGTGGCAGGGATGCCTGGGGATGTTGACGCCCCGCACATAACCGTCACCCCGGACTTGATCCGGGGTCACGCTTCTTCTCACGGCTCAGTCGAGGAAGAAGAAGCGGGAACCCGGGTCAAGCCCGGGGCGACGATAGGTATTCCGGTCAGCGGCGGCGATGGTCCGCCGCCGGCGGCATCAGCCCAGTTCACCCTCGAGCCACGCCTTCAGCTGGCTCTTCGGCCGCGCGCCGAGCAGGTCGGCGACCGGCTGGCCGTTCTTGAACAGCTTCAGCAGCGGGATCGACTGGACGCCCATCGACCCGGCGGTGTCGGGGTTGGCCATGATGTCGACCTTGGCGATCGTCACCTTGTCGCCCAGTTCGTCGGCGATTTCTTCCAGCGCCGGAGCGATCATCTTGCACGGGCCGCACCAGTCCGCCCAGAAATCGACCAGCACCGGCTTGTCGGATTGCAGCACGTCGGCGGAAAAGCTGGCGTCGGTAACGGTCTTGGTCGGCATGATAATCTCCTTCTTGCGCCAGTATCTATGATCGGGGGGCCGGCACCTCAAGCTGTGCGGGGCAAGCTTTGTTCCCCCGCCCCCAAGCCGGGCTTGTGCGCGTCGAGCAGTTCGCCGGGCAGGACGAACAGGCGCGGACCGGCGGTGTAGAGCAACGCCGCCTCTACCGCGTGGTCGGGAAAGATGACGCGCAGTGCGGCGGCATAGGCCGCCATCTGCCGCAGGTGATAGACCGGAATGTCCTCGACCGTGTCGGGCACGCGGCGGCCGGTCTTGAAGTCGACCACGCGCACCGTGTCGCTGCCGACGCACAGCCGGTCGACCGTGCCGGCGACGACCTGCGTGCCAACGACCGCTGCGATCGGCGCTTCGGCCAGCGCGTCGGGGCCGAACAAGTCGGCAAAGGCCGGATCGTCGAGCACCGCCATCGCGTCGCGCGTCACCCGGCGACGGAGGGCGGCATCCTCGACGCCCGCCGCGCCGGCCAGCCAGCGTCCGGCGGCATTGGCGCGCTCGTGGCGTGGCAGTTCGGGAAGGCGTTCGAACAGCTGGTGGAGCAGCCTGCCCCGCTCCGCTGCCGCGCGCATCGTCGCGGTGGGCGGCGGATCGGACACCTCGTCCTCGCCCACTGCCGACGGGGCGAGCGGGCGCGGCGGGCGGGCCTCGGCGGGGGCGGCGCGCGGAGCCAGGCGGGCGCCGATGCGGCGGCGGCCGGTGCGGTTGCCGACCGTGCCCTGACGGCGATCGGGGGTTGCGGCGTCAGGCCGGTGAACAGCCGGTCACCGTCCTCGCTCCCCGGCACCCCAAGCGCATCGAAAGCGGCGGCGGCGGCGCTGTACCAGCTGAGCGCCGGCGGAATGCCCTTGCACTTCGGTGATGGCGCGCCGGCGATGACCAGCCGCTCCTCGGCACGGGTCGCCGCGACGTAGAAGAGCCGCCAATGCTCCTCCAACTCGCGGCGGTCGCTGGCGGCAAAGGCGCCGTCGACCGGGGTGCCCGCCTCGCTGCCACGCGGGCGGAACAGCGGGAAGGCTGCGCCGTCATGGCTTTCGGGTGCCCATTGGACGACCCCGCGCCGGCTGTTCTCCGGATCGATCGCGGCATCGGCCAGCAGCACCAGCGGCGCCTGCAACCCCTTCGACCCGTGCGCGGTCATCACCCGCACCGCGCCGCCCGAGCCGCCGGCGTCGCGCTTGATCTCCACCTCGCCCCGGTCGAACCATTCGACGAAACGTTGCAGCGACGATGTGGCGACGCTTTCGAACGACAAAGCGGCGTTGAGCAGCTCGTCGATCGGGTCGCGCGCCTCCTCCCCCAGCCGCGCGATCAGCTTGCGGCGGCCGTCCATCTCGCCCGACAACAGTTCCTCAAGGAAGCGATAGGGCGTCGCGAAATCGGCACGGCGCAGGATGCGCGACAGCGGTTCGACCACCTCGCTGTTCGTCCGGCGCAGATGCCGCCACAGGCTTCCGCTCTCGCGCAGTGCCCCTGCGAGCAGTTGCTCCTGCGTCCAGCCGATCAGCGGGGATACGAGCAGGCAGGCAAGGCTCAAATCGTCATCGGGTTGCAGCGCGAAGCGGATCGCGGCGAGCAAATCCTTGACCGCCAGCGGCGCATCGAGCCGCAGCCGGTCGACGCCCGCCACCGGCACCCCCTCCGCATAGAGCCGCGCGACGATCAGCGAGGCGAGGTCGCCGCGCCGCTTGACCAGCACCATGATGTCGCCGGGCTGAAGCATCCGCCCCTTGGATTCCAGCGGCAGCGTGCCGATCCAGCCGGCGATTTCGCGCGCGATCTTCGTCGCGATGACGCGGGTGACGTCGTCGATCCAGCCTTCCTCGGCATCGTCGGGCGTCTCGACCACGGTCGGTGCCCAGAGGGTGACGGTGCCGGGGCCGGGCACCTCGCTGTCATGGGTGTCGGGCGCGTCGATGCCCATGCCGGGGTCGGGCAAGGCGGCGATGGCGGCGTCGACGAATTCCAGCACCGGGCGCGTCGTGCGGAAGCTGTGGGTCAGCGACAACGTATCCAGCTCGCGCGCATCGCCGCGATAATCGTCGGGCAGTGCGGCACGGCGTTCGAAATCGACATGCGCCGCGCGGAAATAGATCGGGTCGGTGCCCTGGAAACCGAAGATCGCCTGCTTGTAGTCACCGACGACGAACAGCGTCCGCATCCCCGCCGTCCGCACCGCATCGCCGCTGAAGAATTCCTCGACCAGCGAACGGACGATCGCCCATTGCTGGGGATTGGTGTCCTGCGCCTCGTCGATCAGGACATGTTCGGTGGTCTGGTCGAGCTTGAAGCGGACCCAGTCGCCGATGCCCGGTTGCGCCAGCAGGTTCAGCGTCTCGCGGATCAGATCGTCGAAATCGACCGCGCCCGCCCGACGCTTGGCACGGACATAGGCGTCGGCATAAGCACGCCCCGCCTCCAGCGCGTCGGCCAGCGCATCGGCATAGCCCATGCGTGCGGCTTCCTCGATCAGCTCACCGGCACGGCCGCCGACCGCATAGGCCAGTTCGTCATAATCGGGTTCGGCGGCGACCAGTTTGGCCGACGCCTTGCGCAGCGTGTCCTCGGCCGTGAAGAAGATCTTGCGGATGTCGCGGACCCGCGCGGCGCGCTCGACCGGGCTGGCAGCCAGCCAGTCCATGATCGCGCCATGCGTCTTCTTGCCCGTCGCCGTGCCCCAGGCGAGGTTGGCGGCGGCCAGCCGTTCCAAGGCGTCGCAGTCGAATTCGTCGTCGCTGCACGCTTCCGCCAGCATTTCGTCGATCGGCATCGACGGCAGGTCCAGCGCACGGCGCAGGAACGGCTGAATGCCGCTCGGCAGTTCAGTCATCGCCTGCGGCCGCTTGGCACATTCGCGCAGGAAATTCTCGGCCGCGCCCTCGCCCATGCGCAGTGACATGGCGGCAATGGCATCGCCGATACGGCTCGACCCGGTGCGCTGTTCCTCGACCAGCAGTTCGGCCAGCGCCTCACGCGCCATGCCCGCTTCCTCGCGCGCCTCGAGCGGGCGGAAGCCGGGGACCAGCCCCGCCTCGACCGGGAAGCCGGCGAGCAGGCTCTGGCAGAATCCGTGGATCGTCTGGATACGCACGCCGCCGCCCGGCGCGTCGAGGACGCGGGCGAACAGGGTGCGGGCGCGGGCGAGCAGCGCCGGGTCGTTCACGTCCTCACCCAACGCAAACAGATCGGCCTTCAACTCGGCGGTCGGCAGGCGGACCCAGCGCGCCAATCGGCTGGCGACGCGTTCGGCCATTTCCGCCGCGCCCGCCTTGGTAAAGGTCAGGCACAGGATCGCGGCGGGATCGACCCCGCGCAGCAGCAGGCGAAACACCCGCGCCGACAGCACGTGCGTCTTGCCGGTGCCGGCCGACGCCGACAGCCAGACATGGCGATGCGGGTCGCTGGCCGCCGCCTGGTCGTTCTTCAACCGCTGGAGCGCGCGGACCTCACTCACGGCCATACCATTCGTCGCGGCGCATCAGCTGGTCGTAATCGGCATAGATGGCATATTCGGGCACCAGCTTGGCGGTAAAGGCTTCGTCGCCGGTCAGGAAGCGGGCGACCGCATCCTCGAAATGACGCAGCGCGGTGGCGACGAATTCCGCCGTAGCAATCTTGCCGCCGGTGCCGTTGGCGTTGACCGGGGTGGTGAACTTGCCGAAGCTGTCCTTGTCCTTGATCAGCGACCAATATTCGAACGCGCTTGCCGTGCCGCGCACCCCGGCGAAGCAGCCGCGTTCGGCCATCAAGCCCAGCAGCCCCAGTTGCAGACTGTAGCCGGCGGCCACCGCCTTGCCGCTCGGCGCCTTGCCGGTCTTATAGTCGATGATCGCGAGACTGCCGTCGGCGGCGCGATCGATCCGGTCGGCCTTGCCCGACAGTTCGACCCCGGCGATGGCGAGCTTGCCGTCGCATTCGACCGCCGCCACGTCGCGCCCCTCGGCCAGCTTCTGGTGCGTCAGCGACGCGACCCAGTCGATCGCCTCGCGCAGGCGCGGCACCCACAATGCCCGCAGCAGCGGATGGGTGCGCGGATCGTCGGACAGCGCCTGCAACCGGCGGCGCAGCTTCGCCGGGTCCAGCCCGTCCTCGCGCGCCCAGCGTTCGAGCACGCCGTGCACCGCCGTTCCCCGCCATGCGGCGGTCGCATCGGCATCGACCGCGTCCATCGGCGACAGGCGCAGCATCCGCCGCGCATAGAAGGCGTAAGGGTCGGCCTTCATGCGGTCGACCTCGGTCACCGAGATGCGGCGCGGGCGCTGTGCTACCGGCGGGCGCGGTGCGGGGCGCGCTGCGGCAGCAAAGGATGCGGGCCGGTCGATCGCCCGCGCCCAGTCGCGCAAATGCCCTGCACGCTCCAGATTGTCGTCCAGCGCCTGCAACCGCAGCCACAGCCGTGACGCGATGGTCGGCGCGGTCGCGTCGCGCGCCGCGCGGGTGAGCACCACGTCGGGCGCGCCCATCGCCCCGGCAAAATCATGCGCGGCAAGGCCGATACGGCGTTCGAGACCGGGCAGGCCCAGATCGGCGCGAATGCGCGGGGCAAGCCACGGATCGGGTGACGGCAGCGCCGGCCACACCCCTTCGTTCAGGCCGCCGAGGATCATCAGGTCGGCGGTCTGCAACCGCGCTTCGAGCAGGCCGAGAATGGCGAGGCGCGGATGCGCGCCCTGCGGCGGACGCACCGCCACTTCGTCCAGCAAGGTGCGCAGGAGCGCGGGCAGCACACGGGGATCGACCAAGGGCGGGCCGATCGCCGCCTGTTCCTCCAGCGCGGCGATCAGTTCGGCAGCGGCGCGGCCTTCGGGCCGACTCCACGCCGCGTCGCCCGCCAGCGTGGTCGCCGTCTCGCGCAGCACCCCCAGCAGGCGGACGAGCGGCTGCGGCCCGGATGCGAAGATGTCGGCGAGCGGCGTCAGCAGCGGACAGGCGATTTCCCAGAAGCCCGCCGCCGCCGCGCGGATCGCGGCATCGCGCGGCTCGCCCTCGCGCAGATGACGTTCGATCCCTGCCAAGCCCGGCGCCGGACGCGGGCCGCGCAACGCCCGGTCGAGCCGGCGCACACCATCGAGCCACAGCACCCGCTGTTCGGCGTCCCCGCTCTTCACCAACGGATGTTTCAGCAGCGACAGCAACGCGACCGGCGCGAACGCCTGCGCCGCCGCCTCGACCAACGCCAGCAGCAACGTACCGGGCGCGAGCAGCGACAGCGGCTGCCCGGCGGAATCGTCGACACTGACACCCCAGCGCGCCATGTGCGCCGCCACCCGTCGCGCGAGCATCCGGTCGGGAGTCACCAGCGCGGCGGTGCGGCCGGGCGTCTCCAACGCCTCGCGCAGCGCGACGGCGATCGCCTGCGCTTCCTCGGCCGGGGTCGCCAGTTCGACCATCCGCACACCGGACAGGCGCCGGTCGGCGGCGGGCACGTCGATCCAGTGGTGCGTCCGCTCGGCGGGACTGAGCGCGGTGGCAATGGCGCGGCTGCGCGTCGGGGTCGCGTCATGCTCGCTCGCCGCCTGCCAGCGGACGAATTCGTGGCGGTTGACGCCCATCCGGTCGAGCAGCAGCTTCAAATGATATTGTGGGTGCGTCTCGATCGACCGCTTGCGCCGGCCGGTGACGGGATCGGGCGCATGGGGGCCGAGCGACGCCCATTCGTCATCGTCCATCGCCAGGTCGAGGCCGGGCAGCACGACCATCCCGCGCGGCAGGCCGGCGACGCAGCGCTGGATGCGGGCGATCGCCGGCGCGTTGGTGGCGATGCCCGCCGCGCAGACGAACCCCTTGGGCGGATCGACCGCCCAGCGCGCGCACAGCCGCCCGAGCAGCCGGGTCCGCCGGTCGGCCAGATCGATCCGCCCCAGCGCCGCCAGTTCGCCGGGCCAGCGGTCGAGCACGATGCGGAACAGGTCGAGCGAGCGTTCCCAATGCGCCGACAATGTTTCGTCGAGGTCGAGGGTGCGCAGCCGTGCCGGATCGACCTCCTCGACCAGCAGCTGGTCGAGGGTCGCGGCAAGGTCACCGGCCAGTCGCACCGCCTCCGCCGCATCGACCGGACGCCCGGCGCGCTGGCGCTCCTCGGTCACCAGCCGGGCGAGGATCATCCGTCGGGCGAGCGGATCGATCGCGGGCGGGATCGGTTCCTGGTCGGCCGGATCGGCAAAGCTGCCGACGCCTTCGTCCAGTTCGGGGTCGCCGATCGCGACGAGGCGGGGGAGCAGCAACCCGCCGCCGCTGGCGCGCACGAACGCTTCCTGCACCGTCCGCTTGGCGCGGTTGGTCGGCACCAGAACCATGCCCTGCGCCAGCGCCAGCCGGTCGCCGCCGAACCGGCGGATCAGCCCGACCGCCAGCGCATCGGCAAATGCCCGATGGATCGGGATGGTATAGAGGCTGAGGCGCCGCCCCTCAGCCATCGGCGAGGACCGCCTCCGTCATCGCGATCGCGCCCGGCGTGCCGACATCGAACCACAGCCCCTGGTGCACCACGCCATAGGCGCGCCCGGCTTCGATCGCGCGGTTCCAGAACAAGTTGGTAGAAAACGCGCCTTCCGGCCAGTCGGCGATGACGCGCGGCGACAGGATCTGGACGCCGGTGAACACGAACGGCGCAAGCCGGCCGGGCTTGCGACGGCCGGTGATGCGGCCCATCGCGTCGATGTGGAAATCGCCCTGCCCGCGATGGCCGTGCGCCAGCGCCTGCGGCACCAGCAGCAGCAGCGCGTCCATCCGGTCGTCGTCCCACAAATTGCTGAGCAGCCGGATCGAGTCGACCGGGCCGTCGACCCACAGATTGTCCGAATTGACGCAGACGAACGGCTGGTCGCCGATCAGCTCGCGCGCCTGTACCAGCCCGCCGCCGGTCTCCAGCAGCTTCGCGCGTTCGTCGGACACCGCGACGTCGATGCCCTTCACACGGTGCTTGAGATGCGCTTCCATCGCATCGGCCAGGTAATGGACATTGACCACCGCGCGCTTGACCCCCGCCCCGCGCAACCGGTCGAACACGTGATCGATCAGCGGCTTGCCGGCGACCTCGACCAGCGGCTTGGGCCGCATCGCGGTCAGCGGGCGCATCCGCTTGCCCAGCCCCGCCGCCATCACCATCGCGGTTTCGGGCACCGTCGCTTGCGGATGGGGACGGATCGAACGGAGCGTGGTCATGCGAGTTCCTGCGGATCGCCGCGCTTGGGCGACGGGATGTTGAGATCGAACCAGCGCGCGACCCCGGCCAGCGCCGGATGGGTCAGGTCACGCTCCAGATAGCGCCACACGCGCGGACACAGCGCGCCATAGCGCGGCTTGCCGTCGCGCCGCCACAGCCGGGTGAAGATGCCGAGGATCTTCGCGTTCCGCTGCGCGCCGAACAGATGATAGGCGGCGTCGAACCCGTCGCCCACGCCGGTCGACTCCCGATAGCGGGCGAGCATCGACGCCTCGACCACCGCCGGCACATCGCGCCGCGCATCCTGCAACAGCGACACGAGGTCGTACGCCGGATGCCCGGCCAGCGCGTCCTGGAAATCGAGCAGCCCCAGCCGCGCATCGTCGAGCAGCATCAGATTTTCGGCGTGATAGTCGCGCAGCACGGTGACGACCGGCATGTCGGGCAGCGCGTCGAACGCCGCATTCCATGCCGCTACATAACCTTCGGTATCGACGGTGAGGCCCAGCGCGTCGCAATACCATTCGATCAGCAGGTTCGCCTCGCGCAGGATGAACGCGCGGTCGTAGGGAGGGACCGGGGCCGGCTCATGGCGTTGCAGGCGGAGCAGCTGGTCGACGGCGGCGGCATATAGCCGGCCTTCGCTTTCGGGTGCGGCGTCGACCGTCTCGCGCATCCGCATGTCGCCGAAATCCTCCAGCAGCATGAAGCCGGCAGCAGCATCGTCGGCCAGGATCGCGGGCGCGGCAAAGCCCCGTTCGCCCAGCCATGCCGCCATATGGGCGAACTTGCGCGTATCCTCGGGCGGCGGCGCGTCCATCAGCACCGCGCTGCGCCCCGCCTCGATCACGCGGTAGTAGCGGCGGAACGAGGCATCGACCGCCAAGGGCAATATCTGCGCTTCGCCCCAGCCGGCGTCAGTGAGGAACGGGACAGCCGCATCGCGCGGGTTCAGATCAGCGGCCATCGGCTTTCCCAAGCGTCCGGCACGCGCGCTGTCAAGCGCCGCCCGCCCGCTTCGTCGAACGCGAGGGTCAGCCAAAGGGCATCCGGCCAAGGATCGTCGCCCAGCCGTTCGGGCCATTCGACGAGCAGCAGCGCATCGTCCGCCTCGTCCAGTCCCAGTTCGAGCGCCTCGTCCGGTTCCTCGATCCGGTACAGATCGACGTGCAGGACGCTCAGGCGCACCTCCGGCGGATCATAGGGCTGGACGATCGCGAAGCTCGGCGAGGGCGCCTCCCCCGCCAGCCCCAGTGCCGCCAACACCCCGCGCGCGATACTCGTCTTGCCTGCGCCGAGCGGCCCCGACAGCGCGATCACGTCACCCGGCTGCACCACCGCCGCCAGCTTCGCCCCGAGCGCATGCGCCGCCGCTTCGTCCGGCAGATGCATCACGGCTCGCGCGGCAGGTCGATGGTGACCAGCGTGCCGACGCCCTTTTCGGACACCAGCTCGATCGTCCCGCCATGCGCCTCGACCGCCTGTCGGGCGAGCGGCAGGTCGAGGCTGAGCGCGCGTTCCCCGACCCGCGTCGCGCCGGCCTGGGCAAAGCGGTCGAACGCGCGCGCCACCGCGTCCTTGGACATGCCGGGACCGTCGTCCGACACCACGATCCGCGCCCGCTGCGCATCGCCGTCGACATGCAGCAGCACGCGCCCGCCCTGCCGCAACCCGCCGATGGCATGGTCGAGCAGATGGCCCACCGCCTGCCGCAACCGCCGCGCATCGCCCAGCATCACCCCGGCGGTCGGTGCGATCTCCACCGCCAGTTCGACGCCACGCGCCGTCGCCGCCGCCCGCGCCGCATCGGCAGCCTCGGTCGCGATCATCTTCAACGGCACCGTAGCGCGTGCGACCGGCGTGGTTTCGTTGGCGGTCAGGTCGAGCGTGTCGTCGATCAACCCGCCCAGCCGCTCGACCGATTCGAGGATCGCGTCGGTATAACGCGCGCCGTCCTGCGTCAGCTTGCCGGCATAGCCCGCCTGCAACATCTCGGCGAACCCCTTGATCGAGGTCAGCGGCGTGCGCAGTTCGTAGCTCATCGACGCGACGAACGCGGTCTTCACCCGGTCCGCCGCCTCCAGCGCCTCGTTGCGGTCGCGCAGCGCCTGTTCCATCCGCCGGCTGTCGGAGATGTCGAGCATGGTCAGCAGCGCGTTGCCATCGGGCAGCGGCACCGCGCCAAACTCATAATGCCGCCCATCGGCCATGGCGAAGCGGCCCGAACGCTGCATCCGCTGCTGCGTGGCGAAGCGGACCAGTTCGGGGATCAGCGCCGCCTTGCCGGGACTGGCGAGGCTGTCGGCGACCCGCTCAGCCAGCGCATCGACCCGCGGGTGGGAATCGAGGAACGCGTCGTCCAGCCCCCAGACCTGCCGGAACTTCGCGTTCCAGATCTGCAACCGCCCATCCGCCGCGAACACGCCCAGCGCCTCGAACAGATTGTCGAACGTCGCGGTGCGCACCCGCAGCAGCGTGTCGCGGGCGCTGGCGAGCTGCACCTGTTCGGTGCGATCCTCGAAGATCAGAAGTAACCCGCCTTCGGGCAGCGGTTGCGCCACGACGCGCAGATGGGTGCCGCCGGGCAGATGCCATTGTTCCTCGATCGCGCCCTCGGCCGCGCGGAACCAGTCGCGCCGCTCCGCCTTCCACCCCGGAAAGTCCCGGACTTCGGGAAGCCGCTTGGCCTCGCGCATCCGGTCGAGCACCCGGTCGAATTCGGGCCGGTCGGCCAGCCATTCGGGCTTCATCGCAAAGGTGCGGCCGAACGGCTGGTTGTAGAAGACGAGCGTACGATCCGGCGCGAATTGCGCCACGCCCGCCGACAGCCGGTCGAGCATCGCCCGCTGCGCCTCGCGGCTGCGCTTCAGCTTGCCGCGCGCTTCCTCGATCTCGTGCACGTCGATTGCGAAGCCGCCGGTCCCACCGTCGCGCAGCGGCATGTCGTGGACGCGCAGCATCCGCCGTTCGCCATTGATCGTCGCCGGCATCGCCGCGACCTGCGGCTGTCCGGTATCGCGCGCGATCGCCGCGCTGGCCAGCGGCCCGCCCATGCCGACGCCCTCGACCAGTTCGACCTGGCGCGCGATCACCTCTGCGGCATCGGCGGCATCGACCGCGCGGACATAGGCGGTGTTGACCATGGCCAGGCGCAGGCTGTCGTCGCGATACCACATCGGCATCGGTGCCGCCTCGATCAGGCTGGAGAGCGCTTCGAACGCCGCGCGATATTCCTCGGCCTCGGCGCCCAGCGTCGCGATCTCGTCATGGAATTCGGTCGCGTCGAAGAACCAGACCAGCACCCCGCCCGGCGTATTGAGGGCCGCCGGCGCCCGCTCGCCAATCGCGAACAACGACCGCGCCGAACCGGTCGCGCGCACGACGGTGCGGAACGGCTTGCCCCCGCGCAGTGCCGCGGTAATCGCATCGACCAGCCGGTCGGCACTGCCCGGCTCCAGCCCGCTATCGGCATTGCCCAGATCGGCCAGCGACGCCGGCATGTCGCTGCGCCCCAGCCGGTCGGCCAGCGGCTGGTCGAGCAGCAATCGCCCATCGGCCCGCACCACCATCGCCAGCGCCGGCGATGCGGACAGGGTGGCGTTCAGCGACGCGAACGACGCCGCATCCGCCGCCGCCCGCCGCCGTGCGGACAGGCCGGCATGCAGCATCCACGCGCTTGCCCCCACCAGCAGCGCCAGCACGACACCGGACAGGATGGCGGCCATCAGGCTGAGCGTAATCAAGCAAGCGCCTCGCGGGCAGACGAAGGAACGGCGGACATGGGCACGCCCCCTGCCTAGTCGTTAGCGCCCGCATAAAAAAGGGGCGACACCGCATGGTGCCGGCCAGAATCGTTCAACCGAAACCTCGGTCGCGTCCGATCACATGCGCATCGTCGCGCCGGCATACAGGAACCGGCCGACGCCGGAGATCGGGTAGTTCAGCGAACCCCAGATCGGCGTCTGTTCGAACAGGTTGTTGACGCCGCCATAGAAGCGGAACCGGTCGTTCACCCGCACTTCGGCACGAATGTCGTGTTGGAACATTTCCGGCCAGAAGAAGAACTTCGGATCGGACAGGTCCGGATTGTTGGCCAGTTCCTCGACGCTGAAGCGACGGGTCTTGCTGAAATAGACCAGCCCGTAGTTCAGCGACAGCGCGTCAAGGGTCCAGGTGATGTTGCCCGACCCGCGCCACCGCGGATTATACTGTTCCAGCGTGTTGTCATCGACGTCCGCGCCCACCGTCGGCACGAACGAGATATGGTCGAGATAGCCCGCATTCACGTTGAAGTCGAAGCGGCCCAGCTTGCCCGGCTGTACGGTATAGTTGACCGCGAAATCCGCACCCGACGTACGGAACGCGGCGACGTTGGCCGGTCCGACGTTGAAGCCGATGCGCCGCTGCGGATCGTTGCCGTCGCCCAGCACATAGCCGGTGGTGGTCGACCGGAAGACGTTGGCGCAGAACTGGTTGTTGATCGTCGGCTGATCGACACACAGTTGCGCCAGCTGGGTCGGGCTGGGCGTGTTGATCGCGTCGCGGATGCGGATGTCGTACCAGTCGGCGGTGATCGTCAGGCCGGGGATGAAGCGCGGCTGCAGCGCGACGCCCGCGGTCCACGTCGTCGCGATTTCCGCCGCCAGGTTGCGGTTGCCACCGACGGTGCCGCGCCGCGAGGTGGTCGCCGACGGCACCCGCGACGGGGTGAAGGTCGCGATCTGCTGCGGAGTCAGCCCCAGCCCGGCCAACAGCGTGCGGCAATTCGCCTCGCGATACTGGGTCCCCTGATTGCGGTTCGCCAGATCGCACGGATCGGTCACGAAGCCGAACGTGCCCGTCGTCGGCAGGAACAATTCGCCGATATTGGGCGCGCGGACCGCCTGCGAATAGGAGCCGCGGAAGCGGATGTCGCGGATCGGCGCATAGATGCCGTCGAACTTCCACGTGCGGGTCGACCCCACCGTCGAATAGTCCGACACGCGGGCGGCGGCGCCGAACGACAGCAGGTCGGCGAACCGCATGTTGGCGAGCAGCGGCACGTTCACTTCGCCGAACACTTCCTTGACGTCGAAGCTGCCGGCGCTGGGCGGCAGCGCGGCGGAATCGCGAAACTCGCCCCGGACGCTGAACGGATCGGGGTCCGACCGGCTGCGCTCACGCCGATATTCCGCACCGAATGCAAAGCCGATCGGACCGCCGGGCAGTTCGAAGACGGCACGGCTGTCGCCCGAGATCGATCCCGACACGACATGCTGGTCGACCAGCGCGCGGCCGACATTGCTCGCCAGTACGAAATCGAGCGCGGCCTGCGACGCGACGCCGTTCCCCAGCAGGTTGAGCGGCCGGCACGGGCTGCCCGCCCCCGGGGTGAAGGTGGTCGCCGCCGGGCTGAGCGCCGACGGATCGAGCGTCGAGCGGCAGACGATCGATCCGTCCGGCGCGCGCACCGCATCGATCGCCGCATAATAACGGTCGCCGATCGGGTTCGACGTCTGCGACGACCGCGCGCTGGTGCGGCCATAGACGTACGAGATTTCGTAGCGCGTGTTCTCGGCGATCTCGCCGTCGAAGCCGACGACCCCGCGCCACGTATCGCGCCGCACCCGCTCGCCGCGAATGCCGAAGTCGAAATTGTCGCGCGAGATGAAGGCACCGTTGGGCGCCGCATTCGCGCCGAACCGATCGTTCAGGAACGCATTGTCGGGCATCAGATAGGTGTAGAAGTCAAAGCTCGGCTGCCCGACCGAATAGGCGCGGGTCCGGACGAACTTGCCCTCTGCGAAGAAGCGGACCTTGTCCGAAAATTCGAAGCTGGTCAGCAGGTTGGCGGCATGGCGTTCGATCGCCGGATACAGGTCGCCGAAATATCCCGCGGTCGGCGTGTTCGACGTGCCGCCGATCGCACGGCCGCTGCCGCCGGGCAGGAAGGTGCCGCCGTCATAGGGAAGGCCGCTGCCGGTGAAGTCGGGAATGCCGTCGAGGTTCAGGTCGACCGCGCCGTCGGGCGCGCTGTCCGCCCAGGTCAGGTTGGTGTAGAGTATGCGATCCGGAATGTTGGGATCGTCGAACGGAATGCCGTTCGCGCCCGGGCGGAAATCGTTGATGTTCTGCCACAATTCCTGGAAATGGTCGGGATCGCCGGAAAATGGCCGTGCAAAGCTGCTCAGCCGTTCGGTGTTGCTGTATTCATAGGCGGCCGTGACGTTGCCGCGTCCACCGGCGAAGTTCTTGCCGGCGACGATCGATGCCAGCTGGTTGCCGGCGTCGCCATCGTCCGAGATGCCGGCCTGCAATCGAGCGGTCACGCCTTCGAAATCGCGACGCAGCACGAAATTGACGACGCCCGACACGCCGTCGGCGCCATAGACCGCCGACGCGCCGCCGGTCAGCACGTCGACCTGCTGGATCAGGTCCTGCGGGATCGAGTTGATGTCGACCGCGGCGGTATTGGGGACGCCCGCCACGTGGCGACGGCCATTGACCAGCACCAGCGTCCGGTTCGTCCCCAGATTGCGCAGGTTCAGGAAATTGGCGCCGGTGCCGGCCAGCGGCGTCGGGCTGCCCCCGCCCGACCGCGCACCGCCGACCGATGCGCTGAGCGCGGGATTGCGGATCAGCACGTCGGTGATGTTGTTCAGACCGGTCGCCTCGATCGCGGCGGCGGTGACCGACACGATCGGGCTGGCAACCTCCAGCTCGGGCCGCACGATGCGCGAACCGGTCACGACGATCTCCTCGGCGGGATCGGTCGTTGCCTGTTCGTCGCCGACGGTCGCCGGCGCATCCTGCGCCGAAGCGGATGCCGCCGCCAGAACGGCAGCCATGGCGAGGACGCTGCGTGCGGCGTTCAGCCGCCAGCGCGATATCGGTTGCTTCATCGGTCGATCCCCCTTTTCAGTTTAGTATACCATATTAGGGCATGCGACCGGCGCGCAGTTCGCCCGGTCCTTTCGTCGCAACGGTACGAAACGGGTCATTTAGCGGGGCAGCGTTGTTGCCATGCAACACCCCGCCACATACCAGCAACAATTCGGAGCCGCTCCGGGCGGAAGCCGCGTTTCCCGGACCTCACCACGACCGGCACGAAAAAGGGGCGACACCGCATGGTGCCGCCCCTCTATCGCTTCCCGGCGACGGATCGCCGCCCGGGGCGTGCGCTTACATCTTTATGCGAGCGCCCGCGAACATGTAGCGGCCGATGACCTGCTGGATATAGGTCGTGTCGGCAATGTCCGCCTTCTGACCGAACACGTTGTTCACGCCACCGAAGAACTGGAAGCGGTCGGTCGCATCGACGCTGACATAAATATCGTGCTGCCACATCGCCTTGATGTACTTGTACTCGGGCGCAACGACGTCCGGGTTGTTCTCGTTCGTCAGATTGGCGTAGCGCAGCGTCTTGTCCATGAAGTTGACACCGTAGTTGACGGTGACATTCTCCAGCGACCAGGTCAGATCGGCATTCGCGCTGTACTTCGGCGCACGATACCCCGCTTCCTGGCGACGGTTGGTGACCGGGGCTCCCGGCGTGCCGATGAACTCCAGCTTGTCCAGATAGTTGCCGATCAGACGCAGGTTGAAACGGCCCGCCGAACCCGCATCGAAGGCGTAGTTGACGTTGACGTCCAGACCGGCGGTGCTGAAGCGCGCGACATTCTGCGGTGCGACGACGAAGCTGGTGATGTTGCCAACGGCCGCCGTGTTGCTGGCGACGTTGGTACGCGTGATCGACCGGCAGAAGACGTTGTCCAGCGTGGCCTGATCGACGCACAGCCGCGCGACTTCGTTGGCCGCGACCGTGTTGATCGCACCGCGCAGGTTGATGTCGTACCAGTCGGCACGCAACGACAGGCCCGGGATGAAGCGCGGCTGCAGCACAGCGCCCGCGGTCCAGGTCGTCGCTTCTTCCTCACGCAGCTGGCTGTTACCGCCCGAGAAGCCCGAGATGTTGGTCGAGCGCGCATCGACGTAATTGGCCGGATCGGCAACGCCCAGACCGCTCAGCAGCGTGCGGCAGTTCGCCGCGCGGGTCGCCGTGCCGTTCTGCAACTCGGCCCGATCGCACGGGTCGGTGATGAAGGCAAAGGTCTGCGACTGACCCGCGAACAGCTCGCCGATATTCGGGGCGCGCACCGCCTTCGAATAGGTGCCGTTGAACACGATGTCGCGGACCGGCGCGTAGGTGCCGTTGACCTTCCACGTCGTCGTGCCGCCGATGGTCGAATAATCGGAGAAGCGGATCGCCGCGCCGACGCTCAGGCGATAGGCGAACGGCAGGTCCTTCAGGATCGGCGCATCGAGTTCGGCAAAGCCTTCCTTCACGTCGAACTGACCCTCTTCGCGACCCAGCGAGTTCGTGAAGGTCAGCCCCTGTGCCGCGATGGCATCGGGCACGAACCGGCTCTCTTCCTTCCGATACTCGGCACCCAGCGCGAAGTTGACCGGACCGCCGGGCAGCTTGAAGAACTGACCGAAATCGCCCGAGATCGATCCCGACACGACATGCTGGCGCAGGCGCGAACGGTCGGTGGTGGTCGCACGCACGAAATCGAGCGCCGCCTGGCTCGGCGCACCATCGCCGAACAGGTTGAGCGGCACGCACTCACCCGGCCGGAACGTCGTCGGGTTCACCACGGTGCGGCTGGCATAGGGCTGGTTCGGCGTCCAGTTCGGCTGCAGGTTCACCCGGCAGGTGATCTGCCCGTTCGACGGATCGCGCACCGCGTCCAGCGCCGCATAGAAGCGGTCGTTATAGGTGTTGTTGACATAGCGGTTGGCGATGTCCGACTGCCCGAAGACATAGGACAGTTCGTAGCTGCCATGGTCGTTGATCTGGCCCTTCGCACCGACGACGGCGCGATAGGTTTCGCGGGTGATCGTCTCACCGCGCTGACCGATGTCGAAATTGTCACGGGTAATCAGCACGCCGCCATTGCCCAGATTGGGCAGGCCGGCCGGCAGATACGGATTGCCGTCCTCCGCCAACAGATAATAGTCAAACGACGGCTGACCGACGGTGAACGACTTGTTGCGGGCGTATTTACCCTCGGCGAACAGCGTCAGCGCCGGCGACACGTCGAAATGCGTGATCGCGTTCACAACATGGCGGTCGATGCGCGGCAGCAGGTCGTTGAGATAATCGGCGGTCTTGGTGCCGGTGCCGCCCTGCGAGAAACCGGGACGCAACACGGTGCCCAGCTGGAATGGAACCAGCTGTCCCGCGCCATTGACGATATAGTCCGGCTGACCGTCGAAATCGACGTCGATGCCACCCTCGCGCGCGGTGTCGTTGTAGCGGACGTCGCGGGTCGGGATATTGTCGGGGATGCCGTTGCTGGCACCGCCGGTATAGCCCGGCCGGAACTCCGGATCGTTCGGGTTGCGCTGGAAGCTGACCAGCCCGTTCCCGCGCAGGCGCGCGCGGTCTCGCGATTCCAGACGGCTTTCCGAACCATATTCATAGGCAAGCGCGACGTTGCCGCGGCCGTCGGCGAAATTCTTGCCGACGGTGACGGCCAGCAGGCGCTTGCCCGCATCGCCATATTCGGAAATGCCGGCCTGAGCGCGGGCGGTGATGCCCTCGAAGTTGCGCTTCAGGGCGAAGTTGACCACGCCGGTCACCGCGTCGGCACCGTACACCGCCGACACGCCGCCGGTCAGAACGTCGAACCGCTCGACCAGATCGCTCGGGATCGTACCGATATCGATCGCCTGCGACCCCGGAACCGACGCGACCTGGCGACGGCCGTCGATCAGCACCAGCGTGCGATCGGTGCCAAGGTTGCGCAGGTTCAGCACGTTGAGGCCCGACGCGCCGATGCCGACGCCGCTGCCCGCGGTATCGGCCGAGGTCGTCGACCCCTGCAGCGCGGGGACCTGCGCGATGATGTCGGTCAGGTTGGTGCTGCCGGCCTGCTGGATCGCGGCGGCGCTGACGGAGACGACCGGGCTGGGCGATTCGAAGTCCGGGCGACGGATGCGCGTACCGGTGACGACGATTTCGTCGCCGTTGCTGGCGTCTTCGGCGGTCTGCGCGGCGGGGTCTGCCGGGATCGGAATGTTATCGCTGTTGCCGGGCGCGGCAGTCTGCGCGGTGGCGGCCGCCGATGCCATCAGCGCGGCGACGACAACGGCACTGCGGGCGACACCGGCACGCAAACGCGACGTTGACTGGTTCATGAAACAGACCCCTTACTCATACAGTTATATGCATTCCTACGATACGCAGTCGGTTTCATTTGCAACGTATTGAATGATTGCCGGGGTGGTTTCGGCGCAGAGCGTTGCAAACGTGCAACAAAAGGGGCGGGCACCCGGTGGATGCCCGCCCCCTGTGGCGTCGGATCGCGTGGGCGATCAGTAGCGATAATGGTCCGGCTTGAACGGCCCTTCGACCGGCACGCCGATGTACGACGCCTGCTTCTCGGTCAGCTTGCTGAGCTTCACGCCCAGCTTTTCGAGATGCAGCGCCGCGACCTTTTCGTCGAGGTGCTTGGGCAGAACGTACACTTCGTTCTTGTAGTTCTCGCCCTTGGTCCACAGCTCGATCTGCGCCAGAACCTGGTTGGTGAAGGACGACGACATCACGAACGACGGGTGGCCCGTGGCGCAGCCGAGGTTCACGAGGCGGCCCTTCGCCAGCACGATGATCTGCTTGCCATCGGGGAACTTCACCAGGTCGGTGCCCGGCTTCACTTCGTCCCATTCATAGTTCGACAGGGCGGCGATCTGGATCTCGCTGTCGAAGTGGCCGATGTTGCAGACGATGCTCATCGGCTTCATCTTCGCCATATGCTCGGCGGTGATGACGTCGGCATTGCCGGTCGCGGTGCAGAAGATGTCGGCGCGTTCGACGGCCTCGTCCATCGTCACGACCTCGAACCCTTCCATCGCCGCCTGCAGCGCGCAGATCGGATCGATCTCGGTGACCATGACACGCGCGCCGCCGTTGCGGAGCGACTGGGCGCTGCCCTTGCCGACGTCACCGAAGCCCGCGACGCACGCGACCTTGCCGGCCAGCATCACGTCGGTCGCGCGACGGATCGCGTCGACCAGCGATTCCTTGCAGCCATAGAGGTTGTCGAACTTCGACTTGGTGACCGAGTCGTTCACGTTGATCGCCGGGAAGGGCAGCTCACCCTTCTTCGCGATTTCGTACAGGCGGTGGACGCCGGTCGTCGTCTCTTCGGACACGCCCTTCAGGTTCTTGACGGTTTCGGTCAGATAGCCCGGACGCTTGGCGATGAACGCCTTCAGCGCGCGCTGGAACTCGACTTCTTCCTCATTCTCCGGCTCGCCCAGCGTCGCGCCGGCTTCGAGCTTCGCGCCCCACAGCGCGAACATCGTCGCGTCGCCACCATCGTCGAGGATGATGTTGGCGGTCTGGTCGCCCCAGTTGAAGATGTCGCCGACATAGTCCCAATAGTCCGCCAGGCTCTCGCCCTTCACCGCGAACACCGGAATGCCCTTGGCCGCGATCGCGGCAGCGGCATGGTCCTGCGTAGAGAAGATGTTGCAGGTCGCCCAGCGGACGTCGGCGCCGAGCGCCACCAGCGTCTCGATCAGCACCGCGGTCTGGATCGTCATGTGCAGCGAACCGGTGATGCGCGCGCCTTTCAGCGGCTGCGACGCACCGAACTCGTCGCGCAGCGCCATCAGGCCCGGCATTTCGGTTTCGGCGATCTCGATTTCCTTGCGACCGAAATCGGCGAGGCTGATGTCGCGAATGACGTAATCGGTCTGCTTGTCGGCAATGGCGGTAGCCATGGGATGCTCCTGCGTGGGGCCATGGGCGCACCCATGGCGGATGGTCCGCCTCTACCGGCGGCCCCGCCGAAACGCAAATCCTATATAAAGATTCCTTTATATGCCGTGGTCAGGCGGTTCCCGCACCCAGCGCCAGCAACCGCGGATCGATGCCCGCCCGTTCGAACCCGCCGCGCCAGCGCGTCGCGGTCGGCACGTCGAACAGCAGCGCCCCGTCGCCGGCGACGTTCATCCAGCCATGGCGCGACAATTCGCTCTCCAGCTGTCCGGCTTCCCAGCCGGCATAGCCCAGCGCGATCAGGTAGCGCGACGGCCCGCTGCCCGCCGCAATGGCGCGCAGCACGTCGATCGACCCGGACAGCGCCCATTTGCCGGCCACGTCGATCGTGTCCTGCCCGCTCCAGCTGTCGTCGTGCAGCACGAAGCCGCGCCGCGTTTCGACCGGCCCGCCGAGGTGGATCGGCGCATCGGGCGCCTCGCCCGGTTCGATGTCGAGCTGCTTCAACAGCGCATGCAGCCCCAGGCCGTCGATCGTATCGCCGATCCCGACCCCCATCGCGCCCTCTTCGTCATGGGTGCACATCGCGATCACCGCATGGTCGAACCGGCGATCGCCGATCCCCGGCATGGCAAGCAAAATCTCTCCGGCAAGGAATCGCGTCTGGTCCATCATGCCGCCGACGCTAATCCCGCCCGCGACCGAGCGCCATGGTTGAAAAGGACCATGAGCGCACCCAAGCTGCATGGCGGCGCGCATCGTGCGCCGGACCCGAAGCGGAGAGATTCATGACGATCAAGGTCGGCGACCGCCTGCCCCACGCCACCCTTACCAAGGTCACGCCCGACGGCCCGGACCAGGTATCGACCGATGATTTCTTCGCCGGGCGTCGCGTCGCGCTGTTCTCGGTCCCCGGCGCCTTCACTCCGACCTGCTCGGCCAGGCACCTGCCCGGCTTCGTCGAACAGGCGCAGGCATTCCGTGACAAGGGCGTGGACGAAATCGCCTGCACCGCGGTCAACGACGCCTTCGTCCTGTCGGCCTGGGCCAAGGCCGGCGATGCGGGTGACAAGGTAACGATGCTGGCCGACGGCAATGCCGATTTCGCGAAGGCGATCGGGCTGACCATGGACGGCTCGGCCTATGGCATGGGCACCCGCTCGCAACGCTATGCGATGCTGGTGAACGACGGCGTGGTCGAGGCGCTGCATGTCGAGGCACCCGGCGAGTTCAAGGTCAGTTCCGCCGAAAACCTGCTGGCATCGCTCTAACGCTGTTCGCGCAGACTCGCACGCACACGTCACCCCAGCGAAGGCTGGGGTCTTACGGTGACAGCACGCAGCAGGAGCCGCGCGAGGCCCCAGCCTTCGCTGGTGCGACGTCGTGGGACAAGGGGCCATTTCCCGCCGGTTGTAACGGAACCGGCGGCGACCGTTCGAGTTAGTCGGTAGTTACGCAGCCATATCGATCAGGAAAGGGAACGTCATGACCGACACGACGACCACGACCAACGCCGCGAAGGATGTCGCCAACGACATCGCGAACGACGTCGCCGAAACCTCGGGCACGCTCGCCGAAAAGGCATCGGCGACCTACGCCTCGGCCAAGGACAGCGTCAGCGACGCCGCTGCCAAGTCGCGCGATGCCGTCAGCAGCGCCGCCAAGTCGACCGCCGAAACCGTGAAGGCACATCCCGGCGCGACCGCCGCGATCGTCGCCGGTGCCGCCGCCGCGATTGCCGGCGCCGCGTTCGGTGCGTCCAAGCTGATGGAAAAGAAGCGCGAGGCCGACGCCACGCCGAAGGTCCCGCCCTCGGCGACCTGAGGCCGCTGCCCCCGGCGCGTTACGCGCGCGCCGGGGGCTTGCGTTGCGCCGCGCGCCGCCTTAGCCACGGTCGATGACGCAGGCTTCCCAGATCGTCGCCGAACTCGATCGGCTCTACACCGCCTCGGTCGCGCGCCTCCGCGCCGCGCTGGACCGCTACCTCACCGACGGCACGCCCCCGCCCTCTTCCGCCAGGGTCGACGGGTCGTTCGCCTATCCCGAAATCCGCCTGACCTATCGCGGCAGCAGCGAACGGCCGACGCCGTCGCGCGCCTATGGCCGGCTGACGACGCCCGGCGAATATCGCATCAGCGTGACCAAGCCGGCGATGTTCGCCGCCTATCTGACCGAGCAGCTCGACCTGCTGATCGAAAACCACGACGTGACGGTCGAGGCGGTTGCGGGGCGGCAGGAAATTCCCTTCCCCTATGTCCTCGACGCGGGGCACGCACTCAGCCTCGACGCGGTATCGGCGACCGAACTCGCCCGCTATTTCCCTGCGACCGAGCTGGCGCATATCGGTGACGAGATCGCCGATGGCCTCTGGGCGTCGCAGGATGCGCATCGCCCGCTGGCGTTGTTCGACGGCCTGCGCACCGACTTCTCGCTCGCACGCCTGCGCCATTACACCGGCACGCCGCCCGAGCACATCCAGCAGTACGTGCTGTTCACCAACTATCACCGCTATGTCGACGAATTCGTCCGCTGGGCCGGCGAGCAGCTGAAGCCCGCCGCCGATGGCACGCCCAGCCGCTATACCGCGCTGTCCGGCGCGGGCGGCGTGCTGGCGACCGCCGGCGACGATGCGGAACGCATGGTCAGCGACAGCGCATGGCGGCGGCACCAGATGCCGGCCTATCACCTCGTTGCGCCCGACGGCACCGGGATCACGCTGGTCAATATCGGCGTCGGCCCGTCCAACGCGAAGACGATCTGCGACCATTTGGCGGTCATGCGGCCGGAGGCATGGCT
This sequence comes from Sphingomonas hankookensis, assembly GCF_028551275.1. Lineage (NCBI taxonomy): Bacteria > Pseudomonadati > Pseudomonadota > Alphaproteobacteria > Sphingomonadales > Sphingomonadaceae > Sphingomonas > Sphingomonas hankookensis. Next base: position 2,886,813 of record NZ_CP117025.1, read on the forward strand.
GATGATCGGCCATTGCGGCGGCCTGCGTCCCAGCCAGCGGATCGGCGACTATGTCCTCGCCCACGCCTATCTGCGCGACGACCATGTCCTCGACGACGTGCTGCCGCCCGAAATTCCCGTCCCGGCGATCGCCGAGGTGCAGGTCGCGATGGCGCGCGCGGCGGAGATCGTGTCGGGCCAGTCGGGCGATGAGTTGAAGAAGCGCCTGCGCACCGGCACCATCGTCACCACCGACGACCGCAACTGGGAATTGCGCTTCAGCCGCTCGGCGCTGCGCTTCTCGCTCAGCCGCGCGGTCGGGATCGACATGGAATCGGCGACCATCGCCGCGCAGGGCTACCGCTTCCGCGTCCCCTACGGCACGCTGCTGTGCGTTTCGGACAAGCCGCTCCACGGCGAACTGAAACTGCCCGGACAGGCCAACCGTTTCTACGAACGCGCGATCAACGAACATATGCGCATCGGCATCGAGGCCTGCGAGCAGCTGCGACTGGAGGGCGCCCGGCTGCACAGCCGCAAGCTGCGCGCATTCAACGAACCGCCGTTCCGGTAACGGGCGCGCTTCGCCCCCAACGAGTAATCTGCCGACCGGCAAACGTCGCCCCAGCGAAGGCTGGGGCCTCTCGCGGCTCCTGCCGGGTGCTGTCGGCGAGAGATCCCAGCCTGCGCGGGGATGACGCATGTCGCGGCAGGACCCGCTCTCGATCTGGGGCGACGACCGCCCGCCCGCTACACCTTGTACCGGTCGGTCGGGATGGTCGCCTCGCTCGCCGCCGCGCTCTTGTGGAACAGCGCCTTGTCCTCCGGCCGGAACGCCCAGCGCCACAGGATCGCGAAATAGGTCGCGAGGATCACGGGTATGCCGAACAGCATCTCGGCCCATTCGAACCGCTTGGGCAGCTGCATGATCGCCGATCCGATCAGCGCCGCGGCCAGCACCGCCCATAGCAAGGCGGGGCGGAAATCGCGCACGCTATGGCCGAGCAGCTTCGACAGCAGCCCCGACTTGATGACCGATCCCAGCGCGACCGAGATGCACAAGGCCATCGCCGGCCCCACCGCCGCATAATTTTGCGGCAGGCCGAACGATCGCATCAGGAATACCAACGCGAAGCTCAGCACGACCTGGAACGTCAGCAGCCCGATCGAGATCATCAGGTTGCGATGCCGCGCGATATAGACCAATGCCGCTTCCGACACCGCGCCTTTCGCTGCCAGCACCTCCGCGATCAGCAGGAACGACAGTGCCCCCGCGCCACTCACGAACTCGCGCCCGACCACGCCCATCACGCCGGACGCCGGGATGCTCCCGGCCAGCGCCAGCGCCGCCTGCGCGGTGATGATCCAGAAACCGACCTGCCGCACCTGCCGCGCGACTGCGCTCTTGTCGTCCGCCGCCAGGCTCTGGGTGATGACCGGGCCCAGCACGGGGTCGAAACTGGTCTTCAGCTTCTGCGGCAGCGACGCGACCTGCTGCGCCATATAGTAGATGCCGACAATCGCCGGCCCGAAAAGCAGCCCCAGAATGAAGCGATCGACGTTGCGCGTGCCCCATTCGATCGCATCGGCCCCGGCCAGCGGCATGTTGCGCTTCACCAGCGCCAGCATCGGCCGCAGATGCGGCGACCAGCCATAGGGCAGGCCATAGCTGCGGATGAACGGCACGATCGACGCGACCAGCGCCGCCGCCATCGACAGGACGTAGCTCATGATCAGCCCGTCGCGCGTCGAATAATAGCTGAGCGCCCAAGCCGCGATCGAGATCGTCCACGGCTCCACCACCGCGCGCGCCGTCACCGCCGCCTTGACGTTCAACCGATAGGCAAGCGCCGCCAAGCTGACGTCCGACCAGGCGATGGCGAACACGATCAGCGGCAGCAGGCGCTCGAACCCGATCACCTCGCTGTTCGGATACATCACCTGCGGGAATACGAACAGCACGGCGCTGGCCGCGACGGACATGATGAACGCGACCGCCAGTGCGTCCCACACGACATGGGCATGCGGCCGGTCGGTCGACGACAGCGCCTGCGCCAGCCCCCGCTTCAACCCCAGCGTGGCGACCAGCGCCGCCAGTTCGACCACCAGCACCGCCAGCGCGAACCGCCCGACGATTTCCGGGCCATAGATGCGTCCGGCGATGAACAGGAACGGCAGGCGCGCGACGAGCCGCAGGACGAAACCGAACACGTTCGTCCGCCCGCCCTTGGCCAGGGCGGCGATGTCGTCGGCGGGTTGGGTCGGCGCGTCGGTCACGCGACGCGCGAAGGATCGATCATCGCGGCCTCTTACGCCAGGGCGTCCGCTCCCCATAGCCCCCGTATGCGCTTTGCCCGCGGGGTGCGGCTTGCGGGCAACGGTCGGAACGATCGGACGCCCCGGCCTTTGGACTACCGCAACGATGGAGACGATCGATGAAGCCAGCCGCGACGATCCTCGGCCTCACCCTGCTGGCGGCCTGTTCGCAACAGCCCGCCCCCGGCAACGGCGCGCAACCTCACGACGCCATGGCGCATGACGCGATGGCGCCAGGGGCGACGGACTCCGCAGCGACACGCGGCTACAAGCAATCGATGGCCGCCATGATGACCAAGGCCCCGCCCTATACCGGCGACGCCGATGTCGATTTCATGCAGCAGATGCGCGTTCACCACGCGGCGGCGGTGGCGATGGCCCGCACCGAACTGGCGCATGGCAAGGACCCTGAGGCCCGCACGCTGGCGCAGGCGGTGATCGACACGCAGCAGGAGGAGATCGAGCAGATCGACCGGTGGTTGGAGGCGAAGGGTCGATAACCGGACTGGCCTTCGCAATCGCCGGCGGTTGCGACACGACGGCGTAGCGCGCATCCTGCCCTGCGTCGGGCAGTCTATGCCAGTATCGGGAAGGAACACGGCATGTCGATCGCCGCATCGCTGGCGCTGCTGATCGCGGCGACCGGGTCGCCATGGGGCGAGGCGACGGGTTCCTTTCGCATCACCCCGGTCGATGCCGCCACCGTGCGGATCAGCGGGCTGATCCGTCCGGGGGATGCCGCTGCGCTCGAACGGCATCTGACGGACAAAGTGCAACGAGTCGTCATCAATTCGGCGGGCGGCGAAGCGGAAACCGCGCTGGCGATGGCCGGAATGGTCGAGGCGCGCCGTCTGAGCATCGTCGTCGACGGCGTCTGCGCATCGTCGTGCGCCAATTATCTGTTCGCCGCCGCCGCGCACCGAACCATATTACCCGGGGCGCTCGTGCTGTGGCACGGTGCGCCCGACGCGGCGTCGCGAAGCGACATGCATGCGCAGCTACGCACGGCGATGACCGGCGCCGGCGCGACGCCGGACGAGGTGGCGGCGACGATCGCGCGCGAAGATGCCCGACTGAACGGATGGATCGCTGCGCAGGATGCGCTGTACGCCAGACACGGCCTGTCGCCGTCGGTGCTATACCGCCTCAACGATCCAGCGCTTGGACAGCCGGTTCCCCGGCATGTACCGGACGCGGCGGGAGCGACCGACATGCTGCACCTGTCGAACGCCGCACTGCATTGCGCGGGCTTCGTTACCACCGCCGCTTCCGGTGCCACGCCGGTAGACGTCGCGGCACGCAAAATCGGCATGACAGGCGTGCGTATCGTCGCCCTGCCCGGTCTCGAGCGGCTACTGTGCCAGCCACGCCGATAGGGCGAACCCGGCGCTAGAGCGGTTTCCGACCAGATTGGATCGTCGGCACGGAGGGGATTTCGGTTTGGGGCAAGGCGCGAGGAGGGAGCGATGCAGTCGCATCGTAACCGACGAGCAACGCGGCCCCGGCGGGAAATCACCCCGCCGCGAAGCGGGCGCCCGCACGGCGATGACGATGGCTCAATCTGGTCGGAAACCGCTCTAGTGCGCCGCGCCCCAGCTCTTGCCCGTCCCGATCTCCACGCCCAGCGGCACCGACAGCTGCACCACCGGTTCCGCCGCCGTCTCCATCACCTGCCGGATCACCAGCGTCGCCGCCTCGACCAGCCCCTCGGGCAGTTCGAACACCAGTTCGTCGTGCACCTGCAACAGCATCCGCACTTCGGTGAGGCCGGCCTCGGCCAGCGCAGGCCCCATCCGCGCCATCGCCCGCTTGATGATGTCGGCGCTCGTCCCCTGGATCGGCGCGTTGATCGCGGCGCGTTCGGCGCCCTGCCGCTCATGCTGCACCTTCGACTGGATGCGCGGGAAATGCGTCTTGCGCCCGAACAAGGTCGTGGTGAAGCCGGTCGTGCGCACGCTCTGCGTCGTCTCGGCGATATAGCGGTTGATGCCGGGGAAGCGGTCGAAATAGCGATCGATCATCGCCTGCGCCTCGTCCGCGCTCACGTCCAGCCGCCCGGCCAGCCCCCAGCGGCTGATGCCGTAGAGGATCGCGAAGTTGATCGTCTTGGCCCGCCCGCGCGTGTCGCGGTTGACCTCGCCGAACAGCTCCTGCGCGGTGATGCTGTGGATGTCGTCGCCGCGTTCGAACGCCTCGCGCAGCTGCGGTACGTCGGCGATATGCGCCGCCAGCCGCAGCTCGATCTGCGAATAGTCGGCCGCCAGGATGACATTGCCCGGCTCGGCCACGAACGCATCGCGGATCTGCCGGCCGACCTCGGTGCGGATCGGGATGTTCTGCAGATTGGGATCGGTCGACGACAGCCGTCCCGTCTGCGCACCGGTCAGGCTGTACGACGTATGCACCCGCCCGGTCGCCGGGTTGATCTGCGCCTGCAACGCATCGGTATAGGTGCTTTTCAGCTTGGACAGTTGCCGCCAGTCGAGCACCTTCGCCGCGATCGCCGCGCCGGGCGAATCCTTGTCGGCGGCGATCCGTTCCAGTTCGTTGACGTCGGTGGAATAGACCCCTGACTTGCCCTTGCGCCCGCCCTTGATGCCCAGCGTCACGAACAGCACGTCGCCCAACTGCTTCGGTGACCCGATGGTGAACTTCGTCCCCGCCAGCTCGTGGATTTCGGTTTCCAGTGCCGCAATGCGGGCGGAGAAATCCTCCGACAGCTTGGCCAGCACGCCGGCATCGACCTTGATCCCGGCCTGCTCCATGTCGGCGATCACCCGCACCAGCGGCCGGTCGACCATCTCGTACACCCGCGTCGCCGACTCATAAGGCAGCCGCGGCTTGAACCGCCGCCACAGCCGGAGCGTCACATCGGCATCCTCGGCGGCATAGCGGGTGGCGGTCTTCAGGTCGATCTCGCCAAAGCCGATCTGCTTCTTCCCCGTCCCCACCACGTCCTTGTACGCGATGCAGCTATGCTGGAGATGCGTCGCGGCCAGTTCGTCCATGCCATGCCCGTGCAACCCGGCGTCGAGCGCAAAGCTCATGACGATCGTGTCGTCATAGGGCGCGACGGTCAGCCCGGCGCGCGCCAGCACGATCATGTCGTACTTCAGGTTATGGCCGATTTTCAGGACGCTCTCGTCCTCGAACAACGGCTTCAACGTCGCCAGCACCGCCTCGCGCGACAGCTGTTCCGGCTTCTCCGCGAACATGTCGGTCCCGCCGTGGCCGATCGGAATATAGCAGGCGAGGTTCGGGTGCAGCGCCATGCTCACGCCGACCAGCTCTGCCCGCGTCGCGTCCAGACCCGTCGTCTCGGTATCGATCGCCACCCAGCCCTGATGCCGCGCGACCTGCACCCAGCGGTCGAGCGCCTCCTGCGTCACCACCGTCTCGTATGCGTCATGATCGCAGGCCGGCTCGTCGTCCTGCGCCACCGGCGCGGCGGGCGTCTCAACCGGCGTATCGGCAACCTGGCCGAGCTTGGTCAGCAACGTGCGGAACCCGTGATGTTCGAGGAACGCGCGCAGCGGCGCCTCCGGAATCCCCTGCAATTCCAGCGCGTCGAGCGGTTCGGGCAGCCCGCCATCGCATTTCAGCGTCACCAGCACCTTCGACAGCCGCGCATTGTCGGCATGGTCGATCAGGTTGTCGCGCAGCTTGCCCTTCTTCATCTCGGGCGCCGCGGCGAGGACGGCTTCAAGGTCGCCATGCTCGTTGATGAGCTTGGCGGCGGTCTTCGGCCCGACCCCCGGCACGCCCGGCACATTGTCGACGCTGTCGCCCATCAGCGCCAGCACGTCGCCCAATTTGTTCGGGGTCACGCCGAACTTCTCGACCACATGGTCCGGCCCCAGCGTCCGGTTGTTCATCGTGTCGAGCATGTCGACCGACGGGTCGGTCATCAGCTGCATCAGATCCTTGTCGGAACTGACGATGGTCACCGCCCAGCCCTGCGCCAGCGCCGCCTGCGTATAACAGGCGATGATGTCGTCGGCCTCCAGCCCCTCTTCCTCAATGCACGGCAGGCTGAACGCCCGCGTCGCATCGCGGATCATCGGGAACTGGGGCACCAGGTCCTCGGGCGGCGGCGGCCGATGCGCTTTATACTGATCGTACAGGTCGTTGCGGAACGTCTTCGACGATTTGTCAAGGATGACCGCCATGTGCGTCGGCCCATCCGCCTTGTGCAGCGCATCGGCCAGCTTCCACAGCATGGTGGTATAGCCATAGACCGCCCCCACCGGCTCGCCATGCTGGTTGGTCAGCGGCGGCAGCCGGTGATAGGCGCGAAAGATATAGCCGGAGCCGTCGACGAGATAGAGATGGGGCATGGGCGGGAGATAGCAGCGCGGGCGGGGCTGCGCGAGGGGGCGATCTTGACTTCGTTGCCCGGTCGGTGTGCAATTCCGCCTACGGGCAATGCGGACGCCCGTTCAGACGCCTGCGTCCAAGTTCCGCTCCACCGGCCGCGTTCGCGCGGCCTTGGGAGCGTTCGTTCATGGAAATTGCCGCACCGTCCCGTCCGCCGTCGATCGGCTTGATACCACTATTCTGCAAATTCCTGCGCTTCGGCTGTCTCGCCTTTGGCGGCCCGGTCGCGCAGATCGCGATGTTGCGGCAGGCGCTGGTCGAGGAAGAACGCTGGATCGACAAGGGCCGGTTCAATCGGCTGCTCGCCGTGCTGCAAATCCTGCCCGGGCCCGAAGCCCACGAACTCTGCGTCCATTTCGGCGTGCTGGCGCGCGGGCGGATCGGCGGGCTGCTCGCCGGCCTCGGTTTCATGCTGCCCGGCTTCTGCCTGATGCTGCTGGTCGGCTGGCTGTACGTCACCGTCGTGCAGGGCAGCGTGGCGCTCGGAGGCCTGCTGCTCGGCATCCAGGTCGCGATCCTCGCCGTCATCCTGCGTGCCGTCATGCGGATCGGTCAGCATGTCGTGGAGGATCGGCTGCTGGCGCTGATCGCGCTGGCGGCGGTCGCCGCGACGCTGGGCCGGGTGCCGTTCTGGATCCCGTTGCTGGCTGGCGGCGCCGTCTATGCAATGAAGCACCGCCCGCCGCTTGCGCTCGCGATCGGACTTGCCGGCATCGCCGCCGCCGTTGCCAGCCTCTCCATCGCCCCGCCCACCCCTGCCGCAGCGTCGGTCCAGCCGCTCACGGTCGTCGCGCTCTTCATCGCCGGGTTGAAAGGTGGCCTGCTGACCTTTGGCGGGGCCTATACCGCCATCCCCTATGTCCGTGCCGATACGGTCGGCCGTGGCTGGATCGGCGATGCGGCGTTCCTAGACGGGGTCGCCTTCGCCAATGTCATTCCCGCGCCGCTGGTCATCTTCGCGACCTTCGTCGGCTTCGTTGCGGGCGGCCTGGCCGGTGCGCTGGCGATCACGCTCGGCATGTTTGTCCCTGCCTTCGCCTTTTCGCTGATCTTCTTCGAACGGCTCGAGCGCGTCGTCGACGCCCCCTCGCTGCGCCATGCGCTGACCGGCGTGGCGGCGGCGGTTGTTGGAATCATCGCCGCGACCTTCGTGCAACTGGCGCTGGTGACCGGCGGGCGGGTCGATCCGCCGGTCGGCGCGGCGCTGTTCGCCGCAGCGCTGGCAATGGCGTGGCGATTGAAGGGAGGCTGGGTGACGCCGACGATCGTCGCGGTCGGCGCGACGGTCGGATGGCTGTTCCTGTGACCGCCGCTTGACCGCCGCCGCGTTCGCGCGATGATGGCGGCAGGGGGGACACGAACATGCCGAACTGGACTCTACCGCTCGCCGCCGCGCTGATCGTCGCGACGCCGGCCGCCGCCAAGGAACTGAAGGTCGGACAGCCTGCGCCGCCGATCGAACTGACGCTGGCCGACGGGACGAAGACCACCATCGCCGAGCATCGCGGCGAGGTCATCCTCGTCAATTTCTGGGCGACCTGGTGCGTGCCGTGCCGCGTCGAGCTGCCGCTGCTCGACGGCTATTACCGTCAGGTCAAGAAACATGGCGCCCGAGTCTTCGCGGTCACCACCGAAGGGTCGGTGCCGATCTACAAGATGAAGGCGCTGTTCGCCGCGCTGGCGATCACCCCGGCCAAGGCGATCAAGGGCATCACCCATGCCCGGCCCGCCGTCCCGACCAACTACATCATCGATCGCCGCGGGATCGTCCGCTACGCCAAGGCCGGCGCGATGGATCTGGACGACCTCAATCGCGAACTGATCCCGTTGCTGCGGGAGCCGGTGCCGGACGCCTGAGGGGCGGTGGGTGTCGAGGCCCGCCGCTTAAGGCGATAGCTCACCCCGATCGTCACCCCGGGCTTGACCCGGGGTCCCGCTTCTTCTCGAGAGCGCCGCAACCGCCCGTCGCCGAACGACAAACCGCCCCGGAATCGCTTCCGGGGCGGCTTTCGTTTCCGGTGGCCCGACGTGGCAAAGCCACGTCGTCGGTCCTTGCCTTCCGCAAGGCCGGCCGGGCGAGCCTTGAGGCTCGGCCGAGCTTACGCTGCGGCCTTGGCCCGGCTCGCCTTCTTCCGCTCGTGCGGGTCCAGGTGCCGCTTGCGCAGACGGATGTTCTTCGGCGTCACCTCGACCATCTCGTCATCGTCGATATAGGCGATCGCCTGTTCCAGCGTCATCTTCTTCGGCGGGGTCAGGCGGATCGCGTCGTCCTTGCCGCCCGATGCGCGGAAGTTCGTCAGCTGCTTCGCCTTCATCGGATTGACCTCGAGGTCGTCCGTCTTGGCGTTCTCGCCGATGATCATGCCCTCGTACAGCGCTTCGCCATGCCCGACGAACAGGATGCCGCGTTCCTCGAGCGGACCCAGCGCATAGCCCTGCGCTTCGCCGGCACCGTTCGAGATCAGCACGCCGTTCTTACGGCCTTCGATCTGGCCCTTGTGCGGACCGTACTTCTCGAACAGCCGGTTCATGATGCCGGTGCCGCGCGTGTCCGACAGGAACTCGCCGTGATAGCCGATCAGGCCGCGCGACGGTGCCGAGAAGGTGATGCGCGTCTTGCCGCCACCCGACGGGCGCATGTCGGTCATCTCGGCCTTGCGCTGGTTCATCTTGTCGACGACCGTGCCCGAGAACTCCTCGTCCACGTCGATCACGACGGTTTCGTACGGCTCGGTCTTGTTGCCCTGCTCGTCGGTGCCGAACAGCACGCGCGGACGCGAAATGCCCAGTTCGAACCCTTCGCGGCGCATCGTTTCGATCAGCACGCCCAGCTGCAATTCGCCGCGGCCGGCGACTTCGAAGCTGTCGCGGTCGTCGGCTTCGGTGACCTTCACCGCCACGTTCGATTCCGCTTCGCGCATCAGGCGGTCGCGGATCATGCGGCTGGTGACCTTGGTGCCCTCACGCCCCGCCATCGGCGAATCGTTCACCGCGAAACGCATCGACAGCGTCGGCGGATCGATCGGCTGCGCCTTCAGCGGCACGCTGACCGACGTATCGGCGATGGTGTTGGCGACGGTCGCGACGGTGAGACCCGCCAGCGAAATGATGTCGCCCGCCTTCGCCTCGTCGACCGGCACGCGCTCCAGCCCGCGGAACGCCATGATCTTCGACGCGCGGCCGGTTTCGATCACGTTGCCGTAATTGTCGAGCGCGTGGATCGGCTGGTTCAGCTTCACCGTGCCCGAATTGACGCGGCCGGTCAGGATGCGGCCGAGGAAGTTGTCGCGGTCGAGCAGCGTCACCAGGAAGGTGAACGGCGCATCGACGTCGAGCGCGGGCGGCGGGACATGGCTGACGATCGTCTCGAACATCGGCTGCAGCGTGCCTTCGCGCGCATCCATGTCGGTCGAGGCATAGCCGTTGCGGCCCGACGCATAGAGCACCGGGAAATCCAGCTGTTCGTCATTCGCGTCAAGCGACACGAACAGGTCGAACACCTCGTCCAGCACTTCCTGGATGCGCGCGTCGCTGCGGTCGACCTTGTTGACCACGACGATCGGCTTCAGGCCCAGCGCCAGCGCCTTGCCGGTCACGAACTTCGTCTGCGGCATCGCGCCTTCCGACGAATCGACCAGCAGCACGACGCCGTCGACCATCGACAGGATGCGCTCGACCTCGCCACCGAAATCGGCGTGGCCGGGGGTGTCGACGATGTTGATCCGCACCGGTTCGCCACCCGCCGGCGGCACCCATTCGACCGAGGTCGGCTTGGCGAGAATGGTGATCCCGCGTTCCTTTTCGAGGTCGTTCGAGTCCATCGCGCGTTCCTCGACGCGCTGATTGTCGCGGAACGTGCCGGACTGACGGAACAACTGATCGACGAGCGTGGTTTTGCCGTGATCGACGTGGGCGATGATCGCCACGTTGCGAAGGCTCATGGTATTTCCTGGATACTGCGGGAGTGCAATTGGCCGCGCGCTTAGCGTATTTCGCGCCAAACCGGAAGACCCCTGCTTGTTGCGTTGCGGCATGGGACAAGAAGAAGATGGTTCACGCGAAGGCGCGGAGGCGCGGAGGGGTGCGCCTGGCTCCAAGCTCACCCGCGCCAGCGGCCTCGTCTCCATCGGTTCAGCGAGCGAAGGCGTCTCCCGGTCGCGGGCGTTTTCCCGGTACGAAACCCCTCCGCGCCTCCGCGCCTTCGCGTGAACCAACCTTCTTCCTGCCTGCCGACCTTGCACCCCCAACGTGTATTACATAAATAGGACAGTTGAACGATACCGTGTTCGCATGGCATCAACCGGCGGACGACGTGGAGGAAATATGGCAACGCAGACGACCGAAGAGCCAGCACTGGTGCTGACCCCGCCAGATCCGGTGCCGACCGTCGCCCCGGCCAAGGCCGCCGGGCTGGTCCCGGTCGACGATACCAAGCGCACCGAACTCCAGCGCCGCGTCGACGACTTCATCGATCAGCTGGTCGCCCAGGACGCGAACTCGCCCGAATTCGGCAAGCGGGTCGATGCGATCAGCAACCTGGGCGCACGCGAAATCCGCGAGGCCGCCGGCCAGTCGAACCGCTTCCTCGACCGCCCCGTAAAGGCGATGGACCAGGAATCGGGCGTCGGCGCCGATCTGGCGCAACTGCGCCGCACGATCGAGGACCTCGATCCCGGCCGGCAGGGCAATCTGCTCGAACCCAAAAAGCTGTTCGGCATGATCCCGTTCGGCAACAAGGTCCGCGACTATTTCGACGGGTACAAGTCCGCGCAGAGCCACATCGCCTCGATCCTCAAGCGGCTCCAGTCCGGCAAGGACGAGCTGTTGATGGACAATGCCGCCATCGACACCGAACGCGCGAACCTGTGGACCGCGATGGGCCGCCTCGAACAGATGATCTATCTGTCGCAGGAGATGGACGGCAAGCTGGAGGAAAAGGCCAACGAGCTGGACCACACCGACCCGGCCAAGGCCAAGGCGATCCGCGAAACCGCGCTCTTCTACGTCCGCCAGCGGTCGCAGGACCTGCTGACCCAGATGGCGGTGACGGTACAGGGCTATCTCGCACTCGACTTGGTCAAGAAGAACAATGTCGAGCTGGTGAAGGGCGTCGACCGCGCCAGCACCACGACGGTCGGCGCGTTGCGCACCGCGGTGACGGTCGCGCAGGCGCTGACCAACCAGAAGCTGGTGCTCGAACAGATCACCGCACTCAACACCACCACCGCCAATATCATCGATTCCACCGGCAAGCTGCTGCGGTCGCAGACCGCGACGATCCACGAACAGGCCGCCGCCTCGACCATTCCGGTCGAAGTGCTCCAGCGTGCCTTCCAGAATGTTTATGACACGATGGACGCGATCGACACCTTCAAGCTGAAGGCGCTGGATTCGATGAAGACCACCATCGGCACCCTGTCCAACGAGGTCGAGAAGTCGAAGGGCTATATCGCCCGGGCCGAGGGCGCGTCGCAAAATGCGCAGGGCGGCGAAACCTTCAAGCTGGAGGCGATGTAACGCGATGTCGCGCAGCGACGAGGTCCTCGAACGCGCCAGCTTGACGCTCGAACGCGCCCGCGAACGCCACGGCGCCGTAGCCCCCCGCGCCCGGCGCAGGCGCGAGGCGGAGGTCCTGCGCCGCCTCGGCCGCATCGCTGCGGCCGATGGCGCGATCATCCTCGCCGCCCTGGTCATCGGCTGGTTCGTGCCGCTGGGTCTGGGCGGCGCGATGATCGTCATGGCGCTGCTGATCGCCGCGACCGCGCTGTTCGCGCTGATGCCGGTCACCCGCGAAGTCGCCGTCGAGCAACTGGGTCAGGCCCCGATCAAGTCGCTCCCCGCCCAGACCGAACTCTGGCTCGCCACCCAACGCCCCGCCCTCCCCGCGCCCGCCATCACACTGGCCGACGCGATCGGCGTCAAGCTAGACACGCTCTCGGCGCAGCTCGCCACCCTGCCCGACGACGAACCGGCGGCGGCCGAAGTCCGCAAGCTGGTCGGCGAGCAACTCCCCGAACTGGTCCGCGGCTACCGGCGCGTCCCCGAACCGCTCCGCCGCGTCGAACGCAACGGCCGCACCCCGGACCAGCAACTGGTCGACGGGTTGAAGATCATCGACAGCGAAATCGCCGCGATGACGCAACAACTGGCCCAAGGCGACCTCGACAGCCTCGCGACGCGCGAGCGGTTTCTGCAGATCAAGTATCAGGGCGAGGAATAGGCCGGAACGTCCTCTCCACCTCCATCGTCACCCCGGGCTTGACCCGGGGTCCCGCTTCTTGTCCGACCGCAGGTAAAAGCGGACCGGCATCCAGTCAGAACGGACGAAATCGACCCCGTCGTCCGACGCGGTTGAATCCGGCCGACCTCAAACGGCACCGTTTGTGCTGAGTAGGGACTGAGCGAAGTCGAAGGCCCGTATCGAAGCACTTGGTAAGCGGTCCCTAGGCACGAACGCTTCAACCTCAGGTCATAGTGCTCCAGCCGCCTACTCGGGCCAGTACCAACCCCGGCCGCGGCCCCGTCATTCCCGCGAAGGCGGGAAGCCATACACGCCGACATCGGCGATGGAACCACGGCCGCAGCGTCTATCGATCCCGCCTTCGCGGGAATGACGCCAGATACCCAGAAACCATTTTCCTACACCGCCCGAACCGCCCTACCCTCCGTGCGGCTCTTTCCCACCGTCGATCCAACACCTCCGCCACATGCGAATGCTACGCAACAACGCAAACACGTCACTAGTGTGAACTTAGTGAACTTTGGCGCGAATCCGCGCTATTCGCGGTCGCGTTCCACGTCCCAATAATGGCGCTGCACCATCACCGACGGCACCGGCCGCCCCCGCCCGTCGAGCGAGGGTCGGAACCGGAAGGCACGCTCGACCTGCCGGCAGGTCGCGGCATCGATCGCGCGATTGCCGCTAGAGCGCATGATCTGGCACTCGCTCGCCCGCCCGTTGACCTCGACGATATAGCGCACCTCGACCGAGCCTTCGAAGCCATATTCCTCCAGCTCGCGCGGCAGCCGCGCGCCCTGCAACGACCCGCCGATCTGCTCGGGCGGCGTATCGCCCCCGCCGCTCCCGTCGCCATCGCCCTCGCCACCGCTACCCAAGCCATCGCCGACCCCGCCGGCCCCGGTCCCCGGCCCGACCGTATCGGTCGCGCCTGACGATGCGTCATTCCCTGGCCCGGCGACCGGTGCGGTGACGACCGGCGGCGGCACCGGCAGCGGCACGACGGGCGGCGTGGCGACGATCTCGGTCGCCTTGGACCGGATATTGGGCGGCGCGGCACGTCCCTCCGGCCGCCCCTGCCGCACGACCTGCGGCACCGGTGGCGGGGGCGGCGGATCGGGTGGCGGCGGCAGGATGTCGAACGTCGCCAACGCACTCTGCGCCGTCCGCGTGACGTCCACCCCCAGCCCGACGATCAGCGCCCAGCCAAGCAGCACGTGCAGGCCGACCGTCACGGCCATCGCGCCGATACGGCTCCGGTCGGGAAGGGTCGTGGTCATCGCCATGATGCTGGCACAACGCCGATGAATGGCGGCTGATCCGTTCCTCGCCCACGGTCGGCGTATCCCCGCGAAGGCGGGGATCCAGAGCCGCAAGCGCTACCGTCGCGTTCCTGATCCTGGATCCCCGCCTTCGCGGGGATACGGCCGAGCCTACCTTTTCCCCAACGCCACGATCGCCCGGTCCCTCAACCGCTCCACCGCCGCACCATGGATGCCCGGCGCCGCCGCCATCACCCCGAAGAACTGTGGCCGTGCCTGGTTAAAGCGCAGCTTCCGCCCGATCGCATCGGTCACCGTCGCCCCCGCCTCGCGCGCGATCAGGATGCTCGCCGCCACGTCCCACTCGTTTCCCCAGCGAAGCGTCGCCAGGAAATCCGCCTCCCCGCTCGCCACCATCGCCATGCGCAGCGCGATCGAATTGGGCTTGGCGACCATCAACAGGTCGCGGTCCGCCTTGGGCAGCGCGTCGACCGGGGTCCGGCTGCCGGCGAAGTCGACGCGCGGGCTGACCGCCAGCCGCTCGCCGTTCATCCGCGCCCCCTGCCCCGCCGCCGCCGTCCAGCGCTGCCGCCGGACCGGCGCGTCCAGCACCCCCAGCACCGGCTGGCAATCCTCGATCAGCGCGACCGATACCGCCCATCCGTCGCGCCCGCGAATATAGTCGCGGGTGCCGTCGATCGGATCGACGATCCACACCTGCCGCCGCGCCAGCCGGCTCGCATCATCGGCCGTCTCCTCCGACAGCCAGCCCGCCTCGGGCAGCAGCGCGGACAGCCGCTCGCGCAGCAGCCGGTCGACGGTCAGGTCGATCTCGCATACCGGATTACCCGGCGCCTTTTCCCATGTCTGGAAATCACCAAGCCAGCTGGCCAGCGCCAGCGCCGCCGCCTCCCCCGCAATCGCGGTTACCTCGTCTAGCAGCGCCGCCTCAGCCACCCGCCACCGTCATGCCATCGACCCGGATCGTCGGCACATTGACACCCTGCCGATGCTCCAGATCACCCGCCGCACGCATCGACAGCAGCATCGGGCGCAGATTGCCGGCGATGGTGATGCCCGACACCGGCCGCGTGATCTCACCCTTTTCGATCAGGAAGCCCGACGCCCCGCGGCTGTAATCGCCGGTGACGCCGTTCACCCCCTGCCCGATCAATTCGGTCAGCAGGACGCCGCGCTCGACATCCTCGATCAACGCCGCGACGCTGCCGCTGCCCCCGGCCAGATGGACGTTGCCCGTCGTCACACCCGGCGGACCGCTCAAGCCCCGCGAGGCATGGCCGGTCGGCTCCAGCCCCAGCTGCCGCGCCGACGCGCTGTCGAGCAGCCAGGTCTGAAGCACGCCCCGCTCGACCAGCGCCATCGGCGATACCGCCAGCCCCTCGCCATCGAACGGCCG
The DNA here is from genome assembly GCF_028551275.1 of Sphingomonas hankookensis. Classification (NCBI taxonomy): domain Bacteria; kingdom Pseudomonadati; phylum Pseudomonadota; class Alphaproteobacteria; order Sphingomonadales; family Sphingomonadaceae; genus Sphingomonas; species Sphingomonas hankookensis. The sequence continues at coordinate 2,902,402 of NZ_CP117025.1, forward strand.
TGCGCGCAGTCCATGCGGACGGTGCGGATCGTCGATGATCGACAGCCCCTCGGGCAGGATCGCATGGCCGAGATGTTCGCGCAGGAAGCTGGTCCCGCGCGCGATCGACGGGCCAGAAATAGCGCCCAGCACATGGCCGATCAGGCTGCCGCCGACGCGCGGGTCGAACACGACCGGCATCGCCCCGCCATCAATCTTCACCGGGTTCAGCCGCGCGACGGCGCGCTCGCCGGCGCGACGGCCGACCGTCTCCGGCGACTCCAGCATCGTGCGGTGCCGCGCCGAATGATGGGCATGGTCGCGCTGCATGGCGGCACCCTCGCCCGCCAGCACGCTCGCCGAAATGCCGTGGCTGGTGACGGCATAGCCCTGCGCAAAGCCATGGCTGGTCGCCAGCGCGACGATCGCGCGGTTATAGCCGGCCGATCCGCCCTCGGAATTGCTCACCCCCGCGACCGAACGCGCCGCATCCTCCACCGCCAGCGCCGCCTCGCGCAGCACCTGCGGCGGCACCTCGCCACCATCGTCCAGATCGAGCAGCGGCGGCGCGCCGTGCAGCAGCCGTTCGGCCGGCGCGAGGCCCGCCCAACGATCCTCCGGCGCCGCACGCGCCATCGCCACCACCCGCTCGGCAAGGGCCGCGAGGCCGGTCTCGGACAGGTCCGACGTAGAAACGCTGGCCGACCGCTGCCCGACGAACACGCGCAGCCCCAGCTCCGCACCCTCCGACCGGCCGACATCCTCCAACTGCCCCAGCCGGACCGACACCGACAGCGCGGTATCGGCGACGAGGATCGCGTCGGCGGCATCGGCGCCATGGGCACGGGCGCGGGCGATGGCGGATTGGGCGCGGTCGGCGGCGGTCTGGGGATCGAGCATGGGAGCCAGATGGGAAGCCGCTCCCCTCACGGCAACGCTCATGCCGCCTGCCCCACGGTCAACAGGCCGAGGAACAGCAGCAGTCCGGCATCGCGGTTCGACCGGAACCGGCGCAGCGTGTTCGCCCCGTCGTCGGGCCGGAGCGTCGCGACCTGCCACAACAGATGCAGCGCGGCGGGCAGCAGCGCAACCAGCGCCAGCGGCGTCGGGAACACCCGCCACACCGCCCCCGCCCAGCAGGCAATGGCGACGACATAGAGCAGCCCGACGCCCGGCCGCACCCGCGCGCCCATCGCCCGCGCCGACGACCGGACCCCGACCATCGCGTCATCCTCGATATCCTGGCAGGCATAGATGGTGTCATAGCCGATGACCCACGCGATCGCCCCGGCATAGAGGAACAGCAGCGGCGTCCAGTCCGCCACCGCCATCTGCGCCCACGCGACCGGCGCGGCCCAGCTGAACACCATGCCCAGCCACGCCTGCGGCCACCAGGTGATCCGCTTCATGAAGGGGTAGGCGGCGACCAGCACCAGACTGCCGAGCGCCACGATCGCGGCGGTGAAGTTCAGTTGCAGCAGGACGACGAAGCCGATCAGGCTGAGGAACACCAGCCACACCCAAGCCGCCTTCAGCGACACCGCCCCGCTCGCCAGCGGCCGATTGGCGGTCCGTGCCACCTGCCGGTCGAGATCGCGGTCGACGATATCGTTATAGACGCACCCCGCCCCGCGCATCGCGATGCTGCCGAGCAGGAACCATAGCAGCATGTCCCATCGCTCGACCGCGCGACCCGACAGCGCGATCGCCCACGCGCCGGGCCAATAGAGCAGCCACCATCCGATCGGCCGGTCGAACCGCGCCAGCAAGGCAAAGGGTCGCGCCGCGGCGGGCAGGACGGCGATCAGCCCGCGATGTTCGGTATCGGCGACTTGGGTGGCAGGAGCAGGGGACGACATGCCGCCCCTGCTGCCACGGACCGGCCGGCTTGCACAGGGCGAACGTCAACGCTTGGCCGCCGCCTTGGCCTGCCTGCCATAATGATGATGCGCCGCGATGCAGCCGGCGACCGCGCCCAGCTTGCCATGCCCCTTGCCGACCATGTGTCCGGCAACGCCACCCACGACCGCGCCACGGATGCACCCCTTGGCGAAGGCCGGCTGGCCTGCGATCAACGCGACCGGCAGGGCGAACAGAGCAACGAACCGCATGTCCCGTCTCCTTCTATCGAGACGGTATCTACGGCCCGACCCAAGCCTGGGTTGCGTTAAACTTTCGTCATGTCGCCGGGCCCGCTACGGGAGGAGCCATGGACCTCGACCAGCTGCTTCACCATTATTTCGGCACCGCCGATCCCGACACGCTGATCGCTGCCGAACAGGACGCCGCCCGCGAGCGGATGAGCATCGATTTCGGCGTCGAACGCGATCCCTCGCGCCGGTTCGCCTTGTGGACGCTGATGGACGCCTTCGGCTTCGCCCCGCCGCCGGCGCAAGCGTTCGAGAAGGCGCCAGAACTGCGTGCGGCGGCCGAGCGCTATCTCGACGCCGCCTGGCGGGTCGAGCGCGACGGGACGCCCGACTGATGCCATGGGTGCTGCTGACCATCGCCGGCCTGCTGGAGATCGTCTGGGCCTATTATATGAAGCTGTCCGACGGCTTCTCGAAACCCTGGCCGACGCTTGCGACCTTCGTCGCGATGTTCGCCAGCTTCGGCCTGTTGTCGCTGGCGATGAAGCAGCTGCCGCTCGGCACCAGCTATATGGTCTGGACCGGCATCGGCGCCCTGGGCGCCTTCGTGGTCGGCATCGTGATCCTCGGCGAAGCGGTCACCCCGCTGCGCTTGGTCGCGGCGGCGATGCTGCTCGGCGGGCTGGTGCTGATGAAGCTCGCGTCCTGACCGCCCCCGTATCCCCGCGCAGGCGGGGATCCAGGGTAACGGAGCGGGACGTCTGTGGCTCTGGATCCCCGCCTGCGCGGGGATACGGACGTTTGAACCCGAACCCGATCATCTCTAACCCCCGTCTCCATGCCCGCTACCCCCGCCTGGCCGCCCGATTCGTCGCCCCGCCTGTTCGTTGAACAGCCCCTCGCAGAAAGCGCCCGCATCCGCCTCGACGGGGCACAGGCACATTATCTGCTGTCGGTGATGCGCCTGAAGGACGGCGACGTCGTCCGCCTGTTCGACGACACGGCCGGCGAATGGCTTGCCCGCGCCACGGAGGTGCGCAAGCGCGACCTGATCCTCGCCGTCGAGCACCAGATGCGCCCGCGCGAAATCGTCCCCGACCTGTGGCTGTGCATTGCGCCTACCAAGAAGGGCCGCATCGACTGGGTGATCGAAAAGGCGTGCGAGCTGGGCGTCGACCGGATCGTGCCGGTGCTCACCCGGCGGACGGTGGTCGACCGCCTCAACCTCGACCGCCTGCGCGCCCATGCCATCGAAGCGGCCGAGCAATGCGGCCGCACGGCGCTCCCCGCCTTGCTCGAACCGGTGAAGCTGCCCGCGCTGCTACGCGACTGGCCGGCCGAGCGCGCGCTGTTCTTCGCCGACGAGACCGGCGGCGTCCCCGCCTTCGACGCGATGCGCGCCCGCCCCGGCCCGGCAGCGATCCTGATCGGCCCGGAAGGCGGCTTCGACCCGGAGGAGCGCGAACAGGTCCGCGCCCATCCCCAGGCCATCGGCATGGCGCTCGGCCCGCGCATCCTGCGCGCCGAAACCGCGGCGGCGGCGGCGACCGCGTTGTGGATGGCTGCGGCCGGCGACTGGTAGCCGGGCTTTGCCTGTATCAATGACAGCCCCCTAGCGCGGCCCGTCCGTGCGGCGTATGGGCGCGATCATGAGCACGAAGACCGTTTCGGACAGCAACGCAGCGGTCATCGAGGACCGCTCGCAACTGATCGCCTATTTCGCCGGGGGCGAGAAGCCCGCCGAACGCTGGCGCATCGGCACCGAACATGAGAAGTTCGTCTATCGCACCAGCGACCATGCCGCCCCGTCCTATGACGAACCCGGCGGCATCCGCGACCTGCTCGCCGGCCTCGAACGCTTCGGCTGGCGCCCGGTCGAAGAGGGCGGCAAGGTCATCGCGCTGACCGGCAAGGACGGATCGGTCAGCCTCGAACCCGCCGGTCAGTTCGAACTGTCGGGCGCGCCGCTCGAAAACCTGCACCAGACCTGCGCCGAAACCGGCCGCCATCTCGATCAGGTCAAGGCGGTCGGCGACGAACTCGGCCTCGGCTTCCTCGGGCTGGGCATGTGGCCCGACAAGCGCCGCGACGAACTGCCGATCATGCCCAAGGGCCGCTACGGCATCATGCTCAACCACATGCCGCGCGTCGGCAGCATGGGTCTCGACATGATGCTGCGCACCTGCACGATCCAGGTGAACCTCGACTATGCGAGCGAGGCGGACATGGTGCAGAAATTCCGCGTCGGCCTCGCGCTGCAGCCGCTCGCGACCGCGCTGTTCGCCAATTCGCCCTTCACCGACGGCCTGCCCAACGGCCAGCTTTCCTATCGCTCGCACATCTGGTCCGACACCGATCCCGCGCGCACCGGCATGCTGCCCTTCGTATTCGAGGACGGCTTCGGCTACGAACGCTATGCCGACTACGCCCTCGATGTCCCGATGTACTTCGTCTATCGCGACGGCCGCTATATCGACGCCGCCGGCCTGTCGTTCCGCGACTTCCTGAAGGGTGAGCTGTCGGTCCTGCCGGGCGAAAAGCCGACGATGGAGGATTGGGCCGACCATCTCTCCACCGCTTTCCCCGAAGTGCGCCTCAAGACCTTCCTCGAAATGCGTGGTGCCGATGGGGGGCCGTGGGGCCGCATCTGCGCCCTCCCCGCCCTGTGGGTCGGGTTACTCTACGACCAGGGCGCACTCGACGCCGCATGGGATCTGGTGAAGGGCTGGTCGATCGAGGACCGCCAGCGCCTCCGCGACACGGTCCCTGCGCTCGGCCTCGACGCCCCGCTGCCCGGCGGCGGCACCCTGCGCGATGTCGCGGGTGACGTTCTCGACATCGCCAGCCGGGGCCTCAGCGCCCGCCGCCGCCTCAGCGCCTCGGGCGACGACGAAAGCGGCTTCCTCGAACCGCTGCGCGAAGTCGTCCGTTCGGGCAAGGTCCCGGCGCAGGTCCTGCTCGACAAGTTCGCCGGCGAATGGGGTGGCGACCTGTCGAAGGTGTACGGCGAATATAGTTTCTAAGCAGATCCTCCCCGCTTCGCGGGGAGGGGGGACCGTCCGCGCAGCGGATGGTGGATGGGCGACGCCGCAAACGCTCCGCCCGTGGCTAAGTCCCTCGACCATGCTGCGCATGGTCCCCCTCCCCGCGGGGCGGGGAGGAGCTGAACAGCCGTGTCACCAACCCCCGCCGAACCATCCAGTCGCTATACGCCCGGTACACCGGGTCAGCGCCCAGATGCCATTCCTCGGTCTTCGCCCGCCAGTAATAGACCCCGCTGACGACGGCCAGGATCGCGGTACTCCGCGCCGCCGATGTCCAGCTGTCCGCGGTGGTCAGCACCGGAATCGTCGAAATCCACCAGAACAGGTTCTTCGACAGATAGGCCGGGTGCCGGCTGAACGCATAGGGTCCATGCGTCAGGATGCCGCGATGCGTCAGGTTCGAAAACCGCAACCCGAACGCCATCGTCGCCCACGCATAGATCGCGGTCAGCCCTACCAGCACCGCGCCCACGATCCACAACAGCACCGGATAATCGGCCAGCCAATAGGTCCAGTCCGCCGTTCCCGGATGGTAATCCAGCGGTCCGCCATTGGCCATCAGGATGAACGGCGGATAGCAGATCAGCGCCGCCGACCACCCCGCCGCATAGGGCGTAGCGCTGCGGATATGCGTATCGAGCGGCCGCATCGCAAGGATATAGCCCGCCGTCGCGAACGCCACGTCGATCACGAACATGAAGGTGATGAGCCAATTGGCCAAAGGCACCGGCCCGGTCAGCACGGCGGAGCGCTGCGTGCGGATGAACTCGCCGAACCCCGGCGGCACGATGGCGAGCATGAAGGCGAGGAAGAACGCCTTCACCGCCCAGCCGCGCAGATGGTTCCAGATCGCTTGCGCGTCGATCGGCTCGTCAAGATGCATCGCCCACGCGCCCAGCGCCCAGCAACCGTCCTTCGGCTCGACCAGCCGCCGGTCGATCCACAGCATGTACGGGATCGACAGCACGAACAGCGGCACCGCCGCCGCCCCGAACACCCACATCGAAAAGGCGAACCCGCCCTCCCAATAGAACCGCCCGGTGGCATAGATCCCCGCGATTCCGGCCCAGGTGATCCATAGGCCCGCCAGCTTGGTCAGGCTGATCTCGACCGTTTCGCGCCACGGCCGCACGTTGTTCCAGTCGATCCCTGTCGACGGGTTGCGATGCACCTTGTCGACCAGCAGCGACCAGAGCACCATCGGCAGCGCACAGGCGGCGACGTTGGTCAGCGCCGCATAGGGCCCGTCCATCCCGTAATGCCACGCGACCGCGACCCAGGCGAACAATCCGGCCAGCCCGGCCAACCCCACGCCCGACGATACCGCGGATGCCGGACGCCGGTCGGGTTCGGCTTGCAAGGGCAAGGAGTTGGGCTGATACATGCGCTATCCGCTACACCCGCGATGGTAAGCATCCGGTGAAGCATATCCTTTTCAAAAGGAAGTCCCTGCCCTTGCGTATCGCCTTTGCCGCCCTGTTGCTGACCACCACCGTCCTTCCCGCCGCCGCGCAGCAGATCAACCCGCCCGGCAACACCCTGCCCCAGCCGACGCCGATCGTGGATACCGTGCCCGTAGCGCGCGAAGTGGACTATCCCGGCACCATCAAGCTCGACGTCGATGCGACCGACACCGTGCAGGGCATCTTCCGCGTGAAGGAAACCATTCCGGTCGCGCGCAGCGGGCACATGGTGCTGCTGATGCCGAAATGGCTGCCCGGCAAGCACGGCCCGCGCGGCGAGATCGAGAAGCTGGCCGGCCTGGTCGTACGCGCCAACGGGCGCGAGCTGCCTTGGACCCGCGACGTGCTCGACATGTTCGCCTTCCATATCGACGTGCCGGCGGGTGCGAAGAATCTCGACGTACAGTTCCAGTTCCTGACCGCGCAGCAGGGCGATCAGGGCCGCATCGTCGTGACTCCGGAAATGCTGAACCTCCAGTTCGAATCGGTCAGCCTCTATCCGGCGGGCTATTTCACCCGCCGTATCCCGATCGAGGCGACGGTGCGCTACCCCGCCGGCTGGACCGCCGCATCGGGCCTGCCGTCGAAGGTGCAGAACGGCGTCTATCGCTACGACCGCACCAGCTACGAAACGCTGATCGATTCGCCGGTGTTCGCCGGCAAATATTTCAAGCGCTTCCCGCTGACCGACCGCGTCGGGCTGAACGTCGTCGCCGACAAGCCGTCGGAACTGGCCGCTACGCCCGAGCAGATCGCGGCACATACCCGGCTGGTCGAACAGGCGGTGAAGCTGTTCGGCGCGCAGCATTACGACAAGTACGAATTCCTGCTGTCGATCACCGACAAGATGGGGTCGATCGGCCTCGAACATCACCGCTCTTCGGAGAATGGCGTCGATCCGGGCTATTTCACCGACTGGAATGCGGGCCCTGGCGAACGCAACCTGCTGCCGCACGAATTCACCCATAGCTGGGACGGCAAGTTCCGCCGCGGGGCGGACCTGTTCACCCCCGATTTCCGCACACCGATGCGCAACTCGATGCTGTGGGTCTATGAAGGGCAGACGCAATTCTGGGGCTATGTGCTGCAGGCACGCTCGGGCCTGGTGTCGAAGCAGGATACGCTCGACGCCTATGCCGACATCGCCGCGGCGCTGGACGCGCGCGAGGGGCGTCAGTGGCGTCCGCTGATCGACACCACCAACGATCCGGTCATCACCGCCCGTCGTCCCAAGGGCTGGGTCAGCTGGCAGCGGTCGGAGGATTATTACAACGAAGGCCTGCTGGTGTGGATGGAGGTCGATTCGATCCTGCGCAAGCAGTCGGGCGGCACCAAGTCGATGGACGATTTCGCCCGCGCCTTCTTCGGCGTGCGCGACGGCGACTGGGGAGTGCTGCCCTATACCCAGGCCGATATCGTCAAGACGCTGAACGCCATCCAGCCCTATGACTGGGCCGGCTTCCTCGACAAGCGCCTGAACGCCCGCACCGACCGCGCGCCGATCGACGGCTTTGCCGCCAATGGCTACCGGATCGTCTATACCGACACGCCAACGCCGTATCTGAAGGGGCGCGAAAAGAGCGCCGGCGGCGTGTCCGTCCCCTATTCGCTCGGCCTGACCGTGAACAAGGACGGCAAGGTCGGCTCGGTGATCTGGGGCAGCCCGGCGTTCAAGGCCGGGTTCGAAACCGGCACGACCATCGTCGCGGTGAACGGCACCGCCTATACCCCCGACCGGCTGCGCGACGCGGTTGGCGCGGCGAAGGGCACCAAGGACCCGATCCGCCTGACCGTCCGCATGGACGAGAGCGTGCGCGAGGTCGCCATCCCCTATTTCGACGGCCATCGCTATCCGCGCCTCGAAAAGGTCGGCGACGGCGACAGCGGCCTCGACCGCCTGCTGACCGCCAGATAAGCCGCACGCGCCATCCGGTCCCACATCGGGACCGGATGGACGCGTCCGCAACGATTCCAAGGAAAAGCCCCTTCTCCGTTCGTAAATAACCGGTAAAGGGCGCGTCTACCGCGCATACGCGTGAGACGAGGGAGTATTATCAATGCGCATCGACATGGTGCCGGTCGGCGACAACCCGCCCAACAGCCTGAACGTCATCATCGAAGTTCCGACCGGCGGCGAACCGGTCAAGTATGAATTCGACAAGGCTTCGGGCGCGCTCTTCGTCGATCGCATCCTGCACACGCCGATGCGCTATCCGGCGAATTACGGCTTCGTGCCGCACACCCTGTCGCCCGATGGCGATCCGCTCGACGCGCTGGTCGTGTCGCGTTCGCCCTTCATCCCCGGCTGCGTCGTCCGCGCGCGCCCGATCGCGGTGCTGAACCTCGAGGACGAAGCCGGCGGCGACGAAAAGCTGGTCTGCGTGCCGGTCGACTCGACCTTCCCCTATTACAGCAATGTCGGCGAAAAGGCCGATCTGCCGGAGATCGTGTTCGAACAGATCGAACATTTCTTCACCCACTATAAGGACCTCGAAAAGAAGAAGTGGGTCCGTATCGGTACGTGGGGCGGCGCCGAGGAAGCCAAGCGCATCACCCTCGAAGCGATCGAGCGTTACAACGAAGCCAAGGCGCAGGGCGAGGAACCGCACGACTACGAAGTTCCGGGTCGCTGATTTGACCTCTGGGGGATACACTTGACGATCCCCCATTCTTCGTCACCCCGGGCTTGACCCGGGGTCCCGCTTATTCTCGACGGAAGGGAAAGCGGGACCCCGGATCAGGTCCGGGGTGACGCCTGATCGCGCTGCTTGCGCTTCTTCACCGGCGCGCGCCGCCCGGCCTCGACCGCCAGCACCGCCCATTCGCGCAGCGCATCGGCATCGTCGAGCACATCGTCCGACGCACGGCGATAGTTCATCGTCGCGATGCTGCCGTCCTTGCGCGCCATCGAAAACCGCTCGGCACCGGCCGCATCCCAGGCGGCATCGCTCTCCGCATCGGCCTTGAACCACAACGTATCGTCGCCGACGATCGCGAACACGGTCCCGTCCAGATACAGCGTCGCGCCGCCCATCATCCGCCGCCATGTCACCTGCCCGAGCGGCGCGAGCGACTCCTCGATCCACGCCAGCAATCCTTCGTCCGCGCTCATGCCCCCGCCTCGCTCTGCACCGCCGGCACCCGCCGCCGGACTGCAACGATGCATCCTGCCACGATCAGCAGCGCACCGACCACCGTATAGAGCGACACCGTCTCGCCGAACGCGACCCAGCCGCTGACCGCCGCCCACAGGAACGCGCTATATTCGACCGGGGCCAGCACCTGCGCCTCCGCCCGCGCATAGGCCCAGGCCAGCGCCATCATCGATGCGGTGCCCAGCACCACCGCGCCCAGCAGCGTCGCATATTGCGACGGCGCCGGCATCGCGCCCAGCCACGGTGCCGCCGGCAGCAGCATCAGCCCCATGACCAGGCTGGAAAACAGCGCGACCTCCAGGGGGTCCGCCGCCTGCGCCTGTCGCCGCAACAGGATCAGGCTGACGGCATAGAGGATCGACGCCGCGACGCAGGCGAGGCTGCCGAGCACCGCCTGCGTCGACGCATCCGCCTGCACCTCGCCCGCCGCGATCACCAGCACGCCGAGCGAGGCGACCAGCGACCCGACGATCGCGCTGCGCCGGATCGTCTCGCCGAGGAAGAACGCCGCCAGATACAGTGCGATCAGCGGCGCGAGGAAGGTGAGCGCCACCCCCTGCGCCATCGGCACGCGTGCGAGGCCCCAGAAGAACAGCACGACCGACGCCCCGCCCGCGACCCCGCGTCCGATATGCAGCTTGAGCACGGCCCATGCCGGCCAGCGCCGACCGCCCGCGACGAACACCACGGCACAAAGCGCCGCACCGGTCAGCGACCGCCACAGCACCGCATTATAGGCGCCGCTATCGATCGACAGCCGCTTCATCATTGCGTCCATGATCGTATAGACCATGATCCCCGCCCCGGCGACGAGGAAGGCGCGCAGGCTGGACGACGCGGCGGACATGGGGACCTTTCGGGCTGCGGATGATGGCGTCCCTGTCGCGCGGCCCGAAGCCGGATGCAACCCGATCCTCCCCGCACGCGGGGAGGGGGACCATGCGCAGCATGGTGGAGGGGGGTGTCGGCAAACGGAACCGTAGCGTTGCGCGGCGATCCCCCTCCACCATCGCCTCCGGCGACGGTTCCCCTCCCCGTGCCGGGGAGGAATTGTCGCGTCGCAGTTGGCACGATACACCACCCCCATGCCCCTCCACCTCGGCCAGCGCCTCGCCCCTGCCCGTTTCGTCGCGTTCGTCGCCGTCACGCTCGCCGCGGGATGCTGGTCGGTGCCGGCACTCGGCTGGCGGATCGGCGGCCCGCTGGCGTTCGACATCGGTGCGGTCGTGTTCCTCCTGTCGTGCATCTCGCTGCTCGGCGCCTCGGCCGACCGCATGCGACAGGCCGCGGTGCGCAACGATGCCAACCGACCGCTGCTGCTCGTCCTGTCCGCCGCGATCGCGGTCGTGCTGCTGACCGCGATCGCCGCCGAACTGATGCAGCGCGGCAGCCCGTCGACCGGCGTGGTCGTGCTGGTCGTCGCAACGCTGCTGATCGCCTGGACCTTCGCCAACACGATCTACGCGCTGCACTATGCCCATCTGTTCTACACTGCCGACGACGCGGGCAAGGACAGCGGCGGGATCGACATACCCGGCACGGACGAGCCGGATTACTGGGATTTCCTCTATTTCGCCTTCACGCTGGGCATGACGTTCCAGACGTCGGACGTGTCGATCACCTCGCGCACGATGCGCCGGACCGCGACCGGGCACTGCCTGATGGCGTTCGTCTTCAACCTGGGCGTGGTGGCGTTCAGCGTGAACGTTCTCGGCGGGTCGTAAGAACTTTCCGAACCCCCACCCCGTTTACTTCGAGCTTGTCGAGAAGCCCCGGCCAAAACGGGGGGGTCTCGACGGACGCTTCTCGACAGGCTCGAAGCTGCTCGAACCAAACGGATTACGGCAAGCAGCGTTACTCCGCCGCCTGCGGCACCGCCGCGCTCGCCGCGTCGATCTCCGCCGCCTTCGCCTCGACCAGCTTGACGATATGGTCGATCATGTCGGCATCCTGCACATGATGGTCGGTGACCCCCGACAGATAGACCATGTGCTTGCCGTTGCCGCCGCCGGTGATGCCGATATCGGTCTCGCGCGCCTCGCCGGGGCCGTTGACGACGCAGCCGAGCACCGACAGCGACATCGGCGTGCGGATATGCTGCAACCGTTCCTCCAGCGCCTGCACGGTGCGGATCACGTCGAAGCCCTGTCGCGCGCACGATGGGCACGACACGACGCGCACCCCGCGATTGCGGATGCCCAGCGCCTTCAGGATTTCGAACCCGACGCGTACTTCCTCTTCCGGCTCGGCCGACAGCGAGACGCGGATCGTGTCGCCGATCCCGAACCACAGCAGCGACCCGATGCCGATCGACGACTTGACCGTGCCGCCGACGAAGCCGCCCGCCTCGGTAATGCCCAGGTGCAGCGGGCAGTCGACCATCTCGGCCAGCTGCTGATACGCCGCGACCGCCAGGAACAGGTCGGATGCCTTCACCGCGACCTTGAACTCGTGGAAGTCGTGGTCCTGCAACAGCTTGATGTGGTCCATCGCCGATTCGACCAGCGCGTCGGGGCACGGCTCGCCATATTTTTCGAGCAGATGCTTTTCGAGGCTGCCGCCATTCACGCCGATGCGGATCGCGCAGCCATTGGCCTTCGCCGCGCGGACGACTTCGGCAACGCGCTCGTTCGACCCGATATTGCCCGGATTGATCCGCAGGCACGCGGCCCCCGCATCGGCGGCTTCCAGTGCGCGCTTGTAATGGAAATGGATGTCGGCGACGATCGGCACACGCGCGGCGCGGGTGATCAGCTTGAGGGCGGCGGTGCTTTCGACGTCGGGGCACGACACGCGGATGATGTCGGCACCCGCTTCTTCGCAGCGGCGGATCTGGTCGATCGTCGCCACCGCGTCCGACGTATCGGTATTGGTCATCGTCTGCACCGTGACCGGCGCGTCGCCACCCACGGGCACGTTGCCGACCATGATCTTGCGGCTCTGGCGGCGGTGGATATCGCGCCACGGGCGGATCGACATGAACAGTCTCGCTAACAATTGGGTTACTTGCGATCCGATATAGCCCCGCATTGCTTCACGCGAAAGTCGCGCCGGGAATCCATCGTGCCAATCGGGCCCAAGTCATTGTCGTCGCGTCATTACGGGCTGGACTGGCTCCGCATCGGTGCGTTCGGCGTGCTGATCCTCTATCATATCGCGATGGCGTTCAGCCCGTGGCACTGGGTCGTGACCACCGGCCACGCCTATACCGCGCTGATCGCGCCGATGGCGGCGGTGACGCCGTGGCGGCTGGGCCTGCTGTTCGCGGTATCGGGCTATGCCAGCGCGACGCTGGTCGCGCGCGCCGCGACGCCGCACGCCTTCGCCGCCGAACGGTCGCGCCGCCTGCTCGTCCCGCTCGCCTTCGGCATGCTGGCCATCGTGCCGCTCGAAATGTGGGTGCGGGTGCTGGAGGGCGGCTATCCGCACGGCTATCTCCGCTTCTGGCTGCTCGACGGCTGGCGGGTCGGCACCTTCTACGGCGTCGAATTTCCCAGCTGGGAACATCTTTGGTTCCTGGTCTATCTCTGGACCTATTCGATGCTGCTCGCCGCGTTCGTCGCGACGGCGGGCGCGGCGCGGCGGATGGATCGGCTGGCGGCGTGGCTGTCGCGCGGCAATCGGCTGCTGTGGGCGCCGATCGCGCTGATGGCGACGATCCGGCTGGCGGCGCTGTTCGTGGTGCCGGAGGGTCAGGGCCTGCTCCACGACATCGCGGGCCACTCGCAATATTTGCCGCTGTTCGCGCTCGGATATCTCGTCGCGCGGCGGCCGGCATTGTGGCGCGCGCTGCACCGCCATGCCGCCGGCGCCATCCTGCTGGCACTGGTTGCGGGCGCGGTCGTCGTGTCGGTCGAACTGCAATATCCCGGCGACGTCGTGCCGCCGCATCTCGCCATGGCGGCCAACCGCGCCGCCCGATCGGTCATGGCATGGGCGATGGTCGTCGCGCTGTTTCACCTCGCCGACCGCGCGTTCAACAGCGACCATCGCTGGCGCAGACCCCTTAGTCGTGCAGTATTCCCGGCCTATATCGTCCACCATCCAGTGATCGTACTGGTGACCTGGTTCACCCTGCCGCTGGCGCTCGATCCCTGGCGGGAGGCGGCCCTGCTGCTCGCCGCCACGCTGTTGGCCTGTGCCGCCGCCTATGGCGCCGCCCGCGCCTGGCCCGGGTTGGGCATGTTGCTGGGCGTTCCGGCACCGGTCGCAAAGGGTGGCAGGCGCCCCGCGATCTGCTAGGCCGCGCGCCATGCAGGACATGACGACACCGAACGACACCCCCCGCCCCTGGACGCTGCTGGTCCATGGTGGCGCCGGCATTCTGACGCGCGAGACGGTGAGCGCCGCAACCGACGCCGCCGCACGCGCCGGTCTCAACGCCGCACTCGCCGCGGGCGAAGCGGTGCTCGCCGCCGGCGGCACCGCGCTCGACGCCGTCGAGGCCGCGGTGCGCGTGCTGGAGGATGATCCGACCTTCAATTCCGGCCGCGGCGCGGTCTTCACCTTCGACGGCACGATCGAGCTGGACGCGGCGATCATGGACGGCCGCGACCGGTCGGCCGGCGCCGTCGCCGGCGTGACCCGAAGCCGCCACCCCGTCACCCTCGCCCGCGCGGTGAAGGACCACAGCCCGCACGTCCTGCTGGCCGGCAAGGGCGCCGACACCTTCGCCGCCGAACAGGGCGTCGAACCCGCCGATCCCGACTGGTTCATGACGCCGGAACGCCGCGCGCAACTGGACGCGATGAAGGCCAATCCCGACGGCTGGTTCGATGTCGACATGAAATACGGCACGGTCGGCGCGGTCGCGGTGGATGCGGAGGGCCATGTCGCCGCCGCGACCTCGACCGGCGGTGTGACCGGCAAGCGCTGGGGCCGGATCGGCGATTCCCCGCTGATTGGCGCTGGCACCTATGCCGACGACCGCGCCTGCGCCATGTCCGCCACCGGCTCCGGCGAGTTCTTCATTCGCGTCGGCGTCGGCCACGAGATCGCCGCGCGCATCCGCTTCGCCGGCGAATCGATCGGCCAAGCGGCCGACACGGTGCTGGCCGAGACGAAGGCGATGGGCGGCACCGGCGGCGTCATCGTCGTCGGCCCGGCCGGCGATGCGACGTGGAGCCTGACCACCCCCGGCATGTTCCGCGGCCGCGTGACCCAGGGCGGCGCGCGCACGGTCGCCGTCTATGGCGACGAAGGATGAGCGGCCTTACCGGCCTGCACCATGTCGCGATCATCGCCTCGGACTATGACCGGTCGAAGGCCTTTTACGTCGAGGCGCTGGGCTTCACGATCGTCCGCGAAGTGTGGCGTGCCGAGCGCCGTTCGTGGAAATGCGACCTGACTCTCGGCACCGTCCAGATCGAACTGTTCACCTTCCCCGCCGCCCCGCCGCGCCCATCATTTCCGGAAGCGATGGGCCTTCGCCACCTCGCCTTCACCGTCGCCGATATCGAGGCGGAGGTCGCGCGCCTCGCACGCCACGGCATCGCCTGCGAACCCGTCCGCGTCGACGAGCATACCGGACAGCGTTTCACCTTCTTCGCCGATCCCGACGGCCTGCCGCTCGAACTCTATGAAACATGTCGCGCATAATCCTGCGCGCTTGCGGCGGCGGGCGAAGCGAGTAATCCGGGCGGCATGATTCGCCGCCTGCTCCTCGCGCTCGCCTGCCTGTTCGCCACCTCGCCGGCCTATGCCTATTGGGAATTCGGGCATGAGAGCGTGGCGACGATCGCGCGGCTGAACGTTCGCCCGGGAACCCGCGCCGCGATCGAACGCATCCTGCGGCATCAGGCGCTGCTGGAGACACCGACCTGTCCGGCGCGCACCATCGAGGAAGCGAGCGTCTGGGCCGATTGCGTCAAGCCGCTCGGCGAACGCTTCAGCTATGCCTATTCGTGGCATTACCAGAATATCGATGTGTGCAAGCCGTTCGACCTGAAATCGGCGTGCAAGGACGGCAATTGCGTGTCGGCGCAGATCGAACGCAACGTGAAGCTGCTGAAGGACGCAAAGGTCCCGATGCGCGAAAAGGTGATGGCGCTCGCCTTCCTCGTCCATTTCGTCGGCGATCTCCACATGCCGCTCCACGCCGGCGATCGCGGCGACCTGGGCGGGAACCGGGTGAAGGCGGATTACGGCGTCTATGGTCCGGAACGCTTCAACCTCCATTCGATCTGGGACGGGCCGCTGGCCGAACGCGCCATCTCCACGCCGCCCTCGATCCTGCGCAGCTACACCGCTGCCGAACGTGCCCCCATCCAGGCCGGCACCGTCGAGGACTGGAGCCGCGACAGCTGGGAAGTCAGCCGCGACTATGCGTATGCCCCCGCGTTCGGCGGCGACGCCTGCGCGCCCAAGAGCGACGCGCGGGTGAAACTGGACGATGCCACTATCGCCCGGCTGGTGCCGATCGCGCAGGATCAGGTGAAGAAGGGCGGCCTGCGCCTCGCCCGCCTGCTCGACGAAGCGCTCGGCTGATCCCCTTGACGCGCGGCCATTGCGCCGCGCGCCGTCCCATGTCAGCTTGCCCCCCGTAGACGACCGCGACCACGCGGCGGAGCGACATGGGGGTAGGATGCGACTTTACGCGACGATCGCGGCGACGATGCTGCTGGCGGGCTGCGGCTTCGGCCCGGCCAAGGGCGGCGCCGAACTGCAGGTGACCGGCCCCAGCGAGGCGGTGGCGGCCTTTGTCCGGCAACAGGGTGCCCAGATCCCCAGCCGGGCTACCACCTTTCCGCAACCGGTCGGCAACGGCAAGGCGAGTGCACGGGTGATGCTGCCCCCCGGTGCCGGGGTGGCGACCACGCAGTCGGTCGTTCAGCAGGCCGCGACCGCCGGCCTGGCGATAGCGGTCGTCGCCCATCGCTGATCGATGGTCCGGGGCGGCCGACGCGACGAACCGAAGGCCGGGTTAACCATTTGTTGGCGCGGCGAATGCATAGCCGAAACAATGTTCTGGTCGGTTCGCCCGCTGTGGATTGCGCTGCTGTTGGCGATCGGATTCGCCTGCGCCGGTGACGCCCACGCGCAGGCCGGCACGATCGGCAATATCGGCCATACCATCCCCGTTTGCGTCAGCCGGGTACAGCCCGGCGACACGCCACAGGCGATGTTCGCGCAAGCGGGACGGTTCGACTGCACCACGCCGCAACTGTCGCTTGGCGCGGGCGATTTCTGGATATTGTCGGCACCGCTGCCGCGTCCTGCCGACGCCGATGCGCCGATCCGCGTGCGGCAGGTCAGTATGTGGCAGCGCCAGATGACGCTCTATGCCCCGGCCGCCGATGGCCGGATCGTCGGGCAGTTCGCCGACGAATTCGGCATCGGCCAGCGGCTGCGGCTGGGCGCGGTGGTCGAGCATCGCTTCGTACCTGCCGGCGCACCGTTCACCCGCCTGTTGTGGCGGATCGACGGCGCCTCCAACATGCGCGGCATCGTGCTCGGCCCGCGGCTGGCGACCGATGCGCAGAGCATCCGCTCCGACACGCTGCTCGCCGCGCTCTATTCGGCCTTTGCCGGGCTGGCATTGGGGCTGCTGGTCTACAATTTCGCGCTCTGGCGCGTGCTGCGCCACGATTTTCAGCTCGCCTATTGCGGCCTGCTCGCCTGTCTCCTGCTCTATGCACTCAGTTCGTCGGGGGCGATGGCGTGGCTGTTGCCGGACATGTCGAACAACCGGCGCATCCTGTTCAGCTATGTCATGCTGTGTGGCGGCATGGCCGCCGCGCTGACCTTCTGCGCCTGTTTCTTCGAAGCGCGGGTGCTCGATGGCTGGCCGCTGCGCGCGATGCGGATCGTCATACTCGCCTTTTGCGGCCTGGCGGTCGTGCTGATGGCGATCGGCGCCCCGCTGATGCCGATCCTCGACCGCATATTCTCGGTGATGATGCTGGCGTCACCGGTGGTGGTGCTGCTCGCCATGGTCCGCGCGGGGCGGCGGCGCAGCGCCTATCTGTCGCTGTTCGCGCTCAGCTGGGTCGCGCCGCTGGCGATGCTGGTCATGCGTGCCCTCTACAATCTGGGCGCGCTGCCGTGGAACTTCTGGATCGACAATTCGACCATCGTCGCGATGACCGCCGAAACGCTGCTGGCGAGCGTCGCCATCGCATACCGCATGCGGATGCTCAGCCACGAACGCGACGAGGCGATCCGCCAGGAAGCGATCAGCCGCGAGCTGGCCGATACCGATCCGCTGACCGGGCTGCTCAACCGCCGCGCCTTCCTCGCCCGCGCCGTGCCGTCCGATGGACCCCGCACGCTGATGCTGTTCGACATCGACCATTTCAAACAGGTCAACGACACGATCGGCCATGACGGCGGCGACGAGGTGCTGCGCCTGTTCGCCCGTACCCTGCGCTATCATGCCCTGCCCGGCGTACTGGTCGCGCGCATGGGCGGCGAGGAATTCGCGCTGCTGGGCGAGGAATCGATGCTGCCCGATGTCGACGTGATTCTCGCCAGCGTGCGCGCGGTACGCCTGCCGTTCGACCTGCGCATCACCAGCAGCATCGGCATCTGCCACGGGCCGCTGGGCGACGAAAACGACTGGAAGCGGCTCTACCGCATGGCCGACAAGGCATTGTTCCAGGCCAAGGCTGCCGGCCGCGACCGCGCCGGGCGGGCATTGGCTGCCTGACAGCAATTACTTGTAACGCAACTTGGCTTGCACCCTCCGCAACGCTTGCTTACACCTATGTAAATGAGCAGCGCCGCACCCGTCCTCGACCGCTATGCCCACCCCGTCGCCTGGGACACGCCGCTCCCGCCCATGTCGATGGTGACCCTGTTCGAGGAATCGGCGGCAAAGCGCGGCGATGCTCCGCTGATCGACTTTCTCGGCCGCCATTACAGCTATGCCGAAACGAAGAACGGCGCCGACCGCGTCGCCTGCGGTCTGGCGGCGATGGGCTATGGTCCGGGCGACCGCATCGGCCTGTTCCTGCCCAACGTACCGCATTATGTCGCGGCCTATTACGGCATCCTGAAACTCGGCGCGACCGTCGTGAACTTCTCGCCGCTCTACACCGCGCAGGAGCTGGCGGCGCAGGTCGAGGATTCGGGCACGAAGCTGCTATTCACCCTGTCGGCGTCCGCGCTGCTGCCGACCGCGCTGAAGGTGCTGGAGACCAGCTCGCTCGAACGGCTGATCGTCGGGTCGGTCGCGGGCGCCCTGCCGCCGGCGAAGTCGCTCTTCTACCGCTGGTTCCGGTCGCAGGAAGTGACGCCGCGCCCCGACGACCGCCGAGTTACCGCCTTTTCCGCGCTGATCGCCAATGACGGCGGCTGCGGTACGCCGACCATCGACCCGGAACGCGATCTCGCGCTCATCCAGTACACCGGCGGCACGACCGGCAGTCCCAAGGGCGCGATGCTCAGCCATGCCAATCTGTCGGCCAATGCGCGGCAGGTCGCATGGCTCGACCCCGACGGCCCGACGCCCGGCGAACGCATCATCGGCGCGCTCCCGATGTTCCACGTCTTCGCCAACACCTGTGTGCTCAACCGGACAGTTGTTACCGGAGGCGAGATCGTCATGCTCCCCCGCTTCGACGCCGGCCAGGTCCTGGCGGCGATCGCCCGCACCCGCGCCACCGCGTTGCCGGGCGTGCCGACCATGTACCGCGCGCTGCTCGACCATCCGCGCCTGCCGCAGACCAATTTCTCCTCGCTGCGCTTCTGTATTTCCGGCGGCGCGCCGATGCCACCGGAACTCAAGGAACGCTTCGAAGCCGCGACCAGGGCGACGCTCGTCGAAGGTTATGGCTTGTCCGAAAGTTCGGGCGTGGTGTCCTGCAACCCCTATGCCGGGCCGCAACAGGCGGGCAGCATCGGACAGCCGATCGCCCATACCCGCGTGCGGCTGGTCGACAAGGAAGACGCGACGCGCGCTGCGCCGGATGGTGAACCGGGTGAAATCGTCGTCGCGGGGCCGCAGATCATGTGCGGCTACTGGCACCGCCCCGATGCCGACGACACGACCTTCTGCATCGACGCCGACGGCACCAAATGGCTGCGCACCGGCGATGTCGGGACGATCGACGAAGACGGCTTCATCCGCATCGTCGACCGGCTGAAGGACATGATCGCGGTCGGCGGGTTCAAGGTGTTCCCGAGCGAGATCGAACGCGTCCTCTACCACCACCCCGCGATCCGCGAGGCGTTGGTCGTCGGCCTGCCCAACGACTATCGCGGCGAAAGCCCCCACGCCTATGTAACGTTGGCCGAGGATGCCGAGGTGACCGGCGAGGCGCTGAAGGCATGGCTCAACCCGCAGCTCGGCAAGCATGAGCGGGTGGACGAAGTCGTCGTCCGCCTGACCCTGCCCAAGACGATGATCGGCAAGCTCAGCCGCAAGGACCTGATCGCCGAGGTGATGGCGGAGCGCGCCTGATCCACCCGTCACCCCGGACTTGATCCGGGGTCCCGCTTCTTCCGTTTTCACGCGACGGCGCGAAGGCACAAAGAAGAATTGGTTCGCGCGGAGGCGCGGAGGGGTTGTGGAGCGGACGCTTGCAGTCTGTCTGGCGAAGCCTCGTTCCTGCCTCGCAGGAGATAGAGTGCCGCTGTCGCGGCAAGCGCAACCTCTCTGCGCCTCCGCGCCTCTGCGCGAAATCTAACTCCTTCTTCTCTTCGCGCCTTCGCGCCTTCGCGCCTTCGCGTGAACCAATCTTCTTCGACCGACCAAAACGCGCAACCCTTCCGACCGCGCGCCAAATCCGGTAAAGGCCCGCCGATGACCACCCCGAAAACCTTCCACGTCAAATCGTTCGGCTGCCAGATGAACGTCTATGACGGCGAACGCATGGCCGAGCTGATGGCGGCTGAGGGCATGACCGCGACCGACGACGCCAATGCCGCCGATCTGGTCGTGCTCAACACCTGCCACATCCGCGAAAAGGCGACCGAAAAGGTCTATTCGGACATTGGTCGCCTGCGCAAACACGGGTCCGACCCGATGATCGCCATCGCCGGCTGCGTCGCGCAGGCAGAAGGGGCGGAGATCGTCCGCCGCGCGAAGGTCGATGTGGTGGTCGGCCCGCAGGCCTATCACAACCTGCCGAAGCTGGTGGCGGACGCGGCGGCGGGCAAGCCCGCGCTCGACACCGACATGCCGGCCGAATCTAAATTCGGCCATTTGCCTGCCCGCCGCCGCAGCGGCCCGTCGGCGTTCCTGACGGTGCAGGAAGGCTGCGACAAATTCTGCACCTATTGCGTCGTGCCTTACACACGGGGGGCAGAAATCAGCCGCTCCTTCGCCCGGATCATCGATGAGGCGAAGGCGCTGGTCGATGGCGGCGCACGCGAGATCACGCTGCTGGGGCAGAACGTCAACGCCTGGACCGATACCGATGGTCGCGGCCTCGACGCGCTGATCCGCGAGCTGGACCGCCTGCCCGCGCTGGAGCGGATTCGCTACACCACCAGCCATCCCAACGACATGACGCAGGGCCTGATCGACGCGCACCGCGACGTCGAGAAACTGATGCCGTTCCTGCACCTGCCGGTACAGGCGGGCAGCGACCGGGTGCTCAAGGCGATGAACCGCAGCCACACCGCCGACAGCTATCTGCGCCTGCTCGACCGTGTCCGCGCCGCCCGGCCCGACATCGCGCTATCGGGCGACTTCATCGTCGGTTTCCCCGGCGAAACCGAAGCGGAGTTTCAGGAAACGCTGCGCCTCGTCGATGCGGTCGGCTATGCGCAGGCGTACAGTTTCAAATACTCGCCCCGCCCCGGCACCCCCGCCGCCGACATGGCGGGCGAGGTTCCGATGGAGGTGATGGACGACCGTCTGCAGCGCTTGCAGGCGTCGCTGCTGCGCGACCAGAAGGCGTTCAACGACGCGGCGGTCGGCCGCACCTGCACCGTGCTGGTCGAACGCGCCGGCCGCCACGCCGGACAGATGCTCGGCAAGTCGCCCTGGCTGCAATCGGTCCATTTCGACACCGACGCCCGCATCGGCGATATGGTCGAGGTGGAGATCGTCGCCGCCGGTCCGGTGTCGCTGTCCGCCGTCGAACGGATGCGGGCGGCGGCGTGAGCGACGCCCACGCGCTGGCGACGCGCGACGGCATCACCGACGACATCGCCTATCTCCGCGCCGCCTATCCCCGCGGCGACTGGGCGAAACACGTCAATTTCGGGCAGCTGTGCGACTTCTGGCTGCACGTGCATCAGTCGCTGCGGACCGAAGGCGGCGCAGTCGAGGGGATCATCGCCGATTTCCGCGAAGGCCGCCTCGACGCCCAGGCGTTTCCGCACCGCTTCGTGCCCGCGCTCAACCAGTTTCTGGGGCACCTCGACGGGCATCACCGGATCGAGGATGCGGTCTATTTCCCGAAGTTCCGCGCGCTCGACCCGCGCATGCAACGCGGTTTCGACCTGCTGGAGGCCGATCACCACGCGATCCACGACGCGCTCGAAACCACGCTCGGCAGCGCGCGCGGCCTGCTCGCCAGCCTGAGCGAACCGAACCGCGACGCTCGCGTGGTCGACACCCATGCCGACCATGCCGCGCTCTTGACCCGGCTGCTGCTGCGCCATCTGGCGGATGAAGAGGATCTGGTGATCCCCGCGATGCTCGAACATGGCGAACGTCGCGTCGGCTGAACGCTTCGCCACTTAAATCAGCAACTTGATATACTATATCGGCAACCAATTCGCCGGGCCGGCATTGCACGCGGCGGAATGCTCTCATTCACGGAAACACCAGCATCATGACGACCCCTGCCAAGGGCTATGCCGCCCAGTCGGCCGACAGCAAGCTCGCCCCCTTCTCGTTCGAACGCCGCGATCCGCAGCCGAACGACGTCGCGATCGACATCCGCTATTGCGGCGTCTGCCACAGCGACCTCCATACCGCGCGCAGCGAATGGCCCGGCACGCTCTACCCCTGCGTTCCGGGGCATGAGATCGTCGGCACGGTGACCGCCGTCGGCAGCGACGTGACCAGGTTCGTCGTCGGCGACACGGTCGGCGTCGGCTGCATGGTCGACAGTTGCGGCGAATGCCCGTCCTGCCATGACGGCGAGGAGCAATATTGCACCGGCACCGGCTTCGTCGGAACCTATAACGGTCCCGATCCGGTCATGGGCGGCCACACCTTCGGCGGCTATTCCGACCATATCGTCGTCGACCAGGACTTCGTGCTGAAGATCCGTCATGACGAGGCCGACCTCGCCGCCGTCGCGCCACTGCTGTGCGCCGGCATCACCACCTATTCGCCGCTCAAGCATTGGGGCGTCGGTCCGGGGCAGAAGGTCGGCATCGTCGGCCTGGGCGGTCTCGGCCATATGGGCGTCAAGATCGCGGCGGCGATGGGCGCCGAGGTCTATGTCTTCTCCACCTCGCCCAACAAGCGCGACGATGCGATCCGACTGGGTGCCAAGGACCTGATCGTGTCGAAGGACGCCGATGCGATGGGCGCGCATGCCGGCAGCTTCGACTTCATCCTGAACACCGTCGCCGCATCCCACGACCTCGACCAGTTCCTCGCCCTGCTCAAGCGCGACGGCACGATGACCCTGGTCGGCGTACCGGAAACGCCGCACCCCTCGCCCTCGGTCGGCAACCTCGTCTTCGGTCGTCGCTCGCTCGCCGGTTCGCTGATCGGCGGCATCGCCGAGACGCAGGAGATGCTCGATTTCTGCAACAAGCATGGCCTGACCGCCGATATCGAGATCATCGACATGGCGGAGATCGAAACCGGCTTCGACCGCATGGCGAAGAGCGACGTCAAATATCGCTTCGTCATCGACATGGCGACGCTGGGTTGACGCCCGTCGGGGGGATGTGCGGCGAACCGCGCTCCCCCCGTCATTTATCGCTGTCCCGCCGCCGCGCGCTCTGCCACATTGGCGCCGATGCAGTCGCACCGCGCCGTCTCTGGGCCAATGATCCGCCTTCGCGCGTTGATGGCTCGATGCGCGAGTTCCGCCACCTTCCTGCTCTCCCTGGCCGGGCGCATCCTGCGTGCCGGCCTTTTCGCGAAAGGATCGCATGAGCCGCAAGCCCGTCCCCGCCCAAGCCGGTCAGCGCGCCCGCGCCGAAATCAGCTTCGACAAGCCGCAGCTCCTCTCCCGCCTGTTCGGCGAATTCGACGCCAATTTGCTGGCGCTGGAGGAACGGCTGGGCGTCTATATCACCGCGCGCGGCGATCGGGTCGGGATCGAGGGATCGGCCGAGGCCGTGGCCCATGCGCGTGAGGTACTGAACGAACTCCACCGCCGCATCCTGCGCGGCGAAGAGGTCGATCCCGGCCTGATCGATGCGGTGATCGCCATGTCGTCGCAGCCCGCGCTCGACGGCATCTTCCGCGCCGAAAGCGGCCAGGGCGCACCGTCGATCATGATCCGCACGCGCAAGAAGACGATCGTGCCGCGCACCGTCGCGCAGGCCAGCTACATGCACCAGCTGCTGTCCAACGACATCATCTTTGCTCTCGGGCCGGCGGGCACCGGCAAGACCTATATCGCCGTCGCGCAGGCCGTGGCCCAGCTCATCACCGGCAGCGTCCAGCGCCTGATCCTGTCGCGCCCGGCGGTCGAGGCGGGCGAGAAACTGGGCTTCCTGCCGGGCGACATGAAGGAAAAGGTCGACCCCTATCTCCGCCCGCTCTACGACGCGCTGAACGACTGCCTGCCCGCCGAACAGGTCGAACGCCGCATCCTGTCGGGCGAGATCGAAATCGCGCCGATCGCCTTCATGCGCGGCCGGACGCTGGCCGACGCCTTCGTCATTCTCGACGAAGCGCAGAATACGACGCCCGCGCAGATGAAGATGTTCCTGACCCGCTTCGGCCAGAACAGCCGCATGGTGGTATGCGGCGATCCCAACCAGACCGACCTGCCCGGCGGCGTCCAGGCATCGGGCCTCGCCGACGCCACCCGCCGGCTGGAAGGGATCGAGGGCATCGCCTTCGCCCGCTTCGGCGCCGGCGACGTCGTCCGCCACCCGATCGTCGGGCGCATCGTCGAAGCCTATGAGGGCAAGGATGCTTGATGCGGAGTATATCCCGCATTAGGTTGCGGGATATACCGTTCGGAGGATGCCATGGCGTCGCTGTATATCAAGGACCCTGAAACCGCGGCAGCCGTAGCGCGCGTGGCCAAGCGTCTTGGTACTAGTAAAACGCAGGCCGTGCGCGATGCCATCCGCCGGGTCGAGGATGATCTCGACAAGGCGACACGCCGCCAGAACCTGCACGAATGGATGCGGGAATATCGCAAGAAAAATCCTCTTCCGCCTCCGACCGGACTGAAAGCGGACAAGGCGTTTTACGACTGGCTGTCCGGAGAGGAAGACGTCGTTGACCCTGTTCGTTGATGCGTCAGCACTAGTGGCGATGATCGCTGGCGAACCGGAGGGCGGATCGATGATGGATCGGGTAATGCATGACGCCGATCCGATTTGGTCCGCAATGACCGAATGGGAAACCGTTCTGGCGCTCTGCCGGTCCTATCGCTACCCCATCGAGCGCGCGCGTCAGGAGGTACGCGACACGGCCGCGGCGGCGGCATTACGGCGAGTTGACATCGGCACCGAAGAGTCAAAGGCCGCGCTAGACGCGTATGATCGCTACGGCAAGGGTCGCCACGAAGCGAAGCTCAACATGGGCGATTGCTTCGCCTATGCCTGCGCCCGTACCAACAACGCCGAATTGCTCTACAAGGGCGACGATTTCGCAAGGACCGACCTGAGATGATCGACATTGCCGTGCAGGCAGAGGCCGACTGGCCGCAGGACATCGCCTGGGAGGCACTCGCCACCCGCGCCGCCACCGCCGCCATTGGCCGGACGCCGCAGGGTGCATGGCTGACCGATCCCGCGTTGATCGAGATCGCGGTCCGCCTGACGTCGGATGACGAGGTCCACACGCTCAACCGGCAGTACCGGCAAAAGGACAAGCCGACCAACGTCCTGTCCTTTCCGATGATCCAGCCCGACCTGCTGTCGACCGTCACGCAGAACAGCGACGATGGCGAGGTGCTGCTGGGCGATATCGTGCTCGCCCACGGCGTCTGCGTGGGCGAAGCGGAGGAACGCGGCATTTCCGTCGCCGATCATGCCACGCATCTGATTGTCCATGGCTGCCTGCATTTGCTAGGCCATGACCATCAAAATGATGCCGAGGCGGAAGCCATGGAGGCGATCGAGCGTTCCACGCTCGCCGAACTCGGCCTGCACGACCCCTATCCCGTTACAGAGGACTGACACGACCATCATGGCCGACGTTTCGACCAGCACCGCGCCCGGCGACAGTAGCAGCTCCGAAGGGGGCATATGGCGGGGGCTGCGCTCGCTGATCTTCGGCACCGACGCCAGCGAGACGCTGCGCGAACGGATCGAGGAAGTGATCGCGGCGCATGAGGACGAAAACGATGCACCGGTCGCGGGCGACCTGTCGCCGATCGAGCGCAAGATGCTGCGCAACATCCTGCATTTCGGCGAACGCGATGCCGGCGACATGGGCGTGCCGCGCGCCGATATCGTCGCGCTGGAGGAGAACACGCCCTTCGCCGATGTCGTGAAGCTGTTCGCCGAAGCGGGACACAGCCGCCTGCCAGTCTATCGCGAAAAGCTCGATACCATCGTCGGCATGGTGCACGTAAAGGACGTGTTCGCGATCCTTGCCAAGGGCGAGGAGCCTCCCCCGACCGCGATCAGCCTGCTGCGGCAGCCGCTCTATGTGCCGCAGTCGATGGGCACGCTCGACCTGCTGGCGCAGATGCAGGCCAGCCGCACCCATCTCGCCATCGTGCTCGACGAATATTCGGGCACGGACGGCCTCATCACGATCGAGGATCTGGTCGAGGAGATCGTCGGCGCGATCGAGGACGAGCATGACGAGGCGCCGACCGACCTGTTCGTGCCGCTGGACGGCGGTGCGTGGGAGGCCGATGCGCGGGCGGAGCTGGAAGACGCCGCCGAACTGATCGACCCGCGCCTGGGCGAGGTCGAGGAAGATGTCGAGACGCTGGGCGGCCTCGCCTTCGTGCTCGCCGGCGAAGTGCCGAAACAGGGCACCTGCCTCGACCATCCCTCGGGATGGCGGATCGAGATCATCGCCGCCGACACCCGCCGCGTCCTGCGCCTGCGCCTCCACCCCCCGTTGCCGGCGGTCGAGGAATAGCCCGCCGCGCATCCTGCGCCGACCTTCCCCCCTTCCGTCACCCCGGGCTTGACCCGGGGTCCGCTTTTTCGCCGTCGGGGCCAACGACGCGGGCGCTTTCGGCCTGATCGCCGCAATCGATCACATCGCGCGAAACTACGCGTTCCGGTGCCATGATACGGTCGTATTCTTTGGGTACGGTTCCTGACGTAACAAGCCACTGGTTACAGCTGAAACCATGGCCTAAGGCGGGGACATCCCCCGCATAACGAATCGGATGGAGCCGCGGGACGCGGCGCTGACGATGGTCGCGCCCTCCCTACTGCATCCGACGGGCCGCCGATGCTGCTCCCTTGGCATCGGCGGCCCTTTTCGCTTTGCCGCGCGGGGGCGCGCTTGTATCCACGCTCCATGCGCAAACATGCCGTCCGTTTCGGAATCGTCCTGCTGGTCCTTGTCGCCGGGCTGGTCTTCTATCTCACCCGCCCCGACCGGGCACAGCTGAGCGAAAACGCCGTCGCCGGCCGCGTGCCGCAGCTGTCGCAGGTCCGCAAGCAGACGATCCCCACCGTCCGCGTCGCCGAACCGACCGGGTGGCAGGACGGCCAGACCCCGACCGCCCCGGCGGGCCTGCAGGTCCAGGCGTTCGCCAAGGGCCTCGACCATCCGCGCTGGCTCTACCGCCTCGCCAATGGCGATGTGCTGGTCGCCGAAACCAACAGCCCCCCGCGCGAGGGCGGCGGCATCACCGGCTTCTTCATGCGCCTGTTCATGAAACAGGCCGGCGCCGGCGCCCCGTCCGCCAACCGCATCACCCTGCTGCGTGACGCGAATGGCGACGGCGTGGCGGAGGGGCGCTCGACATTGCTCAGCGGGCTGAACTCGCCCTTCGGCATGGCGGTGGTCGGCGACTGGCTGTACGTCGCCAACACCGACGCGCTGGTCCGCTATCCCTTCCGCGTCGGGCAGACCCGGATCACCGCGGATGCGGAAAAAATCGTCGACCTGCCCGGCGGCGGCAATCACTGGGCGCGCAACGTCGTCGCCGATCCCGATGGCGAGTCGCTGTACGTCAGCGTCGGCTCGGCCTCCAACATCGCCGAAAACGGGCTGGAGATCGAAAAGAACCGCGCCGCCATCTGGCAGGTCGATCCGGAAAAGAAGAGCTTTCGCATCTACGCCACCGGCTTGCGCAACGCGAACGGCATGGCGTTCGAACCGCGGACGAAGGATTTGTGGGCGGTCGTCAACGAACGCGACATGCTCGGCTCCGACATGCCGCCCGATTACCTGACCAAGGTGGAGTTCGGCGGCAACTATGGTTGGCCGTGGCATTATTGGGGCGGTTATATCGACGACCGCGTCCAGCCGCAGCGCCCCGACCTGCGCCAGTATGTCGCCCGCCCCGACTATGCGCTCGGCGCCCATGTCGCGCCGCTCGGCCTCGCCTTTACCGGTGACATGCGATTGGGCGACCGTTTCGCCAATGGCGCGGCGATCGGCCTGCACGGATCGTGGAACCGCGTGCCTCCCTCGGGCTACAAGGTCGTGTACGTGCCCTTCGCCGCCGATGGCGGTTTCCCCGCGAAGGATGCGAAGCCGGTCGATCTGCTCACCGGCTTCCTCTCGGCCGATGGCAAGCAGGCGTTCGGCCGCCCGGTGGGCGTCATCGCCGACCGCACCGGCGCGATGCTGGTCGCCGACGATGTCGGCAACGTGATCTGGCGGGTCAGCCAGCCGCTGGCGACGCGCTGATCCGCACGCCGCCCTTCTCCCCAGGCGTCACCCCAGCGCAGGCTGGGGTGACGTCGGTGGCGTTAGGGACCTACTTCAACAACGCCGGCCCGTCGCGGCCCAGCTTCTCCTTGATCTTGTTCGCGAACATGGCCAGCATCGGCGGCAGGTCGAGCACCGCATGGACATGGGCGTCGTGCATCTCGCAACGTGCCTTGACCGTCTGCCCCATCCCGCTGACCGTGAAGTGCAGCGTGTCGCCGTCCCAGCGCTTGTCGTGCATCACGCCGCCGGGGATCATGTTCGCCAGCTTGTCGATGCCGCCATCGATCCGCTGCCGCACGCCCGCACGACCCAGTTTGTGGGGGATATCGACTTCGACCGGTTGGTTCATGGAAACTCCTCTTCGCGCCTTATTTAGTGCGCGACGCTCTTGGAAAACAGGTTCATCACGATCACGCCCGCGATGATGAGCGCCATGCCGAGCATCGCCGGGACGTCCAGCCGCTGCCCCTGCCAGCCCCAGGCGATGCCCGCGACCAGCACGATCCCGACCCCCGACCAGATCGCATAGGCGATCCCCGTCGGCATGGTCCGGAGCGCCAGCGACAGGCAGTAGAACGCCACCGCATAGCCCGCGACCGTCACCAGCGACGGCCCGATCCGGGTAAACCCCTGCGTCGCACGCATGGTCGAGGTGGCGATCACTTCGGCGACGATCGCGATGGCGAGCCAGGCATAGGCAGTCATGGGCTCGGGATAGCAGCTAAGCCCGCCGATGGCGCGTGGTTCTCGACAAGCTCGAACCGAACGGGGCTGAGTTCTGGCGCCCCCCCACCCCGATCCCGTTCGGTTCGAGCAGCTTCGAGCCTGTCGAGAAGCGTCCATCGAGAACGCCGCGCTCGGGGAAGTCCGGTCCCAACAGGCTCGAACTGAACGAGGCTGAGTTCTGGCGCCCCCCATCCCGATCCCGTTCGGTTCGAGCAGCTTCGAGCCTGTCGAGAAGCGTCTGTCGAGAACGCCCCGTTCGGGGCAGTCCGGTCCCAACAGGCTCGAACCGAACGAGGCTGAGTTCTGCCGCCCCCACCCCGATCCCGTTCGGTTCGAGCAGCTTCGAGCCTGTCGAGAAGCGTCCGTCGAGAACACCGCGTTCCGGGCACCCCATTCTCGACAGGCTCGAACCAAACGGAACACGATGGAACCGCCCCTTGCACCCACCCCCGCAAGCCGGATATGCACCCGCGTGCCCGCTCTCCTCGCCCTGCTCGCCGGCCTGACCTCGGCCCTTGGTTTCGCGCCGCTCCAATGGTGGCCGGTCACGCTCGCCGCGCTGGCGCTGTGGCTGTGGGTCGTCCATCAGGCGCCGACGCTGAAGGCGGCGCTGTGGCGCTCCTGGCTGTTCGGCGTCGCCCA
This sequence comes from Sphingomonas hankookensis, assembly GCF_028551275.1. Lineage (NCBI taxonomy): Bacteria > Pseudomonadati > Pseudomonadota > Alphaproteobacteria > Sphingomonadales > Sphingomonadaceae > Sphingomonas > Sphingomonas hankookensis. Next base: position 2,932,402 of record NZ_CP117025.1, read on the forward strand.
TTTCACCATCGGCAACAACTGGATCCAGCACGCCTTCGACTTCCAGGACCGGATGCCGCCGGCCCTCGGCTATGTCGCGGTCGTCGGCCTCGCGCTCTACCTCGCCATCTACCCGATGCTGGCGGGTGGCATCGCGTGGAAGCTGGGCCGGCGCAGCGGGCGCCCCGACCTCGCCTATGTCGCCATCGCCGCAGCGGCATGGATCGCGACCGAATATGCGCGCGCCATCGTCTTCACCGGCTATGCGTGGAACCCGATCGGCGTGATCTGGGTCCCGACCCCGCTGCGGGGGCTGGCGACGATCACCGGTACCTACACCCTGTCGGGCCTGACCGTGTTGCTCAGCGGTACGATCCTGCTCGCCCCGACACGCGTCCGACGTACCGGCGTGCTGGCGGTATTCGCGCTGCTGATGGGCTGGTTCCTGTGGCGGGGCGATACCCCCGCCCGGATCGCCGCCACCCCCGATGCCCCGCGCGTCCGCGTCGTCCAGCCGAACTTCCCGCAGGAAGCGGTCCGCAGCCCCGGCTACGACCAGCGCCTGCTCGAAAGGCAGATCGAGCTCTCCGGCACCCCCGGCCGCGCCCCGCGCCTGATCGTCTGGCCCGAAGGCACGGTGAACTATTATCTCGAGGACGGCTACCCGCCCGAATGGTATGACGCGCCGCCCGCGCTGCTGCGCGCGCGCATCGCCAGCATCCTCGGCCCCCGCGACGTCGCGCTGGTCGGCGGTACCGCACTGAACTTCGACCCGCGCAGCCAGCTGACCGGCGCGGGCAATTCGGTGTTCGCCCTCACCCCCGACACCCGCATCGCCGGCCGCTATGACAAGGCGCATCTGGTCCCCGGCGGCGAATACCTCCCGCTGCGATCGATCCTCCAGCCGCTCGGCCTGTCACGCCTCGTCATGGGCGACATCGACTTCGCCCCCGGCCCCGGCCCCGCCACCCTCACCCTGCCCGGCTTCGGCCAGGTCGGCATGCAGATCTGCTACGAGATCATCTTTTCAGGCCAAGTCGTCGACCGCGCCCATCGTCCCGCCTTCCTGTTCAATCCGTCGAACGACGCCTGGTTCGGCACCTGGGGGCCGCCGCAGCACCTCGCCCAAGCCCGTCTCCGCGCGACCGAGGAAGGGCTGCCGATCCTGCGCGCCACCCCCACCGGCATCTCGGCGGTGATCGACGCCAGCGGTGCGCTGGTCGCGACCATCCCGGCGGGCCGCGCCGACGCGATCGAGGTGCCGCTGCCTGCCCCCCACGCCCCCACACTGTTCGCGCGGGTCGGCAACTGGATGGCGCTGCTGGCGATAGTTTTGCTGTGCGGCCTTGCGATTGCCATCCGCCGCCGCGCGCGCTAGGGCACCGACATAAGGAAAGCTTTATATGCGGCATGGCAACGGCCGCGTGCTTTCCCTCTAGCCTAGAGGAAGTCCATGCGTTCCAATTATCTCTTCACCTCGGAATCGGTTTCCGAAGGCCATCCCGACAAGGTCGCGGACCAGATTTCCGATTCGATCGTCGACCTGTTCCTGTCGAAGGACCCCGAAGCGCGCATCGCCTGCGAAACGCTGACCACGACCCAGCTCGTCGTCCTCGCCGGTGAAATCCGCTGCAAGGGCGTGTTCGAAAACGACCAGTGGGCCGAGGGCGCCGAGGCCGAGATCGAACGCACCGTGCGCGAAACCGTGAAGAAGATCGGCTATGAACAGTCGGGCTTCCACTGGGAAACCTTCCGCTTCGAAAACAACCTGCATGCGCAGTCGGCGCATATCGCGCAGGGCGTCGACGCATCGGGGAACAAGGACGAAGGCGCCGGCGATCAGGGCATCATGTTCGGCTTCGCCTGCGACGAAACGCCGGACCTGATGCCGGCCACGCTCGACTACAGCCACAAGATCCTCGCCAAGATGGCCGCCGACCGCCATTCGGGCGCCGCGCCGTTCCTCGAACCCGATGCCAAGAGCCAGGTCACGCTGCGCTTCGAAAACGGCAAGCCGGTCGCCGCGACCGCGATCGTCGTCTCGACCCAGCATGCCGCCGGCTACGACAATGGCGACAAGGAAGCCGAGCTGCACAATTACGTGAAGTCGGTCGTCGCCGACGTGCTGCCCGCCGACCTGCTGTCGGACGCGACCGAATACCACATCAACCCGACCGGCAGCTTCGAAATCGGCGGCCCGGACGGTGATGCGGGCCTGACCGGCCGCAAGATCATCGTCGACACCTATGGCGGCGCCGCCCCGCACGGCGGCGGCGCGTTCAGCGGCAAGGACCCGACCAAGGTCGACCGTTCGGCGGCCTACATCACCCGCTACCTCGCGAAGAACATCGTCGCCGCCGGCCTCGCCAAGCGCTGCACGATCCAGCTCGCCTATGCGATCGGCGTGTCGAAGCCGCTGTCGCTCTATGTCGACACGCACGGCACCGGCACCGTCGCCGACGACGCGATCGAAACCGCGATCGCCGGCATCGAGAAGCTGGGCGGCCTGACCCCGCGCGGCATCCGCACGCATCTCGGCCTCAACAAGCCGATCTATCGCCCGACCGCCGCTTACGGCCATTTCGGCCGCAAGCCCGAAGGCGACCTGTTCCCGTGGGAAAAAACCGATCTGGTCGACGACCTGAAGGCCGCGCTCGCCGCCTGATTTCCGGTCGACACCGTTCGAAAAAAGGGGGAGGTTCGCCGGCGACGGCGGGCCTCCCTTTTTCATGACCGCCGCATGGGAGGACAGGATGCGAACCGCGACGGCACTCTTGGCGATGATCCTGGCCGCGCCGGCCGTGGCGCAGACCGCGCCCGCCCAAACCCTGTCGGCGGAGGAACGCGCGGCGCTGGACCGCACTACCGAACGCGGCCGCCTGCTCGCCGCCTATGATCGGGTCGCATGGCTCGGCACCGACGATGTGCAACGGCGCCTGCCCGACTGGCGGCAGAAGCTCGGCGGCTGGATCGTCGAGGGGCCGGCGACCGCACCGATCCTGACCTTCCACGACCGGTCGCAACCGCCCCGCGCGCTCTACACCGCGCGCCTGGTCGGCGGAAAGCTCGCCGATGCGAAGCTCGTCCCGGCCGACGCGGCGGCCCTGTCCCCGTCGCAGCTCAGCCTGATCGCCGCCCGCGACAGCGCGGCCAAGGCGATGGGCGCCGCCGCCCTGCGCCCCTGCGGCCCGGCCTTCAACACCGTGGTCGTTCCACCCGCCACCGCCAGCGACGTGACCGCAGTCTATTTCCTGTCCGCCCAGACCAAGGCCGACGACATGCCGATCGGCGGCCATTACCGCGTCGATGTCGCGCCCGACGGCCGTGCCACCGCGCCCCATGCCTTCTCAAAGGGCTGCATGACGCTGCCCCCGCCCTCCGCGAAGCAGCGCGTCGTCGGCGGCGTCGTATCCACCCTCACCGGGCCGCTCCCCAACGAAGCGCACAGCTTCGTCGTGGAGGCGTATCAACGGCGGCTGTTCGTCATCACGCCGCTCAGCGGTAATCGCATGTTTGCGCTTAAGCCCGGCGCTCCGGCCGTGCTCATCCCCTCACCCGCCACCAAAGCAAGATGAGCACCGAAGCCCGCCGCCTAGTTCGCAACCACCTACCCGTCACCCCGGGCTTGACCCGGGGTCCCGCTTCTTCATCCCCGGCCGGCGTACCGCGCGCACCCGCGCAAAAGCCGCCCCAGCGCCACAACCGCCTCGACATCCCACCCAAAAGTAGGAAAGGTTCGCCCACGACAGACGGCCCGACGAACGGCCGCCCAGGGGGGGATGACATGCGGATATGGATGGCTGCACTGGCAGCGGGGATGATTGTCGCGACACCGGTCGCCGCGCAGCAAAGCGGCACGGCGATCAACGCGAAGCCGGGCAAGCCCTATCGCTTCAAGCATAGCGGCATCACGACCCCCGCCCAGCTGGACGGCATCGCCCGCGTCGGCGTCCGGCAATTCGGCGATCAGGAACTCGACGTCTTCGCCAAATACGAAAATGGCGAGGACATGATTACCGTCTATGTCTATCGCTCGCTCACCGGCAGCGTGCCGGTGTGGTTCGACCGCGCCCGCGCCTCGGTCGAACAGCGCCGCGAATTGTTCGGCAACGTCGCGCCGGTCGTGCCCACCGCCTTCACGCCGCCGGGACAGTCGACCGTCAGCGGCCTGATGGCCGGCTGGACGTTGAACAAGCCGCCCTATCGCGGCACCGCGCTTGCCATCCTGCCGGTCGGCGAATGGCTGGTGAAGGTGCGCTACAGTTCCAGCAAGATGGACGGTGCGGCGGTCGCGGCGCGCATCCCGGCGATCCTCGACGCGCTCGCATGGCCGCGGACGATCCCCGCCGCGCCCGCCGCCGCACCCGTCGCGGCGTGCGCCACCCCGCTCGTCTTCGATGCCGCCGCAACCACGGTGACCGATCCCAAGGCGATTCAATCCGCCGCGCTCACCGGCGGCCTGATCGCGGCGGCGGCGGACGGCAAGGGCACGCCGCCTGCCACGGCGCCGCTCTGGTGCCGCGATCCGGCCCCCGCCCCGTTCGGCGCGGCCTATCGCGAAAATGCCGAACCGGAGGGCTATCTGCTCGCGATCAGCGACAGCGGACGCGGCATCGCGGTCCAACCCGATGTGATCGCGCGCGAACTGGGACAGGCGGAGGGCAAGCAGGTCCGCCAATGGTCGGTCGCCGGCTACGAACCCGGATCGGTTGCGACCCACACGCCGATGACCGGCCTGCCTTCGCCCGAAACGCTGATCGGCGTGCTCGACCGGCCCGTCCTCGCCAGGACGACGACCTGGGGCAAGAAGCGCGACGTCGCGGTGAACCCCGACGTGTTCAAATAGGGCGAAGCGCTTTCCTACACCGGACGGCGCTGCCATGCTCGCCGATGCCCTTTGACATCGTCGGCTCCCCTACGTCACCCCGGACTTGATCCGGGGTCCCGCTTCTCGCGTCACCCCGCGAGCGAAGTGTCAACTTCGGCGCAGAAAGTTACGCCCAACCCACTGTAAGAAAACAAAATATAGGCTGACAAAAATTCGACGCCCCGCAACCTTTGTCAACTTCCAGCCTCCGGCATCACCCTTGCGACGATCGCCTCCGCCGCCCAGCCGATGACCGCCCCGGCCACCACGTCGATCGGGAAATGCGTGCCTCGCGGCACCTGGATCGCGGCGATGGTTGCAGCGGCGGCATGGACCGGCACCGCCGCCTGCGGATATTCCCGCGCCACCGCCCGCGCCACCGCGACCGCCCCGGCGGTATGGCCGGACGGAAAGGAATTGTGCGGGCCTTCGTCATGGTCGCCGGGCTTCGGCCGATGCGCCTCGCGACTGGCGAACAGCTTGGGTCGCGCCCGGTCGACATTATGCTTGATCGCCGATTTGGCCAGCGTCGCGAGCCCATGCGCCATCAGCATCCGTATGCCCGTCCGCGTCAGCCGGGCGTCCTGCGCGATCAGCCCGGCGGCGATGGTGGACAGGTTGATCGCGACCATCGGCGGCTGGTCGGCCACCTCGCTCAGCGTGCCCGCGACCTTGACCACCGGATGATGCCGCAGCTCGGCGGCCACGCCATGGCCGAGGTCGATATCGGCATCGACCAGTTGCTTCGCCCCGCGCTTGGCTTTCTTCTTCTTGCCCATGGCCCTCCAACCCCCGGCCCGCGCGGAAGCTCCTTGTCGACACGCCGCCCGGGCGGGTAGGAGCGCCGCGATGAACGATCCCACCACCATTCGCCGCCTCTATGGCCGTCGTCAGGGCCACAAGCTGCGCCAGGGCCAGGCCGCGCTGGTCGAGGAACTGCTGCCGCAGGTCTCCGTCCCCGATACCGGACCGCTCGATTCGCATGTGCTGTTCGGCGACGACCGCCCGGTCGAGGTGGAGATCGGCTTCGGCGCGGGCGAACATCTCGCCGGACAGGCCGGTGCCCGCCCGCATCACGGCTTTGTCGGCTGCGAACCGTTCCTGAACGGAGTGGTCGGCGCGCTGAACCATATCCGCGACGACGAACTCGCCAATGTCCGCCTGCACATGGGCGACGCGCTGGAGGTGATCGAACGCTTCCCGGATGGCAGCCTCGAGCGCGTCTATCTGCTCCACCCCGATCCCTGGCCCAAGGCGCGCCATGCCAAGCGCCGCATGATGAACCATGGGCCCATGGACCTGATCGCACGCAAGCTGCGGCCGGGCGGCGAGTTCCGCCTCGGCACCGACGACCCGACCTATTGCCGCTGGGCGATGATGATCATGGACCAGCGCCGCGACTTCGTGTGGCAGGCACAAACCGCCGCCGACTTCCTGACCCGCCCCGCCGACTGGCCGGAAACCCGCTACGAACGCAAAGCCCGGCGGCAGGGCCACGAAGTCTGGTATTTCCGCTACGTCCGGGTCTGACGCCGCTCAGGTCAGCGCCGACTTGCGCGGCGGGTCGTCTTCGGCGGGCGTGTGCGGTTGCTCGCGGTCCAGCGTGTCGCTCGGGCGGCGGGCGTCGCCGTCGCGCTGGTGATCGACCGACAGGTTGGCATCGCCATCGGTCGGGGTCTTGGGATCGGGCATCGTCGCTCTCCTCGTTCCCTCAATGCCCGGGACGCGCGGGACGTTCCCCCCGCTATACCGCGACGGGGCTCGCCACCCGGCCGCCCTCGCCAAAGATGCGGAGGTAACGGGCGATATCTGACGGATCGCCGGTCGCCTTGGCCGGATTGTCCGACAGCTTGACCGCCGGACGCCCATTGGCGCTGATGACCTTGCATACCAGCGAGATCGGCTCCAGCCCCTCGCCCCCCAACGGGTCGCAGCCGCGGAAATCGTTGGTGAGGTTGGTGCCCCAGCCGAAGCTCATGCGCACGCGTCCGTGAAAATGTTGATAGGTCTTCAGGATGCTGTCGACGTCCATCCCGTCGGAAAAGATCAGCAGCTTGGACCGGGGATCGACGCCCTGTTCCTGCCACCAGCGCAATATCTGTTCGCCCCCCTCGATCGGTGGCATGCTGTCGGGGCGGAAGCCGGTCCAGTCCGCCAGCCAGTGTGGCGCGTTGCGCAGGAACGCGGTCGTCCCGAACGCATCGGGCAAGGCGATCAGCAGGTTGCCGCCATAATGCCGTCGCCATTCCTCCAGCACACGGTAGGGCGCGGCGGCGATCCCCGCATCGTCGTCGGACAGCGCCGCCTCCACCATCGGCAGTTCGTGCGCATTGGTGCCGATCGCCTCGACCCCCGCCTGCATCGCCAGCAGCACGTTGGAGGTGCCGACGAACCGGCTGCCCAGCCCCTCCTGCAACGCCTCGACGCACCAGCGCTGCCACAGGAAGCCGTGGCGCCGGCGGGTGCCGAAGTCCGACAGGACCAGATCGGGCAGCGTGCGCAGCCGCTCGACCTTGTCCCACAATCGCGCCTTCGCCCGGGCATAGGTCACGTCCAGCGCGAACCGGCCATGGTCGCGCAGCGCCGCCCGCGCGCGGAGTTCGTTCAGGATGGCAAGCGCCGGAATCTCCCACAGCGACGTTTCGGCCCAGGGACCGTCGAAATGCAGTTCATACTGGCCATCGCGCACCGACAGCTCATAGTCGGGCAGCCGAAACCGGCTGAGCCAGTCGATGAAACCCGGCGCGAACATCCGCTCGACGCCGTAGAAGCTGTTACCCGCCAGCCAGATCAGTTCCTGCTTGGAAAAACCGACCGTACGGGCATGGTCCAGCTGCGCGCGGAGTTCGCCTTCGTCGATGACCTCGGCCAACCGCACCGACTTGCTGCGATTGATCACGGCAAAGGTCGCGCGGACGTCCGGATGCACCTCGCGGATCATCTGCACCATCAGCAGCTTGTAGAAATCGGTGTCGAGCAGGCTGCGCACGACCGGGTCGAGCCGCCAGCCATGGTTCCATACCCGGGTCGCGATGTCGGTCATTACCATGGGGGGCCTTTTGGGATGTGGATATACAACTCGGCGGGGCGGAAGGCCCGTCCCGTTTCGAACGTTCCGGTCGGGTGGAGCACGCCGCGTTCCAGCATGCGGCGGCGGAAGGCGGGCTTGTTGAGGGGGCGGCCGAGCACCGCTTCGTGGACCGCCTGCAACTCGCGCAGGGTGAAGCGTTCGGGCAGCAGGGCAAAGGCGGCGTCGTCGATCGTGGCCCGCAACCGATCCAGCGTCAGCGCGACGATGCGATCATGGTCGAACGCCAGCCGCACGTCCCGCCGCCCCGCCGGATCGAGCGGCGCCCAGCATTGATCGTCGCGAAGCCGCACTGCCGCCATCCGCGCGGGATCGAGCAGGACACGGTAGGCGATGCTGATGATCCGCATCCGGGGATCGCGATCGACCGCGCCGAAGCAATGGACCTGTTCGGGCGAACCGCCGGACAAGCCGGCCTTGTCGTGCAGCACCCGCCCGGCCGCCGCCTCCAGCGATTCGTCGATGCCGACGAAACCCCCGGGAAGCGCCCAGTCGCCGGCGAAGGGCGGACGATCCCGCCGGGCCAGCAGGACGCCCAACGTGCCGTCGATCATCCCGAGCGCAACGCAGTCGACCGCTACCGATGGCCGATCATAGTCCGCCGGATCATAGCGATCGAGGAACCCCGCGTCTTCCATCCGCTTTACATATATCCGATTAGCGAATATGTAAAGCGGCAGGAGGACCGTTCCGATGCGTGATCTGATCATCGTGGTCGATACCCAGGCCGATTTCATGCTGCCCGATGGCGCCCTGCCCGTCCCCGGCGCAGAGGCGATCGTCGCACCGCTGGCCCGATGGCTTGCGCAACGAACCGAAGCGGATACGGCGGCGATCATCTTCACCTTCGACACGCATTATGCGGAAACCTATCCCGACAGTCCGGAAGCGAAGCTGTTCCCGATCCACTGCGTCAAGGGCACACCGGGGTGGCGCAACCTGCTCGACCCGCTGGCGGTGCCGGCGACGATCCCCTGCCGGACGCTGGAAAAGGGCGTGTTCGACATGTGGGCCGAAGACGGGCTGATGCTGCACGATCCGAGGAACGAACTGCCTCCCGTCCCGCGCGACACATTCTTCGCCGATCTGCGCGACCAAGGCGTCGGGCAGGCGATCGTCGTCGGCGTTGCGGCGGACTATTGCGTGCGCTGGGCGATCGACGGATTGGTCGATCGGGGATTTGCGGTGACCGTCCCGGCAGCACTGACGCGGGGCATCGATCGCCCGATCGAACAGGTACTTCGTGAAGATTTTGCAGGACGTCCGGTTGCGAACTAATGCATTCGGCGTACGGCCGTTACGGCAAGCCGTTGTTAGGGGCTGTTGCAATAGTGTAGGGTCACGCCCATCGCTGGTCGACCAGCACCCGGACAAGGGATTGTAAATGCCGCATATTCTGGTCGCAGACGATCATCCGATGTGCGCGACGGCGTTGGGAATGGCGGCGCGGGCGGTCGATCCGGGGATCACCAAGGACTGCGTGACGACCCTGGCGGAAGCCGAGGAACAGGTTCGGCGGACCGATTACGACCTGATCCTGCTCGACCTGATGCTGCCCGACGTACAGGGGTTCGCCGGTCTGGCGGTGTTGCGCGCGATCCGGCCGGCGGCGACCATCGCCATCGTTTCCGGTCGCGAGGAGCCGGCCATCGTCGCCCAGGCACAGGCGCTGGGTGCGAAGGGTTTCATTCCGAAATCCTCGTCGATCGACCAGATGGTCGGCGCGATCCGCGCGTTGCTGGACGGGCAGAGCTGGCTGCCGGAGGGCATTGCGGAGACGTCGCTCAGCGACCACCGCGTCGACCTGGCCGAACGTGTCGGCACCCTTTCGATCGCGCAGCTTCGCGTGCTCCGCGCGATCGTGAATGGGCATCAGAACAAGCAGATCGCCTATGACCTGCAACTGGCCGAACCGACGGTGAAATCGCACCTGTCGGCGATCTTTCGCAAACTGGGCGTCAGCAACCGGACGCAGGCGGTACTGGCGCTACAGGCGTTCGACGCGGAGAACTGATCCGTTCAGGCCGCCTCCTCCATGGCGGCGCGGGCGGCGTTGATCACGTCGCGCGCGCAATCGTCGATCCGTTCCATCAGCCGCGGATCGACCGTAGCATCGTCGTCGATCTTCTCGATCTCCGCCAGCGCGGCGATCAGCGGCGCCGCCCCCATGCTGGCCGCTGCCCCCTGAAAGGCATGCGCCTCCCGCCGGGCAAGGTTGTTGCGGCCATGGGCGAGCAACGTGCGCAACCGGTCCGGTACGCGGCGGGCATCCTCGATCAGCAACGACAGCAACGTGTTGCGCTGTTCCGCGCCCAGCACGTCGGTCAGCGCGCGGATACGCTGCGGATCGATCGGGCGGGCATCGGGTGTCCCGGCCGACGGTCGGCCGGGCGCGGCGGCCCGGTGATTGAGCAAGGTGCTGAGCTGCGCCATGTCGACCGGCTTGGTCAGCACGCCGTTCATGCCCGCCTGCGCAATGTCGGCGCGGCGTTCGGTCGACAGGTCGGCGGTGATCGCATGGATCGGGACGGTGGCCCCCGCCCCGCCCCATGCCCGGATCGCACGCGTCGCGGCCAGCCCGTCCATTACCGGCATCTGCACGTCCATCAGCACCAGGTCCACCGGATTGCCGACCGGCGCGGTGACATATTCGACCGCGCGCGCGCCGTTTTCGACCGAGACGACATGGTGCCCCAGTCGCCGGACGATTTCGGCCAGCAGATAGCGGTTGATGTCATTGTCCTCGACGACCAGCACCGTCATCGCATTGGTGGCCGCCGGCACCGACGACGCGCCGCCGTCGATCGACGCGCCGTCCGCATCGTCCGTCGTCGCCGTTGCCGGGGGCAGCGGAATGTCGAACCAGAAGCGTGATCCGGCGCCCGGCGCGCTGGCGACCTGAATCGCGCCCTGCATCGATTCGACCAGCATCCGGCTGATGCTGAGGCCGAGCCCGGTGCCGCCATAGCTGCGCGTCGTCGACGCATCGGCCTGTACGAACGGTTCGAAGATCGCGTCGAGGCGGTCGCCGCGGATGCCGACCCCGGTATCGGTGACCTGGAACCGCCAGCGGTCCCCGCCCTCGCGCGTGGCGGAAATGGCGATCGTTCCGGTGCGCGTGAACTTCACGGCATTGCCGACCAGATTGGTCAACACCCGCTGCAATCGCGCCGGATCGCCGATCACCCGGCCGGGGGCAGCGTCCAGCTCGATCGAGAGGGCATGTCGGCGCGCTTCGGCCGCGAAGAGTTCGGCGACGGTCTGCAACAGCTGACGGGGTTCGAAGGCGATCGCCTCCGGACTGCCATGCCCGCCCTCCAGCTTGGAGAAGGTCAGCACGTCGTCGACGATCGCCGACAGCGAGCGTCCGGCGGTTTCCAGCGAATCGAGATGCCGCATCCGTTCGGTGCGATCCGGCGTGTCGCGCAGCAGCTGGACCGCGGCGAGGATCGAGGTCAGCGGCGTCCGGATTTCATGGCTGATCGTAGCGGTGAAGGTTTCCTTCGCGGCCAGCGCCCGCTCCGCCTCCTCGCGCGCGGCGCGCAGGTCGGTGATCGCCGCGACATGTTCGGTAATGTCCTGGAACACGCCGAACAGCCCGACGATCCCCGCACCCGGCGCGGTTTCGGCTTGGCCACGCGACCGGACCCAGCGAATCTCCCCGTCCGCCCGGACGATGCGGGCATCGAATTCGAACGAACCGCCCTGCCCGATCGCCATGCCGATGCGGCTGCGTACCTTCACCCGGTCGTCGGGATGATAATGGTGGATCGCGCTGGCGATGCCGGGCTCCGGCGGCCCGTCCAGCCCGTGGATGCGAAAGACCTCGGGCGACCAGAACAGGCGCCAGTCGGCGAGGTTCAGCCGCCAATGGCCGATCCCGGCGGCACTTTCCGCCATCGCGAGCAAGCGCTGCTGTTCCTCCAGCTCATCGAACGAGGTGACGGCCCCGCCCTCGGCCGCGCGGCGCTCGGCAATGTCGCGGATCGAGCCGATCACCTCGGCACGCGCGGGATCGTCGCCGACCATCCGGAACGCGCCTTCCAGCCACAGATAATGGCCGTCGCGATGCAGCATGCGATAGCGGACGACGACGCTGGGCCCGGCCGGTTTCAGTCCCTCCAGCGCCCGCTGCACCCGGTCGCGGTCGTCCGGGTGGATCAGCTGGAACGGGCTCTGCCCCAGCAGTTGATCGGGCGGGTAGCCGAGCAGCTGTTGCGACCCCGACGACGCGTAACGGCGCAGGCCATCCGGCCCCAGGCGGATGATCAGGTCGGTCGAATGATCGGCCAGCAGCCGCAGATGCCGTTCATTCTCGCGGATTTCGGTGAGCGCGAGCCATTGTTCGTACACCAGCGCGGCGACGGGAAAGGCGGTCAGGGTAAACGCGGCGATGAAGAGCTGAAGATAGAGGATGCGGTCCGGTGCGGGCACCAGCAGCCGGGCGATCGGCCCGACCCCCTGCAACGTGCAGACGATCGCGATACTGCTGATCGCGATGGTCGATGCCGCCGCGCCGGCAAAGCGATACAGCAGCGCCGCGAACACACCACAGGGCAGCAGCAGGAACAGCACCGGATAGGTGTTGACGGTGAACAACAGCCCGGCGAGCCCGATGGTGACCGCCATTACCAGCACGATCGGCAACGACAGGATGCCGATCTCCTCCGACAGCCCCTGTCGCGTCGCCTTGAGCGCGGGCAGCAGCACGATCAGCCCCATGGCATTGGCCGCGAACCAGCGGATCACGTCGCGGGTCTCGACGGCGCCGGACAGGAGCAGCCGGAAATGCACGAACAGCGCTGTGACCAGGACCGCGCCGGCCAGCGCGATCAGGACGATGGTGACATAACCGCGCAACAGGCGCGGATCGGGATGGGCCACGCGTATCGCCGATGCGACGGCGGTGATACCGATCAGGTCGATCGCGCCATAGCCCATGATCGAGGCCGTGTCGGAATAATGGCACGCATTGGCAGTCACCAGCGCCACGCCGGTGACGGCCAGCAGCAAAGGCCAATGCCGCCGGGAATAGCGGATCAATATCGCGACCGCGATCGGATTCGCCACCCACATCAGTTCGGTGCCGCCGAACCATTGCCCGCCGCACAGCATCACGACCGCGAGGAAGTAGATCAGCAGGCCATAGCCGAGGATGCGCGGAACCATCCGCAGCGCATGGAGCGGTCGAACGGCGGGGACCGCCCCGGCGTGCGGCCGGGGCGTGATGGCGTCGGATGGTCCTGATTCGCCGGTCATGCGCAATGCTACTCAGGATCGCAGCGGGGGTCGATGCGGAGCGGCCCCATGCGATGCCGGACGGACGGCGGCGTCAACCGTCGCCCTCGCCCTCCGCATCGGCGACTGTCCGGTGCCCGCTGCCCGCCCAGCGCCGGGCGAACAGCCGCCCGAGCAGTGCCGGCAGGCCGGGGGGCAGGAAGAGCCAGTCGCGGATCGCCGGGCCGCGATCGGCACCGATGGTCCGCTTGTACCCGCTGTCGCCCGCGCCCCAGTCCACCCGGGTGATGCCGTCGGCCAGCGCGCGGACGAGGTTGCGGTAATAGAGCAGCCGTCCGGGCGAGTGCTTGGCGACGCGGGTGTCATAGCTGTTGGCGATCGCATATTTCAGCGTGCCGGCATTGAGGTCGAACGAGAATGCCACGGGTTCGCCGTCGATGCGCAGCAGCGCCGCCCAGAGCATGTCGGCCAAGACCGGATCGGCGACCAGCCGCCGCCAGAACCGGCCATGCCCACCGGTGGTGAACTTCGCATCCCGGCCATCGGTGCGCGTCGCGATCCAGCTCGCATCTTCGACGGCGGCGAGGGCATCGAAGGCGTCGAGCGTCCAGTCCGCGCCGGAGATGAAGGACCAGTCCGGCGTGCCGTGCGACGCCAGATGCTTTTCGTTGAACCGGTTCTTGCGCAGCGTCGAATTGCGTGGCCACGCACCGTCCGCCTGCTGTGCCGCCATGTCGAGCAGATAGCTGTCGGCGATGAAGCGCGGCAGGGCGCGCCAGCCCTTCGCCGCGGCGGCATCCTGCAATCCGGCGAGCAGGGGATCGTCGTCATAGACCGGGCCGAGCCGGAAGCCGCGCGTCGCCCGCCGTGCCCCGTCCAGCAGCGCGGCGAAGTCGGCGGCGTCCGCATCGGCCGCGACCGGGCCGCTGCGAAACGGCCAGTAGCAGCCCGGAACCTGTCCCAGTCCGACCGGCTTCGGGCCCAGCCCGACCAGCGGCAGCGCGATGACCGGGCGGCCGTCGCGTTCGACCACCAGCGTGCGGGCATCGCCGCCATAGCTTTCGACTGCCGCGACATACCATTGCCGGCGCAGGAAGCGGTGGGTTTCGGCGGCCTGGGCGGCGACCGTGTCGACCGCTTCGGCGATACCGTCGGCGACGCGGGTGTTCGGGGCATTGGCGGTGGCGGGCAACAGCATGGAAAGGGCAATGCCACGAACCTCTTACGATCCGGTAGCCGTAACCTGCGCGCATTTTGGACCATAGTGCGGATCTCGCGGCCTTGCCGCCATCGGAGGGGCGAGGCATACCGCCCCGGTGGAATTCGAACCCGTCCTGTCGACCGTCGCCAAGACGATCCAGACCGCCATCGCGCCGGTCTTCCTGCTCGCCGGGATCGGCGCGATCCTGAACGTCATGGTCGGGCGCCTGGCGCGGATCGTCGACCGGGCGCGCGACCTCGAAAAGCTGCATCCTAGCTCGACCGGCCCCGAACATGCCCGCCACGTGTTCGAACTGCGCCTGCTCGACCGGCGGATCCGCATCATCAACAATGCGGTGTTCCTGGTCGTGCTGTCGGCGGTCGCCAACTGTACCGTGGTCGCGATGCTGTTCATCGCCGAACTGCTCGACCTCGGCCTCGGCAAGGCGGTGGCGATCAGTTTCGTCCTGTCGATGGTGCTGCTGATCGGCGGACTGGTGTGGTTCCTGTTCGAAGTGCGCCTGTCGGTCCATGCGATCCGGGTGCGCGCCGAACTGCTGGAGCGCGAGCGGACGTGACGCCGGCGCGTGAGCGCACGCTGTTGCAGGCGGCGGTCGCGCTGGTATGCATCGTGCCGTTCGGCGCGTCGCTGACCGGCATCCTGCTTGGTGCCGCATGGCTGCAACCGGCACCCGCCACCGATCTGGATAGCCATTTCCGATACCTGTCCGGCCTGTTCCTCGGCATGGGGATCGCCTTCGCCAGCTGCGTGCCCGGCATCGAGCGCAAGACGGCACGGTTCCGGCTGTTGGGGATGATGGTCGTGCTGGGTGGGCTGGCACGGCTCTGGTCGCTCGTCATCCTTGGCCCGCCATCGACGGGCCATGCGGTCGGGCTGTGCATCGAGCTGATCGTCGTGCCGCTGCTGCTGGCTTGGCAGGCGCGCGTGGCGAGACGGCTCCGCTTGCCTGGTTGACCGCACCGCTTGGGGGAGCGGACCCGCCGGTGGCTGATGGCGCCGCGCCCTCTTCGGTGACATGGCCCGGAGCGTCCAGCCGACTCGTGGCACGGCGTCATCCCCGGCATCACCAGCGGTCCGGCTTTGCACGCCATGTCGCATCGAAAAAATAGCGTGCATGCCCCATTTGCCACTTGCATTTCGGGGAAGCGGCAGAGGTCCGCGCGTCGCGGCATGACGGCGTTCGGCCAAGCCCCGGTTCCGCGCCGACCGTAAAAATTTAGCCGCTTGCGCGTCCGCCAATTTCCTACAATTAGTAGTGCCCATGGCGGGACAACCGCTACACATGGTATTCAGTCGACCGGAGCCGGTGACGCTACTTTCGCGTTGCCGGGTGCCGTTCGGACCAGCGACAAGCCGATTTTTGGGGGCGACATGACGCCCCGGCCGAACACAGGAAAGCGGGACGATGACCTTTCAGGATAGTCAGGACGCCCAGATGAACGAACTGCAATTCGCCGATCCGGCACCCGCCGCCCCGGCCCCCGAGCGCAACAGCCGCACGGTCGACGCGCTGCTCCACGCGGTCGAGGTCGATCATTCGCGCGACGCGCTGCTGACCGATTTCGGCAAGGATACGCTGAAGGACCGCTACCTGCTGCCCGGCGAATCGTACCAGGACCTGTTCGTGCGCGTGGCGTCGGCCTATGCCGATGATGCCGAGCATGCCCAGCGGCTGTACGACTATATCTCGAAGCTTTGGTTCATGCCCGCCACGCCGGTCCTGTCGAACGGCGGCACCGGGCGCGGCCTGCCGATCAGCTGCTATCTGAACTCGGTCCCCGACAGCCTGGAAGGCATTGTCGAGACGTGGAACGAGAATGTGTGGCTGGCGTCGCGCGGCGGCGGCATCGGCACCTATTGGGGCAGCGTGCGTGGCATCGGTGAGCCGGTCGGGCTGAACGGCAAGACCAGCGGCATCATCCCGTTCGTCCGCGTGATGGATTCGCTGACGCTCGCCATTTCGCAGGGGTCGCTACGGCGTGGGTCGGCGGCCTGCTATCTCGACATCAGCCATCCGGAGATCGAGGAGTTCCTCGAAATCCGTAAGCCCAGCGGCGACTTCAACCGCAAGGCGCTGAACCTGCACCATGGCGTGCTGATCCCCGACGCGTTCATGGAAGCGGTGCGCGACGGTGCCGAATGGGAGCTGAAAAGCCCCAAGGACGGGTCGGTCCGTGGCAAGGTCGATGCGCGTTCGCTGTTCCAGAAGCTGGTCGAGACCCGCCTGGCGACCGGCGAGCCGTACATCGTGTTCAGCGACCATGTGAACAACACGATGCCGAAGCACCACCGCGATCTGGGCCTGAAGGTCTCCACGTCGAACCTGTGCAGCGAGATCACGCTGCCGACCGGCAAGGATCACCTCGGCAACGACCGCACCGCGGTGTGCTGCCTGTCGTCGCTGAACCTCGAAACCTGGGACGAATGGAACGGCGACAAGCGCTTCATCGAGGACGTGATGCGCTTCCTCGATAACGTCCTGACCGACTATATCGAGCGTGCGCCCGACGAAATGGCCCGCGCGCGCTATTCGGCGAGCCGCGAGCGGTCGGTCGGGCTGGGCGTGATGGGCTTCCACTCGTTCCTGCAGGCGCGCGGGCTGCCGTTCGAAGGGGCGATGGCGAAGGCGTGGAATCTGAAGATCTTCCGCCACGTCAATGCGCAGGTGAACGAGGCGTCGATGCACCTCGCCAACGAGCGTGGCCCCTGCCCCGACGCGGCCGACATGGGCGTGATGGAGCGGTTCAGCTGCAAGATGGCGATCGCGCCGACCGCGTCGATCAGCATCATCTGCGGCGGGACGAGCGCGTGCATCGAACCGATCCCCGCCAACATCTATACCCACAAGACGCTGTCGGGTTCGTGGTCGGTCAAGAACCCCTATCTCGAAAAGCTGCTGATCGCGAAGTCGAAGAACAGCGACGCGGTGTGGAACTCGATCCTCGAGCGCGGCGGATCGGTCCAGCATCTCGACTTCCTCAGCCAAGAAGAGAAGGACACGTACAAGACCAGCTTCGAGATCGACCAGCGCTGGCTGCTCGAGCTGGCAGGCGACCGTGCACCGTTCATCGATCAGGCGCAGTCGCTGAACCTGTTCATCCCCGCCGATGTCGAGAAGTGGGACCTGCTGATGCTCCACTATCGTGCGTGGGAGCTGGGCATCAAATCGCTCTATTACCTGCGGTCGAAGTCGGTGCAGCGCGCGGGGTTCGCCGGCGGGGTCGAGGCGGACAATACGTCGGAGCTGGCCAAGTTCGATCTGGGCGAGAGCACGGATTATGACGAGTGCCTGGCCTGTCAATAAGCGGGCGGCTTCGATTTGCGTGAGCAAATCGAACACTCGCCACGGCGGACAGCGGGGCGGCACAGCCGCCCCGTCTGACGGCGTGGCGGTACAGGATGCCACCGACCTTCCGAACCACGATCGACCAAGAGGAGCTACCGATGCCGATCCTGCTGTTCTTTGTGTTCGCCGTAATCCTTGGCCCGGTATTGGCATGGATGTACGCGCAGCCAAAGCAGGTCGAGGCGTTCGAGGCGCGTCGTCGCAAGATACTGGCGAGCGGGGGCAAGGACCCGATCAACGAACCGTTCGGCGCGCATCGCCCGTTCAAGACGAATGCGCTCTGGTTCGGCGGCATCGCCGGCATCGGCGGCGCGTTGATGGCATGGCTGCTGGGGGCGTGACGCCCGGCGTTGCCGCCGGATGCGGAGCGTTCGGTCGGCATCCGGCGGAACGGGTGGCGGCGCGCAGCCAGGCCGCGCGCCGCACGGCATCAGATCGCGCTGCCGTCCTCTTCGGTTTCGAAGGTCACCGCGACATCGGCGTTGGCGGACAGGCGGACGGTGTCGCCCTCGACCTCGGCGACGAGGCCGCCGTCGATATAATGGTGGTGGCCGGCATGGCTCGGTTCGGCGCCTTCGACCTCGGCACCGCTGTCCTTCTTGGTCAGCTTGATCCGGTCGCCTTCGACGCGGTCGACCGTGCCGACATGGACGCCGTCGGCGCCGATGACTTCGGCATGTTCCTTGATGTTGCTGAGATCGGCCATGATATTCCTCCGTTGGGGGCGGCGGTGAAACGCACGTCCGCGCCGTTGGTCGCATGACCGCGAACGTCCTCATCATGTTGTCGGTCGCGCTGGTATCGGGCGGGGTCGGGCTGTGGCTGCTGTTGCGTTTGAAGTCGCGCGCGACACAGCAGAGCCGCTATGCCCATGGCATGACGGGGATGATGGCGCTGGCGCTCGGCATCATCCTGACGATCTTCGGCATCGCGCAATGGTCGTGGAGCAGCGCGCCATGAACCGACCCGACCGTACCCCCGCGGAGGCGGGGGTCCAGAGCCGCAAGCGACGACGTTCGCGACCCTAGGCTCCCGCCTGCGCGGGAGCACCACAGAATTTCAAGACAAACCCAAGTTTCCCCGGAGTAACCCCATGTCGCTCACCGAAGCCCGCAAGCAGTACAAGCCGTTCGAATACCCCTGGGCGTTCGATTTCTGGAAGCGCCAGCAGCAGATCCACTGGATGCCCGAAGAGGTGCCGCTGGGCGAGGATTGCCGCGACTGGGCGCAGAAGCTGACCCCGCACGAGCGCAACTTGCTGACCCAGATCTTCCGCTTCTTCACCCAGGCGGACGTCGAGGTGCAGGACTGCTACCACGAAAAATATGGCCGCATCTTCAAGCCGACCGAGATCAAGATGATGCTCGCCGCCTTCTCCAACATGGAGACGGTGCACATCGCGGCGTACAGCCATCTGCTCGACACGATCGGCATGCCCGAGAGCGAATATGGCGCCTTCCTCGAATATAGCGAGATGAAGGACAAGCACGACTATCTGCAGAATTTCGGGGTCGATACCGACGAGGACATTGCCAAGACGCTGGCGATGTTCGGCGGCTTTACCGAAGGATTGCAGCTGTTCGCGTCGTTCGCGATGCTGATGAACTTCCCGCGCTTCAACAAGATGAAGGGCATGGGGCAGATCGTGTCGTGGTCGGTCCGCGACGAGAGCCTGCACTGCGAGGGCATCATCAAGCTGTTCCACGCCTTCTGCAAGGAACGCGACTGCATGACGCGTGCGGTGCGCGACGACATTGCCGACATGTGCCAGACGACGGTGCGGCTGGAGGATAATTTCATCGATCTCGCCTTTGAAATGGGGCCGGTCCACGGGATGACCGCGAAGGAGATCAAGAAGTACATCCGCTACATCGCCGACTGGCGGCTGGGGCAGCTGGGCATGAAGCCGATCTACCTGATCGACGAACACCCCCTGCCGTGGCTGGCACCGCTGCTGAACGGTGTCGAGCACGCCAACTTCTTCGAACAGCGCGCGACGGAGTATTCGAAGGCGGCGACGCGCGGCAATTGGAACGAGGTCTGGGACGGCTTCGACAAGCGCCAGAAGGCCAAGGTCGCGGCGCCGGCGAATGAGGAAGCGACCGGCATGGGTGATATGTTCGGGGGCGTGGCGGCAGAGTAAGCTGCGCCGGGGCCGCGCCGGGCAAGGGGCAGCGAACGCTGCCCCGAGCCTCAAGGCGCGGCCGGCCGGCGGCGCCGAAAGCGCCGTCCGACGGCATGGGCTTTGCCCATGCCGGCCGCCCAAAGTTCACTAAGTTCACACTCGCCACGCTGTTTGCGCTGTCGCATGATCCTTGGCGTCACGGTGCCCTGACGGGGCTCCCCAGAGCCATTCGACGGCATGCGCCCTGCCCGTATCCGCCGTCCAAAGTTCACTAAGTTCACACTCGTACGCTATTTGCGCGTGGTGCGGTTCTACCTGTCAAAGAGCCGGGGTCGCGACGACCCGGCAGCACGATGGCAAAGGGCGGACGTGTAGGACAGGGGGAAGCCGCAGGTGCTGCCCCCCTCTCCGTCATTCCCGCGTAGGCGGGAATCCATAGCCGCCGGCGGTCATGCTAGAGGCGCAAACGTTGCGTATATGGATCCCCGCCTGCGCGGGGATGACGAACGCTAGTAGCTGTAAGTCCCGAACTTCGGCCGATACAATGCTCCCTACCGCCGCCGCCGGACCGGCACGCGGAAGTCGGCGGGTTTGTCAGCGACCCATTTCACGAATTTCGCGACCGCCGGGACGGCCCGCAGCGCGTCGATGTCGGCGAGCGGGCCGGCGAGTTCGGCGTTGGTGGCGCTGGCGTGGATGGTGCGGTGGCAGATCGGGTGGACCGGCACCGTCTCGCGCCCGCCTTCGCTTTTGGGCACGCGATGGTGCCATTCGACCTGGCTACCGATCGGTCGGTCGCAGAGTGCGCAGGCGAGCGGCGCTTCGGTGCGGGCGGCAAGCGCCTCCGCCGCCGCCAGTCCCGCCTTGCGTTTTACCCGTCCCGCCATGGCGAACAACATCGGAAGCACGACATCAGTTCGCAAGGGTACTGGCCCCGCGCGCCCAAGGTGAACGCCAGATGAAGGAACCGCGTTCACCAAATACGGGTTGTACGTCGGCAAGTTCAGGAAAAGGGAGAACCCCCATGAACCGCACGACTTTGTTGATCGCCGCCGCCGCTACTGCGGTCATCGCGACGCCTTCGCTGGCTAAGGATCGCCGGACGGTCCCGGTCTATTCGGACTACAACCCCTATTATCTGGATTACAAGACCGACATTTCGGAGGCGAAGCGCGAGTTGCGCAAGGATCTGGCCCGCGCCGATGATGCCGCCGATCGCGAAGACGCCTGGGCGGAATATCGCCGCGAAATCGCCGACGCCAAGCATGACTTCCGCAAGGAAATGGCCGAGCGCGGCATGATCGTCCGCAACGGGCGGGTGACGGTCGAGGAATAACCGCGGCACAGCGGTCCTACGGGAAAAGGCCGTCGGGTTCACGCCCGGCGGCCTTTTCGTGCATACCAATGCCCTTACCGTAGACGACGCGCCTTTCCGCCTTTCGCCATCAGGTGCCTAGCATCTCGACCAGCCCCTTCGCCCTGCCCCCCTTGTTGATCCCTTCAAACCAGTGCATCCATCGCAGTCGTTTACCCCAGCACGCTGGCGACAATCGTTTTTTTGTAACGTTTTATATGGTAGTGGCGGACAAGCGTGCTGCGGCCGCATATTGTCGAGCCATGCTGGATTGTGGCCCTTTCCACACCAATAGGAACGCCCGACGACGCTACCGTACTGTGCGTGCGTTGATCGATTTGCATCGGTGGTGGACTTCAGATTTCCTAACGAAATCCAGGCACACGCCAGCAGAATCCAGCCCGGCAACTTCGGTAGAAGTTGGAACGGCTAAGAGCGCAGGAGGGCTAGCCGGCGGCGCTTCCGTTACGACAGTCTTTCCGCGCCTTACGCGCGGATAGCCCCATTCTGTATGGGGTACTAGAAGCTTCCCCGCCTCCGCGGGGATCATTGTTGCAACCGCCCAAAACAAAAGGCCCCGGACGAACCCGCCCGGAGCCTTTCGCGATACGCATTTACCGGGGCGGGTCCCGATACGCCGGACCCGCCCGAACTGGCACGATGCTTAGAAGTGGGTCGTCAGACCCAGCATCGGGCGGAAGCTGTGCGCCGAACCGAAGGTCGACACTTCACCGCGCAGGCGGACGCCCGAGTTGCCGGTGATGCCGCCGAGGCCGATGTCCTTCGGGCCGACTTCGAAACCGGCACCGTAGGTCATTTCGTGATAGTCGCGGCTGTCGTTGCCGAACCGGTCGAAATTGACCCAGCGATAGCCGACCTTGCCGTAGATCAGGCCCGAGTCACCCGCGCGGACGCCGAAGCGGCCGGCTGCGCCGTAATCCCAATCGATGTCGCCCGACACGCCCTTCGAGACGCTGCCTTCGGCACCGACGAACACCGGGCCCAGCGGCACGTTGAAGCCGACAATGCCTTCAACCAGCGCGCCGTTCAGCTTGTCGTTGCGCGGGACCAGCGGGATGCCGGCGTCGGTGCGCTCCGAATCGAACTGTTCCCAGCCGCCCATGATCGCGACATAGGGTTCGAAGCCGATGCCGCTGGTGCCGTCGGGCGCGGTCACGGCGGGGGCCGGTTCGGTGGTCGTCGTGTCCTGCGACGTGGTCGACATGTCCTGCGCGAAGGCGGGGGCTGCGACGAAGGCAGCCGCGGCTGCGGCGAAGGTGAAAAGCTTACGCATACAAAACCTCATCAGCGTTTACGGTCCCGGCATCGAACGCGCGCCGGTTTATCCGTGGCCCCTCTGAACCCGAAAACCGGGGAAGTGTTGCATCGCATTGCAACATGTGCGTCACGAAATCGGATACTGTTGCCCCAGGGCAACGGTATCTGTCGCCCACATGAACGAACCATGGCGGAGCCGCCCGGACCATGGTGACAATGTGGCAAGGGTCGCGCGGCGGCGGGGCAGCCCGGTCGCAACGATTGGCGCCGCGATGGGTTGGGAAGGACGATCCCACACGCGAATCGGAGGACGAACAGCGTATGCGACCCCGGATCATCATCGTCGGCGCCGGCTTCGGTGGCATCGCCGCGGCCCAGGCGCTACGCACGGCGGACGCCGAGATCGTGCTGATCGACCGCACCAACCATCACCTGTTCCAGCCCTTGCTGTATCAGGTGGCGGGCGCCGCGCTGTCCCCGGCGGACATCGCCACCGCCAATCGCGCGCTGCTGCGTCGCAACAGGAATACGCGGATATTGATGGCGGAGGCGAGCGGGGTCGATGCCGCTGCGCGCAAGCTTTGCCTGGCCGATGGGCGGCGGTTGCCGTTCGATTACCTGATCCTGGCGACCGGCGCGGCGTACAGCTTCTTCGGCAACGACCAGTGGCGCGAGCATGCCTATGTGCTGAAATCGATCGACGATGCGCTGGCGATCCGTGCGGCGTTGCTGAGTGCGTTCGAGCGCGCCGAGCAATGCGACGATCCGGCGGAGCGGCAGCGGCTGCTGACCTTCGCGGTGGTCGGCGGCGGGCCAACCGGGGTGGAACTGGCCGGGACGATCGCCGAGCTGGCGCGCACGACCCTGGCGCGCGACTTCGCCTCTATCGATCCGCGCCGGGCGCGGGTCGTGCTGTGCGAGATGGGCGACCGCATCCTGACCGCGTTCGATCCGCCGCTGTCGCAGTCGGCGCGCGAGATGCTCGAGTCGCTCGGCGTCGAAGTACGGACCGGCGAGGCGGTGAAAGCGATCGACGAACGCGGGCTGACCGTCGGCGACCAGCGGATCGATGCCGCCGCCGTGCTATGGGCGGCAGGGACCGAAGCGCGACCGGCCGCGAAGTGGCTGGCGGCGGATGCGGCGAAGAACGGCGCGGTGAAGGTGATGCCCGATTGTTCGATACCGGGCCATCCGACGATCTTCGCGATCGGCGACGTGGCGAGCTTCGATGCCGGCGACGGCCCCCTGCCCGGCCTGGCGCCGGTCGCCAAGCAGCAGGGGAAGTTCGTCGGGAAGCTGATCGCTGCGCGGGTCGCCGGACGGTCGGCGCCGGAGCGGTTCCGCTATCGCGACTATGGCACGATGGCGGTGATCGGCCGGTCGCGGGCGGTGGCGGAGATTGCCGGGCTGAAGCTCAAGGGCTTTATCGCGTGGCTGGCGTGGTCGCTGGTCCACCTGATGCTGCTGGTCGATTTTCGCAGCCGGGTGTCGGTGTACGTCCATTGGGCGTGGTCGTGGTTCACCTATGGCCGGGGCGCGCGGTTGCTGACCGGTTATGCGCCCGAGCCGGGGGAGAAGCCCAGGACGGCCGGGTTGCCGGAGATCGAGGCTGAGGCGGCGGAGTAGGCTTGGCCCGTTGCCGTCACCCCGGACTTGATCCGGGGTGACGGTGGGGTTGAGGCCAGGACCAACCTTGCAGATCACGTACCCCGCGCAGGCGGGGGTCTAGGGACACGGCCGTCGCCTGCGTCCGCGCCGCTTCGCGTACCCCCGCGCAGGCGGGGGTCCAGGGCCACAATCGTCGCGCTTCGTTACCCTGGATCCCCGCCTGCGCGGGGATACGGTTCGCGCGAGGGGGTATGCCCTCCCCAACGCAAAACGGCCCGCCCGCATCGTCTGCGGACGGGCCGTTTCTGTCACGTCACCGACGTTCAGCCGACGCGGTTGCCCGCCATCGGAAAGCTGCCGAACGCACCCGCCCCGACCGTGCCGGAGATGGTGTCGCCATCGACGGTCGCTTCGCAGTCAAGCGTCATCGGCATCGGTACGACGATCGCGACCTTCCACGACAGCTTGTCGCCATCGACCTTGCCGTCGGTGATCTCGGTCGACCCCATCGCGCCGGAATAGCTGCCGGTGAAGGTGCCGCCGTCGCTCTTGACGGTCAGCGTCGCCTGCTGGTCGCCCATCGGCGACTTGGTGATCGTGTTCCAGCTGCCATCGACATTCGCCATGTTCGCTCTCCTTACTTCGCCGCGACCGGGGCGGACGGCGGCGTTGCCGACACCACCTCCACCGGCAGGCCCAGCCCGTCAAGCTGCGGACGGACGACCTTCGCATCGCCGACCACCACATAGACGAAGCGATTGGGGTCGATTGCCGCGCGTGCCGCAGCGTCAAGCTGGGCCGTGGTCAGCGCACGATATTTTTGCGGCAGGGTCGCCTGGTAATCGTCCGGGCGGCCGAGGAAGTCGTTGGCCCGCATCGCGCCGAGTACCGCGCCGGAGGTTTCGTAGGTTCCGGCCAGCTGCCGCGTCTCGCCATCGATCGAGCGGCGGAATTCGACCGGCGTCACGCCGTTCGGTCCCAGGAAGCCGTTGATCTGTTCGCGCAGCGACGCGATCGCCGGGCCGGTCTTGTCGGCCTGCACCGGGGCATTGATGACATAGGGCACGGCGTTCTGCATCAGCTGGAACCCGCCGCGCGCGCCATAGGACCAGTGCTTCGCCTCACGCAGGTCCATGTTGATGCGGCTGAGGAAGCCCGAACCGAGCACGGTATTGGCGGTGGTCGCCGCCAGCGTGTCCGACTTGGCCTGTACCGGCGTCATCTGACCGGCGACGATCAGCGACTGTGGCGAATTGGGCCGGTCGACCAGCACGATCTTCGGCGTGGTGGTGGCGCGCTGTGCCGGGAAGCTCTTGGTGCCGGCGACTCCGGTCGCCTGCCAGTTGCCGAACGAGGCGTTCAGCGCCCGCTGCACTTCCGCCAGCGGACGGTCGGATACGACGAACACCTTCGCCTTGTCCGGGCGCAACCATGCACCCCGCCATGCGACCAGGTCCTCGCGCTTCATTGCCATGACCGCCGCCGGATCGCCGACGCCCGCCGCGAGCTTCGCATAGGGGCTGTCCGCGCCGTAGAGCAGCGGCGGCAGCGTCATGTCGGCCAGCCCCTGCGGGTTGGTGCGCTGCTGCCCGATCTGCGCCAGCACCTGCCCGCGCACCCGCTCCAGCTCGCTCGCGTCGAACGCCGGGTTGCGCAGCACGTCGGCGAACAGCATCGTCGCGCTGTTCAGATTGGCGCTGGGCGCTTCGAAGCCGATCGTCGTCTGATCGGCCGAATTGCCGCCGCTCATCTGCATACCGAGCTTTTCCTTGGCCTCCGCCATCGCGATCGAATCGCGGGTGGTGGTGCCTTCGTCGATCAGCGACAGAGTCATGCCCGCGGTGCCGAGCTTGCCGGCCACATCGGCGGCGGTGCCGGCGTCGAACACCATCGACACCTGCGTCACCGGCACGGCGGTGCGCTGGGCATAGACCAGCTCCATGCCGTTCGACAGGCGGCTGCGCGTGACCTTCGGGAATTGCAGCGCGGTGCCGGTGTCGGCGACGCCCGGCATTGCGCCGCGCGTGCCCTTGAACGGCGTTTCGGGGGCGGCCGGTGTCGCCGGCGCGGCGGCGACCGCCTTCGCCTCCTCATAGCCCTCGCGCTCGCCCTTCTCGACGATCAGCGTATAGGCCGGGCGCGACATCCATTTCTGCGCAGCGGCGCGGGCGCGGTCCGGCGTCATCGTCGCCAGCGCGTTAAGCTCCTTTTTATAGAAGCCCGGATCGTTCGAATACAGCTCGCCCGACGCCAGCGTCACCGCCTTGCCGCCGAAGCCGCCGACCGATTCCAGCCCGCCGATCGTGCTCGACACCTGCGTCGTGGCGACGCGCGCCACTTCGTCGGCACTCGGACCGGTGCGCAAATAATCGGCGATCATCTGGTCCAGCTTCGCCTCGACCAGCTTTTCATCGACGCCCGGCTTCACGATCGCACGGACGATCAGCATGCCGGCCTGTGCCAGCGACTGGACGCCGGCGGACACCTGCACCGCCAGCTTTTCCTTCTTCACCAGTTCGTTGTCGAGCCGCGACGAGGCGAGGCCGCCGAACGCGCTCATCGCGACGTCCAGCGCCGGGGCGTCGGGATCGTTCAGCCCCGGCACCGGCCAGACCTTCATGATCATCGTCGCGGCGACATTGTCCTTCATCACCTCGCGCACCGGCGCGGCGAGGGTCGGCACCTCGATCTTCGGCAGGACCGATTCCGGCCCACGTGCGATCTTGCCGAAATATTTCTCGACCAGCGGGCGCGCTTCCTTCGCGTCGATGTCGCCGGCCAGCACCAGCACCGCGTTGTTCGGGCCGTAATGGCCGCGGAACCAGTTCTTCACGTCCTCGAGGCTGGCGGCGTCGAGATCGGCCATCGAACCGATCACCGAATGGCGATAGGGGTGGCCGACCGGGAAGATGCCCTCGGTCATCTTGTAACGGACGAGGCCGTAAGGCTGGTTGTCGCCCTGGCGCTTTTCGTTCTGCACGACGCCGCGCTGTTCATCGAGCACGCCCTGCGTCACCGCGCCGAGCAGATAGCCCATGCGGTCCGATTCGAGGAACAGCGCGCGGTCGATCGCCGCCTTCGGCACGGTTTCGAAATAATTGGTGCGGTCGTAGCTGGTGGTGCCGTTCAGGTCGGTCGCACCGATCGAGCGTAGCGGGTCGAAAAAGTCGCCCGGCGCATTTTCCGACCCGTTGAACATCAGATGTTCGAACAGGTGCGCGAAGCCGGTCTTCCCCTCCGGCTCATGCTTCGACCCCACGTCATACCATACCGACACCGCGACGATCGGCGCCTTGCGATCGGTATGGGTGATGACGGTCAGGCCGTTGGGCAGCGTGAACTTTTCGTAGGGAATGTTGACCGGGGCGACCAGCGCCGACAGCGGCGCGGCCTTGACCGGGGGGGCGGCACGGGCGGGCGCCTGCGCCTGCGCCGTCCCGGCGAGCGCAGTGGAAGCGAGCAATACGGCAGCGACGGTACGGAACATGAAACCCCACCCATTATCGATAAACGGAATGACGGTGTATGGCGTGGGCGGGGGCCGTGCAAGTCAGTTCCATTGCCCGAACGGCACCATTGGCTTGCGGTCGTGTAACATATGATGTCCTCGGACCATTTCGGCTAATTGGCGGTTTTCACGATGCTTTCAGTGCTTATGTTGCATCGCGCCATGACTATTCCATTCGAAACCTTCCGCGCGATCCTTCCGCATTCCGACCGGTTCGACCGCCTGCTGGCGCTCGGCTGGGAAGATATCGGAGGCGTCGTCCTTGCCATGGGAGCCGTCGCGTTCATGACGGCACTGGGCGCGCTGCGTTCGCGCTGAGCGTTCCGCTTCGAACATTGCTGCGTAGCAACATTTCCTGAGACTGTTTTTCTCCGGGAACAAGGGTTTTGCGTATGATCCGATTGACTGCCGCCCTGCTGGGCGGGGCGCTGCTGGCCGGCTGTGGCAATTCGTCCGTGCCGGAAGCGCAGGCGACGATGAACAACACGGTCGACCTGCGCCACCTGGTCGAGACGGAAGTGGCGGGCAACGGCATCGAACGCTATCCACTGGAAGGCGTCGAGATCCCGACCCCGTCGGACCCGCAGTCGCGCTACGAAGTGCTGCGCCAGCGCCGCACCGCCGCCGGCACGATCATCGCGATCCTGCGCCAGCAGCGCGGCGACCGCTTCGTCTATGCCCGCACCGAGCTGGATTGCGAGCGCGACCTGTTCCATGTCGTCGGCGTGGCCGACACGCGGGCCCATGTCGAAACCAATGTCGCGCATGACGGGCCGCTGCGCCCGACGACCGGCCTGCCGCTGCGGCAGGAACTGTCGAGCTTCATCTGCCAGCGGGCGTCTGCGTCGGCCTGATCCCCTATTCGCCCGCCGGCGGTACCGCCGGCGTGGCGATGTCGGCCTCCAGCCGCGGATCGACCTCGGCAACGGGCAGCGTGCCGCGGCGCCGCTGGAAACTGGTCAGCAGAAAGAACAGCAGGTTGCTTCCCTGCGTCAGCGCGCCGCCGGCGAGCAGCAGCCCGGCCATCGCCGCGCGCGGGCCATCGACGATATGGCTCATCTCCAGCGCGGCCGACAGGAACAGCAGGTCGCGATTGGGCACGATCGGCAGGCGGCTGATGACCATCTGCACCGTCAGGAAGGTGACCCACACCCCCCAGGGTTCGGCGGGCAGCACCACCGCCCATTGCGTCGCCTGCAACAGCACGACGACCAGAATGCGCACGACATGGATGCCGAGCACGGCGGCGGCGACCCGCCAGCTGACCGACAATATCTGGCTGCGCAGGCGCAGGAGCAGCGGCGTCAGGAACCCCGCGACCAGCAGGGCGGCCAGTAGCATGCCGCCTGCCGAATGGAGCCAGTCGGCGATCCATTTCGCCCGCCCCGTCCCCATGAAGATGACCAGCAGGATTGAGGTGATCGCGGCGGAGGCGAGGGCCGAGAGGATCGCATTGTCCTTGATCGCCAGCAGCAGCGTCTTCGACGCGATCCCCAGCCGCTGCCGCGCCCAGACGAACAGATAGACCTCGCCCGAATAGCCGACGAACGCCGAGTTGAAGACCCGCTTGCGCACGAAGACCGACAGGCTGCCGGGCAAGGGTCGGCCGAGCAGCAGGCGGAAGATCCACACCTCCGACACCGGCAATGCCATGAACATCACGACGAACAGGATGTAGAACCATGGCGTGCGCGGGAGCGCGGCGGCGACGCTGGCCCAGCCGATCGCGCGGACCTTCAGCACCAGCCACAGCAGCACGCCGACGAAGAACAACGCGCGGAAGACCTTGCCCACCAACGCGGCGGTAGGCGTCTGCGACCAGTCGTGCAGCCGCTGCGCACGTTCCGACAAGGTCAAGCGAACACCCCGGCGGTGCGCGAATCGGCGACGAACGCCTCGAACGCGGCGCGCGTGTCGGGATCGAGGCGGAAGCGCGAATGGCGCCATACCCCGCCGGGCAGGACGCGGCGCAGCGCATATTCGATCGCGGCGGCGGGCGTGTTGCGCACCCGGCGTTCGAAATGGGTCCGCTCCCAGGTGTTGCCGCCGTGGAAGGCGCGGACGAACAGGCCCGGCGCGTCGAGCACGCCGATGTGCTCGATGGGCCAGTGGTGCAGGAAATCGGTATCCTCGCCCCGCCGCTTTTCGGGGTAGCGGGCGGTCGGGTCGGCGCGGTGGACGATGCTGCCCGGTACGCCCGGCTCCAGCGTGCCGACATAAGGATGGTCGAACCATTCGGGCGCATCGAGATGCATCAGCGTGCCGCGCAGGACGCAGGCGTCCTTGCCGCCGTCCAGCACCGCGACCTGCCGCACCAGCCGGTCGGGATGATACCAGTCGTCATCGTCCCATTGCGCGACGATCGAGCCCCGCGCGAGGTCCAGCGTGCGGTTGCGCAATCGACCCAGCGTCGTGTCGGGGGTCTTCGTCACCCGGTCGTAGATCAGCCGGTCGGCAGGGATATCGGCGAAGAGCGGCGTGTAATCCTGATCGCCATCGTCGACGACGACCAGTTCGCGGTTCGCCCAGCGTTGCCGCAGAAAACAGTCGACCGCGCGCCGCGCCAGCGCGGCACGGTTCGCGGTCACCATCACGCAGCTTACCCGCGCGCCGTCGTCGGACCAGTTCATCGCCAGCGCCTTAGCCGCAGTCGGGCACCTCGACAATCGGGTGGCGCGACCGGCCTCGCGCTGGTAGCCGGGCGGGAATGCGGATCGTCTTCGTCCTGACCTATCCCACCCATCACGGCGTCGCCGATGTGGGTGAATGGCTGCGCTGGGACAATCGCGACCGGCGCATGCCCGGGATCCTGACCGAACTGGGCGTCGAGACCGAGCTGTGGGGACTCGCACGCGAACCGCTGGATACCATGTCCGCGCTGCCGGGCATCGCCCCCTACCCCATCCGCCTGTTCGCGCCGTCCAACCCCGACGCCCGGACCCGCGACCAGCGCAGCGACGCGATGGTCGCCGCCGCGCGGATCGATCCGGCGACGCTGTTCGTGCTGATCGGCAGCAATGGCGGCGCCGGGTTCGACCTGTTCGACCGGGTGCTGCGGCCCGACCGGCGGCGCTTCGCGGTCATCATCGGTGGCGACTGGTGGAGCCGGATCATGCCGCATGCCGCGTTCCTGTTTCCGGAGTCGGCCGTGCAGGAGGCCAAGCTGATCCGGCCGGGCTGGCGCTTCTGGCGAAGGGCAATTCCGGAGGCGCGGATGCAGCGGCTGCCCAAGACGATCGATACCGACCGCTTCGCACCGCTGGTGGCGGACAAACGGTTCGACGTGATCGCGACCAGCCGCCTGACGCCCTACAAGAAGTTCGACGAGATCGCGGCGCTGGGCGACCGTCACCGGGTCGCGGTGATCGGCGACGGGCCGCAGGCGGCGGCGTTGCAGCGGCGCTTTCCGCAGGTGCACTGGCTGGGCCATGTACCGAACGGCGAGGTGCCGGCGATGCTGGCACAGGCGCGGCTGTTCTTTCATGCCGGGCGGCGCGACTATTTCCCGCGCGCGATCCCCGAAGCGATGGCGTGCGGCCTGCCGGTCGCGGCGTTCGACGACCGGATCGGGGCGGACGTGATCCCGGCCAGCTGCGGGCTGCTGGTCAAGGATAACGACTATCGTGACAAGGTCGACGCGCTGCTCGCCGATCCGGCAGCGCTGGCGGCGATGGGGGCGGCGGCGCGCGCCCATGTCGTCGCGACGCACGGGCGCCGGTCGTCGGAGGCCGCCTGTCGCCGGTTGATGGAGTTGGCCGCATGAGCCGCTGGACGTTCGTGATCGCCTATTACAACGAGGCGGACTTCCTGCCCGCCACGCTGGCGGCACTGGCGGCGCAGAGCGTGCCGTTCCGGCTGGTGCTGGTCGACAACGGATCGACCGACGGGTCGGACGCGATCGCCCGCGCCTTCACCGCGCCGGGGATCGAGGTCGTGCACCTGTCGGAGGCGCGGCCCGGCAAGATCCATGCGCTGGAAACGGCGATGGCCGAACTCACCACCGAATTCTGCGCGTTCGGCGATGCGGATACCTATTACCCGCCGCATTACCTGGCCGAGGCGGAACGCACGTTCGATGCCGATCCGCGAACGGTGGCGGTGATGGCGCTGGGCGTCGATGCATCAGGGCAAAGGCTGCGGCGGGCGCTCTATGCCGGGGTCGTGACGAAACTGCTGTCGAAACAGACGCATACCGGTGGTTACGGACAGGCGTTCCGCACGGCGGCGCTGGTACAGGCGGGCGGTTTCTCGGAGAAACTCTGGCCTTATGTGCTGCTGGATCATGAGATCATGCAGCGGGTCGCAAAGCTTGGCCGCGTCGTCTATCCCTATAATTTCTGGGCGAAACCTTCGCCACGCCGGTCGGACCGCCGGCGGGTACGCTGGACGCTGGGCGAGCGGCTCCTGTACCACGCCACGCCGTTCGCGGCGAAAGACTGGTTCTTCTACCGCTTCCTGGGGCCAAGGTTGAAGGCACGGGGGATTACCCATTTGAATTTGCGGGATAAACCCTGGGAAGCGAAGCCGTAAGGCGGTCCAAAGTTCACTAAGTTCACACTCGTGTATGGTTGGTGCGTCGTGCGGTTTGCGCCATGTGCGAGGCGCGATGTTCCGGCGATGTAAAAGAACCAGGCGGAGCATGGCATGTCCGGACGGTTGTAGGAAAGGCGAGATGGGTGGCGACTGTGCGCCGCGTCACCCAGCCAGATGCGTCGCCCCAGCGAAGGCTGGGGCCTCAAGCGGCTCTTGCTGCCGTGCTATAATGGGGAGATCCCAGCCTTCGCTGGGATGACGTTTGGGTCAGGTTCCCTTTCCTTGCTCACATGCGGCAATCGCGGCCGCCACCAGTCCATCTAGGTACGGGTCGTCCGACGGATCGGACCATGGTCGTAGTGCATCGACCAGCGACGGATCGGCGATGATTTCCGCCGCTTCGAAGACGTTGACGAGAGCCATCTCGGCGGACAAGGCCTGGCGGACGTGCGGTAGCGCCTTCGCCGGAGCGATTTGGGCGAGTCCACGCAACGCCTCGGCCCTGACGCGCGGCGAGCAATCCGTCGTAGCGGCCGCCAGCAGCGCATCGCGGATCGCCGGGGTATCGAGGTCGGCATTGCCCAAAATGAATGCGGCCCAATCCCGGTTCACCGCCTCTGCATCCGTCAGATAGTCGATGACCCGCCGCAGATTGTGCTCGCCAAACTCGCTGCCGGATAGTGGAACCGCTTCGTTCAACACGTCGATCAGGAAGCCGGACGTGGGCTGGTAGGAAGCGTCCTCCGTCATCACCGCGCCACCCGGAACACACCCTCGCCCACCACGTCCAGCCGCGCACCGACCGCCGTTGCCGCACTTGCCAATTCACCGGCCGCGCGGGGGTCGTCGGCTGCGATCTCCACCATCTGCGCCCCGTCGCGCAGCGCCCGGGCCAGCCGGATGGCGGGCCAGGGGCAGCGCATGCCGCGGGCGTCGATGCGGGTCACTTTGCGTGGTCGAAGGGGTTTTTCGGGGCGCGGAGGTTCAGGCGGACGGGGACTGCGCCGAAGCCGAATTCCTTGCGCAAGCCGTTAATGAGATAACGCTTGTAGCTTTCGGGCAGCTGGTCGACGCGGGTGCCGAACAGTACGAAGCTGGGCGGACGCGTCTTGTTCTGCGTGATGTAGCGCATCTTGATGCGCTTGCCGCCGGGCGCGGGCGGCGGGTTGGCCTCCAGCGCGCGGTCGAACCAGCGGTTAAGCTGTCCCGTCGACACGCGGCGGCCCCAGGCTTCGCGGGTTTCGAACGCCGCCTGCATCAGCACGTCCAGCCCCTTGCCGGTGGCGGCCGATACGGTCAGCAGCGGCACGCCCTTGGCCTGCGCCAGCCCTTCGTCGAGCGCGCCCTTCACGCCATTGAACAGCGACGATGCGTGTTCGGCGATGTCCCATTTGTTGAGCGCGATTACCAGCGCGCGGCCCTCTTGCAGCACGCGATCGGCGATCTTGATGTCCTGCAGTTCGAGGCCCCGCGTGCCGTCGAGAAGCAGCACGACGACCTCGGCAAAGTCGATCGCGTGGAGCGCGTCGGCGACCGAGAGCTTTTCGAGCTTTTCCTGCACCCGCGCCTTCTTGCGCATGCCGGCGGTGTCGATCAGCCGGACGGGGCGGACACGACCGTCGGGGGCGGTCCAGTTCCAGTCGACCGCGATCGAATCGCGGGTGATCCCCGCTTCGGGACCGGTGATGAGCCGGTCCTGCCCAAGGAAACGGTTGATCAGCGTCGACTTGCCCGCGTTGGGGCGGCCGACGATGGCGAGCTTCAGGACGGCGGTTTCGGGGTCGAACTCGCCTTCTTCCTCCGGCTCCGGCTCGTCCTCGCGCTCGATATAGGGGCGCAGCGCCTCGAACAGGTCGGCGACGCCCTCACCATGTTCGGCCGAGAGCTGCACCGGATCGCCAAAGCCCAGCGCCAGCGATTCGAGCACGCCGTTCTCGCCCGCGCGGCCCTCCGCCTTGTTCGCGACCAGCACGACGGTGCCGCCCGACGAGCGCAGCCAGCGGGCGATTTCCTCGTCCAGCGGCGTGATGCCGGCGCGGGCGTCGATCATGAACAGCGCGACATCGGCCATCTCGACCGCCGCCTGGGTCTGCATCCGCATCCGCCCCGGCAGGGTTGCGGCGTCTTCATCCTCGAACCCGGCGGTGTCGACAATGGTGAAGTCGAGGCCGAGCAAGGTCGCCTCCCCTTCCCGCCGGTCGCGGGTCACGCCCGGCTGGTCATCGACCAGCGCCAGCCGCTTGCCGACGAGGCGGTTGAACAGCGTCGACTTGCCGACATTGGGACGGCCGATGATGGCGACGACGGGTAAGGGCATGGGGATTCCTGGGGTGCCGGGTTGCCGCCGAGTGTAGGGGGTAAGGGAGGCCGGGTCGAGGGTGTTGGCTCCTCTCGTCGTTCCCGCGCAGGCGGGAACCCATAAACGCCGACGCAGCGTTTCCATCAGGAGCGCTGCGTCTATGGATCCCCGCCTGCGCGGGGATGACGAGTGGTTGGTGTTACTTCCAGGCGGTAAGCTGCCCGGCATCGTCGAGCAGGTACAGCATACCGTTCGCCACGATCGGCGACAGGTTATACCCCGCCTTCGACCGGGTTTCCTGCGTCGATGTGATCGAGCCGTCGGCGACCGAGGCCGATACCAGCTGCCCTTCCGAATTGGCGAGGATCAGGCGGTTGCCCGCCAGGATCGGGCCGACCCAGCTGATCGGGTTCTTGCGCTTCTTTTCGTTGCGGAAGCCGGGCAGCTGCTGGACCCAGCGCAGCTTGCCGCTGCCGCGCGAGATGCACAGCAGGCGCGCGTCGTCGGTCACGACGAAGATCCATTCGCCCGCGACCCACGGCGTCGAGATGCCGGCGAGATTCTGTTCCCACAGCCGCTGGCCCGACACGAGTTCGAGCGCGACCATGCGACCGCCCTGCCCGACCGCATAGACGCGACCATTGTCGATCACCGGTTCGGCGTCGATATCGGCCAGCGCCGACACCGAGGTCGAGGCGGAGGTGCGCGACAGGCTGTCGCCCCAGACCGACCGGCCATTTTCGTAGCGATAGGCGTTCAGCTCGCCCGACGAGAAGCCGGCGACGACCGTGCCCTGGGCCGAAGCGGGCGCAGCGACGCCGAACACGCCCTGCGATTCGATGCTGCCCGACTGAGTCCACACCACCTTGCCGTCGCTCTGGTCCAGCGCGAACAGCTGGTTGTCCTGGCTGACGACATAGACCTGCCCGTTGGCGAGCGAGGGGGCACCGCGTAAGGGGCCGCCGGGCTTGGCGCGCCACACTTCCTTGCCGTCGGCGGTGTTGAACGCGACGACATCGCCCAGACCATCGGTGGCGAAGGCACGCTCACCCTCCACCGACACGCCGCCGCCGAAGCGGGCACGCGGATTGTCGTCGCCGGGTACGGTCCGCGCGGTCCATACGGTCGCGCCGGTCGCGGCATCCATCGCGGTGACCACGCCTTCGACGTCGATCACGTACAGGCGACCACCGACGACCACCGGCGATGCGGCCAGCCGAGTGCGGGTATTGCCGCCCTCGATCCGCGCGCTCCACACCTGGCGCAACGTGTCGCCCAATGCGACATGACTCATCGATTTCGAGGCGTTGCCGCCGGGCTGCGACCAGTCGGCATTGGTTTCGGCGAGCGGCAGCACGACCTGCAGGTTCGCCAGCGCCGGATCGACCGTGGCGAGGTTTTCGGACGCGAGGATCGGCACGCGCTGTCCGACGACGGGCGTGCGCGCCGGGCCCTTGCCCTTGAGTGCGCCGCAACCGCCCAGCAGCGCCAACGCCGCAACCGCTGCCGAGAGTTTCAGATGCGTCTTCATGGGGAAAGGGTTCCGGTATCGAAGGGGGTTATTGCGCGGCGGCGGCGGGAGCGGCGGGCGCGGCATCGACGCCGAGCGACCCGGCCATCTGCACGGCACGCGCACGCAGGCTTTCGGGCACGCCATCGGTCTGCGCGATCAGGGCAAAGGTCTGTCCGGCCTGCTTGAGCTTGTTCTGGCGGAGATAGGCGACGGCCACCATCTCCCCCGCGCTGCCGAGCCACGGGCTGCCCTTGTCGGCGAGGCCGCGCAGCCGGTCGATGACCTGCTGCGGCTGCAACGAATCATATTCGACCGCGGTCTGGCGGACGAGCGCCATGTCGCGGAACGGCTGGGCCAGCGTCTCGTCGGCGGCGACCTTGCCGAAGGCGGCGGCCGCGCCCTTGGTATCGTTCTTCGACAGCAGCATGTCGGCCTGGGTCAGCAGGGCGGTGGCGCGCACGGCGTCCTTGTCGGAGGTCGTCAGCTTGCCGACGATCGCGTTCGCCTGCGCGACGCGGCCCTGTTCGATATCGTCGAGCGCGGTGGCGAGCTGTTCGCCCTGTTCGCCGGCCAGCGTGTTCTGGCGATGCTGCCACCAGGTCCAGCCGCCGAACGCAACGAGCGCGAGGAGGACCGCGCCGATGATCCACAGGCCGTAGCGCTTGCCGATGTTCGACATCTGCTCACGGCGCAGCTCTTCATCGACTTCGCGGATGAAGGCTTCGTTGTTCTGCGGGGTCAACGCCAAGGGAACAGCTCCAGGGGATAGATCAAGCGCGCTCCTTTAGCCGACGCCCAAGGGAAACGAAAGCGATTGGTCGTAGGGGTGGTTACCGGCACGGGACCATGGGGAAGCGCGGCTGTGCGGGGGATGAACAACGTTCCCGTTCCGTCACCCCGGACTTGATCCGGGGTCCCGCTTTCTTGCTACGGTAGAAGAAGAAGCGGGACCCCGGATCAAGTCCGGGGTGACGTGGCGGTTGGGGGTTCGTCTCAATCCTTCGGCGCGTAGAGTTGCGCTGGGCCGGGGAAGGTCCGCGTGCGCACCTCGTCGGCATAAGTCGTGACCGCCTTCGCGATATGGCCGGCCATGTCGTCGAACGTCTTCACGAAGCGCGGGGTGCGTTCGAACAGGCCGAGCATGTCCTCGGCCACCAGCACCTGTCCGTCGCACGCGGCCGACGCGCCGATGCCGATCGTGGGACAGGCGATGCGCCGGGTGATCTCCACCGCGATCGGTTCGACCACGCCCTCGATCACCACGGCGAAGGCGCCGGCTTCGGCGACCGCGACCGCATCGGCGACGATCTTTTCCGCCTCCGCTGCGCTGCGCCCGCGCGCGCCATAGCCGCCAAGCTGGTTCACCGCCTGCGGCGTCAGGCCGACATGGCCCATCACGGGAATGCCCCGCTGCGACAGGAAGGCGACGGTTTCCGCCATCGCCGTGCCGCCCTCCAGCTTCACCGCCGCGGCACCGGTCGCCTTGAGCAGCATCGCCGCGCTTTCGAACGCTTGTTGCGGGCTGGCCTCATAGCTGCCGAACGGCAGGTCGATGACGACCAGCGAATGATAGGAACCGCGCACCACCGCGCTCCCGTGCGCCGCCATCATGTCGAGCGTAACGGGCACAGTCGATGGCAGGCCGTAGATCACCTGCCCCAGGCTGTCGCCGACCAGCAGCATGTCGCACTGCGCGTCCATTAGCTGCGCCATGCGCACGGTATAGGCGGTCAGCATCACCAGCGGGGTCTTGCCCTTGGCGGCGCGGATGGCGGGGATGGTCAGCCGCTTCATCGGCGCCGGGGTGGGCGTCGCGCGGCTGGTGGCGGTGTCGATGGTGAAGGTCGTGGACATCCGCGCGGTCTAGCCCGAAGCGATCAGCGAAGCCACCCGCGCGCCGTGCCGTGCCGGGCCACGGCCAATTGCCATAGCGCGATGGCGAAGATCACCAGCGGGAACGGCACCGTCGCCGCCGCGCCCTCCGCCGCGATCAGGTCGGTCGCCGTAAAGACCCAGCCGAACTGGATCGCGACCGCGAGCAGCGATGCAGCATAAAGCCCCGCGGCCCAGCGCCGGCCGATCAACAACGCGACGCTGCCGAGCAGCCCGCCCCAGGTGGCGATGCCGTAGATCCAGTTGAACCAGCGCGGCAGCGCGGCATAGAAGCGGCGGTCAACCTCGCCCATCGCGGCAAGGGCGGCAGGTCCCATCGTGACCTGGCTGTAGAAGGCGAAGACGCCGGCTGCGCCCCACAGCAGGAACAGGATGGCGACGATGCGGAACCATGGCGGCGGAGTCCGGACGAACGTCGGTGCCATGCTGATCCTCTCCACCCGCGATTCGATACGGCATCGCAATGATGCCTGTGCGTGATGGTTAACGCACTTACCCGGCGATGGCGAATCGCTCCGCATAGCGTTCGGGCTTGAACCCGGTTTCGATCCAGCCGTCGCCGACCAGCACCGGGCGGCGGATCATCGACGGCTGGGCCAGCATTAGATCGATCGCGCGGGGTGCGTCGAGATCGACCTTGTCGGCATCGGGCAGCTTGCGGAACGTCGTGCCGCTGCGATTGAGCAGCGCCTCCCAGCCGAGTGCTTCGACCCATTGTTCCAGCGTCGCGCGGTCGATCCCGGCCTTCTTATAGTCGTGGAAGGTGTAGCCGATTCCGTTCGTGTCGAGCCAGGTGCGCGCCTTCTTCATCGTGTCGCAGGCCGGAATCCCATATATGGTTATCGTCATACGCTCGGTTCCTTTGGTGCAGCATCCGCGCTTGGCAAGTCTCGAAGCCAAAGCGTATCCTTCGCCGATACCTCAAGAATAGCTTCGTTCGAGACAGTCCTCCACGGCTCGGCAGTAGTGTCGAATTCGATCAACCGATAGCGTCGTTCGCAGGTGAGCCAACTCGTGCAAGGGCAGCGATTGGGAAGTTTATTCCAAGGAAGCGAAGCGAGGCGGCGCAGTTGCCCATACGCATCTGCCATATCGACAAATTCGCCGATCCACTCGGCGTGCCACTCATCTTCAATTACAAACATGGCTGCCGCTCACGACTTCTACGTACAACCTGACAGATCCCTCGCAATGGGGATGCCGTAGAGGGTAAGGGTCATCGGGTTGCCATCGGTTGCGCAGGAGGACGGATGGCGCATAGCGGTTCTGTGACGGAAAGACAGGGTGGCGCCGGGTTCGGCAGAAGCGGGACCCGGGTCAAGCCCGGGGTGACGACCCGATCATGCTACGGACCCTCACGCCGCCGCGCGGAAGGGGAGCGTGCGGCGGGCCTCGGCCGATAGCTGGAAGCGGTCGACATGCTGGGCGAGGGCTGCCGCCTGATCGGCGAGGCCACGGGCGGCGGCGGTGCTTTCCTCGACCATCGCCGCGTTCTGCTGCGTCACCGAATCCATCTCGCTGACCGCGATATTGACCTGTTGCAGGCCCGACGACTGTTCGTCCGCGCCCTTGGCGATCGTCGCGACCAGCCCGGCGATCTCGGCGATGCGGCCGACGATCCGCTCCAGCGCCTCGCCGGTTTCGCCGACCAGGTCGACGCCGATCTCGACCTGGTTGCCGCTGGCGAGGATGCGGCTCTTCACGTCGCTGGCGGCATTGGCCGACCGCTGTGCCAGCGCGCGGACTTCGGAGGCGACCACCGCGAAGCCCTTGCCCGCGTCGCCCGCCCGCGCCGCCTCGACCCCGGCGTTGAGCGCGAGGAGGTTGGTCTGGAACGCGATGCCGTCGATGACCGAGATGATGTCGGCGATTTCGTCCGACGCGCGCTTGATCCCGCCCATCGCCTCGACCGCCTGGCGCACGATGCGGACGCCTTCCTCGGCATCGCCGCGGGTGGCCGCCATCGTCACATTGGCCTGCGCCGCGCCGGTCGCGGTGCTGCGCACGGTCGCGGTGATCTCGTCGAGCGCCGCCGCCGTTTCCTCAAGGCTCGCCGCCTGCTGTTCGGTGCGGCGCGACAGGTCGTCCGATGCGCTGCTGATGTCCGACGCGCCGTCGCGGATGCCGCCGGTCGAGGCGACCACCGCGCGCATCGCATCGTTGAGCGCGCCCATCGCCGAATCGAAATCGCTGCCCAGCTTGCGGAACGATCCGGTCAGCGAATCGCCGATCCGTGCGTCCAGATGCCCCTTCGCCAGCGCGGCCAGCCCGCCGCCGACCACTTCGACCACGCGCTGCTGTTCCGCCTCGCGTTCGGCAGCGACGATCGCGGTGTCGCGGAAGGTTTCGAGCGCCTGGGCCATCTCGCCCACCTCGTCATGCCGGTCGCGGCCGGGAATGGCCGAAGCGGTGTCCCCCGCCGCCAGCGACCGCATCCGCCCCGCCACCGCCTCGACCGGCAGCGAGATCGACCGGCCGATGCGATAGGCGCAGAACGCCACCAGCAGCATCACTGCCAGCGCCAGCGCGCTTAGGTAAAGAGCGGCATCGAAGATCGCGCCGTTGATCCGGTCGATGAACACCCCCGACCCGATCACCCAGCCCCATGGCGCGAAGCCCGCGACATAGGAGAGTTTCGGCTGCGCTTCCTTCTGCCCCGGCTTGCTCCAGTGATAGCTGAGGAAGCCCGCGCCCTTGGTCTTCACGATCTGCGCCATCTCGACGAAATGGGTCCGGCCGGTCGCGTCGCGATAATTGTTGAGGTCGGTGCCGTTCATTTCCGGCTTGGTCGGATGCATCAGCATCGTGGGATGCAGGTCGTTGACCCAGAAATATTCGGTGCCGTCATAGCGCATGGTCTTGAGCGTGCCGAGCGCCGCGCGCTGCGCTTCGGCCCGGGTCATGCGCCCGGCGACTTCCTCGTCATGATAATGGACGACGACCGATCGTGCCGCCTCCACCGCCTGTCGCGTGCTGCGTTCGATGTCGCGGTGCATGACCGAGGACAGGTGGAACAGGCTGATGCACAGCAGCGTGATGAGTCCCAGCGCGGCGACCACCCCGATCAGATTGATCCGCCCCCGGACCTTCAACTGCAACATGCATCCCCCTCGACCGACCCATTCCGCCCGGTTTTGCCGCGAAATACTGAACATCGCGTTTAAGATTCACGCATTTTTCGCGAAATCGACCGGCCGCATCGCGCCGGCGTCCGAACCGCAGCGACCCCATTGACGACCCGTCCGATCCGCGATAGCCATTGCGAATGCGTATCAATAGCGAGGCTCTATGTACGATCTGATCGACCGGCCGGTATCGGTCCTGTCCCCCGGCGACCGCTTCCTGATCGATGCGATCCGGTTGTGGGTGGCGGCACGCAGCGCCTGCCAATGTCCCGCCGCGCTGCTGGCGGCGCGCTTCGCCCAATCGGGTGCGCTCGACGCGCTCGGCGATTTCGACGGGTGGATGACCCAGCTGTCGACCCATGCCCGCGTACCGATCCAGATCAATTGTAAATGCGGGCTTGTGACCGACGATGAATCGGTTCTCTTGACCTTGGCGCGCGATCTCGTAACGGGACGCGATGCGAAGGCGCGGACCACGCTTTCGCTGCTGGTCGCCGAAGAGGCGATCGCCCCCACTTTTTGCGCGCTGGCCCGGACGGCGGCAATGCTCGGACAGGTCGGGCTGCCGCCGGGGACCAACGTCAGGACGTAAGGATTATCGATGACCGACCGCACCGCCGTCGTCCACGGCCTCGAACCCACCAACGCGCTGAGCGTCGAGCGCGTGCGTTCGGTGCGCCACTGGAACGAGCATCTCTTCAGCTTCACCATCACCCGCCCGCCCAGCTTCCGCTTCCGGTCGGGCGAGTTCGTGATGATCGGCCTGCCCGGCGACAACGGCAAGCCGTTGCTGCGCGCCTATTCGATCGCCAGCCCGGCCTATGCCGAGGAACTGGAGTTCCTGTCGATCAAGGTGCCGGACGGCCCGCTGACGTCGAAGCTGCAGCAGATCGTGCCGGGCGACGAGATCTTCCTCGGCAAGAAGCCCACGGGCACGTTGGTCACCGACGCGCTGAAGCCGGGTGAGCGGCTGTTCATGCTGTCGACCGGCACCGGCCTTGCCCCGTTCCTGTCGCTGATCCGCGACCCGGACGTGTATGAGATGTATTCGTCGATCGTCGTCGTCCATTCGGTGCGCCGCGTGTCCGACCTCGCGTTCCGCACGACGCTGGAATCGTACCTGTCGGGCGATCCGCTGGTCGAGGATCAGGCGGCGGCGCAGTTCACCTATGTGCCCACGGTCACGCGCGAGGAATTCCACACTACTGGCCGTATCGACGCGCTGGTCGAGAACGGCACGCTGTTCAGCGCACGGATCGGCGGCGCGCAGGCGTTCGACCCGGCGACCGACCGCATCATGCTGTGCGGATCGACCGAAATGATCCGGGATTTCTCGGAATATCTGGAAGGACTGGGGTTCGAGGAAGGGTCGAATGCGAAGCCGGGCGATTATGTGATCGAGCGGGCGTTCGTGGGGTGATCCCTACCTACCCTACCCACCCCGTTCGGTTCGAGTAGCGATCGAGCCTGTCGAGAGCGCGTATCGAGAACGGGGTTCCGCTGGACAGGCGTTCTCGACGGACGCTTCTCGACAAGCTCGAAGCTGCTCGAACCGAACGGGCGTACATAGGGGGGGGCGGCACCACCGCCCCCTTTTCACGTCAATAGCTGACCCGCACCGTGCCCAGCACCGTGCGCGGGGCGATGAAATATCCCTGGTCGAAATTGATCGCGCTCAGCGCCTTGGCATCGTTGACGTTGCGGACATTGACGCCCAGCGACAGGCGCGGCGTCAGTTCGTAGCGCGCCATCAGATCGACCGTGGCATAGCCGTCCTGCGTGATCCGCACCGGCTGTCCCGTGGTCGCGGTGACGCCGGGTTCGAGGTACATGCGGCTCTGGTACTGGCTTGACGCGCCGACCTTGAGCGCAGGCAACACCTGCGGCTGCCACACGATGTTCAGCCGCCCGGTGTTGCGCGGCACGAAGGTGCGCACCGGCTGGTCGTCGTTGCCACGGATGCGCATCGCGGTGAAGCCGCCGGTCGCCTGCAGCCCCGGTGCGATCTGTCCGCTGACCTCCAGCTCGATCCCGCGTGAGGTGGCGTCGACGCCGCGATAAAGGGTCTGACCGATCGTCGGATCGAAACCGGCGGCTTCGGCGGTATTCTTCTGCCGCGCCTGGAACAGCGCGACGCTGGCGTTCAGCCGGCCGCCCAGCCATTCGCCCTTCACCCCGGCCTCGATATTGTCGCCCTCGATCGGATCGATCAGGCGGCGATTGACGTCGGTCTGGGTCTGCGGGTTGAAGATCGTTGCGAAGCTCGCATAGGCGCTGATCGTGCCGGTCAGGTCATAGGTCGCCCCGACGAACGGCAGGAAGCGCG
Source organism: Sphingomonas hankookensis (assembly GCF_028551275.1). Taxonomy (NCBI): domain Bacteria; kingdom Pseudomonadati; phylum Pseudomonadota; class Alphaproteobacteria; order Sphingomonadales; family Sphingomonadaceae; genus Sphingomonas; species Sphingomonas hankookensis. Next base: position 2,975,704 of record NZ_CP117025.1, read on the forward strand.
CGCGGTCGTAATTGGTCGGCGCGGTATAGGACACGCCCTCGCTGAACGCGCGGGTGGCGTTGGCCCCGACCATGATCTTGAGCGGATCGGCGGGGTTCAGCCGGATCAGGCCATAGACCGTCTCACGCCGCAGATGCGTGTCGAGGCTGCGGTCGAACGCCGGGAAATTCGGTTCGGGGAACGAGCCGTCGAACCCGCTGAACAACGGCAACGACACGCCGATCGCCGCGAAATCATAGGCCGAATCCTGCGTGTAGCGCTGCGCCGACCGGTTCGCGCCGAACATCACGTCATGCGACCGACCGAATAGCGACACGGTGCCGCTGACATTGCCGTCGATCGTCAGGTTGCGGGCGAACGACCGGAACTTGCCGGGATAGCTGACGATGCCGAGGCCGGTCGCGCGATCCGGCGCACCGTTGATCTCGTTGGGCAGTTGCTCCCCATAGACGTAGAACAGCTTGTCGTCCTCGTCGATCGCGCGGCGCTGGACCGACAGCCTGGCGGTCCAGTTGCCGAAGCGGTGGGTCACGTCACCGAAGATTTGACGGTCGGTCACGTTGAAGCTCGACCAGTCGGGCGAGCTGTTGGTCGAGCGGGCATAATCGATCCGGCTGCCGTCGCTGTAATAGAGCGGCAGGGCGCCCCACATCGCCGCGCGGCTCTTGTGATTCTGATGGCCATAGCCGGCGCTGACGACGGTATCGGGGCCGAGGTCCGCCTCGGCGATGCCATAGCCGGTCCAGCGGGTCAGGCCGTAGCGGTCGAGATAGCTGTCGGTGTCGAGATACGATCCGACCGCGCGGGCGCGGACCGATCCACTGCGGGTCAGCGGCACGCTGAGATCGCCGTCGAGCCGCAGATTGTCGAACGAGCCATATTGCACGCTGGCCGAGGCGGCGAGGTCGCGGGTCGGGCGCTTGCGGATGAAGTTGATCACCGCCGACGGATTGCCGGTCGACGACAACAGCCCCGGCGCGCCGCGCACCACCTCGATCCGGTCGTACATCGCGGTGTCGATCGACCCGTTCTGGATGCCGAACGGGAATGGCAGGCCGACGCCGTCGACCTGGAACGTCTGGATGTCGAAGCCGCGCGCCGAATAATAGAAGCGGTCGGTTTCCTGTGCCTGCACGTTCACGCCCGGAACGGTCGCCAGCAGCGCGTTGATGTCGTTGAGCTGGAAATCCTCGATGTGCGCGCGGGTCACCACGCTGACCGATTGCGGCGTTTCGCGCAGCGACAGCGGCAGGCGGGTCGCGGTGCTCTGCGCCTTGACCGCATAGTCGTCGCTCCCTTCGGTCCGGGTGCCGGTGACGACGATTTCCTCGGCACGCTGCTGCGGATCGTCGGAGGCAGCGGGAGTCGGGGTCAGCGCGGTTGCGGCAAGAAGGACGGCGAAAGGCGACATTGCGAAACATTCCCTGTGATGTTTCGCGTGCCGCTACGCCGGGCTTATCGCTTTTGCAAGTGACTATCAGTAACTTTGCTATTGCAACTATGTCGCATCGCCTAGAAATCGACCGAGCACGACCACCGCCTGCCGCTCGAGCCCCAGCCGCCGGTAAAATGCCAGCGCCCCCGCATTGTCCTCACGCACCATCAACTGGACCTTGGGGACCGATCGGGCGCACAGCCAATGTTCGGCCGCGTGGAACAGCGCGGTGCCGATCCCCTGCCCCTGCAACGCCGGTCGGACCGCCAGATAATAGACCCAGCCGCGATGCCCGTCCTGCCCGACCATCACGCTGCCGACCGGTATCCCGTCGTGCCGGGCGACGAGGATGGTCGAGCTTTCCCCCGCAAGCGCCCGCGCGAAATCGGCGGCAGGATCGTTCCACGGCCGGGTCAGGGCGCAGGCGTGCCACAGCGCGACGACCGCTGCGGCATCGTCCGGCGTCGCGTCGTCGATCACCGGGCGATGCAGGTGCTGCCCGCCCATAGCGCGCTGACATTGTCCTTGGCGTCGTACAGCCCCGACAGGCCGCCGCTGCTGAATTCGCGACCCAGGCTCGTTTCCTCGACCGGCGCGTCGATCACCGATTCGACATCGGCGCGCTTCGAGCCGATGCCGACGCCGCCCATCGTCGTCAGCCCGCGTCCGCGCGCCGACCACCCGACGAAGCGGCCCTCCTGGAAATACACCGCGATGCGCGGATAGGTGGCGATGTCCAGCGGACCTTCGCCGCAATCGGCGTTGCGCGATCCCTCGGGCAGCGTCTGAGTTGCCGCCTCGACCACGCGCAGCACGATGTCGGCGGGCGCGCCGAACGACAGCGCGCGGCTGCTGGCCCCGGCCACCGTCTGCAACCCGTCAGGGGCGAGGCTCAGCGCGATCGCGTTGCGCGCCGCCGCCTCTGCCCCCGCCGGCGCATCGCAGCGGACGAGGCGCGCCGGGCCATCGACCCCGGTCAGTCCCAGATTGCCACCGCTGCCCAGCGCCAGGCGATAGCGCCGCTGTTCGGTGATGCCGCTCCGGTCGCCGATCACGTCGACATCGACCGCGCCGGCCTCGGCCGCCGTGATCGCGCGGGTCGGCAGATCACGGTCGCCGATGCGCAGCGCATTGGCGGCGATGACGGTGCGGTTGGCGCCGGGGGTCGTCGCGGCACAGGCGGTGCCGTCGCTATCCCATGTACCGACGAAGCGGGTCGGGATGGTCACCAGCGCCTCGGGCGTCGGCGTGGGGCTTGGCAGGACCGGTTCGTCCGACTGGGTCAGGTTGACCGACGTCGCCGCGTCGTCACCCTGGCTGCATCCGGCCAGCATCGCCAGCATGACCGTCGTCCAACGCCGCATCCCGTGTCTCCCGCTGCAAACTCGTCGCAAGACTGCCGCAAATGCGCCGCTTCGAAAAGAGGTGACGCGTCGGTCAGTGCGGGACGGTCGCCGCGTCGACCGCCGGCACATTGTCATTGGCGGCGGCCGGTGGCGGCAGGGTAGCGAAATAGGCCTTGGCCGGCATCTCGATCACCGTGACCCGGCCGGCATTGGCCTGTTCGACCGACTGGATGAAGGAGCGCGGCTTCTTCATCAGCTTCTTGTCCTCGACCACGCTCAGCCCCGAGCGCCGCGCGGCTTCGGCGACGAAATGCACGCAGTTGCGGCGGTTGAGATTATAGTGCGAATCGCCCTTCTCGCCCCATTCGTCGATCAGCGAACGGATCGATGCATATTGCGCGTCGGTCAGCACGACCGAGAAATGCGCGTTGCTCTTGGCGATATAGGACGGCTTGGGCCGATCGATCATGCCGCCGACCGACCCCATCAGCAACGCCGGCGTGATCGCCTTTGCGGTAAAGCCATAGCTTTCGTTCACCGCCGACCCACCGGCATCGGGCGCACCCGAAAAGGTGAAGAAGGCATGGGGAAAATTCTGCCCGAATTCCTGCGACCAGAAGGTGATCGTCACCGCCGCCTGTGCCGGGACGACGCTGCCCATCGCCAGCAGCAACAGCGCGAGACCGCGCAGCAGGGTACGGAACAGGCGTTGGGTCGTCATGGCCCCCCTCATACCAATGGCGGCGCATCGGGACCACCCGACACGCCGCCCGAACCGTACCGTTAGCGTGGGCGTCAGTCGTTACCGGCGAGCTTGGCTTCCTGTTCCTCGTCATAGCCCGACGACGGCGCCGGACCGTCGCTGCCCGGCACCGTCGCGGAGATCGGGTCCGATGCATCCATCGATTCGTCCAGCCCGCGATCGAGCCGGGCATCGGCGTCGTCGAGGTCGCCGGTCACGTCGCCGGCATCGCCCTGTGCCGGGGTCTTCGCTTCGCTCTCCCGCCCGTCGGGGGCGACCGACAGCGAATCCAGCGCCTTGTCGTCGATACCGTTGATGTCGTTGGTCATGTCCCTCACTCCTTCCCCGCTCCAACGAAACGACCGCGCCCGGCGTTCCGCGCAAACGAAAAGGCCCGGCAGTCGCCTGCCGGGCCTTCGCGATTGTTGCCGAGAACCTTGGGATCAGTCGCGGTTGCCGAGGAACGACAACAGGAACTGGAACATGTTCACGAAGTCGAGATACAGCGACAGGGCACCCATGATGACAGCCTTGCCCGCGAAATCGGTGCCGGCGACCTGGAAATACATCGCCTTGATCCGCTGCGTGTCAAAGGCGGTCAGACCGGCGAACAGCAGCACGCCGACCGCGCTGATGACCAAGCTGAACATGCCCGACTGGAAGAACAGGTTCAGCAGCGACGCCACGATCAGGCCGACGACGCCCATGATCAGGAACGTGCCGAACCCGGTCAAGTCACGCTTGGTCGTGTAGCCATAGAGGCTGAGCGACAGGAACGCGGTGGCGGTCGCGAAGAAGGTCAGCGCGATCGACGGCCCGGTATAGCGCAGGAAGATCGTCGACATCGACAGACCCATGATCGCCGCGAACGCCCAGAACAGCCCCTGCGCCGCGCCGGTCGACAGGCGGTTGATGCCGAAGCCCAGCACCATCACGAAGATCAGGGGCGAGAAGATGATGAGGTATTTGAGCAGCCCCGGCTGGTAGAACACGGCCGCCGCCGGCGAGGTGTCACCACCCCACGAGAACAACAGCGCGACGATGCCGGTCAACAGCACGCCCGAAGCCATGTAGTTGTACACCGAGAGCATGTAGGACCGCAGCCCCGCATCCCGCGCCATGTCGGTGGTACGGTTACGGGTAATCGGTGCGGCCGTCGTCCGGGGATCGGACCAGTTCGCCATTGTAAACTCCTCTTCCCGGCACACATGCCGGATGGTCGAAATATCGTCTGCATAACGCACGAATTCAAGGCAAACGCCGCCAGCAACACTTTGTTACGGCCCCGAGGAGAATCCGCTTGCACCGGCTGTTCGTAGCACTTCGCCCACCCCCGCCCATGCGCCGGAAATTGCTCGACATCATGGACGGCGTCGACGGCGCGCGGTGGCAGGACGAGGATCAGCTCCACGTCACGCTCCGCTATATCGGCGAGGTCGAGCGGCCGATGGCGGAGGATATCGCCACCGCGTTGCAGGCGGTCCACGCCCCCGCGCTCGACCTGGCGCTGTCCGGAGTCGGGCGGTTCGATACCGGCTCGCGGGGTCGGGCGCTCTGGGCCGGCGTCACCCCGCAGGACGCGGTCGCGGCGCTGCATTGCAAGGTCGACCATGCCCTCGTCCGCCTGGGGCTACCGCTCGAGGGGCGAGCGTTCCTGCCGCACATCACGCTCGCCCGACTCAATCGCGGGTCGGGACCGGTCGATGCGTTCCTTGCCGAACAGGGCGGGCTGCGGTCGCCACCGATGCGCTTCGACCATCTGGTCCTGTACGAAAGCCACCTGGCCCCGGACGGCGCATGGTATGAACCCGTCGTCCGCTATCCGCTGTCGTCACCCCTGCCCCGAACCTGAACGCAAGCCTGTCGTTTCGTTCATGAAACCGTCATGCCGGGGATGCGTGAAAGGGCCAAGTCAGGAATACGGACGAAAGGAAGAATCCCATGCGCAACATCATGATGGCGCTCGCCGCTGCCTCGCTGCTGGCTCCGGTCGGCCCGACCTTCTCGAAGCACGGCATTTCGGTCGGCAAGACCGAAGCGGAGGCACAGCGTCGCTACAAGTATCGCGAATGGCGCGGTCGTGACGGTCGTCGCTATTGCCGCCGTGAGAACGGCACCACCGGTCTGGTCGTCGGCGGCGTCGCCGGCGCGCTGGTCGGTCGCACGATCGACACCCGCGGCGACCGTACGCTCGGCACGCTGCTCGGCGCCGGCGCGGGCGCGCTGGCCGGTCGCGAGATCGAGCGCAGCGGCAGCCGTGGCCGTTGCCGTTGAACCATATACGGTTTGACGAATTCTGAAGGGGCGGGTCCGGCGACGGGCCTGCCCCTTTTTCATTGGCAAAGGTTTCCGCATGATCCGCAGTGCATCCGCCCGCTACGAAGGTCTCGGCAAGGACGGCAAGGGCCACGTATCGACCCAGTCGGGCGTGCTGTCCGACCAGCAATATGGCTTCAACACCCGTTTCGAGGACGGCAAGGGCACCAACCCCGAGGAGCTTATCGCCGCCGCCCATGCCAGCTGCTTCACCATGGCGCTGAGCTTCGCGCTGGCCGGCGCGGGCTTCACCGACGGCACGCTGGAGACGACCGCCAAGGTCACGCTCGACAAGGATGGCGACGGGTTCAAGGTCAGCAAGTCGGCGCTGACGCTGACCGCCAACGTGCCGGGCATCGATCAGGCGAAGTTCGAGGAGATCGCGGCGGGTGCCAAGGCCGGCTGCCCGATTTCGAAGCTGCTCAATGCCGAGATCACGCTGGAGCATACTCTGACGGCATGAAGATCGGGAGGGGGAGATCCGCCCCCTCCCCGTCACTCCGGACTTGATCCGGGGTCCCGCTTCTTCTGCAATGTCGGAAGGCAGGCGGAACCCCGGCGACGACCTCTTGGGGGCCTTATCCGTTCGGGGTCAGCGCGGATCGTCGTTTTCGCGAAGCCTTCACCCTTTTCGCGCTACAGGATGCGGCGATGTTACGCGTCCTGACCCTCGCCACCCTGTTCCCCGATGCGGTACGGCCCAATTTCGGCGTGTTCGTCGAACGGCAGACGCTGGGGCTGGCAGCGCTCGACGATGTGGCGGTCCATGTCGTCGCCCCGCTGGGCCTGCCACCCTTCCCGCTCGCGCTCCACCCGACCTATCGCGCGCTCTCGCGGTTGCCGGAACGGGAGGGTTGGAAAGGATTGCCCGTCGACCGGCCACGCTTCCTCAACCTGCCCGCGACACAGGGGCGGTTTCATGTCGCGGCGCTGGTCCGGCGACTTGGTCCCCATCTGACGCGACTGCGCGATACCTTTCCGTTCGACGTCATCGACGCGGAATTCTTCTTCCCCGACGGCCCCGCCGCCGTCGAACTGGGCCGGCACTTCGGCGTGCCGGTATCGATCAAGGCACGCGGGGCGGATATCCATCACTGGGGCCATGCACCGGCCACCGCCGCGCAGGTCCGCGCCGCGGGACGAGCCGCCGATGGGCTGCTGGCGGTGTCGCAATCGATGGCCGACGACATCGCCGCCGCCGGGATCGACCGGCCGGTGCGCGTCCATCGCACCGGGATCGACCGCAGCCGCTTCGGCACGATCGACCGCGCCACCGCCCGTGAGCGGCTGGGCATCACCGGACCGCTGGTCGTGTCGCTGGGCGCGCTGATCCCGCGCAAGGGGCATCGCATCGTGCTGGAGGCGGTGGCGGCGCTGCCGGGCGTCGGGCTGTGGATCGTCGGCGGCGGGCCGGATCAGGCGGCGCTGGCGGCGCGGATTGCGGAACTGGGCATCGCCGATCGGGTCCGGCTGTGCGGGGCGATGCCGCATGGCGACCTGCCCGACCTGCTGGCGGCGGCCGATGTGATGGCGCTGGCGTCGTCGTCGGAAGGGCTGGCGAATGCCTGGGTCGAGGCGCTGGCCAGCGGCACGCCGATCGTCATTCCCGATGCCGGCGCCGCGCGGGAGGTCGTGACGGCGCCCGCCGCCGGACGAATCGTGGCGCGCGACGCGAGCGCCTTTGCGCAGGGGATCGCGGCGATCCTGTCGCAGCCGGTCGACCGCCAGGCGACGCAGACGGTGGTCGAGGCGTTTAGCTGGGAGCGCAACGCGCTGGAACTGTGCGAGCATTTGCTGGGGTTGGTGGCAGCTCGGCGGTGAATTTAACGGACGCCGTTCGTTCGCCAATCAACAGCACCTGCCCCTTCGTCACCCCGGGCTTGACCCGGGGTCCCGCTTCTTTTGCCGCACGAAGAAGAAGCGGGACCCCGGATCAAGTCCGGGGTGACGGTTGTGGTTGACGGTCGCGCCGATCCATCAGCGTGCGCGCGATCAGGGTGCCGGACTACCGCGTCCCCCTATCGCCCACCCTCAAAGCGGGTAGAACGCCGCCGCGATCTGCCGCCCCTCGTCGCGCAGCACGCCCCAGGCGCGGGCGGCGGCGCGGCTGTCCATCGCCTCGATCCCCAGCCCCATCGCGTCGAGTTGCCGGACCAGCGCGCGCGGCGGCTGGCGCAGCGTCGCGCCGGTGCCGAGCAGCAGGAACTCCGGCTGCATCGCCAGCACCGCAGCCAATGCATCGGCGTCGAGCGCGTCGAACGCCGGCGGCTCCCACAGATCGGCACGCTGCGGCGTCATCAGCAGCGCCGGGTAGATGCCGTCATCCACCCGAAACCCGGCGGCGGTCAGGCCCGATACGACCGGGCCGGCGCCCGTGCGGACCCGGTCGAGCTTCACCGCGTCGTCTTCTGCGGCACGGGTTCCTTGACCGTCCCCTCACCCACCGGCGCGCCGGGCTTGAGACCCAGCGTGATCAGCAGCGACGACGACACGTAGATCGACGAATAGGTGCCGACGATCACGCCCAGGATCATCGCGGCGGTGAAGCCGCGCAGCACATGACCGCCGAACACGATCAGCGCGGTGAGCGCCAGTAGGATGGTCAACGAGGTCATGACGGTGCGCGGCAGCGTTTCGTTGACCGACAGGTCGATCAGCTCGCGCATCTCCATCTTGCGATACTTCCGCATGTTTTCGCGGATACGGTCGTCGATCACCATCTTGTCGTTGATCGAATAGCCGATGATGGTCAGCACCGCGGCGACGATGGTCAGGTCGAACGCAAACTGTTCGCGGAACAGCGCGAAGAAGCCCAGCGTCATCAGCACGTCGTGGACGATGGCGACCGCGGTCGACACGCCGAACTGCCATTCGTAGCGGAACCACGAAAAGATCGCGATGCCGACGATCGCCAGCACGACCGCGAGGATGCCGTTGGTGACCAGCTCGTCCGACACCTTGCCCGACACGGTCGAATAGTTGCTGAAGGTCGCACCGGGGAATTCGGCGGCCAGCGTCGCCTTCACCCGCTCGACCAGGCGGTCGGTCGCGCCCGAATCGCCTTCGGGCACCGGCAGGCGGATCGACACGATCGTCGGATCGCCGAATTGCTGGATCGCGGGTTCGCCGACGCCCAGCCGCTCGATGCTCGCCCGGACCTTGTCGATCGCGGGCGGCGTGGCGAACTTTTCCTCGATGGCGACGCCGCCCATGAAGTCGACGCCGAAGTTGAGGCCGCGAACGAACACCAGCCCGACCGCCAGGATGCTGAGGATCAGTGTCACGGTGAACGCGATCTTGCGCACCGCGACGAAGCGGATGTTGGTATTGTCGGGTACCAGCTTGATGAGACGCATGACGGCTGGGCCTTAAATGGTGATGTCGGTCGGACGGTTGCGGCGCATCCATCCGGCAACCAGCATCCGCGTGAAGGTGACGGCGGTGAACACCGAGCTGGCGATGCCCAGCAGCAGCACGACTGCGAAGCCGCGGATCGGGCCGGAGCCGAGGATCAGCATGATCCCGCCCGCGATCGCGTGGGTCACGTTCGCCTCGAAGATCGTGCGGCTCGCTTCCTTATAGCCCAGCTCGAGCGACTGCAGCACGCTGCGGCCACGGCGCCGTTCCTCGCGGATGCGTTCGTTGATCAGCACGTTGGCGTCGACCGCCGTGCCGATGGTCAGCACGAAACCGGCGATACCGGGCAGCGTCAGCGTGGCGTTCAGGAACGCCATCACCGCGATGATCATCAGGATGTTCAGCACGACGGCGATGGTCGAATAGATGCCGAACCGGCCATAGGTCATCACCATGAACACGATGACGGCGATGGTCGCGATGATCGCGGCGGTGACGCCCGCCTTGATCGAATCGGCACCCAGTTCGGGGCTGACGGTGCTTTCCTGCACGACGGTCAGGTCGACCGGCAGCTTGCCCGAACGCAGCGCGATGGCCAGCTGGTTGGCCGAATCGACGGTGAAGCCGCCGCTGATCGTGGCGCTGCCGCCGAGGATCGGTTCGTTGATGTTCGGCGCGGAAATGACCGAATTGTCGACGATGATCGCGAACGGCTTGCCGGTATTCTCCTGCGTCACCTTCGCGAAGCGGCGACCGCCGTCCGCGTTGAAGTTGATCGTGACGTTGGGCTGGCCGTTCTGGTCATAGGTCTGGCGCGCATCGGCCAGTTGGTCGCCCGAGATGATCGTGGTGCGCTTGACCGCGATCGGTGCGCCCTGCGCCGGATAGGGCAGGATCTGGCTGCCCGCCGGCACCTGCCCGCGCGCCACGGCGGCGGGATCGGCGGTCAGGTCGACCAGCTTGAATTCCAGCCGCGCGGTCTTGCCGAGCAGGTCCTTCAGCGCCTTCGGATCCGAAAGCCCCGGCACCTGCACGACGATGCGGTTGCTGCCCTGCTGGATGATCGTCGGTTCGCGGGTGCCCAGTTCGTCGATGCGGCGACGCACGACCTCGGTCGCGTCCTTCATCGCATTCTCGACCGCCAGGCGCAGACCCGCCTGGGTAGGCGTCAGCACGAAGCGCGTGGTGTCGCGCACCTCGATGTCCCATTCGCGCTGGCCGGTCATCCCCGCCCCGCCGCCGGTGAGGCCCAGCAGCTTTTCGCGCGCGGCGTCGACCTGGGTCGCGTCGCGGACCATGAAGCTGATCTGCCCGCCCCGGGTCGAAATGTCGCCGACCGCGACGCGCGGGTTGCGGCGCATCTCGGTCGCGATCATCTCGCGCATCGCCTCGACCCGCGTCGCCGCGACGTCCTGCGTCTGCGCTTCGAGCAGGATGTAGCTGCCGCCGGCCAGGTCGAGGCCGAAATTGATCGTCGGCGTCGGCACCCAGCCGGGCAGCTTCGCGCGCGTCGCTTCGGGCAGCAGGCTCGGCACCGCGAACAGCGCCAACAGGATCACGGACGCCCAGATGGCGATCCGTTTCCAGCGGGGAAAGTCGAGCATCAGTCGTTCGCGGGCTTGGCGCCGGCGGGCGGCGTGACTTCGGCGATGGTCGCCTTCACCACGCGGACGCGGGTGTTGGCGGCGATCTCGACCTCGACGAACGCGTCCTCGACCTTGGTCACCTTGCCGATGACGCCGCCGGCGGTGACGACCTGATCGCCCCGCTTCACCGCGGCGATGGCGTTCTGCAGCGTCTTCATCCGCTTCGACTGCGGACGGATCAGCAGGAAGTAGAAGGCGACGAAGATCAGCAGCAGCGGCGCGATGCCGATGAGCGTGCCGAGGAAACCACCCGATGCCGCAGGGGCGGCAGCGGTCTGGGCGAAAGCGGAGGGTACGAGCATTGCTGGCCTGAATGTCCGAGATAGCGGACGCCGCGGACACGGCATCCTGATTAACTGCGGGCAGCTATCATCTGCTTGGCCCCCACGCAACATTTGCCCACCCGCACGCTTCGGGCTTGCATGGCGACGAAAGCCGCCCTAAAGGCACGCCCTCTCTGATCGGGGCGTAGCGCAGCCTGGTAGCGCATCACACTGGGGGTGTGGGGGTCGCAGGTTCGAATCCTGTCGCCCCGACCAGAGACATCGACGAGACGTGGCTCGTCTGGCGGGCCCGGTAATGGCCGGGCATCGCCCTCCTCGCACGGGCACTATCCGGTTGCTGGCAGACCCGGCCGCGCAGCGCAGAAGCCTGTACAGGCTTGGCGGATGACGGGAACAGATCCGCCCGGCCGATCCGTGAGGATCGTCGCGTCCATTATGCCGGATCGCAATAGAATTTGCCGCTAAAATGGTATTCCGTATGCGATGCGTAGAACGGTGTGCATGGCATACGTTCAAGCCGTGGCACGGCTACATCGCCACCCCAAATCAGTGATGATGTTCAAGCAAACTTACTAAGCGAACGAGTACTCGAAACCTCCACGGCCCCTACACAATATATCCATATTGTTTCTTATTGTTTCCGACTTCTCGATAGTGATTACGGATGTAACTAAAAAGACACATCCATTACATAACCGACACTGCCCCCCTTCTGCCCGGTTGCGATCTCGATCTTCGATTGATCTAGTGACCCGCAGGACCACGCAAACCAGATCGAACTGGCGGCTCCACGAAGCGCACGCCGCGCATCGTAACGAATTGGGGGATCATCCTACATGGTAGCATTTCGCTCGCGATTGCTGACGACCACCGTCTTTGCCGGGGCTGCGATCGCGCTGACCTCGCCCGCGCTGGCGCAGGTCGCCGAACCGACGACCGGGACCGGGCTTCAGGAAACGACCGAAGCCAGCGGCGCCGGTGACGATACGATCGTGGTCACCGGATCGCGCATCCAGCGGCGCGACCTGACCTCGCCCAGCCCGATCGCGGTCGTGGCGGCGGAAGAATTCCAGCTGACTGGCGCGGTCAACGTCGAACAGGTCATCAACACGCTGCCGCAGGCCGTGCCGGGCACGACCGGGTTCTCGAACAACCCGGGCACCGGCGCGGCGACGCTGAACCTGCGCAACCTGGGCGCGACCCGCACACTGGTGCTGGTCAACGGTCGCCGCTGGATGTCGTACGACACCAACCAGATCGTCGACCTGAACACCATTCCGCAGTTCATGCTGCAGAATGTCGAAGTGCTGACCGGCGGTCAGTCGGCGACCTATGGTTCGGATGCGATTGCAGGCGTCGTCAACTTCAACCTGCGTCAGGACCTGAACGGCGCCATCATCGGCGGGCAGTATGCGCTGACCGAACAGGGCGACGGCGCACGCTATGACGTGAACTTCGCGTTCGGATCGAAGTTCGCCGACGGTCGCGGCTCGGTCACCGTCTATGCCAACTATACCCGTCGCGAACCGATCTTCCAGGACGCGCGCGCCTTCTCGCGCAATGCGGCAGGCGATGGCTGCATCGTGCGCGGTTCGACCAATTCGCAGACCGGCATCGGCACCAACCTCGGCGGCGCGCTGTCGACCTGCGCCACGCGCGGCGGCGAAGTCGGCCTGGTGCCGCAGGGTTCGGCATCGACCCCGATAGCGACGCTGCCCGCCATCACCACCGGCGGCGCGGCGCTTGGCTATGTGTTCAACCCGACCGGCGGCGGCACGCGTGCGTTCAACGATCCGGCCGATCTCTACAACTTCGCGCCCGACAACTATCTGCAGCTGCCGCAGGAACGCTACCTGATGGGTGGCTATGGCAGCTATGAAATCGCCGAGAACATCACCGGCTATACCGAACTGAGCTTCGTCAAGACGTCGGTCCCGCAGGAACTGGCCCCGACACCGATCGGCCAGGCGCTGAACCTGCAGATCGCCAGCCCGTGGTTCAACGACCAGACGCGCGGCCTGCTGCGTCCGCTCGACACCGATGGCGACGGCTATGTCACCACCAACGTAAACTTCCGCTTCAACCAGTCGGGTCCGCGCAACGTCGACGCCAGCCGTTCCGCGTTCCGCCTGCTGGGCGGTATCCGCGGCGACATCACCGAGGACCTGCGCTTCGACGTGTACTATATGTATGCCCGGACCGAGAACCAGCAGTTCCAGCAGGGCAACATCTCGCGCAGCCGCTTCGCCGCGGCGACCGAGACGGAGATCGTCAACGGCACCCTCCAGTGCCGCAACGCCGCTGCGCGTCTTGCCGGCTGCCGTCCGCTCAACGTCTTCGGGCTCGGCCTCGCCGATCCGGCGGCGATCCGCTACGTCACGATCAATTCGACCAACCTCGAACGCTCGGACATCCGCAACTTCGTCGGCTCGGTGAACGGCGACCTGTTCACCATCGGCAACAATGCCGATGCGGTCGCCTTCGCCGCCGGTGTCGAATATCGCGGCATGTCGGCCAGCTATCGTCCCGACACCTTCCTGGCATCGGGCGACGTCGCCGGCTTCAACGCGGGTCAGCCGACCAGCGGCGAATATAGTGCGCGCGAAGTGTTCGGCGAACTGAACGTGCCGCTGCTGAGCGAGAACATCGTCCACAAGCTCGAACTGACCGGCAACGCCCGCTATTCGGACTATTCGCTGAACGCAGTGGGCGGGGTGTGGACCTATGCCGCCGGTGCGCAGCTCTCGCCAGTCCGCGACATCACGCTGCGTGGCCAATATGCCCGTGCGGTGCGTGCGCCGAACGTGCAGGACCTGTTCGGCGGCAACTCGACCGGATTCCCGCAGGCGCAGGACCCGTGTTCGGATCGCGGCGCCCCGGCCAACCGGACGGAGGCCATCCGCCAGCTCTGCATCGCCAACGGCGTGCCGGCGGCTGCGGTGTTCACCCGCGCGGTGCAGCCGAACGCCCAGATCCAGGCCAATTTCGGCGGCGATCCCAACCTGCAGGAAGAAACCTCGGACACCTACACCGCCGGTGTCGTGTTCCGTCCGAGCTTCATTCCACGCCTGAACGTCACGGTCGATTACTTCAACATCAAGGTGCAGGACACGATCGCGACCTTCGGTGGCGGCCTGAACGATGCGCTCTCGCTGTGCTTCACCGTGGCGCAGAACCTCAGCAACCCGATCTGTTCGATCTTCCAGGGCGTTCGCAACACGGCGACCGGGGCGATCGGCGAAACGTCGGGCGGGCGTAACCCGAACGTGCTGTCGGCCAACATCGCGACGCTCCGGACCTCGGGCATCGACGTCGCCGCCGATTATTCGCTGCCGGTCGATTTCTCGATCACCGGCGGGGATCGTTCGAACATCAGCTTCTCGTTCCTCGGCACGTGGCTCGACAAGTTCCGCAGCACGTCGGTCGCCGCGATTCCGGAGCGTGAGACGATCGGCGAGGGTTCGGTTCCGATCGTGCCGACGCTCAACCCGATGCCGAAGTGGAAGCACAATGCCCGCCTCAGCGTATCCGACGGCCCGATGGTCCTGTCGGCGCGCTGGCGCTATTTCGGGGGCGTCGAGGATCGTCGTCTCAACAACACGTTCGTCGGCCTGGTGCGCACGCCGCAGGATCCGGCGCTGTTCCCGAACGCACGGATCGGCGCGGTGAACTATGTCGATCTGGCCGCGGCGTTCGATGCGACCGACAAGCTGCAGATCAACATCGGCGTCAACAACCTGACCAACCAGAAGCCGGAAGTGCTCGGCTCGCTGCAGGAACAGGCGAACACCTTCCCCGGCACCTATGACGTGCTGGGTCGCGATTTCTTCGTGGGTGCACGGCTTCAGTTCTGACGCCGTCGTCCGTCGATGGAAACAAGGGGGGCATCCGCGGCGACGCGGGTGCCCCTTTCGCTTTCAGCGTGAAGCGACGTCGAAGGCGATCGTCATCCGCTTGCCCGACGCGATCGGCCGAGTGCCGTGGAACAGGGTGCTGGGGAACAGGACGCATCGTCCGACGCGCGGCACGACCGTCCGCAGCGGCGGCAGGTCGAGGCGCAGGTTCGCAGGCGGCCGGCCAAGCTCCAGCATGCCCGCCCCGCCACCGGGTACCGCGAAATAGGCCGCCGACGACAACAGCCCTTCGGGATGGACATGCGGCGCGTGGCGCCCCTCCCCGCTCAAGCGGATCGACCAGCTTCCTGCGATCCGCCACGGCCGCTCGCGGGCCCGCAGCAACGGATGTGTCGGATCGGCCGCCGGCAGCGACTCGCGATAGGCGCCGAGCGCCCGCTCCACCGCCTGCGCGACGACCCGGATCGCGGGTTCGTCACGCTGGAACAGCCCGCCGCGCGTCTGGCTGCCCAGCTTGACCGACTGACCGATCGGCATCGCCGCGCGGTCGTGGAGCAGGTCGAGCGTCGCGATCGCGTCCGTCAGCGCCGCGTCGGACAGGTCGAGCGACGCTTCGCGGATCAGCGCAGGGTTGCCATGCAGCCAGTCGTGGCGCGGATCGCCCAGCACCCGCCATGCCAGATCGCGCAGGCTCCACGCCATCACGTCATCATCCCGCACCGCGATCGCCTGTCCCAGCAGCGTATCGGCCTGTTCGGGGCGTCCGGCCCGCAGCGCCTGCCGTGCGGCGGCAATCCACCAGTCGGGGGTTGCGGGCGTCCCGGCGGCAAAGATCGCCTCGGCACCCGCATCGTCCCCGGCCTCGCCACGATAGACCGCTTCGTCGAGCAGCAACGGGTCGCGCGGACCGATCCGCGCACGGCATTGCGCCAGGATGTCGGCGGCGGCGGCATGCGCATCGATCCCGGCCAGCATCGCCGCCCAGGATCGCTCCGCCGCGCCATCGGCATGATGCGGCACGGCCGCGGCATAATGATCGCAGAAATCGTCCCGATCGCCTGCTGCCCAGCGCAGCGTCGCATGGAGTTCGAGCGCGTCGATCCATTGCGGCAGCTGCGTCGCCAATTGCTCCGACAGCTCAAGCGCGGCCGCCCGGTCGCCTGCCGCCTCCAGCGCCTGTGCCAGCCCGTGCAACAGCCACGGGTCGCCCGGCGTCTCGGCCAGCGCGGCATCATACTGGGCGATCGCGCTGCCATCGCCCCGGTCGAGCGCGATGCGCGCCCGGCCATGGAGCGCCCGGCGGTTGCGCGGATCGCGGCGCAGTTGCTCGTCATAGCTGGCGGCTGCCCCGCGCAGGTTTCCCGCAGCATTTTCGGCTGCGGCGCGCGTCGTCCAATAGCGTGGATGCCCGGCAAGCGCGCCCTGACGCGCGGTCAGGTCGTCCACCGCCTCGGCTGCGTGGCCCAGCCGGGTCAGGACGATCGCGCGGTTGATCGCCGCCTCGCCAAGCGCCGGATCGATGCCGAGTGCACGGTCGAACAGCGCCAGTGCTTCCGCCGCCCGCCCCGCCCCGGCATGAAAATTCCCGGCACTGTTCAGCAGCGCGGCATTCCCCGGATAGGTCGCCACCGCCTGCGCGAAGCCCCTGGCCGCTGCGGCGTCGTCGCCCCGCGCAGCCGCCGCCAGCGCCGCCTGTCGAAGCGTGGCGGCGCTCACCGGTCGCGGAACCAGCCGGTGATCGAATAGCGCCCGACCGGCGCGAATGGCGGCACATAGCTGACGGCATGCGGGCGCGGCACCGCGAACAGGCTCAGGGCGTTGAAGCGCGGCCGATATCCCGCGACGATATCGCCATCGTCGTCGAAGAACTGGAGATAGCCGCCCCAATCGGGCCGCCAGTCGACCGCGCAGAGCGACAGGACGTATGCAATGCGCCACCCCTCCCCGACATGGGAGTCGCTATGTTCCGCCAGGAACTGGCCCGGCGCGAACAAGGTCGCCTGCGCATCGGCCTTGCGCAGGTCGGGCATGCCGGTGACGCCGCGCACCAGGTCGAGGAACGGCGCGTCGTTGATATGTTCGAGCACGATGTCGTGCGGCCCGCCCGGCGCCCAGTGCTGGAGATAGGCATCGAGGATCGGGTAGCGCGCATAGGAAAAGCCATAGTCGCGCCCGCGCATCGCCTGCTCGATCGCCTCGCGGATGGCGGTGCGGCGTGCCGGGTCGAGCGCGGCGAACTCGGCGGCGGTCAGCCCGACCGGCTTGTCGGTGCCGACATCATAGGCGATGCCCCATGGCGTCTGTTCGGCGATGACGCGGTGGAGCGCGCGTGCCGAGACATCGGTCAGCACATCGCGGATCTGCACCCGTCCGTCCGCCGCGAATTGCGCGGCAAGTGCCGTCCGGTCGAGCGACGGGTTGAGCGCGAGCAGTTCGATCATGCGGAATACCGGGTGGTCATACGCGAAAGGTTTCGCCCAGCCGGCGCGATGGCGCAAGCCGTCGCCCGACACGGGGGCTTCATTCGCCGCGCGATCGGTGCCATGCCATCCGGCACCGATGTTCACGCTCGACCCGACCCTCGATCTCGCGATGCTCGCCGAACGCTATCGCCGCGACGGGCGCGTGGTGATCGACAATGCCCTGGCCGGCGATGCCGCGCTGCTGCTTTCGGCGCATCTGCGCCAGCGGACCGACTGGCGCAAGCTGGTGCTGAGCGGCGACCAGGTCGTCGAATTCGACCGCGCCGGATGGGGGGCGATCCCGCCGGAACGGGCCGAGGCGCTGAACCTCGCGGTCTATGCCGCCGCGCGCGCCGGCTTTCAGTTCCGCTTCGACAGCATCCGCGTGTCCGACGCCGTGCGGGACCGCGCGGGCGATACGACCCCGCTTGGCGGTTTCGCCCGCTGGATGTCGTCGCCGGCGATGCTGGACGCCTTGCGGGCGATTACCGGGGCGGGTGACGTACGGTTCGCCGATGCGCAGGCGACCGCCTATGCCCCCGGCGATTTCCTGACCGTCCATGACGATGCCGTCGCGGGCAAGCATCGCCGGGCCGCCTATGTCTTTGGCCTCACCCCGGGATGGCGGCCCGAATGGGGCGGGCTGCTGCTGTTCCACGGGCCGGACGGCGAACTGCGCGCGGTCGCGCCGGGGTTCAACCGGATGACCATCTTTGCCGTGCCGCAGGAACACAGCGTCAGCGAAGTGACCCGTGCCGCCCCGGCGCGGCGCTATTCGATCACGGGCTGGCTGCGCGCCGAACCGCAACCCTGATCCCGCCTCACCGGCGCGGCCTCCGAGCCCTCCGTTCACCGCACCTCGAACGCCCCCGCAATTTCGGCATCGTCCCCCGCATTGACCCAGCAGTCGAACGCGCCCGGTTCGATCCGCCACGTCCCGTCGCTCGCCACCAGCGCCAGCGCGTCGCCGGCGATCTCCAGCGCGACCCGCGTCTCGGCGCCCGGTGCCAGCGTCACCCGCGCGAACGCCTTCATCTGGCGCACCGGTCGGCTCCTGCTCGCCACCCGGTCGTGCAGGTCGACGCGGACCAGTGCCGTTCCGGTCCGCGCGCCGATGTTGCGCACCGCCACCGATACCGGCACCGCCGCCCCCGCCGCGACCATGGCCGGCAGGCGCAGCTCGGACAGCGCGAAGCGCGTATACCCCATGCCCGACCCGAACGGGTATAGCGCGCGGTCCGGCGCATCACGCCAATGGCTGCGGCCCGCCGCCATCGGATCGCTGTCGGGGGCCGGCCGCCCGGTGCTGCGCCGGTCATAGGACCAGGGCTGCTGTCCGCTTGCCATCGGAAAGCTGACCGGCAGCCGTCCGGTCGGCTCCACGACGCCGAACAGGATGTCGGCGATCGCCGGACCGGTCTGTTCCCCCAGGAACCACGTCGCGAGCAGCGCGGGCGCATCGCGCACCGCCCCGTCCAGCGCCAGCGCCCGGCCATGGCGCAACAGCACCACCACCGGCCGCCCGGTCGCCGCGACCACCTCCGCCAGCGCCTGCTGCACCGGCGGCACGACGATAGCGGTGCGGCTGTTGCCCTCGCCCGACATGTCGGCGCCCTCGCCGATCGCCAGCAGAACCACGTCCGCCGCGCGCGCCGCCGCCACCGCGCGCTCGATCCCGCCGGGCAGCGGATCGACGATCCCGCACCCCGCCTCGACGCTGAGCGCCTGCGGATCGGCCAGCATCGCGCGCACGCCTTGCGCGATATCGATCCCGTCCGTCGCATCGCCCGCGAACGACCATGGCCCGTTCAAATTCGCCCGGTCCGCACCGAACGGCCCGATCAGCGCGATGCGCCGCCCGGTGCGCGGCAGCGGCAGCAGGTCGCGATCGTTGCGCAACAGCACGATCGATCGCGTCGCCACCTCGCGCGCGGTCCGCCGGATCGCCACGCTCCCCGTCTCGCGCCGCTCGGCCCGCGCATCGATCGATCGGAACGGATCGTCGAACAGGCCCAGCCGCTCCTTCAGCGTCAGCACCCGCCGCACCGCCTGGTCGACCGCCGCCACCGGCACCCGGCCGCTCGTCACCAGCGCCGGCAGGTGCCGCACGAACAACCCGCTCTGCATCGACATGTCGATCCCGGCGAGGATCGCCAGCCGCGCCGCATCGGCCTCGTCCGCCGCGATACCGTGCGCGATCAGCTCGCGGTCGGCATCGTAATCCGACACGCACACCCCGTCGAAGCCCAGTTCGCCGCGCAACAGGTCGGTCAGCAGCGGCCGGTTGGCGCTGACCGGCACCCCGCCAAAATCGGTGAACGACGCCATCGTCGCGCCCGCCCCGGCGGCAAAGGCGGCGGCGAAGGGCGGCACGAACGTCTCGCGCAGCTCGGCCATGCTCATGTCGACCGCGGCATATTCCATGCCGCCGCGCACCGCGCCATAGCCGACGAAATGCTTGGGCGTCGCCAGCAGCGCGTCGGGGCGCGTCAGGTCCGGTCCCTGAAACCCTTCGACCCGCGCCGCCGCCAGCACGCGGTTGAGCAGCACATCCTCCCCCGCCCCTTCCGCCACCCGGCCCCAGCGCTGGTCGCGCGCGACATCGACCATCGGCGCGAAGGTCCAATGGATGCCGCCCGCCGTTGTCTCGCGCGCGACCGCTCGCGCCGCACGCCGCGACAGGTCGGGGTCGAACGCCGCCGCCTCGGCCAGCGGGATCGGAAAGATCGTGCGACAGCCGTGCAGCACGTCGGCGGCAAAGGCCAGCGGGATGCGCAGCCGGCTTTGCAACGCCGCTGCCTGCGCCACCCGCGCACCCGCTACGCCATAGCCGTTGAACAGCATGCCGACCCGCCCGGCGCGGATATCGGCCAGCATCGCGTCGCGCCCGCGGGGATCGACGACCGGATTGAACACCGCGCCGACCGGCCGAACCTCGTCGTTGAAACAGCTGAGTTGTCCCGCCTTCTCGGCCAGGGTCATCCGCGTGATCAGCGCCTCGACCCGCGACGATGCCGCCCGCACCGGTCGCACGACCGCCGCCATGCCCGCGCCCAGCAACGCGGTTCGCAAGACTTTACGGCGACTTGGCCGCACCCGTTCCAGCCAATGTTGCGCAATCGCCACAGAACGACTTTCTGATACGGTTCCCGGTATACCATGATTGCCGGCCTTTCCGCCGGGGTCTAGATGTAACCGGTCCCAGCAATGCCGGGACCAACGGAATATCTGGGTGGAGAGGGAACATGCTGACATTCAATCGCGCAGCCGCGCGTGCAGCATTGCTGGCTGGCGCCGCTATGCTGCCGACGATCGCCTGGGCGCAGACCGCGCCGGCCGATCCGGCCGCGACGCAGGCGACCGACGGCACCACGACCGCCGATGACGAACAGGACGTGATCGTCGTCACCGGCACGACCTCGCGCGATCGTCCGCTCATCACCGCATCGGCCGATATCACGCTCGCCGACCGCGCCGATATCGACCGGCGCGCGCCGCGTTCGACCGCCGACATGCTCGAACTGGTGCCCGGCATCTTCGTCGAAGCGACGGCGGGTCAGGTATCGAACAACTATTCGGTACGCGGCCTGCAGGGCGGCGGCCAGCGCTTCGTCCAGCTGCAGGAGGACGGCATGCCGATCCTCTATGGCGGCGGCGGCGCCGACTTCTTCTTCGACCAGGACCTGACCATCGATCGCCTCGAAGCAGTCAAGGGCGGGTCGTCGGGCGTACTGACCGTCAACGGCGCGGGCGCGACGATCAACTTCATCTCGAAGCGCCCGAACTTCAGGGAAGCCGAAGGAGCCGCACGCGTCACCGCCTATAATTACGGCATGAAGCGCGGCGACTTCTATTATTCGCAGCCGCTGGCCGAAAACCTCGCCTTCAATGTCGGCGGCTATATCCAGTCGAGCCCCGGCGTGCGCGAAAACCCGTTCGACTATGCCGGCTGGCGGTTGAAGGGGATGCTCGAATATCGCTTCGACGATGGCGGCTATGCGCGCCTGTCGGCCAAGGGCGGCGATGTCGAAAACGCCTATTATGCGACGATGCCCTACCGCCTCGACGGGGGCAAGATCCGCGGCATTCCGGGGCTGGATACGCAGGACGGCAATGTCGGCGGCGATGCCTTCGCCAATATCGCGGTGCCGGTGTCGACCTTCGCCCATCCCAGCGGCTTCCGCGAATTCCGCTATCGCGACGGGATCAAGGCGAAGACCGCGCAGGTCCGCTTCGACATCGAAAAGCCGGTGGGCGAGACCATCGACCTGTTCGCCCATGCCCGCTACCTGAAATATTCCTACGACTTCAACGGCCTGTTCCCAGGATCGGGCACCGGCAATGCCGGCCTGACCAGCGCGCAGAACTATCTGACGCCCGGCGCCTCCTCGCCGATCAACGACCTGCTGACGCTCGGCCGCGCGGCCTATCCGGCGGCGACGCGCTTCGGGATCAAGAATTTGCGGACCGGCGTGGTGCTGGGGTCGAACCAGACCGCACAGCTCGCCGCGCTGGCCGGCAACGGCTTCCTCCAGCGGACCACGCTCAACCACGACTATATCGACGGCCGCGATTTCGGCGCGAATGTCGGCGGTCGCTGGGAATATGAAAACGACCGGTTCAAGAACTCGCTGACCGCCGGCGTCATGTATTACAACGTGATCCGCAAGCAGGATCAGTCGGCCACCGCCAGCATGGTCAACGACGTGAAGACCAACAGCGACGTGTACGACATCGTCGCGCTGGACGGTAACAACCAGGTCATCGGCACGCTGTCGGACAACGGCCTCGTCTCCTATGGCGACTGGGGTGCCGGCATCCGCGAGCGGCGGGACTCGGCGGTCTCGCTCTACGTCAACGACGAAGTCGCGTTCGGCGACCTGCGCGTCGACGGCGGCGTGCGCTGGGAAAGCGACGACGCGACCGCGCTCGACGGCAACCAGCTGGCGGTGAACCAGCCGGTGCAGCCCGGCGTCGGCGGCGTCATCCGCAATGTCGGCGCCAGCTTCGACGGCACCTTCACCACACGGCAGCGCACGCAGCGCAAGGCGTCGTGGACGGTCGGCGCCAACTATCTGATCACGCCGAACTTCTCGGTCTATGCCCGCTATGCCAACGGGTTCCAGACCAACAATGTCGATCCGATCACCACGATCGAGCTGTACGAAGCCGGCGTGCGCTACCAATATGGTCGCCTCTTCTCCGGCTCGGCGACGGTGTTCCGCACCAATTTCGACAATCAGAACTACAACTTCGCCAACCCGACCAACCCGTCGCAGCAGCAGAATCTGAACGCCGACCTGCGCACCAAGGGGGTCGAGATCGACCTGGTGGTGCGGCCGACCAACTGGTTCTCGGTCGATTTCCAGGGTGTGTTCCAGGACCCGCAGCTGCTCAACCTGCAGCTGGACGGCGTCGATCAGGGCGCGGCGTTCGAGGGCAATCGCCCCGAACGGACGCCGGCGCAGCTGTTCACGATCCTGCCGACGCTCACGCTGCCCGACGGGCTGGGCGACGTCTATGCCCGCTACAAGTTCGTCGGCAAGATCTTTGCCGACAACGGCAACGGCATCGCCCTGCCCAGCTACGGCGTGACCGGGATCGGCGTGAACCTGAACCTCAGCGAACGGGTGCAGCTGAACCTGAACGCCGACAACGTGTTCGACGTGGTCGGCCTGACCGAGGGCAATCCGCGTCAGGGTCAGACCCAGGCGATTACCGACGGCTATTTCTATGCCCGCGGCATCGTCGGTCCGACCTATGGGGGCACGCTGACCTTCCGGTTCTGACGGGCCCTGTCGTCGCCTTTCCGTACCCCCGCGCAGGCGGGGGTCCAGGGTCACGAATGCAGGCCGTTGTTTTGCTTGGCTCTGGACCCCCGCCGGTGCGGGGGTACGATGACGTCACGAAAGAGCGCGGGGCCTTTTCGGGGTCGCGCGCTTCGCAAAAGAGGTTCGACACATGAAGACCGTGGCGCGATGGATGCTGGCCGGCGTGATGCTGGCGGGAACGGGACTGGCGGTGGCACAGCGACCGGCCAGGGCGCCCGAACTCGCCTATCAGCTGACCGAGGGGCAGAATCTCAACGCCTTTGTCCGCGAAGGGCCGGTCGCCGCGCACCTGCTGCTGCGCAACGGCACCGATCCGCGCATCCTCGTCGCCTTTCCCGCCGGGAACAGCGGGGTCGGGCTGTGGTTCGAACCTGTCGGGCGCGCGGCGACCTGGCGTCTGGAACAGGCGCCGCGCCCGACCACCGCGCCGGGCATCGCCGGTCCGCAACCGGCCGTGCAGACCATCGCCAGCATCGACGCGCCCGAACTGCGGGTGAAACAGGCGGTCCTGTCGTCGATCCGCTTCCTGCGCGACTATCAGTCGGTGGGTCGCTTTCCGGCCGACGTCGCGGTCGATCCGGTCGTGTCGGGCAACACGATCCGCTGGAGCCGCCCGCGCCTCGATGGCAGGCCCGGCTATCTGCTGCAGATAAGGTTGCTCTCCGGCTCGATCCGGGGCGGCGTGCTGGTCGCCGCAGCCGGCCGGCCGCTGCGCATGGAAATCCTGGCGTCGAGCGGGGAGACGCCGTTGCACGGCCTTGCCGCGAACGAATTGCTCAACGCACGTGCCGCCAACGATCCCGGCGCGCGTAACGCGTTGCGTTTCCTCAGCTATCGCGAAAAATTCCTCGCCGGGTCGTGGCGGTTCCAGACCTATTTCGGTCGCGACACGCTGATGTCGCTGCGCCTGTTGATGCCGGTGTTGCAGCCGCAGGCGATCGAGGCGGGGCTGGGTTCGGTGCTCGCCCGGCTCGATGCGCGCGGCGATGTCGCGCATGAAGAGGGCATTGGCGAGTTCGCCGTGGTCGACCGGCGTAAACTTAATCAGCGCAGTGACGCGGCCGTGCTCGATTACGCGATGGTCGACGACGACTATATGCTCGCCCCCGTCGCCGCCGCCTATCTCCTCGACCACGGCAACACCGCCACCGCCCGCGCCTTCCTCGACCGCCCGATCGCCAGCGAAGCCATCCCCGGCACCACCGCCCCCGCCGGAAAGGCGTTAGTGCGTAACCTTCGCCACGTTATCGACAGCGCACGCCCCTTCGCCGACCGCCCCGAACCCTCGCGCCTGATCGCGATTCCCAAGGGCCGCCTGACCGGCCAGTGGCGCGACAGCGAAGAGGGGCTGGGCCGCGGCCGCTATGCCTATGACGTCAACGCGGTGTTCGTGCCCGCCGCGCTCGAATCGGCGGCGCGGCTGCTGCGCGCCGGACTGCTCGACCGCTACCTGACGGCGCAGGACCGCGCTGCGCTGTCGCGGGCCGATGCGATGGCCGCTGTCTGGCGCGACCGCGCCCCGCCCCTCTTCCGCGTCTCGATACCCGCGACCCAGGCCCGGCCGCGCATCGACGACTATGCCCGCACGCTGGGCATCCCGGCCGCGCCCGCGCTCACCGCCCTCGGCACTGCGCCGCTGGTCTTCCATGCGATCGCCCTCGACGACGCCGGCCGGCCGATCCCGATCGTCCATTCCGACGAAGGCTTCACGCTGATGTTCGCGGAACCGTCCCCCGCCGATCTGGAAACCTATGTCACCGCGGCAATGCGACCGTTTCCCGCCGGGCTGATGACCGATATCGGCATGCTCGTCGCCAATCCGGCGCAGACCGACGCGAGCGTACAGGGGCGCTTCACCCCGGCCGCCTATCACGGCGCGGTCGTGTGGTCGTGGCAGCAGGCGTTGTTCGCCGCCGGCCTCGAGCGGCAGCTCGCCCGCCGCGACCTGCCGCCCGCGACCCGCGCGGTCCTGACCCGTGCGCAGGCGACATTGTGGCGCGCGATCGCCGCCACCCGCGCGACGCAGAGCTCCGAACTCTGGTCGTGGGACTATAGCGGCGGGCGATACCGGGTCATGGCGTTCGGCGCCGGCAAGCAGGACGTGGATGAATCGAACGCCGCACAATTGTGGAGCACCGTCTATCTGGCGGTGCAGCCACCGCGCGCGCTCAGCCCAGCGACAGGAAGGCGGTAACCGTCAGCCGCCCTTCACGCGGATCGGCACTCAGCACCGCGCCGGGCGGGATCGATCCGCTGTGCAGCAACGCGCTGCGATAGATCACCGCCCGGTTGCAGCGCGCATCGATCGCCGACACCTGTTCGAACATCGGGGTGGATCCGGCGATAAAGCCGTGCGGCGGCACCCGCCGCACCTCGCGGGTCACCGCGTCGAGATAGGCGGGTGCACGCGTCGCGTCGATCGTCTCGAACCCGGTCGTGCGATGGCGGTAGAATGCGGTGCCGCCGCTATCGCCCGCGCCCAGATAATGGACCAGTGCGATCCGGTCCGGCTCGACCGCGTCGAAATGCGGCAATCGCTGCTCGACGGACAGCCGTTCGGGCGGCACGGTCACGATCGAGAAACTGGCATCGAGCAGCGCGACGCCGCCACGATGACCGAAGACATGTGCCAGCACCTGCGACAGCGCCGGCCGCACCGCCTGGAAATAATCGCCCGGCAATGCCGCGCGGATGCCCGGATATTGCCGTCGCGCCGGTTCGAACCGGGCGGCGGCGGCAATATCCCGCAACGCTGCCGGGTCGGGATGGAAATGGTCGACGATCGCGATCGGTTGCCGCTCCGTCCCGACCCGCCGAGCGACGATATCGGGCGCGGTCATGCCGTGCCGATGATCGCGGCCAGCGCGGCATCGTGCAGCGGCAGCGTCGGCGCGGCCCGCGCGACCACGTCGGCGATCTGGCGGACCTGCGCCTTATTCGTCGCGCTGTCGATCGCATCGGCCAGAGGGTTATAGCCCTGCGCCACGATCCCCTGACCGTTCAGCACCGCCAGCCAGCTCGCGTCGCGGAACAATTCGTCGGCATCGAGGATGATCCGCCCCGATCGCCGATACTGTTCCTCGCGCGCGATCAGTGTCTCGGGCAGCGTCATCGTCCGGCAGTGCTGCCACAGGGGGGCGGGGTTGGTGTTGGCGTGATAGTGCAGGATCAGGAAATCCTTTACCCCGTCCATGTCGCGGGCGAACACGGTGTTGAACCGGTCGGCCAGCGCCGGGTCATGGTCGCGGTTCGGGAACAAGGTCAGCAGCTTGGCGATGCCGCTCTGGATCAGGTGGATGCTGGTCGATTCCAGCGGTTCGAGGAATCCCGACGACAGCCCGATCGCGACCACATTGCCCCGCCACGGCCGCCGCCGCGTGCCGGCGGTGAAGCGCAGGAAGCGCGGTTCGGCCAGCGCCTCGCCATCGAGGTTCGCCATCAGCGTCGCCGCCGCCTCGTCATCCGACACGTAGCGGCTGGCATAGACATAGCCGTTGCCGGTGCGATGCTGGAGCGGGATGCGCCATTGCCACCCTGCCGCGCGTGCGGTCGATCGCGTGAACGGCGTGGTCGCCGCGACCCGGGCGCACGGCACCGCGACCGCGCGGTCGCAGGGCAGCCAGTGCGACCAGTCCTCATAGCCCTCCCCCATCTCCCCCGCGATCAGCAGCGCGCGAAAGCCCGAGCAGTCGATGAACAGGTCGCCCGCGATGCGTTCGCCGCGCTCGGTGACCAGCGCGGTAAGCAGGCCGGTGTCGCTATCGCGCTCGACGTTGCGCAACTGTCCCTCGACCCGGACCACGCCCGCGCCCTCGCTGCGCCGTCGAAGGAAGGCGGCGTAAAGCCCGGCATCGAAATGATAGGCATAGCCGAGCGTCGACAGGATCGACCGCGGATCGCCCACCGGCTTGGCGAACCGTCCTTCTGCCGCCAATTGCGTCGCGAGCGAAAGTGCGGACAGCGGCACGTCCATGCCCTCCGCCTGCGCCTTCAGCCAGCGATGGTGGAAAGCGACGCCGGGCAGCGTCGCCCCGAACTGTCCGAAGGGATGGAAATAGCGATGTCCCGGCGCGGCCCAGTCGACGAACTCGATGCCGAGCTTGAACGTCGCCTTCGTCGCGCGCAAGAATTCTGCCTCGTCGATCCCGATCAGCTCGTTGAACCAGTGGATCGTCGGGATCGTCGCCTCGCCCACGCCGACGGTGCCGATCGCATCGGATTCGAGCAGGGTGATCGCGACCGTATCGCCGAAACTGCGCGACAGCGCGGCCGCCGTCATCCAGCCGGCGGTCCCGCCCCCCAGGATGACGACACGACGAACGCGATCCGGTGCTTGCATGGTCGCCGTGGTATACCGCCGCTTCCGTGGTGAGAAGCGGGCATCGCCGGGCCCGCGATCAATCGACCCCGGTCAGCGCCAGCAAGGCAAAGGTCGCGAGCCAGTGTTCGCCCATATAGTCGCCCGCAATCTCGCCCAGCGCGGCGGACAGATGCGCATCGGCGGCAGCCTCCAGCACGCCGCCCGCAGTACCGCCGATCGCGGGTGCCAGCGCGCGCATCGCCCAGGCGCGGCTGAGGTTCAGGCCGTCGAGATGGGCGATGCGCCCGTCGCTGCGGTCGCTGATCCGCGCCGGGGTGAGCAGCGTCGCCGGCTCACCTGCCCCCAGCGCGGGCAGGAAGTCGGCGAACCACGCGACAAAGGCGTCGGCGGGCAGCACGCGCTGCATCGCCATCGCCTCCATCAGCACCGGCGACAGAAAATCCTCGCCACTCGGCTCCCACGCCTGCGCCGCGCGGTCGGTGCCGAACCAGTGCCGCACCCGCTCCGCCATCAATTCGCGCAGCGCCGTATCGCCCGTCACCCGCGCATAGCGATCGGCCAGCACCACCGCGAAACCGGTATTGGCATGGATGCCAACCCGCACCGGATAGGTCATCAGCGGCAGATGCGCGCGCCAGCGCTCGGCAAAGGCATCGGCCAGCGGACGCAGCGTCGCGGCATGCGGGCTGCCGGCGACGATCAGTTCGCTGTGCAGCATCAGCAACCACGCCCAGCCATAGGGTCGTTCGAACCCGCGCGACATCGGTTGGTCGAGATAGGCGCGCTCCGCCGCCACCTTCTCCGCGGTGAAGGCATCGGCGAACAGCGCGTCGATCGCGGCGGCTTCGGCCAGATCGGGGAACAGGCGGCGGATGCGCGTCAGCAGCCAATAGCCATGGACGCAGCTATGCCAGTCGAAGCTGCCGAAGAAGATCGGATGCACCCGGCGCGGCAGATAGGCGTCGGCATCGCCGGTCATCACATGGTCCGCCTTGTGCGGATATTCGCGCGTCACATGGCCCAGCGCGATGCGGGCGAACGCCGCTGCCTGATCGGGAGTCATCGAACCAGTCCTCCGGGAAAGGCGCACAGCGCCAGCACTGCGATATTGAAGACGAGCAGGACGATCGCCGTCGGCCATTGCACGCGGATGACGCCGAAACGGTCGCGCAATTCGAGGATCGCGGCCGGCACGATGTTGAAATTGGCCGCCATCGGCGTCATCAGCGTGCCGCAAAAGCCCGACAACATGCCCAATGCCGCGACGATCGCGGGATCGCCGCCGAACTGGCGGATGACGATCGGCAGCCCGATGCCGGCGGTCATGATCGGAAAGGCGGCAAAGGCATTGCCCATCACCATCGTGAACAGCGCCATGCCGACGCAATAGGCGATGGTGGCGAGCAGCGGCGTATCGAGCGCGACGACATTCACGACCCCGTCCGCCACAACCTTCCCCACACCGGCCAGCGCGAAGACGCCGCCCAACGCCGCCAGCATTTGCGGCAGGACGATCGCCCAGCCGATCGCATCGACCAGCCGCCGCGCCTCCGCCACCGGCGCGGACCGCGGCAGGCGGGTAAGCCGCATCGCCAGCACCAGCGCGACGACCGCGCCGATGGTCAACGCGACCAAAGTCACCTGTTTCGGATCGATCACTGGGGCGCCTGCAATGCGACCGTCGCCGACCGACAGCGTCCCTGCGAGCGTCACCAGCGGTATCGCAAGCGCCGGCACGAACAGCCAGTTGCCCAGCCGCGCCGCCTGCACGCCCTGCGCCTCCGCCGAACTGGGTGCGGGCGGCACCGGGTGCAGTCCCCAGGTGGCAAGACCGACCATGACGAGGACGAGGCAGCCATTCGCCAGGTCGGGCAGCCACGGCCCCACCCCCAGCAGCAGAGCGAACACGCCCCAGAAGCCCGCATTGCGCCACCGCGTCGGCTCCGCCCGGTCGAGCGCATGATGGATCGCGACCGCCGCCGGCAGGGTCGCCGCCGCGATGCCGAGCGCGTCCAGCCCGATCATGCGCGACGCTTCAGGCGACGGTCGAGCAGCAGCAGCCGCGCGCCATGGACGAGGAATGCGGCGATCGCGGTCGGGATCGCCCACACCGCCACTTCGAGCGGCGCGACGGTCACGCCATCCTGTTCGAGGATCGCACGGATCAGCAGGATCGATCCGACCGCGATGAACACATCCTCGCCGAAGAACACGCCGATATTGTCGACGGCGGCGGCATGGGCGCGGATGTGATCGCGGGTCTGCGGATCAAGCGGCCGGTGTTCGTCGCGCTCCTCCGCACCCTCGGCCATCGGCGCCACGATCGGCCGCACCATCTGCGGATGCCCGCCAAGCGAGATCAGGCCGAGCGCCGCCGTGATCTGGCGCAGCGCGAGATAGCCGATCAGCACCCGGCCCGCCGTCGCGCGGCGCAGCCCCTGCACGATGGCGCGCGCCCGGACCCGCAGCCCGGCGCGCTCCAGCAGGCCGATCGTCGGCAGCACGAGGAACGGGATCGCCAGGAACCGGGCATCGACAAACGCCTTGCCGATCATCGCTACGACCTCGACCGGGCCATGGCCGGCGGCGGCCGCGCTGGCCAGCGCCGCGACGGTGACGACCAGCAATGGGTTCACCCGCAGCGCGAAGCCGATGATGATGATCGCGATCCCCGACAGGACCAGCATGGCGCCCCTCCCCCCTTACAAGGTCGCGGCGGCGCGGGCCGCCTGGTTATACTGCCCCGACAGGCGGCGCAGCAGGTCGGCCGCGTCGGACAGTTGCGCGCTGTCGGGCCCGTCGGCGACGATCGCGCTGGCCAGGACCCGCTCGCGGATTTCGCGATATTGCGCGCAGAAATCGCGGCCGGCATCGGTCGCCGCGACCAGCTTTTCCTTCCCCGCACGGTGCGTCGCGATCAGCCCGGCGCGCTCCAGCTTGCGGATGGCGTAGGTGACGAGGTGCGTGTCCTCGATATCGAGGACAAGGGTGATGTCGGCGATCCGCTTCGCCCGGTCGCGGTGGCGGACGGTATGGAGAATCAGCACCTCCAGCGGCGACAGCGCCAGACCGGCGGCCGCCGCGCAACGCGCGATCCAGCGTTGATAGGATGCCGCCGCCAGCGTCAGGCTGAACTCCAACTCGGACAAAGCGGGCGCGGCGCCATCGGCAAGATGCGCCGACGATACGATAGCCCGCCTGTCCTGTGCCATGCCCCGATCCCCTTTCTCCGGCGGAGGGTTGCGCCGGCGCGCAAATCTGTCAATCCAGCTTGATCATTTGTCGACGATTTATCGACGATTCGTCACGGAGGATGGACATGGCGGGCTGGTCTTTCTGGATCGATCGGGGCGGCACCTTCACCGACATCGTCGCCCGCGCGCCCGATGGATCGTTGCAGACCGCCAAGCTGCTGAGCGAAAACCCGGAACGCTATGCCGATGCGGCGGTCGCCGGCATCCGCACCATCCTGAAGCTGGCGGACGACGCCCCGCTGCCGGCCGAGGCCATCGCCGCGGTCAAGATGGGTACGACCGTCGCGACCAACGCGCTGCTGGAACGCAAGGGCGCACGGACTTTGCTGGTGGTCGATCGCGGCTTTGCCGACCTGCTGGCGATCGGCGACCAGACCCGGCCGCGCCTGTTCGACCTGGCGATCCGCCGCCCCGCGCCGCTGTACGACGATGTGATCGAAATCGGCGGGCGGATCGATCGCGACGGCGTGGAGGTCCTACCGCTCGACGATGCCGGGACGCTCGCCCTGCTGACCGCCCGCCGGGTGGAGGGGTATGACGCCGTCGCGATCGCGCTCACCCATGGCTGGGCGCATGCCGCGACCGAGGCGCGGGTCGCCGCACTCGCCCGGCAGGCCGGGTTCGCGCAGGTCTCGGCCAGCCATGCGGTCAGCCCGCTGATCGGGCTCGTCGCGCGCGGGCGGACGACGGTGGTCGATGCCTATCTGTCGCCAGTGCTGCGCCGCTATGTCGACCGGGTGGCAGGCGCGCTCGGCCCCGTTCCGCTGCACTTCATGCAGTCGAGCGGCGGGCTGGCCGATGCGCGGGCGTTCCAGGGCAAGGACGCGATCCTGTCCGGACCGGCAGGCGGCGTCGTCGCGGCGGCGCGGACAGCGGAAGCCGCCGGGTTCGACCGGGTAATCGGGTTCGACATGGGCGGCACCTCGACCGACGTCGCGCTCTATGCCGGCCGGTTCGAGCGGGTGCTGGACGCCGAGATCGCCGGTGTCGCGATGCGCGTGCCGATGATGTCGATCGAGACGGTGGCGGCGGGCGGCGGTTCGATCCTGCACTATGACGGGTCGCGGTTCCGCGTCGGGCCCGACAGCGCGGGAGCCGATCCGGGGCCGGCCTGCTACCGGCGGGGCGGGCCGCTGACCGTGACCGATGCGAACGTGCTGGTCGGCAAGATTCAGCCGGCCTATTTCCCGGCGGTGTTCGGCCCGAACGGCGACGAACCGCTCGACCTCGCCGCGACGCGGGGCGGCTTTTTCGATCTCGCCGTACGGACGGGCATGGACGATCCGCGTCGGGTTGCCGAAGGTTTCCTCGACGTCGCGGTCGCGCAGATGGCCGCCGCGATCAAGCGCGTCGCACTCGAACAGGGGGAGGATGTCGCGACTTTCGCGCTGCAATGTTTCGGTGGCGCGGGCGGGCAGCATGCCTGCCGCGTGGCGGAGGTGCTGGGGATGCGCACGGTCCTGATCCATCCGTTCGCCGGGGTGCTGTCCGCCTATGGCATGGGGCTGGCCGACAAGGTCGCGATCCGGCAGCGTTCGGTCGAACAGCCGCTGGGCGCGGCGCTGGACGCGCTGGTCGCGACGCTTGGCGACGACGCCGCGCGGGAGGTCGGTGCGGACGCTCGCCGGGTGGTGACGGTCAATCTGCGCTATGCCGGCACCGATACCGCGCTGCCGGTCGACTGGGCCGATGAGGATGCGATGCGCGCGGCGTTCGAACAGGCGCATCGCGCCCGGTTCGGCTTCGTCAGTCCCGAGCGCGCCATCGTCATCGACAGTGTGGTGGTGGAGGCGATTGTCGCCGGCGAACCGGTTGCGCCCGTGCCGCTGCCGCCGCGCGATGGTGGCCTGCCCGCGCCGCTGGACCATGTGACCGTGTGGACCGGCGGCGCGGACCATCGCACGCCGGTCCATGACCGTGCCGGCCTGCGCCCCGGCGACCGGATCGCCGGCCCCGCGCTGATCCGCGAAGCGATCGCGACGACGATGGTCGAACCGGGCTGGACCGTCGAGGTCGGCGCTGGCGGCGAACTGGTCCTGCGCCACGACGGGGCCGCCGCGCGCGGCGCGCTCGATCCGGCGGTCGTCGATCCGATCCAGCTCGAACTGTTCAATACCCGCTTCATGGGCATTGCCGAGCGGATGGGCGTCGTGCTGCGCAACACCGCCAGCAGCGTCAACATGAAGGAACGGCTCGACTTTTCGTGCGCGCTGTTCGATGCGCAGGGGCGGCTGGTCGCCAACGCGCCGCATGTCCCGGTGCATCTGGGGGCGATGGGGGAGAGCGTGCGCACCATCCTCGCCAGCCGGGGGAAGACGCTGAAGCCGGGCGACGTCGTCGCGCTCAACAATCCGTTCAACGGCGGCACCCATCTGCCCGACGTGACGGTGATCGCGCCGGTGTTCGACGATGCGGGGCGCGACATCCGCTTCTTCGTCGCCAATCGCGGCCATCACGCCGATATCGGCGGGCTGACCCCTGGCTCGACGCCCCCCGCTTCGCGCACGCTAGAGGAGGAAGGCGTGGTGATCGACGACTTCCTGCTGGTCGATGGCGGGCAGCTGCGCGAGGACGCGTTCCGTGCGCTGCTGTCCGACGCGCGCTATCCGGCCCGCAGCCCCGATACCAATGTGGCCGACATCAAGGCGCAGCTTGCCGCCAACGCGACCGGCATCGCCGAACTGTCCGCGCTGGTCGCCGCCAGCGGCTGGCACGTCGTCGAAGCCTATATGAGGCATGTCATGGCCCATGCCGAGGAAAGCATCCGCCGCGTGCTGACCCGTCTGGCGGACGGAGCGTTCGACTATGCAATGGACGACGGCACGCCGCTCAAGGTCCGCGTCACCATCGACCATGCGGCGCGTGCGGCGACGATCGACTTCACCGGCACCGGTCCGGCCAGCACCGGCAATATCAACGCACCCCCCGCGGTCACGCGCGCGGTCGTCCTCTACGCCTTTCGCTGCCTGGTCGGTGAAGACCTGCCGCTCAACGAAGGCTGTCTCGCGCCGCTCACCATCGTCATCCCCGACGACACGTTCCTGTCGCCGCCGCCGGGCCGCGCCGTGGTCGCGGGCAATACCGAGGTCAGTCAGGCTGTCTGCAACGCGCTGCTCGGCGCGCTGGGCGCCTGCGCGGCGGCGCAGGGGACGATGAACAACTTCCTGTTCGGCAACGACCGCTATCAATATTACGAAACGATCTGCGGCGGGACCGGCGCGGGGCCGGACTTTGCCGGCACGTCCGCGGTGCACAGCCACATGACCAACACGCGGATCACCGACCCGGAAATCCTCGAGCATCGCTACCCGGTCCGGCTCGACCGGTTCGCGATCCGCCGGGGATCGGGCGGCAAGGGAGCACGGTCGGGCGGCGACGGCGTGGTCCGTGCGATCACCGCGCTGGAGCCGATGACCGCCACCATCGTCGCCTCCCGCCGGACGGTCGCG